>PGZE01000109.1 GCA_002840015.1 Gammaproteobacteria bacterium HGW-Gammaproteobacteria-2 | reverse complement strand
GCGTAGAGTTTCATGGTCGCCTCCTGGGAGTGGCTCCCGCGTGTTTGTGGAATCACGAGGTTACCGCCATCACCGGGAGGCGGCGACATGAGTATTCAGACTGGGATTTCCTGTAACGGATGCTATCCTTAGGAAAATAGGGGTCAGACTGGGATTTCCTGTAACGGATGCTATCCTTGGCGTGAATCAGCGCCCAAGGAGGACTGGCGTGCCTCGTCCACCACGTTATGAGCTGGTCGGTGTGCCGCAGCATGTGATTCAGCGCGGCAACAACCGCCAGACGACGTTCTTCGCCGATGAGGACTATCGGGCCTATCTTGGTTGGCTGGGCGAGGCCGCCGAGCGGCACGGGTGTTCGATTCACGCCTATGTGTTGATGACCAATCATGTGCATCTGCTGCTGACGCCGCAAGTGGCCGGCGCGATTGGCAAGGTGATGCAGTCGCTGGGCCGGCGTTACGTGCAGTACATCAATGCCGCTTATGGTCGCAGCGGCACGTTGTGGGAAGGGCGCTACAAAGCCAGCTTGATCGACAGCGAGCGCTACCTCCTGACGTGCTACCGCTATATCGAACTCAATCCGGTGCGGGCAGGGATGGTGTCGGAGCCGGGGAAGTACCGCTGGAGCAGCTACAGTTGGCACGGACATGGCCGAGTCGATCCGTTGATCAGCGATCATGGCGAGTATTGGGCATTGGGTCGCGATGCCAGCACGCGTCAGGCGGCGTATCGCGACTTGTTTCGGGATGCGCTGGATCCGCAAGCACTGGACGATCTGCGCACGGCGCTGAATCAGTGCCGTCTATGCGGAAGCGAGCGGTTCAAGGACGAGATTGAGGTGGCCTTGCAACGCCGGGTAAGGCCGGGAAAGGCGGGGCGGCCGAGGAAGACCGATGACTCGGAAATATCAGTCTGACCCCGATTTTCTTGTGGGCCTTGGAGGTGGTTTGGCAGGTAACGCAGAGTTTGGTGCGGGTTTTGTTGATGGTCCGTTACAATCCGGACTTTCGACAGCGAATACTGTATTTGCAGGAATTTCTGGAATATCGCCAGGAGGCGTTCCCATTGATGCCGGATTTAGTGTGAGCAACTCCAGCGATGGAACTTCGGTAACGTTTTCAGGGCGCGGCGGCATAGGCACATTTGTCGGC
>PGZE01000108.1 GCA_002840015.1 Gammaproteobacteria bacterium HGW-Gammaproteobacteria-2 | reverse complement strand
ACGAGGATCTTCGACACGACGCCTGCGCCGACGGTGCGGCCGCCTTCGCGGATGGCGAAGCGCAGGCCGTCTTCCATGGCGATCGGCGCGATCAGTTCAACGGTGAACTTCAGGTTGTCGCCGGGCATCACCATTTCCGTGCCTTCGGGCAGTTCCACCGTGCCGGTCACATCCGTCGTGCGGAAGTAGAACTGCGGGCGGTAGTTGGCGAAGAACGGCGTGTGACGGCCACCCTCTTCCTTGGTCAGGATATAGGCCTCGGCCTCGAACTTGGTGTGCGGCTTGACCGAGCCGGGCTTGCACAGCACCTGCCCGCGCTCCACGCCCTCACGGTCGATCCCGCGCAGCAGCGCGCCGATATTGTCGCCCGCCTCACCGCGATCCAGAAGCTTGCGGAACATCTCGACGCCGGTGCAGGTGGTCTTGCGCGTGTCGCGGATGCCCACGATCTCAAGCTCGTCGCCCACATTCACCACGCCCCGCTCGACGCGGCCCGTCACCACCGTGCCACGGCCCGAGATCGAGAACACGTCCTCGATCGGCATCAGGAACGGCTGGTCCACGGCGCGCGCAGGCGTCGGGATATACTCGTCCACAGCCGCCATCAGCGCGCGGATCGAATTCTCGCCGATCTCCGGGTCACGCCCTTCCATCGCCGCCAGCGCCGAGCCCTTGATGATCGGAATGTCGTCGCCGGGATACTCGTAGGAGGTCAGAAGCTCGCGCACCTCCATCTCCACCAGCTCCAGCAGCTCCTCGTCATCGACCTGATCCACCTTGTTGAGATAGACCACCATGTAGGGAATGCCCACCTGACGGCCCAGAAGGATATGCTCGCGCGTCTGCGGCATCGGGCCGTCGGCCGCGTTCACCACCAGGATCGCGCCGTCCATCTGCGCCGCACCCGTGATCATGTTCTTCACGTAGTCGGCGTGGCCCGGGCAGTCCACATGCGCGTAATGGCGCGCCTCGGTCTCGTATTCCACATGCGCCGTCGAGATCGTGATCCCGCGCGCCTTCTCCTCGGGCGCACCGTCGATCTGGTCATACGCACGGAACTCACCGAAATACTTCGTGATCGCCGCCGTCAACGTCGTCTTGCCGTGGTCAACGTGGCCGATCGTGCCGATGTTCACATGCGGCTTGTTACGTGCAAACTTTTCCTTTGCCAT
>PGZE01000069.1 GCA_002840015.1 Gammaproteobacteria bacterium HGW-Gammaproteobacteria-2 | reverse complement strand
TGAAGGCGGCCGTCATACCCCGTTCTTCAAGGGTTACCGTCCGCAGTTCTACTTCCGCACCACGGACGTGACCGGCGCGGTGACGCTGCCCGAGGGCGTGGAGATGGTGATGCCGGGCGACAATATCAAGATGGTGGTGGCGCTGATTGCGCCGATCGCGATGGATGAAGGTCTGCGTTTTGCGATCCGCGAAGGTGGCCGTACCGTCGGCGCCGGCGTGGTTGCCAAGGTCATCAAGTAAGCGGCGCACGTCTGGCGCGCGATCTGGTGGCCGTTACGGTGCCCGGTTTGGCGCTGACGGACTGTGGACATGGCGGGTTCGGCAACGGCCCGCCATGCGCCGTTTGAAGATTTAAGTACACGCCAGTAGCTCAATTGGCAGAGCAGCGGTCTCCAAAACCGCAGGTTGGGGGTTCGAGTCCCTCCTGGCGTGCCAGTATCAATGTTGTTGTTCCGCGTTTGTTTCAGTCGCGGATTGCTATCGGTAAATGGATGAACGTCAAGCTCGAACATCAGGATACGGCAACGCGAATAGGTGATATGGCCAAGTATGTGCTTGGCGTGTTGTTGATCCTTGCCGCCTTTGCCGTGAATTACTGGTTCACGAACTGGCCGGGCCCGATCCGCGGTGTGATTGTGGTGTTGGGTCTGCTGTCGGCGATTGCGGTTACCGCGTTCACCGGCAAAGGGCGGCAGGTTCGCGAGTTCCTCGTCGAGTCACGCTTTGAATTGCGCAAAGTGGTATGGCCGACACGCCAGGAAACCTGGCGGACAACGGCGGTCATTCTTTTGGTTGTTGTGGTCATAAGCCTTTTGCTGGCACTGGTCGACTGGATTATTTCGTCGGCGGTGCAGGGGTTGTTGGGCTAAGGAGGGCATCAGGTCATGGCCAAGCGTTGGTATGTGGTACACGCGTTTTCCGGTTTCGAAAATCAGGTGAAGCGCGCACTGGTCGAGCGCATCGCGCGCGCCGGCATGGAAGATCGTTTTGGCGAAGTGCTTGTGCCGATGGAAGAAGTGGTCGAGATGCGGGCCGGGCAGAAGCGCAAATCGGAGCGCAAGTTTTTTCCGGGTTATGTGCTGGTGCAGATCGAAACCCGCGAAGAAGACAACATTCCACGGATCGACAACGAGAGTTGGCACCTGATCAAGGAAACGCCGAAGGTGCTGGGTTTTATTGGCGGCGTAGCGGATCGCCCGCTGCCAATCAAGGATAGCGAGGCGGCATCGATTCTGCAGCGCGTTGCCGATGGCGTCGAGAAACCGCGTCCGAAAGTGTTGTTTGAGCCAGGTGAATTGGTTCGCGTCACCGAGGGGCCGTTCAACGACTTCAATGGCACGGTTGAAGAAGTCAATTACGAGAAAAGCCGCTTGCGTGTAGCGGTGATGATTTTTGGGCGTTCAACACCGGTCGAGCTGGAATTCGGTCAGGTGGAGAAGGCGTAAGGGCCGGGACTCGGGACTCGGGACTGGGGGCTGGGAAGAGCGAAATCCGCTTCTTCGAGTCCCCGGTCCCGAGTCCCCGGTCCCGATACAACCACCGATGGGGAGCCTGAGGGCCGCAAGGCCGCCAGGGCGCTAACACCCGGAGAGCAAAGCAATGGCAAAGAAAGTCGTCGGTTACATCAAATTGCAGGTCAAGGCCGGTCAGGCAAACCCCAGTCCGCCGGTGGGTCCGGCGCTGGGCCAGCGTGGCTTGAATATCATGGAGTTCTGCAAGGCATTCAATGCCGCAACGCAGAAGCTTGAGCCCGGTCTGCCGATCCCGGTGGTGATTACCGCCTATTCGGATCGTACCTTCACGTTCATCACCAAGACCCCGCCTGCTTCGATCCTGCTGAAAAAGGCGGTTGGCATTACCTCGGGCAGCAAGCGACCGAACACCGAAAAGGTGGGCAAGGTCACGCGCAAGCAGCTTGAGGACATTGCCAAGGCCAAAGAGCCGGATTTGACCGCAGCCAGCCTGGATGCAGCGGTTCGTACGATTGCGGGTTCCGCCCGCAGCATGGGTCTTGTGGTGGAGGGCTAAGACATGGCAAAGATCAGTAAGCGATTCAAGGCAATGCAGAGCCTGGTTCAGCCGGGCAAGACCTATCCGATTGATGACGCGCTGCGCATCCTCAAGGACAACAGCAAGGTCAAGTTTGTCGAGTCCATCGACGTTGCCGTGCGTCTGGGTGTTGATGCGCGCAAGTCCGATCAGCAGGTTCGTGGTTCCACCGTGCTGCCCGAAGGCACCGGCAAAACCGTGCGCGTTGCGGTGTTCTGTCCGGCCGGAGCCAAGGCCGATGAGGCGCTGGCCGCTGGCGCAGATGCCGTCGGCATGGATGATCTGGCCGAAAAGATGCTCGCCGGCGAGATCAACTATGGTGTGGTCATTGCCACCCCGGACGCGATGCGCGTGGTTGGCAAGCTCGGCCAGGTGTTGGGTCCGCGTGGTTTGATGCCCAACCCCAAGGTCGGCACGGTCAGTGCCAATCCGGCGGAAGCGGTGCGCAATGCCAAGGCAGGTCAGGTGCGTTATCGCACCGATAAGGCCGGCATTATCCATTGCACCATCGGCAAACTCGATTTTGCACCGGAGGCGCTGAAGAACAACCTGCACGCATTGCTGGCAGATCTCATGCGCGCCAAGCCGGCGGCTGCCAAGGGCCAGTATCTGCAGAAGGTATCGCTCAGTTCCACCATGGGCATGGGTATCGCGGTCGATCAGTCAACGCTGACCCTGATTCGGTAACAAGTACAGCGGCGCGGGGTGTCTCCCTGCGGCCGCGCAAGTTTTGAGGGCGTTTGTCCGGCTTGTGCCGGGCAGGGCCGTCAAAGACCGCAGGTGCGGTCAGCGCACGTCAACGTCGGGCATGGAGGCGCGACTGGCAAGGATTCGCCGTTGACGTAAGCGGGACTGTGTAATCGGGTTGCCCCAGGCAACTTGGCCTGCGTAGATGGTGCCGCCCTTCCAGAGTTTTTGGAATACGGCCACCAACCCGGCGACTTTGGTCGCCATCGGTGTTGAGGGATCAACATCGATCATGGCCCAGCATCGGTTGTCCCGGTGCTGGTTTTCAATCGGAGGAATGCAATGGCTCTCAATCTCACACAGAAGAAGGAAGTCGTTGCCGAACTGGCGGGTGTGGCGGGTAAAGCCGTATCCCTGGTCGCCGCAGAATACGCGGGTCTTACTGTCAGTCAATTGACTGACATGCGCAAAAAGGCGCGTGTCTCCGGGGTCTACCTGAAGGTAGCGAAGAACACCCTGGTGTCACGAGCAATTGTGGGTACCGAATACCAGTGCGTGGATGCTGCGCTGGTTGGCCCGCTGTTGTATGCCTTTTCGCACGAAGACCCCGGTGCAGCTGGGCGACTGATCAAGGAATTCGCCAAGGCCAACGAGAAGCTCAAGCCGAAGCTGGTCGCCATCGGCGGCACGATGTACCCGGGTTCCCATGTGGAAGTCCTGGCATCGCTGCCGACCCGCGATCAGGCGCTCAGCCTGCTGCTCAGTGTCATGGTTCAGCCTGCAACCCAATTGGTCCGTGTTCTGGCCGAGCCTGCTTCGCAGCTTGCTCGTGTCATCAATGCGACCGGGCAAAGCAAGGCGGCCTGAGGCCAACTGTTCGGAAACGTCGTAATCAAACCAAAACGCTGTACTTTCAGGAGTTATCGAAATGTCCCTTAGCAATGAGCAGATCATCGAAGCGATCGCCAGCAAGTCCCTTATCGAGGTGATGGAGCTGGTGAAGGCGATGGAAGAGAAGTTTGGCGTCAGTGCCGCCGCCCCGGTTGCCGCTGCCGGCCCGGCCGCCGCTGCCGCCGCCCCGGTTGAAGAGCAGACCGAGTTCACCGTGGTGTTGAAGGCCGCAGGCGAGAAGAAGGTTGAAGTGATCAAGGTTGTTCGTGCGATCACCGGCCTGGGCCTGAAGGAGGCCAAGGATCTGGTCGAAGGCGCGCCGCAGAATGTGAAGGATGGCGTGTCCAAGGCCGATGCCGACAAGTTCAAGAAGGATCTCGAGGCCGCTGGCGCCTCTGTCGAGCTGAAGTAAGCGAACCATTGCCGCGCTTGTTCAACAGCGGATCGGCCGGGCTGGGGGCGAAAGCCCCCGGCCTGTGTCTGTTTTCAGTGCGAGCCAAAACCTGAGACTTACGGTGGAGTTCGCACCCGGTTTCAGGTTTTGCTTCGTATTTTCCTGTTCAACCCCGGCCAGCTTTGCTGGCCACCATCAGCCAAGGCGGTAGCACACCATGACCTACTCCCTCACCGAAAAGAAGCGTATCCGCAAGGATTTCGGCAAGCGCCGCACCATCCTTGAGGTGCCCTACCTGTTGGCGATTCAGGTCGACTCCTATCGTGAGTTCCTGCAGTCGGATCGCGCGTTGGCCAAGCGCGAAGACAAGGGACTGCACGCGGCGCTCAAATCGGTGTTCCCGATCAGCAGCTACAGTGGCAATGCTGCGCTGGAATATGTGAGCTACAAGCTTGGCGAGCCGGCGTTCGACGAGCGCGAGTGCCGCAGCCGTGGCATGAGCTACGGCGCGCCGTTGCGGGTGACGGTGCGTCTGGTCATTTACGATCGCGAGTCTTCGACCAAGGCCATCAAGTACGTCAAGGAGCAGGAAGTCTACATGGGCGAGGTACCGCTCATGACTGGCAACGGCACCTTTATCGTCAATGGCACCGAGCGCGTGATTGTGTCGCAGTTGCATCGCTCACCGGGCGTGTTCTTCGATCACGATCGCGGCAAGACCCACAGCTCGGGCAAATTGCTGTACTCGGCGCGCATCATTCCCTATCGCGGCTCCTGGCTCGATTTCGAGTTCGATCCCAAGGACGGCCTGTTCACCCGTATTGATCGTCGCCGCAAGCTGCCGGTCAGCATCCTGCTGCGCGCGTTGGGCTACAACAATGAAGAGATGCTCAGCATCTTCCACGACATCAATACCTTCCACATCGGCAGCAAGGAAGGTGTCGAGCTGGAATTGGTGGCCGAACGTTTGCGCGGCGAGACGCTGGATTTCGATCTGGTGGTTGGTGACAAGGTCATCCTTGAGGCCGGCAAGCGCATCACTGCGCGCCACGTGCGCCAGTTGGAAGAAGCCAACATCACCGCGCTGGCGGTGCCGGACGACTACCTGATTGGTCGCATCCTCGCTCAGGATGTGGTGGACACCAGCACCGGTGAGTTGATTGCAACCGCCAATGACGAGATCACCGTTGAGCATCTGGAAGCCATGCGCAAAGCCGGTGTCGAGTCGGTCGGCACGCTGTGGGTGAACGATCTGGATCGCGGTGCCTACCTGTCCAACACGTTGCGCATCGATACCACCAAAACGCAGCTTGAAGCCTTGGTGGAAATTTACCGGATGATGCGTCCGGGCGAGCCGCCGACCAAGGATGCGGCGCAGAACATGTTCTACAACCTGTTCTTCACCTTCGATCGTTACGATCTGTCGGGCGTGGGCCGGATGAAGTTCAACCGTCGCGTTGGCCGCAAAGAAGTCGTTGGTGCTGGCGTGTTGTATGACCACAAGTTCTTCAGCGTGCGCAACGATGAAGAAGCCAAGCGTCTGGTCGCCGAACATGGCGACACCTCGGATATCCTCGATGTGCTCAAGGTGCTGTGCGAAATCCGCAATGGCCGCGGCACCGTGGACGATATCGATCATCTTGGCAATCGTCGTGTGCGCTCGGTCGGTGAAATGGCCGAAAACGTGTTCCGTGTCGGTCTGGTGCGCGTTGAGCGCGCTGTGAAGGAGCGCTTGTCGCTGGCCGAGTCCGAAGGCCTGACCCCGCAGGAGCTGATCAACGCCAAGCCGGTTGCTGCGGCGATGAAGGAGTTCTTCGGATCCTCGCAGTTGTCGCAGTTCATGGATCAGAACAACCCGCTGTCGGAAGTCACCCACAAGCGCCGCGTATCGGCGCTTGGGCCGGGCGGCCTGACCCGCGAGCGTGCCGGTTTCGAAGTACGCGACGTGCATCCGACCCATTACGGCCGCGTGTGTACCATCGAAACGCCGGAAGGCCCGAACATCGGCCTGATCAACTCGCTGGCGGTGTATGCCCGCACCAACAAGTATGGCTTCCTGGAGACGCCGTACCGCAAAGTGGTGAAGGACAAGGTCACCGAGACCGTTGATTTCCTGTCGGCGATCGAAGAGCAGGATTTTGTCATTGCCCAGGCCAATGCCGAGCTCGATGCCAAGGGTGGATTCACCGCCGATTTCGTGACCTGCCGCTACCAGGGTGAAACCCTGCTCAAGCCACCGTCGGAAATCGACTACATGGACGTGTCACCGATGCAGTCGGTGTCGGTAGCCGCCGCGCTGGTGCCGTTCCTGGAACACGATGACGCCAACCGCGCACTGATGGGCGCGAACATGCAGCGCCAGGCGGTGCCGACGTTGCGCTCGGGCGTCGATATCTACACCCTGGTCAAATACACCCGTTCCAACCAGAACACCTGCATCAACCAGCGGCCGCTGGTGAACGTGGGCGATCGTGTGGAGCGAGGCGATGTGTTGGCCGATGGTCCGTCAACCGACATCGGCGAGCTGGCGCTGGGCCAGAACATGCTGGTCGCGTTCATGCCGTGGAATGGCTACAACTTCGAAGACTCGATCCTGATCTCCGAGCGCGTGGTACAGGAAGACCGCTACACCACGATCCACATCGAAGAGCTGGCTTGCGTTGCCCGCGACACCAAGCTCGGGCCGGAGGAAATCACCGCTGACATTCCGAACGTGTCCGAACACGCATTGTCGCGTCTGGACGAGTCTGGCGTGGTCTACATCGGCGCCGAAGTGCGTGCCGGTGACATTCTGGTCGGCAAGGTAACGCCCAAGGGCGAGAGCCAGCTCACGCCGGAAGAGAAACTGCTGCGCGCGATCTTCGGCGAGAAGGCGTCCGATGTGAAGGACAGCTCGCAGCGCGTGCCGCCGGGCATGGACGGTACCGTGATCGATGTCCAGGTGTTCACTCGTGACGGCATCGAGAAGGACAAGCGTGCGCGCCAGATCGAGGAAATGGAAATCCGTCGCGTAAAGAAGGATTTCGATGATCAGTTCCGCATCCTCGAAGGCGCGATCTACGCGCGCTTGCGTACCGCGTTGCTGGGTAAGGTAGCCAATGGTGGCCCTGCCGGCCTGAAGAAGGGCGCGGTGATCACCGATGAGTACCTCAATGGCCTGAAGAAAGACGAGTGGTTTGCGATCCGGATGAAGGATGAGGCGGCGGTCGAGTTCGTCGAGCGTGCGCAAAAGCAGGTCGAGGAGCACAAGGCCGAGTTCGACAAGCGGTTCATGGCCAAGCGCGCCAAGATCACCGCCGGTGACGACCTTGCCCCAGGTGTGCTGAAGATGGTCAAGGTTTACCTGGCGGTGAAGCGTCGCATCCAACCCGGTGACAAGATGGCGGGCCGGCACGGCAACAAGGGCGTGATCTCGATGATCAAGCCGGTGCAGGACATGCCCTTCATGGCCGATGGCACCGCCATCGACATCGTGCTCAATCCGCTTGGCGTGCCGAGCCGAATGAATATCGGTCAGGTACTGGAAACCCATCTGGGCTGGGCGGCAAAGGGCCTTGGCCAGAAGATCCAGCGCATGCTCGATGAGCAGGCAAAGATCGCCGATCTGCGCAAGTTCCTGGGCGAGATCTACAACCACGACAGCAAAATCTCTGGTGATCGCGTCGATCTGTCGCAGTTCAACGACGCCGAGTTGCTGCGTCTGGCCGGCAACCTCACCGATGGTGTGCCAATGGCAACGCCGGTGTTCGATGGCGCCAACGAGGGCGAAATCAAGTCGATGCTCAAGCTCGCAGACTTGCCCGAAAGCGGTCAGACCACGTTGTACGACGGCCGTACCGGCGAGGCGTTCGATCGTGAAGTGACGGTAGGCTACATGCACATGCTCAAGCTCAACCATCTGGTCGATGACAAGATGCACGCGCGTTCCACCGGCCCGTACTCGCTGGTGACCCAGCAGCCGCTGGGCGGCAAGGCGCAGTTTGGTGGCCAGCGCTTCGGTGAAATGGAAGTCTGGGCGCTGGAAGCCTACGGCGCGGCGTACACCCTGCAGGAAATGCTGACCGTGAAGTCGGATGACGTGCAAGGCCGCAACCAGATGTACAAGAACATCGTGGATGGCGAGCACGAAATGGCGGCGGGCATGCCCGAGTCGTTCAACGTGCTGGTCAAGGAAATCCGTTCGCTGGCAATCAATATCGAGCTGGAAGAAAACCACTGATTGCCTTGGCCTGAATACCCCGGGTGGGGGGCGCCAATGGCACCCCTCGCGCATGGAAACCGACACGGATGCCGGTTTTCGACTTAGGAGACTCCCATGAAAGACCTGCTCAATCTCTTCAACCAGCAGCGTCAGGCGCTGGACTT
>PGZE01000107.1 GCA_002840015.1 Gammaproteobacteria bacterium HGW-Gammaproteobacteria-2 | reverse complement strand
CCCACCGGGAGAAGGTGGCCCGAAGGGCCGGATGAGGGTGCGGCGCAAGGAAATTATCGTCACGCTTACGTTGAACCCTCACCCCAACCCCTCTCCCGTGGGGAGAGGGGCAAAGTCAGCTGAGGTTCGACACTAATCAGGATGCCGCTTGGTGCGTGAAGGCTTGGCTCACACCAGCACCACACGATTGCGGCCTTGCGCCTTGGCCTGGTACATGGCCGCATCGGCACGCGCAATCAGTTGACCAATTGTCTCGTCACCAAGATACAGCGCCAAACCAATGCTGATGGTGAGATTTTCGCGCATGCCAAACTCCGACATGTCCAACGTTGCAATGGTGGCGCGTAGTCGCTCAGCAACCCGCAGTGCTGCCGCTTGTTCCATATCCGGCATCGCAACCAGAAACTCTTCGCCACCATAGCGCCCAATCAGGTCGCGGCCACGCAATTGGGCAAGCATGCTGGCTGCGCTGACGCGCAACACCCGATCGCCAACCGGGTGGCCATAGCGGTCATTGAGCCGTTTGAAATGATCCATGTCGATGAACATCAGCGCCAAAGGCCGCTTGTGGTGGCGGGCACTGTTGACGAGAACGGCCAATTGCTCGTGGATGTGGCGGTGATTGCTAACCCCGGTAAGGCCATCAATGTCGGCCAGCTCACGCACCTGATCGCGCTCGCGCCGTACTTGCAAGGTGCGATCAGCCAAACCCAGCGACAACACCAGTGCTTCAAACGCTCCGGCCGCCAGGCCGGCATTTTCCAACCAGTGCCAAGTGGCCAATGCACCGCCACTCTGGGCACTGGACAGCACTGTGAGGATCAGCAATGGCAGCCAGCCAATGAGAAAAAACCAGGCATAACGCGAACCGCGCAACGCTGAAACAAACGCAACCAGCAGCAGCAACGGCCCACCGAGCATCAGCAAAGGATTGATCAATACCAGGCTGAAGCGATCCAGCGCGGCGCCGGGCAAAAAACGCAGTGCAGCAGCAATGCTTACCGCAACGGCCAGCGTGAGTACCGCACGCCGCCAACCGGGCGCATAGCGTTTGAGTTGCATGAAATGATCAGCAAACAGGCAAGCCAGCACTACCGAAGCCGCAATGGCAGCGCGGCCGAACAGTTGCGGCGACGCCGCAAGCCAATCCCAACCCAGTGGATGGGCGACAAAGCCAGTTTGTATGGCCTGCACCAG
>PGZE01000106.1 GCA_002840015.1 Gammaproteobacteria bacterium HGW-Gammaproteobacteria-2 | reverse complement strand
TGAAAAATGGCAAAAGGAAAATTTGAGCGTACCAAGCCCCACGTCAACGTGGGCACCATTGGACACGTGGACCACGGCAAGACCACCCTGACGGCGGCCATTGCCACCGTGCTGGCGGCCAAATTTGGCGGCGAAGCCAAGGCCTACGACCAGATCGACGCGGCCCCGGAAGAAAAAGCCCGCGGCATCACCATCAACACCGCCCACGTCGAATACGAAACGGCGGCCCGCCACTACGCCCACGTGGACTGCCCCGGCCACGCTGACTATGTGAAGAACATGATCACCGGCGCGGCCCAGATGGACGGCGCCATTTTGGTGTGCTCGGCCGCTGACGGCCCCATGCCCCAGACCCGCGAGCACATCCTGCTGGCCCGCCAGGTGGGCGTGCCCTACATCATCGTGTTTTTGAACAAATGCGACATGGTCGACGACGCCGAACTGCTCGAACTCGTTGAGATGGAAGTGCGCGAGCTGCTCGACAAATACGAATTCCCCGGCGACGCCACCCCCATCATCCACGGCTCGGCCAAACTCGCCCTCGAAGGCGACAAGGGCCCGCTGGGCGAGCAGGCCATCATGAAGCTGGCCGACGCCCTGGACACCTACATCCCGCTGCCCGAGCGGGCCGTGGACGGCGCCTTCCTCATGCCCGTGGAAGACGTCTTCTCCATCTCCGGGCGCGGCACCGTCGTGACCGGGCGCATCGAGCGCGGCATCATCAAGGTCGGCGAGGAAATCGAGATCGTCGGCATCAAGCCCACCGTCAAGACCACCTGCACCGGCGTCGAGATGTTCAGAAAGCTGCTCGACCAGGGCCAGGCCGGCGACAACGTGGGCATCTTGCTGCGCGGCACCAAGCGCGAAGACGTCGAACGCGGCCAGGTGCTGTGCAAACCCGGCTCGATCAAGCCGCACACCCACTTCACCGGTGAGATCTATGTCTTGTCCAAGGACGAGGGCGGGCGCCACACGCCGTTCTTCAACAACTACCGCCCGCAGTTCTATTTCCGCACCACCGACGTGACCGGCGCCATCGAACTGCCCAAGGACAAAGAGATGGTCATGCCTGGCGACAACGTCAGCATCACCGTCAAGCTGATTGCCCCGATCGCCATGGAAGAAGGCCTGCGCTTTGCCATCCGCGAAGGCGGCAAGACCGTGGGCGCCGGGGTCGTGGCAAAGATCATCGAGTAA
>PGZE01000105.1 GCA_002840015.1 Gammaproteobacteria bacterium HGW-Gammaproteobacteria-2 | reverse complement strand
CGGCTGTGCCAAACTTGAACCATGCTGACCGCCCTTGCCGCTGCACTTGCTTACCTGATTGCGACCCGAGCGCTGGCTCGCAACGTGTTCAACCCCGATGCCGACAACAGCAGTGCACTGCGTATCGGCCTGCTCGGCGCGCTGCTGCATGGCGCGCTGCATGTGCGTTTGTGGTGGCTCGCAGGCGGTGCCGACCTGCATTTTTTTGCTGCACTGTCACTGGTGGCGTTGGGTATGGCCGGCCTGACCAGCACCCTTGGCCGGCGGCAGCGGCTGGATACACTGGGTGTGGTGGTGTTCCCGTTGGCGGCACTCACCGCGCTGGCGCTGGCCAGCATCGGTGATCGCAGTGCCAGTACCGATGTACTCGACTGGCGCATCGGCTTGCATGCCTGGCTGGCCCTGCTCGCCTACGCCACGCTGGCGCTGGCCGCCCTGCTCGCGATCATGCTGTGGTTGCAAGAGCGCGCCTTGCGTGCTCGCCAATTCACTCGCCTGCTGCGCGCACTGCCGCCATTGACGCAACTCGAAACATTGTTGTTTCGCACCATCAGCGTCGGGTTTGTACTGCTGACCCTGACCCTGATTACCGGTGCGCTGTTTGTCGAAAACCTGTTCGCCCAGCATCTGGTACACAAGACCGTGCTCAGTATCCTGTCGTGGGCGCTGTTCGGAGTTTTGTTGCTGGGCCGGCATCTGCGTGGCTGGCGCGGCCGCCGCGCCGTGCGCTTCACCTTGAGCGCAATGCTGCTGTTGCTGCTGGCATTCTTTGGCAGCAAACTGGTGCTTGAAATGGTTTTGATGCGCGGATGAAATTGCGGTGAATGACATACCCCTGACAACCCTGTTCAGCATGCTTGCTGGGCTGTTGGTGCTTTCGGCGTTTTTTTCCGGCTCGGAAACAGCGCTGATGTCGATCAACCGCTATCGCCTGCTGCACCTCGCTCGTGAGGGCAGTCGCGGCGCGCGGCTGGCGCGCAAGCTGCTGGAACAACCCGAGCGGTTGATCGGGTTGATCCTGCTCGGCAACAATTTCGTCAACATCCTCGCTTCGGCACTGGCAACCCTGGCTTTCGTGCGCATTGCCGGCGAGGCCGGCCTGTTGATCGGCACTTCCGTACTAACGGTAACCGTGCTGATTTTTGCTGAGGTCGCACCGAAAACGCTGGCCGCATTTCACCCCGAACGCGTTGCCCTGCCCGCCGCTTACGTGCT
>PGZE01000002.1 GCA_002840015.1 Gammaproteobacteria bacterium HGW-Gammaproteobacteria-2 | reverse complement strand
CCCACCGGGAGAAGGTGGCCCGAAGGGCCGGATGAGGGTGCGGCGCAAGGAAATTATCGTCACGCTTACGTTGAACCCTCACCCCAACCCCTCTCCCGTAGGGAGAGGGGCAAAGTCAGCTGAGGTTCGACACTAATCAGGAAAATTAATGCATAGATACGCCAGCGTCACGGCTCGGATCGTAGCGGCCGCACATCGAGGTAGTTGCGTGAATCCTGCGGGCATTGAATTACGGCACGAGGTTGGCTGCGAAGCGATCAGGCATCTTCGGTAACGCGCATTACTTCTTCGATGGTTGTAACCCCAGCCATGGCCTTGATAAGGCCGTCTTCGTACATCGTGCGCATGCCACATTCGCGGGCGGCGGCTTCAAGATCACCCATGCCGGCATGTTGCATCACCAGCCGGCGCAGACGGTCATTCATGACCAGAAACTCCATGATGGTGGTGCGACCCAGATAGCCGGTAGGTGTCAGTGCGGATGGTATCGGCCGATGCAGATAAATGGTGCCTTCCGGTTGAAAACGACGCAACCCGAACTGTTCGATCACCTCGGGCAGGGCTTCGTAACGCTCGGCGTGCGTCGGTTCGATCCTGCGGACCAGACGTTGCGCCAATATGCCGTTTACCGTGGATGTCAGCAAATAGTCCTCGACACCCATGTCGAGCAAGCGGGTAATGCCGCCGGCGGCGTTGTTGGTGTGCAGGGTGGACAACACCAGATGGCCGGTCAATGCCGATTGAATGGCAATGCGCGCAGTTTCCAGATCGCGCATTTCGCCTATCATGATGATGTCCGGGTCTTGCCGTACGATGCTGCGCAGCGCGCCGGAAAAATCCAGGCCGATCTGTGGCTTTACCTGAATCTGGTTGATCCCCTCGATCTGGTACTCGACCGGATCTTCAACGGTGATGATCTTTACGTTGCTGGTATTGAGCCGCGACATGGCGGTATACAAGGTCGTGGTCTTGCCCGAGCCAGTTGGGCCGGTGACCAGCAGGATGCCATGTGGCTGTTCCAGCACCGCCAGAAACTGCGCCATGAATGCATCGGTGAAGCCAAGGCTCTCAAAGTCGAAGACCACGCTTTCACGGTCAAGCAGGCGCATCACCACGCTCTCGCCGTGGGCAGTCGGCACCGAGCTTACACGTAGATCGAGTTCCTTGCCCTGCACCCGCACCATGATCCGTCCATCCTGCGGCAGGCGCCGTTCGGCGATATTCAGCCGCGCCATGATTTTGATCCGCGAAATGATCGCGGCGGTCAGATTCGCAGGTGGGCTCTCGCCTTCTTCGAGCACACCATCAACGCGATAACGTACCTTGAGCCGGTTCTCGAACGGCTCGATATGGATGTCTGAGGCACGTGATTCCACCGCACGCTGGATAATCAGATTGACCAGCCGGATCACCGGCGCTTCGGACGCCAGATCGCGCAGGTGTTCGACGTCTTCCTCGGCGCCGGCGCGATCATCGCCGACGCTTTCCACAATCGTGCCCATCGCCGAGCGGCCGCTACCGTAATAACGCTCGATCAGGTCGGAAATCTCAGAGCGCAGTCCAACCTTGACGCGTACCTCACGCCCGGTCGCCAACGCAACGGCTTGAGTGCTGTAGGCATTTTGCGGCTCAGCAGCCACGATTTCGACCCAGCCATCGCCTTCGTTGACCGGACAGATTGCGTGTTCCTTGAGGAAACGCGTGGACATCTGGATTGACGCAGGAGGTGCGTCGGGGCAGTCGCGCACTACCACCAGCGGCAAGCCCATCACCTCACTGACGGCATCGGCTAGATCTCGCTCCGAGACCAGGCCAAGACGACCGAGCAGGTTGGTCAGCGAATCGTCGGATTCGGCCAGCAACTTGCGCGCTCGTCCCAGATCGGCGTCCTTGAGCCGGCCGCGCGAGACGAGCGCTGCCGCGATGCGTTCATCGGCGCTGGATTCGAGGACTTCGGCAACACGGTTCATGGCAGCGGCACGGTGTGGGATGCGATGCGAGACTCTAACAGTTCGGGGCTATCGGCGAAAAGCGACGGCGACCGCGCAACGCAGGCAACGCGCACGGAAGAAGATCAGAGTAGCCGAAGGAAAAGTACGGTGGGGCATAAAAAAGTCGCATACGGCAACAATATAGCGCGACTTTGGTCATCAGCATGCACGCTCCGCAATGTCTGGCGCCAGCAAAGCAATCCGCCGCGTATGGAATCATTGATGTGGGGTCAAGCGTGCGTGCATGAACCGCTATCGGGCAGATGAAGCGCAGATCAAATACGCGCTGATCGATCTGTGGTCGGCAATGGCACCTTGATCATCGTCAACTTGCCGATAACGATCCGCCGCTATGCTGCCGACCAACTTCGCCAATGGCGAGCAGATTGCCAACCTGTCAGGATGATCATGTCATATCAATTGCCCACTCTCGCAACTCGCCGTATGCGCGCCCTGGTTCTCGCCATGGCGGTGCTGGGTGTCGTCACCCTTGCCGGCGCCGAAAACCCGTTCACTCCGCAACAGCTCACGACTCAACTGGAACAGATCCGCAGCAATGACGTTGCCTACAAGGCGGCAGTTCGCGGCGGCGCCGAGCGTGTCGCGTTCTGCAGTTATTGCCACGGCAAGGATGGCAACAGCGTCAAGCCCGAAGTACCCAAGCTGGCCGGGCAAAATGCGAAATACCTGTTCAACCAGTTTGAGCGTTTCGCTGAAGGCGAACGAAAAAACTTCGTCATGCAGGAATTGGCAGACCAATTGAGCGCACAGGACCGGATCAATATTGCGATTTATTATTCCAGCCTGCCGGTGTCGGTGGAGCCAGTCGACGCAACGTTGGCGAGCAACGGCAAGATAATCTACGACACGCTGTGCCATGTCTGCCACGGGCCTGATGGCCATGGCAAAGACGAATATCCGCGGCTGGCCGGACAAAAGCCGGACTACGTCGCGCTTACCCTGCGCGCGTTTCGCGACGCGGCGAGCAAACACAGCGACCCGACCATGCTGCAAGTGGCAACGACGCTGAGCGATGACAATGTCGATGCCATCAGTGCGTATGTCGGCACGCTACCGTAGCCGCATTATTCCGACCACACCCGTGCGTTGCGGAACAGGCGCAGCCAAGGCGAGGCTTCGCCCCAGTTGGCCGGATGCCAGCTCAGTTGCGCACTGCGGAACACCCGCTCCGGGTGCGGCATCATGATCGTAACCCTGCCATCGTCGCTGGTGAGGCCGGTGATGCCGTCGGGCGAGCCATTCGGGTTGGCGGGGTAGCGCGTCGCGATCTGCGCGTCACCGTCAACAAAGCGTAGCGCGCCGCGTACGGCTTCAAGATGCGCATCGCAAGCAAACTCGGCGCGCCCTTCACCATGCGCCACCACCACCGGCAGCCGCGATCCAGCCATGCCAGTAAAAAACAATGAAGGCGATTGGAGCACTTCCACCAATGACAGCCGCGCTTCGTACTGCTCCGAGCGGTTACGCACAAACCGAGGCCAGTGTTCGGCGCCCGGAATCAGGCTTTTGAGTTGGCTCAGCATCTGGCAGCCATTGCACACACCCAGCGCGAACGTATCGGGATTGGCAAAAAACTTCGCAAACTGATCACGCAGCGCGGCCTGCTCGAGAATGCTGGTTGCCCAGCCTCGTCCGGCGCCCAGAACATCGCCATAGCTGAAACCACCGCATGCGGCCAAGCCATTGAAGCCCGACAGTTGCTGTCGGCCAGCGAGCAGGTCGCTCATATGCACATCGACGGCGGTGAATCCGGCACGATCAAATGCCGCAGCCATTTCGGTTTGGCCGTTGACGCCCTGCTCGCGCAGGATCGCGATACGCGGGCGTGCATGCTTGCCAATGTAAGGGGCGGTGATGTCGGCGTCAGGATCAAAGCTCAGTGTCGGCACCAGCCCCGGGCCACGAAAATCGAGTCGTGATTCGCGCTCTTCATCAGCGCAGCCGGGTTCATCGCGACGCTTGGCCATGGCATGAGTAACGCCCCACCAGGCCGAAAACAAGTCTTGCCAGGTCCACTCGGCCAGCGATTTGCGGCCGTCCATGACGCTGATCCTGGGCGCGCTCAGCGGCCGCCCGATGCGTTGCGCACAATGGGTCAGGCCGTGGCGATCAACCAGGTCGGCGAACTCGGCGCGATCATTGCTGGCGATCTGCACGATGGCACCCAGTTCTTCATTGAACAGGGTGCGGTAAGGATCATCGCCCCAGCCATCGAGATTCAACTCCAGGCCGCAATGCGACGCAAACGCCATCTCACACAACGCGGCAAACGCGCCGCCGTCCGAACGGTCGTGGTAGGCGAGGATCAGATTGCGCGAACGCGCCTGCTGGATCAGGTCGAAAAATGCGGCCAATCGCTCAGGATCGTCAAGGTCGGGGCAGGTGCCGCCAAACGTGTCATAGCACTGCGCCAGGATGGAGCCACCAAGGCGTTGCTTGCCGGCACCCAGGCCGATCAGCCACAACTCGGTCTCACCGTCGTCGTCGGCGGCTTCGCGCAATAACGGCGACAGTTGCGCGCGCACATCGCTGATGCGCGCAAACGCGCTGACCACCAACGACAGCGGCGATATGCAACGCTGGGTAGCGCCGTCCGTGCCCTGCCATTGCGCCTGCATCGACAACGAATCCTTGCCAACCGGAATGCTTAGCTCCAGATCGGGGCAAAGCTCCATCGCGACTGCGCGCACGGCATCGAACAACAGGGCGTCCTCGCCTGGGTAATTCGCGGCGGCCATCCAGTTGGCGGACAGTTTGACCTCATTGAGCGCGTTTACCGGCGCGGCCGCCAGATTGGTAATGGCTTCACCCAATGCCATGCGCGCACTGGCTGCAGCGTCGAGCAACGCCAGTGGCGCTCGTTCACCCAGCGACATGGCTTCACCGGTATGACCGATGAAATCACTCAAGGTGATCGCGCAGTCGGCAATGGGGGTCTGCCAGGGCCCTATCATCTGGTCACGGCTGCACAGGCCGCCAACACTGCGATCGGCGATGGTTATCAGAAAATTCTTGGCGGCCACGCTTGGATGTGCCAGCACCCGCAGACCGGCTTCGATCAAACCACCGGCGAGCTCGGTTTCTGTATCCATGCGCGCGAAGCGCAACAACGGCGGCATCTCGCAATCGCGTTGCAGGCGCGGGGCGTTGCCGAACAACAGATCCATCGGGATATTGATGGCGTATTCCCGGTACTCGGGACTGGGCACTGGGGACTCGGGAGACGTGGTAGAGCAAGAACCTGGGTCGGCATTGGCGAGCACGAGTTGCTGTTCGGCCGTGGCGATACCGACAATGGCAACCGGGCAGCGCTCGCGTTCGCAAAGCGCTACAAAGGCATCGCGTTGTGCGGCCGCAACGCCCAACACATAACGCTCTTGCGACTCGTTGCTCCACAGTTGCATCGGCGATAGTGAGTGGTCGTCGCGTGGAATCCGGGCCAGATCGATCATCCCGCCGACGCCGGAATCGTGCAGCAGCTCTGGGATCGCGTTGGATAGCCCGCCCGCGCCAACATCGTGGATGCTGCGCACCGGATTGTCGGTGCCCAGAGCGGCGCAGGCATCGATCACTTCCTGGCAACGGCGCTGCATTTCCGGGTTGTCGCGCTGCACCGAGGCGTAATCCAGCGCTTCATCGCTGTCGCCTGCGGCAACTGACGACGCCGCCCCGCCACCCAGCCCGATCAACATCGCCGGGCCGCCCAGCACTATAACGGCATCGCCAGGGCGTAGTGGCAGTTTGCTTACCTGGATGCGATCAATTGCACCGAGGCCGCCAGCGAGCATGATCGGTTTGTCGTAGCCACGCACCAGGCCTGGCACATCGGTGCATATTTCGAAACTGCGAAAGTAGCCGCATAACACCGGACGACCGAACTCGTTGTTGAATGCCGCAGCACCCAGAGGGCCGTCGGTCATGATTTCCAGCGCCGAGGCCATGCGCGGATTGAGTGAGCGCGGCTTTTCCCAGGATTGCGGCAATTCGGGGATGCGCAAATGACTCACCGAGAAGCCGCATAACCCGGCCTTGGGCTTGCCACCGCGGCCGGTGGCTCCCTCGTCACGAATCTCGCCACCCGCACCGGTCGCAGCACCGGGGAAGGGTGAAATCGCGGTTGGATGGTTATGCGTCTCCACCTTGATGACAAACGCCGACGCGCATGCAGGTTCATGCCGATATTCACCTGCCGGGGCGGGTCGAAAACGACTGGCATCATGGCCTTCGATCACGGCGGCGTTGTCGCTGTAGGCAGTCAGCGTGAACTCGGGGGTCTGCGCGTGGCTATGGCGGATCATCTGGAACAGCGACAGCGGCTTGGTTTCGCCATCGATGCTGAACTGGGCGTTGAATAGCTTGTGACGGCAATGCTCGGAGTTGGCCTGCGCGAACATCATCAGTTCGGCGTCGGTCGGATCGCGGCCGAGCGCGCCATAACGCTGCCGCAGATAAGCGATTTCATCGGCACTCAACGCCAGGCCCATCGCGTGATTGGCGTGATCCAGGTCGGCGAGTGCAACGTGCAGCAGTGCCCCGGGTTGGGGGCTGCTGAACAATGCCGCAGCCTCATCACGGGCGAACACCAGCGATTGTGTCATCGGATCGTGTAGTGCGCGCAGTACTGCGGCGCGGTGCGGGTCGTCTGCCGGTGGCAGGCCGAGCAGGTCAAAGCGTACGCCGCGCTCCACCCGTTGCACCGGCAAGCCAGCGCCTCGCAAAATCTCGGTTGCCTTGCTGGCCCACGGTGATATCGTGCCCATGCGTGGCAACACAAACACGCTCACAGCCTCCGCTGGCGGCAAGGGTGGCGTGGAATTGCCATCTAGAATGCGCGCCAGGATGGCCGTGTTTGGTGTCTTCCCCGGCTCAGGCTCGATGAAGAAGCACAGCCGCGAATCGACCAGGCAAATGGAATTGCTCAGTCTGGTCAGGCGCGCTTGCAAACGTTCGCGCCGAAACGGCGACAGGGCGGCACTGCCCTCAAGGGTAATCATTTACGGGGCGGATACGACCGTGCTGAGGAACCCCGCATGATACCGGATCATCAGCGAAACCGTGTCCACAACCCCTTATTTTGCGGCTGCGAGGTCGTTCAGGCGCTGCAACATCTGCTGTGGCGCCAAATAGCCACCCAATTGCACGCCATCCGGGCTGTATACAGCCGGGGTACCTTCCACACCGACGTCGCGGCCAAGTTGATAATCACTTGCCACCGGGTTTTCGCAGTCGCTGCTGGTGACGGCAGTGCCGCCCTTGGCGTCAGTCAAGGCTTGCTGGCGATCCGGCGAGCACCATACCGATACTGCTTTGGCAAACGACTCCGAACCGAGCCCGGCACGCGGGAAAAACAAATACTTCACTGCGATGCCCAAACGGTTGTACTCGCCCATTTGCTGGTGCAAGCGGCGGCAATAGCCGCAATCGATGTCGGTAAACACGGTAACGGTGTACTTCGGGTCTTTGGGTGAAAACACGATGCTCTGGCTGTCTTTCACCGCATTGAGCATGCCACGCCGCTGAGCGGCGCGTGCATCTTCGGTAAGGTTTTCACGCTTGGCCATGTCGAGCAGGGTGCCTTGCAGCAAGTATTTGCCGTCAGCCGAAACGTAGACCACCGTCAGGCCGCTGAGCACGGCTTCATAAAAACCGGGCATCGGTGCCGGCCGGATCGACTCGATCTTCATTTCACCGGGAACCAGCGATGTCAGCGCGGCACGCACCAGTTTTTCTTCCTGCGCGCGATCTGCCGCCAGTGCCGGCAGGCTGGAAAGAGCAAGTACAAGCGCAGCGATACGCAATTTCATGGCGATACCTTGGGGGGTGATAGGTTCAGGGGAAAGCAAAACTGAAAAACCTCGACACAACGGTAGTCGAACTGGAATTGACCACGCAAGGCGCTGTGGGTTCCCCAATTTTCGCACGAGCCACAGCATCTTGCGAACGCAGCGCCTTAACCCGTGGTGTTGCAGGCTCAGTGCTCGGCGAAACGCTCACCGAAAAAGTCGTTTTTGTTCCAGCGCGGGGGTTTGTCCGCGTCTGCGACATGGCGGCCGATGGCCGCATTGAGCGCCGCCAGGCGCGCCGCAGAAGCGTAATTGATCGGCAGCGACAGATCATCCGATGGCTGGTGGTAGTGGCTAGCCAAAAAACCGTCGAGTAGCGCCTTGCCGTCAACATCGGCGTGCGTCGGCGCCGTGCCACCCTTGAGATAGATTGCTGGTACTCCGCGACGGATGAATGAAAACTGATCGCTGCGGATAAACACCACCTGCTCGGGCATCGGGTCCGGCGACAGCGTGATGCCGAGCTTGCTTGCAGCCGACTCCACAGCATCCTTCAGGGTGCTGTGCTCAATCCCGATTGGAGTCACGTCGCCAAGGTCCGTGAGCAGTACCGGCATATCCATGTTGATGTTGGCCACCAGTGGGCCGGCGACGCTGGGGTGGCTGGCAAAGTATTCCGAGCCAAGCAGGCCTTTTTCCTCGGCGGTGACGGCGACGAAAATAATCGAGCGCTTCGGCCGATTATCTGCCGTGGCCAGTCGCGTCGCCGCGTCCAGCATCACCGCGCTACCCATGGCATTATCCAGTGCGCCGTTGTAGATGGTGTCGCCATTGATCGGCGCACCGATGCCGACATGATCAAGATGCGCGCTGAAAACCACATGCTGCGCGGCCAGCTTTTTGTCGCTGCCGGGCAGGCGGGCAACCACGTTTCGGCTCACCTTGCTGCTGATGCGGGCGCGCCCGGCAAGCAGTACCGTGCCAGGTAAATCGAAGCTGCGCAGGGTACCGGCATCCAGCGCGGCAAACACCGCATCGGCCTGCATGTCGGCCCCGGTAAACAGCTTGCTTGCGGCATCAGCGCTGATCGATGCGGTTGCAATCAGTTGTGGAAAAGTGTCCAGTGCTGCGCCGTCCGGTGCGCGCAAACGCATGCCGGGCCGCGCCCAGTTGGCCGCGCCGCGCGCCCAAGGTGATTTTTTCTCACGGGTCGGGTCGGAAACAAAGATCGCCCCGACGGCGCCACGCTCGACCAGCGCCGCCATCTTCTCGCGCCCTGATGAGTAGAAAGCACGCGGATCGTTGGCAAAACTGGCGGGCGCACCATTGAGCAGTACCGCGATCTTGCCCTTGACATCGATGCCGGCAAAATCGTCATGATCAAACTCGGGGGCAACCACGCCCTGGCCGACAAAGACCAGCGGTGCGGTTAGCGCGAAATCGGGTTGGTCGTAGTTCACGCCGGGAAGAAACTCGGATTCGAACGCCAGCGACTCGATTCGCCCATTGCGGATCAGCTCGAAACGCGCGCCTTCGGCCAGGCGCTCGCCTTGCAACAAAGGCACCGGCTGAAAAAAACTGCCGTCTTCACCAGCCGGTTCAAGGCCCAGCGCCTGGAACTGGCTGGCCATATAACGCGCGGCAATTTCGTGGCCACGCGTTGCCGCCTCGCGGCCCTCAAGCAGATCATCGGCCAAAAATGCCATGTGCGCAGCAATGCGCTGTGCCGATATGGCATTGGCATCGACTTGCTCTGGCTTGGAGCTGGAGCAGGCAGCAAGCAGCAGGCAGGCGGTGGAGATCAAAATCAGACGCATGGCGACACCATTTGCAGCGCAGGGAAGCCTGAACGCTAACATTGCATGGGGCTATGCGCCAACATCGGGGATTACTCGTTGCGTGGTGGCTGACGTTTTGGGAAGGGTAAAACCTGGCCGGTGGGCGTCTCCTGGCGCTGCCATAAAACCGGCACGTCGTTTGGGCGGACGGGTTCCAGCGTGGTATCGGAGGCCATGCCAGCATCGCTATCGTCCTCGTCCTCCCAGTCATAGCGTTTGCGCATGGGCGCCGGATCAAGTCGTCGCCACAACAATGCCGACGCAGTGCCGGCAAGTGCGCCGCCCAGGTGATATTCCCAACTGATCTGCGGATCGTTTGGCAATATCGACAGCACCATGCCGCCGTACAGGAAAAACGCGATCAGAGCCGCAGCTACTGCCGGCCGATCACGGCGCACAATGCCGATGACAAACAGAAAAAACATCAAGCCATGGTCGATGCCGCTGGCGCCGATGTGGCCCGAATCGCGACCCACGGCCCAGACGAAGATGCCGCTGAACAGCCAGATTACTGCGAAGGCCCGTTTTGCTGCGCGTGGCACCACCGACAGGCTCAGCGTGATCAACAGCAGCAACGGCAGGCTGTTTGATACCAGGTGCGCAAAGGAGCCATGCAGCAGCGGCGCAGTGAGGATTCCAACCAGTCCAGCGAGCTCGCGTGGATGCAATGCCAGTGCAGGGAAATCACCAAACAGATGTTGAAACAGATGCACCCACCACAGCAAAGCCAAAAACGCGACTGCGCTCAGGGCCGCGCCACGCAGCCGGCGCGCATCGCTTTTTTGTTGCGCTACCGTATCCCGGTGTTGGTCGATGAGCGGTATGTCCATCATCAGCATCTGGGGCTGATGTCGGGGTTTGCAAGTTCGGCGATGGCCGGCCGTAGCCGCTCTCGCCGTTGTCTTGGGCTACCATACCGCTACATTGCTGTAGTCGGGCCATTTGCCGCGCAAGGGGAGCGCATGAGTCTGGATGTTCGCACTGTCGTGCTTCTGGGCTCGCTGATGGCGGCGGCCCTTGCATTGATACTGGTCTGTGCCCAAGGTCGCTACGCGCGCTTGTTGCGCGAAAGCATGACGCTGTGGGTGCGCGGTTTGGTGACGCTGTTGCTGGCGCAAGTCCTGTTCGGCCTGCGTGATGTGGCGCCTGATTTGCTGTCCATTGTACTGGCCAACACCTTGATGGCCGCCGCGTTTGTCGGTTTCGCACTTGGCTTGCGTCGCTTTGCCGGCGTAAAGCCACAAGCTTGGTTGCTGTGGCTGCCGGTTGTGCTGATGGCGGCGGCAATGTACGTACTTACGGCCTTGTATCCGAACTACCTTGCGCGGATGGTGGTTTTTTCTGTGGGGATGGTCTGGATACTGGCGCTGATGTTGCGGCCCCTGGTCGGCTCGTTGCATCGCGGTGGCCCGGTGGGTCAGCAGGTGGTAATGGTGAGCATCATTGCCGCGATCACCATCATTCTTGTACGGATGATGGTTTTGGTGCTTGGCCCGGCCCCAGCTGCAGGCTTGCTGGACAACAGTCTTGTCAATACGGCGGCATTGGCTTACATGTCCGTTGCGCCGGTGCTCATCACGGTCGGTTTTTTGCTGATGTGCAACGAGCGGCTGATGGACGATGCGGTGCGCTTGTCAACGCTTGATGCGCTGACTGGAGCCTACAGCAGGCGTGCGTTGACCGATCTGAGCGAGCGCGCGCTGGCCGAGGCGCGGCGCTATCGCCGGCCATTGTCGGTGTTGATGGTCGATGCCGATCACTTCAAGCAGGTCAATGATACCTACGGCCATAGCGCGGGCGATGCGGTGTTGGTTGAAATCATGAGCCGACTCAAGGCCTCGCTGCGCACCGAGGACTTTGTCGGGCGAATTGGTGGCGAAGAGTTTCTGGTGGTGTTGCCAGCCACGCCTGAAGAAGAGGCGCTGCGGGTGGCGTCCCGCATCCGCGAGCGGATTGCGAACAAGACGCTGGTCTATGGACGTGAGGAAATACCTTTTACGGTGTCGATCGGCGTTGCCGAACGCGACCCGGGCGAGGCAAACATTGATCTGTTGATCAAGCGGGCCGACGATGCGATGTATGCAGCCAAGCGCGCTGGCCGTAATCGGGTGTTTGCGGCGAGCGCAATCAATGACGTGCCAGACTGAGCCATTGCGGTGGGCGCGGCAAAAAGCACAGACCTCGCAGCGCGGTGTTCGTAGGATGTGCGGCTTGGTTTTTTCGGAGGCGCACGATGCAGCTTGATGTCAGCTCGATGGCGATTGCATGCAGCACTTTGGCTACCTTGGTCGCTTTGATCCTGTTTGCCGCTCGCCGATCCTATGAGCCGGACATCCACGCCAGTTTGACGATCTGGGCGACAGCATTGCTGTTTGTGGTGATTTCATCAGCGCCGTTTGCGTGGTCGTTGGCGGCAAGCTTGCCGGTAATCATTGTCGGCAATTCCTCTCTGGTCATGGGCTATACCGGATTTGCCATGGCCTTGCGCCGTTTCATGGCACGACCGTTACCGCTGGTGGTTTATCTGATCCCGCTGCTGGTGGTGGTTGCCGGCACGATCTTTTTTTCTACCGTCATTCCCAGCTACAGCCTGCGCGTGGCATTGGTCATCGTGTTTTTGCTGGTATTGCAAGCCACCCTGGTCAGGCCGATTTTCCATTCCCTGCGGCGTGGTGGTGAAGTCGGGCAACGGGTGGTCGCGCTGAGTTTTCTGGCATCGATTGTGGCCTTGCTTGTGCGGCTGGGGTGGGAGTGGCGACCGGCGGCGACCAACGGGCTGTGGCTTGCCGATGTCGATATCGTCGGCGTGCATATGCTGCTGATCTGGGCCACACCGGTGGTTGCGAGTATCGGTTTTTTATTGATGTGCAACGAGCGCTTGATGCGCGCGACCCGGCATCTTGCCGAAACCGACGCGTTGACCGGCATATTTGGTCGTCGCGCCATTCTCGAGCAGAGCGAATACGCGATGATTTCCGCGCGGCGCAATGGGCGATCGATGTCGGTGCTGATGATCGATGCCGACCATTTCAAACGTGTCAACGACGACCATGGGCACGATGCCGGCGATGCAGTGCTGGTGGAGCTGGTGCGCCGGTTGTGCAACGCCCTGCGCAATCAGGATGTAATTGGCCGTGTGGGCGGCGAGGAGTTTCTCGCGCTGCTGCCGGGCGCCGATCAGCAGGCGGCGCTGGAGATTGCCGAGCGCCTGCTGGAGGTAATGCGCGCGTCGCCGATCCGCCACGATGCAGTGATTGTGCCGATGACCTTGTCGATTGGCGTGGCCGCACTGGAACAGCAGGACGTCAATCTGGATGCCTTGATCCGGCGTGCCGATGCCGCGTTGTACGCCGCCAAAGATGCGGGGCGAAATCGGGTGGCGCTGGCACGATAGCGCGTTGTGCGGTGTTTTTTGCGCATCAGGTGCGCTGGTGCAGCTATCATGCCGCGATGAATACGCCCGCTTTGCCGGTGATCCGGCTCAAGATAGAACGCCGCTCAACCCATCCCTGGATCTTCCAGAAGATGCTCGAAAAGCCCGAGCCGCGGCCAAAGCCCGGTGCTTTGGTGGACATCGAGGACAACACCGGGGTCTGGGTTGCTCGTGGTTTTTACAATGGACATTCGCGTATCGCCTTGCGGGTACTGACCGAAAACCCGGATGAAGCCGTGGATGCCGAGTTTTTTCGTACACGTATCGCCAAGGCAGTTCGCCTGCGCCGCGAAACGCTGCGTCTGGACGAGGTCAGTGACGCCTGGCGTGTGGTTCACTCTGAAGGCGATGGTTTGTCCGGGCTGGTGGTGGATCGCTATGGCGATCTGCTGGTGGTCGAGTTTTTCTCGGCGGGCATGTACCGCTATCGGGAATGGATCTACGCCGCATTGAGCGCAGAGTTTCCGCAGTGCCGCTTCTACAGCTTTGCCGAGGATCATGTGCAAAAGCAGGAGAGCTTCGATTTGCGCCTGCCGCCAATACCCGAACCCAGCGTCATCACCGAATACGGCCTCAAGTTTTTGGCCAGCCCGGGCAGTGGCCACAAGACCGGCTTCTTTGCCGACCAGCGTGACAACCGCGAGTTTCTCGCCCGCTTCACTCGCGGCGCACGGGTGCTCGACCTGTGCTGCAATTCGGGTGGTTTCGCGATTTATGCCAAGGCGCGCGGAGAAGCAGCCGAGGTGGTTGCCATCGACATCGATGAGCAAATCCTGGAGATCGCGCGGCGCAATGCCCAGCTCAACCATGCAAAGGTGCGGTATGTGCAGGCGGACCTGTTCCCCTGGCTACGCGATGCGGCAGCCAGAGGCGAGCAATTTGACGTGGTGATCCTTGATCCGGCCAAGATGACCCGTGACCGCGAACAGGTGATTCCGGCATTGAAGAAATACCTCGACATGAACAAGCTGGCGATGGGCGTGCTCAAACCCGGCGGCGTGCTGTTGACCTGCTCATGTACGGGGCTGGTCAGTGAGGATCAGTTTCTCGACATGCTGCGCCGTGCCGCGTTTTACGCGGGCCGTACGGCGCAGGTGTTCAAGGTTTCCGGCGCCGGCGGCGATCACCCGTTCATGGCGCACGTGGCCGAGAGCCGCTACCTGAAATCGGTGTTCTGCCGGGTGGAATGAGAATGGGTATGTCGGCCGCACGCTCGGGCAAACGCACAGCTATTCTCGCCAAAACGCCAAGGGCGCCAAGGAAAGCAAAAGGATGAGCGCGTTCGAAATCGGCGGGCCGGTAGTGACCTGCGGGATTACCCGAGCCGGCGAGTGCTTTCCTCAGGATATGGTTGGGCCCCTTGGCGTTCTTGGCGCCTTGGCGAGCGTTGATTCGCTCTGCATCCACACTTTTTTTGCTGAGCAGGTTTTTCGAGGTTCCCTCTCGTGATCGCTCTGATTCAACGCGTCAGTCGTGCCAGTGTGGCCGTGGCCGGAGAAACCATCGGCGCAATCGATGCCGGCCTGCTGGCGCTGGTTGCGGTGCAGCCGGGCGATGGCGAGGCGCAAACGCAGCGAATGATCGAGCGGTTGCTGGGTTACCGCGTGTTCGCCGATGCTGCGGGGCGGATGAACCGCTCACTTAATGACACTGCGGGTGGCTTGCTGCTGGTCAGCCAATTCACCCTGGCGGCAGACACCGCAAAAGGCATGCGCCCCAGTTTTACCCGCGCTGCCAGCCCCGGCGAAGGTGAACGCTGGTTCAATCGATTGCTGGAGTTGGCGCGGCAACGGCACGGCGTGGTGGAAAGTGGTCGCTTTGGCGCCCATATGGAGGTCAGTCTGGTCAACGATGGCCCGGTTACCTTTTGGCTTCACGTTGCCGCAGACGAAAAATAAGTCTTTTTCTTTCAGTGATTTGGCCAGATCCATCGCAAGCCGGTATACTGGAAGGTTCTTTATCCTTGGCGAACCGGTATTACGCTATGGCGAACAGCACGCCCGAACAGCAATCCGACATCAAACTCCTGATCAAAAAGGGGCTTGAGCAGGGCTACCTCACTTACGCCGAGGTCAACGATCACCTGCCTGACGACGTGGTCGATCCTGAGCAGATCGAAGACATCATCGGTGTCATCAACGGTATGGGTATCGAGGTGCACGAGGTTGCACCGGATGCTGAAACGCTGTTGCTCTCCGATGCGTCGCGTGGCAACGATGATGATACGGCTGCCGAAGAGGCGGCGGCGGCATTGTCGTCGTTGGACGCCGAAGGGGGCCGCACCACCGATCCGGTGCGCATGTATATGCGTGAGATGGGCACCGTTGAGCTGCTGACGCGAGAAGGCGAAATCGCCATCGCCAAGCGCATCGAAGAAGGTTTGAACCAGGTTCGCAGCTCTCTGGCTGCCTTTCCGCTTTCCATCGAATTGCTGCTGGAAGAATACGAGCAACATCTGGAAGGGAAGAAGCGACTCAACGAAGTGGTGCTCGGCTTTATCGACCCCAACGCCGAAGAAGAAGCGCTTGCCGCTGCCGCTGCCGCTGCCGAACTCGCGTTGACCGAGGTTGAAGAATCCGACGAAGACGAGACTGAAACAAGCGAAGACGAGGACGCCGCTCCGGCCGATACCGGCCCGGACCCGGCAGAAGTGGCGAGGCGCATGGAAGTGCTGAAGTCGCTTCATGCCAAAGCGCAAAAGGCATACGCCAAAAACGGTTCTGACGACAAGCGCACCAGTAAGCTGCGCGAAGAAATGGCTGCCGAGTTTCTTGCGCTGAAGTTGCCCGCTGCGCTGGTCGATAATCTGGTACGCAAGTTGCGCGAAGTGGTGAATACGGTCAAGGAACACGAGCGCCGCACGCTGGATATCTGTACGCGTTACGCCAAGATGCCGCGCAAGGACTTTTTGCGCGCATGGCCGAGTAACGAGACCAATCTGGGTTGGGCAGATGATGTGATCCGGCGCAAGCAGAAGTGGTCGTCGGGCTTCCGTGATCATCGTGACGAGATCATCGGCGAGCAGGAAAAGCTGATTGGCATCGAGCGTTCGCTGCACCTGTCGTTGGCCGACATCAAGGAAATCAACCGCGCCATGGCTTATGGCGAGGCGAAGGCACGCAAGGCCAAGAAGGAAATGGTTGAGGCCAACCTGCGCCTGGTCATTTCAATTGCCAAAAAGTACACCAACCGCGGCCTGCAATTCCTCGACCTGATCCAGGAAGGTAACATCGGCTTGATGAAGGCGGTGGACAAGTTCGAATACCGTCGAGGCTACAAGTTTTCGACCTACGCCACGTGGTGGATCCGGCAGGCGATTACCCGTTCGATTGCCGATCAGGCACGCACTATCCGTATTCCGGTGCACATGATCGAGACGATCAACAAGCTCAACCGCATTTCGCGGCAGATGCTTCAGCAGTACGGCCGTGAAGCACTGCCCGAAGAGCTGGCGAAGGCGATGGAAATGCCCGAGGATAAAATCCGCCGGGTATTGAAAATCGCAAAAGAGCCGATTTCGATGGAAACGCCGATTGGTGACGACGAGGATTCGCATCTGGGCGATTTCATCGAAGACCTCAATGTGGATTCGCCGATCGAGAACGCAACTACCACCGGCCTGATGGAAACCGTGCGTGAAGTGCTGGCCGGGCTGACCCCGCGTGAGGCGAAAGTATTGCGCATGCGGTTTGGCATCGACATGAATACCGACCACACGCTGGAAGAGGTCGGCAAACAGTTTGATGTCACCCGCGAGCGGATTCGCCAGATAGAGGCCAAGGCCCTGCGTAAATTGCGTCATCCGACTCGTTCCGAGCAGTTGCGCTCGTTCCTCGATCTGGAATAGTTGCAACCGCTGCTCCGGGGTCGCCTGCGATGTGCATGTATGCACAAGCCGGTGCGGGAGGCATGGATGCCGGTAGTGCCTGTGTCAACGAGCGCTCTGACCTGCCCGCCGGCAGGCCGAGCGACGCACAACCGGTCGCTTCTCACGCCGGCGAGCGCTCGGCCACGGAGGGCCGGGCAGGCGGCCACACCATGGACGGTTACTTGCGTAGAATCTGCGGGTTGGCGCGGGGCCTATAGCTCAATTGGTTAGAGCAGCGGACTCATAATCCGTTGGTTCCAGGTTCAAGTCTTGGTGGGGCGAGCTGGAGCTTTCGTGAGATGCGTTGAATCGCATCTCACGCCGGCTCGCGCCCGGCCACGGATGGCCGGGCAGGCGGCCACACCATGGACGGTTACTTGCGTAGAATCTGTGGGTTGGCGCGGGGCCTATAGCTCAATTGGTTAGAGCAGCGGACTCATAATCCGTTGGTTCCAGGTTCAAGTCCTGGTGGGCCCACCACATTGCCGTGCCGATTTTGGTTTATGGTGTCACTTCTGTCGCTGGGGAGCGTGAAGATCCAACGGACCCACCCATGGATGTAATCGAAGTCCAGCTATCAATCGATGACTTGCGGCCGGGCATGTACGTCAATCGGCTGGATCGCGATTGGGTGGGCACACCGTTCCCGTTGCAAGGCTTTTACATCACCAAGAACGAGCAAATTGCGCTGTTGCGCCAATATTGCCAACACGTTTTCGTGGATACCCTGCGCGAGCAAATGCCTTCGCAGGTGAATCGGGCTCGCACGGATGGTGCTTTGCCAGCGCGCAGACGCACTTATACCAATTCACACAACTTTGCCGAAGAGTCGCCCAGCGCGCGCAAGGTCAATGAGCGTGCGGCGGAGTTTGCGCAGCAAATGATCGCGGATGTGCGTAACGGGCAGAAGCTGTCGGCGCAAAGTGTGCAGGATGCGGTGGAACCGATCGTGCAGAGCATATTGCGCAATGCCGATGCCTTCTTGTGGATATCGGGCATGGTGCGACGTGATGCCTACCTTTACAGCCATTGCGTCAATTGCAGCGCATTATGCGCGGCGTTGGGGCGCCACCTGGGTTTTCCCGAGGATACCCTCATCCATCTGGCGACCGGTGGCATGTTGATGGATTCGGGCAAAGTGATTGTGCCCGATGAGCTTATCCAGGCGCCACGACGCTTGAGTTTCAAGGAGCGCGATCAAGTGCGCCGCCATGTTGAGTACAGCGTACACGTCCTCGATGAGGCGGGCATACATGAGCAGAACGTTCGTGACATGGTGTTGGGCCATCACGAGCGGGTTGATGGCTCGGGCTATCCAGCCGGCTTGAGCCAGAGCGAAACGCCCTTGTTCGCGCGAATTGCAGCGGTAGTCGATTCTTACGATGCGATGACCAGCCCGCGCCCGTACAGCAAGGCGATCTCGCGGCACGCGGCATTGCAGGAGCTGTATCACGGTATTGGCAGCTTATACCAGGGTGAAGTCGTCGAGCAATTTTTGCAATGTCTCGGCACCTATCCCACCGGTTCGCTGGTTGAATTGTCCAATGGCGAAGTGGGCATTGTCATCGAGCAAAATCAGGCGCGGCGCCTGCGCCCACGTGTAATGTTGCTGCTGGATGCGGAAAAGCGTCGGTACAATCGCTTCCCTGAGTTGGACCTGCTGGTGCATAACGACCAGCACCCGGAGCAGCCCATCCATGTGGTTGCCGCGCCTGAACCGGGCAGCTACGGCCTCGATCCGGCCGAGCTGTTTCTCAGTGTTGTCTGACACCGCCAGCATCCGGGGTGTGCCGCGATGCTGAATTGGCGCGTCGCGCAAGCCCTTGTCAAATACGGCCTCGCCGCGACTGCGTCGGAAGTGGCGTTCGTCGGGGTGCTGTTGTTGCGCGTGCGCCGCATGCACAGCTACAACATCCAGTTCGGTCACGCTGCTGGCGAGGTGCTGCTGCAGCAGGTGCAGGACATGATCGGCGCTGCACTGCGGCCGAGTGACCGCGTCGATCAGGTGGGCGATGCCGATTTTTTGATCGTGCTGCCGCACTTGCCGACACCGCAGCATAGCGAGTTGGCAGCAGCACGCTTGCAGCAGGTGTTCGCCGAGGGGTTCATCCTTGAGCAGCAGCCGGTGCGCGTCGAGGTTGCCATCGGTATCGTTGTGGCGCCAGAGCACGGTACCAATGCCGACCAGCTGTTGCGCCGCGTCGTGCAGGCGGGTGAGGCCAGTCTGGCATCGGTTCAAGGTGTCGCGGTGTTTCGCCAGGATCGCGATGGTGATCCAGTACCGCATGTGGCGCTATACGAGGCGATCCGGAATAATCGTTTGCAAGCGTATCTGCAACCCATTTTCGAAATCGCCAGCGGCCGCCTTGTCGCGGTTGAGTCGTTGGCGCGCTGGCTTGGGCCCGATGGCGAGATGGCCTCTCCGGCACGGTTTATCGCGGCCGCCGAGCAGACCGGCTTGATCACCCCGTTGACGCGCTGGAGCCTGAATACCAGCGCCCAGCATGCAGCGTTGGTGACGCGGCACTACGGGCGTGCCATTACAATGGCGGTGAACCTCTCGCCCAGAGCACTCGCCGAGCGCGGCATGGTGGAGCAGATACTGGAAGCGCTGCAGTTGTGGGAAGTCGATCCGCAGCACCTGATTTTGGAAATCACTGAAACCACGGCACTGCAGGACCCGGAAGCCAGCGTGCCGCTGCTCAAGCGGTTGCGTGACCATGGCCTGCGTATTGCGATTGACGATTTTGGAATCGGCAACGCGTCGTTTACCTATTTGCGACATCTGCCATTGACCGAGCTCAAAATCGACCATTCCTTTGTGACTGGCTTGCGCGCGAGCCAACGTTCGGTGCATCTGGTGGAAGCCATGGTTGGGCTTGCCCACAAGCTCGATCTGCGTGTCGTGGCAGAGGGCGTGGACAGCGCCGAAACCCTGGCTTGCCTCAATGAGCTGGGCTGTGATTTCGGCCAAGGTTATTTTTTGGGGCGGCCACAGCCGATTGCGCAATTATTGACCAATTGCTTGCCAGAAGGCGGCAAAAAACGCTCATTGGGCAGCGAAATGCGCCAATAAGGCGGCATTTACCGCTTCTGGAGCCTCCATGTTGGCACTATGGCCAACCGCCGGAATCTGCACCAGAGTGGCATTTGCAATGGTTTTAGCCATGAACTCGGCATGTTTCGGGCTAGTAAGGACATCCTCGGCGCCGACGACAATCAAGGTCGGACAGCGAATATTTGCCAGCTCGGCGCTAGCATCGCTGCGTTGTACCACCGCTTTGACCGCATGCAATACCCGTTTGGGCCGGGTGGCCAGCCGCGCGCGCCAGTGGTCGATCATGCCGGCCAAGGCCGGGTCGCGCAGGCTGCTGGCGCCGAACATCAGCTTGAGCATTGCGGGGATAAATGGCTTCAGGCCAAATATCCACGCACCCAGGCGCATCGCATGAAAACGCAGGCGCACGCGGCTCGGCTCGGTCCACGCGCTGGAGTCGAGCAAGGTCAGCGAACGCAGCAGGTCGGGGTGGCGGGCGGCCAGACGCAGCGCCATGAAGCCGCCCATCGACATGCCAACGAAATGGCAGGGGCCGGCATCCAGCGCGGTAATCAGGGCGGCTGCATCTTCGCACAGGGTGTCCATGTCCAGCCCCTCGCGCGTGGCCTGCGAGTCGCCCTGGCCGCGATGGTCGTAGCGGATCACCCGGTAATGCGCGGACAGTGCGGCAACCTGGGCGTCGTACATCGACAGATCCATCAGCAGGCCATGTGCCATCACCACGGTTTCCGGGCCATCTCCATCGATCCGGTAATTGAGTTGGGTGCCGTTGACATCGATCAGGGGCATGGCTGAACTCCGTATACTGTTGCCAAATTATCGGCCGACAACCATCTGGGTTGAGGCGCGGTGAAGTGTGCCCCAACCCACAATACCATTGGGGTGCAATGAATTGTGCCCCTACCCATACCACCATGGGGCGCAATGAATTGCGTCCCTACGCACAATACCGGGCTTGTACTGATCGATACCACCATTCCAACGCCGTCACCCGTGCGCCGAGCCGCGCTGCTGTTCATCTTCATCACCGTGGCGCTCGATGTTTTGGCGATGGGCGTGGTGATCCCGGTGCTGCCGCATCTGATCGAGCAATTCACCGGTGGCGATATCGGTTCTGCCGCGCTGTGGGTGGGCTTGTTCGGCACCGTGTTTGCGCTGATGCAGTTCCTGTTTTCGCCATTTCAGGGCGCGTTGTCGGATCGTTTCGGCCGCCGCCCGGTGATCTTGCTGTCCAATCTGGGGTTGGGCCTGGATTTTATTTTGATGGCCTTGGTCAACACTCTGCCGTTGCTGTTCATCGGCCGGATATTGGCGGGTATCAGTTCGGCCAGTTTCAGCACCGCCAATGCCTATATCGCCGATGTGGTGCCGCCGGAAAAGCGCGCCGGCAGCTACGGCATGATCGGCGCCGCGTTTGGCCTGGGCTTCATCATCGGCCCGGCCATGGGCGGGTATTTGAGCGGGATTGATCTGCGCCTGCCATTCTGGGTAGCCGCTGGTTTGAGCCTGGCCAACTTCTGCTATGGCTGGTTCATCCTGCCCGAATCCTTGCCGCCGGAGCGGCGCGCGCCGTTCAACTGGCGGCGTGCCAACCCGGTTGGCGCGCTGATGTTGCTGCGCCGCTACCCGCAGGTGCTGGGCCTGGCCACGGTGCTGTTTTTCTCGCAGCTGGCCCATTACGTGCTCAACAGCGTGTTTGTGCTGTATGCCGATTATCGTTACCAATGGGGGCCGCAACAGGTGGGCTACACCCTTGCCCTGGTCGGTGCCAGCAATGCGGTGGTTCAGGCCGGGCTGGTGCGGCGCGTGGTGCCGTGGCTGGGCGAGCGCAAGGCATTGCTGGCGGGCCTGAGTTTTGGTGCCATGGGCTTTGTGTTGCAAGGCCTGGCCCCCAACGGCACCTGGTTCTTGATCGCGATACCGCTGATGGCGCTGTGGGGCTTTGCCGGGCCTTCGCTGCAGGCGCTGATGACACGGCAGGTGGATATGCACGAACAAGGCAGGCTGCAAGGTGCGGTGGCCAGTCTGGCCAGCGTCGCAGGGATCTTCGGGCCGTATCTGTTCACCCATGTCTTCGCCAGTTTCATCGGCGAGCGCGCATCGTGGCATCTGCCGGGAGCGCCGTTTTTGCTGTCGGCGAGCCTACTTGCTGTGGGTGTAGTGCTGGCGTGGCGGGTGACGCGCAAGCCACCAAGCCACGTTGAGGCGTAAAAAAACCCCGTGCGCCTGGGGGAGCACACGGGGTCGGGGGGAGGGGCCCGACTGGGGGAGAGTCAGTGGCCCCGAGGGCCAGCCCGGGGGGAGCGGGCTAGCCCAACCAGCCGGCATTGCGCCTGCTGGTGAACATGAGAACACAACGAGCATGTAAAGTTCGTAAACGATTGCCTGATAACGATATATTAATTTATTCAGCATTCATCACAGCACGCCGAAAGCATACCGAGCGCAGGTACACCCATGTTCAAACTGGTAGGTTTTGACGCCGACGACACCCTGTGGCGCAGTCAGGATTATTTCGACGATGCCCAGGCCCGCTTCGAGGCCATCGTCGGGCATTACGTCGATCTGGCCGACGCGCAATTGCATGACCGCACCCTGGCCACCGAACGCCGCAACATCAGGCTGTTCGGCTACGGCGTCAAGGGCATGGTGCTGTCGATGATCGAAACCGCCGTGGCGATCACCGATGCCCGTATCAGTGCCAGTGATATCCATCGGTTGGTTGTGCTGGGCAAGGAAATCTTGCAGCACCCGGTTGAATTGGTGCCGGGCATACGCGCTGCGGTGGAAGCCGTTGCCGAACACCACCCACTGGTGCTGATCACCAAGGGCGACCTGTTTCATCAAGAAGCCAAGGTGCGCGCGTCAGGGCTGAGCGAGCTGTTCCACCGCATCGAGATCGTGTCGGAAAAAGACCCGCCAACGTACGCGCGGGTGCTCAATGAATGTGGTGTCGCTGCCAGCGCGTTCGTGATGGTGGGCAACTCGCTGCGCTCGGACATCGCCCCGGTGCTGGCGCTGGGTGGCTACGGTGTACACGTACCGTATCACCTCACCTGGGCGCTGGAGGCCGAAGCGGATCTGGGCGAGGACGTAACGCGCATGTGTACGGTGAGCGAGCCGGTCAATATTGCTGCGGCGATTCGCGGGTTTGTGCGCTGATGCGTTGGCAGTAGTTGCCCCTGCAGGGCGCGCCTGCAGATCAAGTCTGGGGCGCGAACAGAACCCGCACTACCAAGTCGCCCACAGGGTGATCTCTCACAAAAAACGACGATGGCGCGGTGTCGCCCGCAAAACAACCCCTCCCCCGCATGCGGGGGAGGGTTGAACAAGCGGCGCCGCACGTTTGTGCGCGACGCCCGCCCGCAGTGGCACTTACCTGCCCGGAGCTTGGTCCATACACCGCGTGGAGGTGAGTGGGCCCGGGTGCATGCGTTCATGACGATCCAGCAACGCGAGCGCGTGTACTCCGCGTGCGCCGTCCAAGCGCCGCACCTCCAGGCACGGCGAATTGTGACGGCTGCTAACCAAGGCATCGACATCGCGATATCGGAACTCATCGGCAGGTCCCGGCCGAATGGTCGACCGGGACGCGCCAGACTCGCAAGTTCGCGTGTGGTGAGCATCGGTGCATCAGGCGCGGGCCCCCGCAATTGCGCCTACCGCTGCTCTGCCGCGAATCCGACGGCGATCCATCAGGTTCCCCAACCTGGATGAGATGCCTTGATCTGGCTGGATTTTAGTGAAGCATGCGTTCGGTGGTGCGACTCCTGCTTGCGTGGAGCCCCTTGGCGTGGGGCCCCTGTTTTTGCCGTCTGTGCGGCGAGGCTAGAATCATCGAATCCCGCTGCGGCCACCTTTCGGCAACCTTACGGTTCACAAGTGTCTGATATGAAACGATAAGCTGGTCGTCCCTGCAATGCTGCAGGCGACAAGCAATCCAGCCCCGAGCGCGTCAGGCACGGCCCCCGAGCGCGTCAGGCACGGCATGGCCAGGGCTGCCCGATGGCGCTGCACTGCCACCAACCCCGGCTTCTACCCGGGGTTGGTGCCGACGGAGGCGGCATGGTGTGCGCGTGCAGGGCGGCGAAACCTGCCCACAAAAAATCAATTCCGATCCGACAACTCCGGGTCAATGAAAATGATGGCACCGGTGCGCCGGTCTTCTACCTTGATTGTGTATTTGAACACCTGACCGGCCGATTCCGGGGTGTCCACGACATGCACGACAATGCTTTGCGCTTGCACGGTCCAGAGCTTGAACGGGCTGGCGGCGGGCTCGTAGCCGAATGGCAGCTCGAACACGATGTCGCGAAACGCGTAACGGCCGCTATCGCTCAGCGTATAGATCAGGGTGCTGTCGCCGCTGAAGCAGACCGTGTTCTGGCTGTTGGCCGGGCCGAGGCTGGCGCTGTAGTCGAGCACGTAGCGGCCACTGCTCGGCAGTGCCATCGGCTGGGCGCGGACATCGACGCTGATCTCGGCGGTGCCGTCGACGGGGTAACCGTCGCAGGCGCTGGCGGTAGCCGCGTGTGACGGGGTGACCGCCAGTGCGGCGGCGAGCATGGTCAGTGCGGGAAAGATGGTGCGCTGGTTGTGCATGGTGGTGAGTCCCTGTGTGGTGGTGCGTGGTTGTCTGCGGTCGCCTGACCTCTCCACGCGGAACGGGGGCAGGCGAGGTTTTAATTGAGAGTGATTGCGAGGGTTGTGGACGCTACGCTGCGGGTTCAGTGCGCGTCGGCGAGGGCGTTGGTGTGTGCCAGTTCGCTGGCCGGTAGATCGAAGTAGCGCGCTATCTCGCGTGCGATCCGGTAGCGCACCGCTTGCCCGGCTTCGGCACGTTTGATGGTGGCGATCGAGACCTGGATATCGCGGCGACCGAACTCATCGGCGAGATCGCGCTGGCTCAGCATCTGAGTGCGGCGCAGTTGCCGCAGGCGTGCGGCATCAAGCTGGATGCTACCGCACTGGCTTGGCCGTTTGGCAGGCGGTATTTGTGCTGACTGTGCTGCATCGCTGGCAACTGGCATGGTCGGCGGCTCCTTGGCTAATCGATGGTGAACGGGCTGGTGCATCGCAACACGGCGGTATCACGATGCACACAGAATGGTCGCAGTGCGGTCGCAGAACCTTACGAAAACCTGACGGTTTGCAAGTGCTTGACATATCAGGCTGACACGTGCCGCCGTCGCGCCGTCCCCAGGCGCGCACAGCCATGATTTCAGCCCATTCCCCGTGCGCAAAGAGCCTGGGTCGCAACCGGGTCGAGGGGCGCAATGAATTGCGCCCCTAAGGGGTCATCATCGCGACGCCCCGCCCGTTTGTCATCGCGAGCGCCGAAAGCGCGTGGCGATCCATGTCGCGCACTCGCGAATGCCACCCCTGCCGCTGTCGTGGGCCGATTCGCTCATGGATTGCTTCGCTGCGCTCGCAATGACGAAGAACGAGGCTTGTTCAGTGTTTCCCCAAGGCGCAAGCGCGCGAGCAGGCGCTCAGTCGCGACGTTGTGGCTGCGTATCGCTGTCGGCTACGCGCGGAACAGGGTCGTGCGTGGCCGGTGGCGCGGCAAGCAGGGCGAGAAACTCGGGGTGGCGATAACCGATGCTTTCGAGCCAGGCGATGCGCTCGGCGACCGCCGCACCATGCCCGAGCAGCCACTGCGCACTCAACCACGGCACCAGCAGGTCGGTATCCTTCGAGCTGTCGGCGGCGCGTGCAGTGAGCAGGTCGCTGGCGCGTTCCCAGTCGGCGCGCGCCGCAGCGCTATCGCCGCGTTGATTGAGCCAGCGGCCGCGCGCGATCAGGGCCTCGGCCAATGCGATCATGGAATACACATCTTGCGGCGTCTGCCCGGTGATGGCTTGCAGATCGATAACCACCCGGTCGAGAGTCACGTGATCCGCTGAAGTGCGATCAGCTCGGGTGGCAATATGCATGCGGATCTGCGCATCCAGGCGCCGCCATTGCGGCAACGGTTCGGGGTCTGCGCTGGCCAGCAACTCGGCTGATAGTGTCTGCGCCGCCAGCAGATGGCTGGTGACCAGTGCCGCCGCAGCGCTGGCCTCGGCGATCCATGCCGCTGTCAGATGCGCGTAGGTCAGATCGCGGCGCCAGATCCGATTATCGGGTGCAGATGCGATCAGCGCCGCCAAACGTGCAATGCTTTCTTCGACTTGGATCAGCGCCTGCGGCAGCCGGCCCAACTTCAGCTCGATGCCGGCGCCAATGAGCAGATCAAGGGCCAGTCGCTCCTCCCAGGCAAGCGCTTCGGGACGCTCGGCGACGAGATCGCGCAGCATGCGCACCACTTCGGCATAACCCTCGCTAGCTTGGCGCAGGCGCCCGTCGGCGGCGCGCGTTTTGGCTATCCAGGACAAGGAATTGATCAGATCGAGGCGCAGGGTCGCATCGTCGGGCCCATACGTGAGTGCGGCGCGCTTGAGCTCGGCCGAGCGCGTAAACCGCGCCAGCGCTTCGTCGCTGCGCCCCTGACGCAGGGCCAGCGCGCCCAGGTTGTTCAGGGCATAGGACAGTTCCAGCATCCATTTCGGGTTTTCCGGTTCGATCTGCACCAGGCGCTCGCTACTGGCTAGATACGCCTGCCAATGCCGGCGCGTTTCGTCAAGTCGGCGCTGTTCGAAGTAGTAATAGCCGAGCCAGTATTCGGCGATGCCGGATTCGGCCAGCGCAGCAGGGGAGTCCGGGGCCAGCGCCAGCGCGCTGCGCGCTGCATCCACAGCGCGCTCGAACGTGGGTAGCGCTTCCTTGCGTTGTTCCTGCGCCATCAGCACCTCGCCGATGGTGCGCAGGGCGCGCGAGTGGTTGATCAGATCCTCGGTGCGCATTGTCGCGGTCGACTGATGTTCGAGGTAGGACAGCGCCTGGTCACCGATGCCGGACAGCAGCTTCAGGTTGCCGAGCGGGCGCAGGCGGTCGGCGAGGTCGACCAGCATGAAATCAGCGAGGCGCAGGGCTTCCTCGCGATGCTGCTCGGCCTCGCGCCGGGCGTGCTGCGCACTGAACGCGAACAGCACCGCAACGGCGCTGAACGCGAACAGCGCAGTGAGGGCAGCAACGCGCAGCCGGCGCGCGAAGCGGAGCTGGCGCTCGCAGGCGGCTAGAAACGCGCGCTCGTCGTCGGATACGCTGGTGCCCGGATGACTGGCCGCCTCGCGAGCTTCGCTCAGTGGCTGCCCGGGGTTGAGCAGGAAGTCGGCACTGCGCCCTTCCTCGACCCAGCGTGCGGTGGCGCGGCGCAGGCGGGCGCGCGCTTGCAGCAGGCGACGGTTGTCGACGATCCACTCGCGGGCGCGCGGCCATTGCCGCAGCAGCGCTTCATGCGCCACCCCGAATACCGGCCGTCCGTGCTGCAACTCGCCCACAAACAGGCGCGCGCAGACGAAGGTCTCGGCCAGTTGCCGCGCCGACTCGTCCGCAAGCGCCGACCAATACACGCTTTGCGCGCTGATTGCTTCGCTGTCGGGCTGCACCACCACCAGCAGGGCGAGAACCTGATCGAGGCTCGCGCGCGCCGGCGCCGGCAGGCTGGCGAACACTTCCTCGGCGCGATGCGCGAGCGCTCCAACCAGACCACCGATCTCGCGATAGCTGCGAAAGGTCAGCTCGCCGGCCTCGGTGCGTCGCTCGTACAGGGTGTGCAGTGCGTGTTGCAACAGCGGCAGCGCATCGGCGTGTTCCAGGGCTGCATCACGCAGGGTGTCATCCAGGCGCGCCGCAGTGTCGGGGTCTTCCTCGAACACCAGGCCGGCGAGCATCGCCGGCGCGCGGATGATCTGCGCGATGTCGCCGGCGCGCGGGGTCAGCACATCGACATGGCCATCGCTGGCCTTGAGTTCGGCCAGGCCTGGCAGGGCGTCAATCAGGCGCGGATAGAAGTCGCTGCGCGTAATCATCACCACCGCCACGTGCGCGCAATCGCACAACTGCGCCAGCACGCGCCAGAACGCGGCGCGCTCGCGCTGATCGATCGCGGGCGAAGCAACCAGAGCTTCGCCGTGATCGAGGATCAACAGCAAGTGCGCATAAGGCCCCATCGACGCACTGCGCCGGCGCACAGCCTCGGCGAATACCGCGCCCACGTGTTCGGGCTGCTGGCGCAGCATGTTGGCGAGATCGCTGACCGGGCCGGGCGCGAATACCGGCCGGCCGTCGATGGCCCAGCTCGCCAGCGCTGCAGCCAGTTGCAACAGCACGTCGCCGCCGTGACAGGCGGCGAGATCGCAATACGCCACCGCCAACGCCTGCAAACCATCGAAACCGCCTTCGCGTTTCAACAATGGCTCCGCGCCGGCACGCAGCAGCGAGGTCTTGCCGCAACCGCTGGAGCCTACCAGCAAGACGAACCGGCGCTGGCTGTCGATTTGCCGACGCAGCGCGGTCAGCAGTTTTGCTGTCATCCGGCTGCGTCCGAAAAACACCCCGGCATGTTGATCGTCGAATGCGCTGAGCCCGACGTAAGGGTTGCCGTGTGTCCACGGTCCGGAGAGAGTGGGTGTACGCCGATAGTCTTCCGGGAACAGGACTTTGGCGATCAGGCGATAGCCGCGCTTGCGGATCGTCTCGATGTAGGTCGGGTTGCGGCTGCTGTCGCCAATCAGGCGCCGCAGGTGAGCGATGGCGCGGTGTACCGGGTTGTCGCTGTAGAAGGAGCCGCGCCAGACCTCAATCAACAATTGATCGGCGCTGACCACTTCGCCGGCATGTTCGGCGAGCGCGATCAGCACTTCCATCAGGCGCGGCTCGAGCGAAATCTCGCGTTCACCGGTGACAATGGTGAGGCGCTCGGGCACGATCAGCAGCGCGCCGATGCGGAATTGGCTCACCGAAGCCAGTGATTGAATGCGTGCGGAACGCTGCGCCATGCCGTGTCTTTTCCTGCCGATGCATCCGGCGGAGCGAACCCTCGCGCCGCCGATCAATGGCTGAGCATACCTGTTGTGGCAGGAAAGCCGGAGTGCCGAGGGTGGAGAGCGGGTTCGGGTCGCGTACACAGCGCTCCAGGACCACGTCACCGTTTTTTTGGAGCCCAGCCTGTGTTCGACGGGTGGTGCGTCGCGGGTTCGGGTCGCGTACAGGGTGCGCCGCCGCGACTACTCCCCCAACGTCAACAACGAAGCATTCCCCCCAGCCGCCGTAGTGTTGATGGTCAACGTGCGCTCGGTGGCGAAGCGCAGCAGGTAGTGCGGGCCGCCGGCTTTGGGGCCGGTGCCGGAGAGGCCTTCGCCGCCAAACGGTTGCACGCCGACCACGGCGCCGATCTGGTTGCGGTTGACGTAGCAGTTGCCGACATGGGCGCGGCTGGCGATGCGCTGCACGGTGGCGTCGATGCGGCTGTGGATGCCCAGGGTGAGGCCGTAACCGGTGGCGTTGATGGCATCGATCACCTGGTCGAGGTCGTCGGCGGCATAACGGATCACGTGCAGCACCGGGCCGAACACTTCGCGCTGGAGCTGGTTCAGCGATTGCAGTTCGTAGGCGCGCGGGGCGAAGAAGCTGCCGTGTGCGGTGCTGTCGTCGAGCTGCACTTGCTTGATCGGCTTGGCTTCGCGGTCCATGCGCTCGGCATGCGCCTGCAAGGTGGCCAGTGCGTCGGTGTCGATCACCGGGCCGACGTCGGTGGACAGCAGGCCGGGGTCGCCGACGCGCAGTTCGTCCATGGCGCCAGCCAGCAGTTCAATCACGCGGTCGGCGATGTCGGCCTGCACGAACAGAATGCGCGCGGCGGAGCAGCGTTGCCCGGCGGAACCAAACGCGGCGGTCAGGGCATCTTTCACCAGTTGCTCGGGCAGCGCTGAGGAGTCGGCAATCAGGGCGTTCTGGCCGCCGGTTTCGGCGATCAGCACGGCAATGGCGGCATCACGGGCAGCGAGGCTGCGGTTGATCAGGCGTGCGGTTTCGGTGGAGCCGGTGAAGGCAACGCCGGCAACACGCGGGTCGCGGGTGAGTGCGGCGCCGACGCTGGCGCCATCGCCGGGCAGCAATTGCAGCACCGCTTCGGGAATTCCGGCTTCGTGCAGCAGCTTCACCGCGGCGTAGCCGATCAGGTTGGTCTGCTCGGCGGGCTTGGCCAGCACGCTGTTGCCGGCCGCCAATGCGGCGGCCACCTGGCCCATGAAGATCGCCAGCGGGAAATTCCACGGGCTGATGCAGACGAATACGCCGCGTCCGGCGAGGAATAGTTGATTGGTTTCACCGGTCGGGCCGGGCAGGGTTTCGGGCTGGCCGAACTGGCGCCGCGCCTGCTGCGCATAATAGCGGCAGAAATCCACCGCTTCGCGCACTTCAGCGACGGCATCGGGAATGGTCTTGCCGGCTTCACGCACGCACAGGGCGATGAACTGCGCGATGCGCGCTTCCAGCAGGTCGGCGGCGTGTTCGAGGATGGCGGCGCGCGAGGCGGCGGGCAGGCGATCCCATTCGGGTTGCGCGGTCACCGCGTTGCTCAGCGCGCGCTCCACCGTGGCGGCGTCGGCGGCTTGCCATTCGCCGACGCTCTGGCGGCGGTCGCCGGGGTAGGTCACTGCGGTGACCGCGCCGCCGGACTGCGCGCCGGGCACCAGCGGCTGCGCGCGCCAGGGCTGCACGGCGGCATTGATGTCGCGCGCCAGTTGGTTGAGATCGAGATCGTTGGCGAGATTGATGCCCATGGAGTTCTTCCTCTGCGCGCCGTACAGGTCGCGCGGTGCGGGGATCTTGGAATGCGCTTTGCGGGTCTGTGCCGCCACTTCGGCCACCGGGTCGGCGACCAGTTCGGCGGCGCTCATGCGCTCGTCGGTGATGCGGTTGACGAAGCTTGTGTTGGAGCCGTTTTCCAGCAGGCGGCGCACCAGATACGGCAGCAGGTCTTCGTGGCTGCCGACCGGCGCGTATACCCGGCACGGCGTGTCGAGCTTGTCGTTGGCGACGACATCGGCATACAGGTCGGCGCCCATGCCGTGCAGGCGCTGGAACTCGTAATGCGCGCCGCCGCGCCGACCCAGTTGCGCGGCCATGTGATGCACGGCGGCGATGGTGTGGGCGTTGTGGCTGGCGAACATCGGGTACAGCAGGTCGCCGGCTTCGAGCATGCGCCGGGCGCAGGCCAGATAACTCACGTCGGTATTGGCCTTGCGCGTAAACACCGGATAGCTGGCAAGCCCCTCGATCTGAGCATGCTTGATCTCGGCGTCCCAGTAGGCGCCCTTGACCAGACGCACCGGCATCGGTCGGCCGACCTTGCGCGCCAGCGCCACGATGGCGTCGATCACGAATGGCGCGCGCCGCAGATACGCCTGCACCGCGAGGCCATAGCCGTTCCAGCCGGCCAAGCTGGGGTCGGCGTAGACCTCGGCGATCAGGTCGAGGCTCATTTCCAGACGATCGGCTTCTTCGGCATCGATGGTGAAGCCGATGCTCTGCTCGCGTGCCAGTTGCGCCAGTTCGAGCACGCGTGGCGTCAGTTCGGCGCGCACGCGGGCGCGCTTGGCGTGCTCGTAGCGCGGGTGCAGGGCCGAGAGCTTCACCGAAATGCTGGGCGCGGCGAACAAGTCGGGGAACGGGCCGCTGGCGCCGATCGCGCGGATCGCCATGCGGTAGCTGTCCATGTAGCGGGCGGCATCGCGCGCGGTGAGCGCGGCTTCGCCGAGCATGTCGAACGAATAGCGGTAGCTCGCGTTTTCACCCTTGCGTGAGCGCTTGAGAGCGTCTTCGATGGTGCGCCCCATCACGAACTGGTGGCCCATGATGCGCATCGCTTGGCGCACCGCGAGGCGAATCACCGGCTCGCCGGCGCGGCCCACCAACCGGCGCAGCGCGCCGGTGACGTTGCCACGGGTTTCTTCGGCCAGATTGACCAAGTGCCCGGTCAGCATCAGGCCCCAGGTGGAGGCATTGACAAACAAGGAGTCGCTTTGTCCCAAGTGTGAATCCCAATCGGCCTCGCCCAGCTTGTCGCGGATCAGGCGGTCGGCGGTGCCGGCATCGGGGATGCGCAGCAGCGCTTCAGCCACACACATCAGCAGCACGCCTTCCTCGGAACTGAGGTCGTACTGGCGCATGAAGGCTTCGATCGCGCCCTGGCTCTGCGCACGTTGGCGCACGGTACTGACCAGGCCAACGGCAGTGGCCTGAATCGCCGCGCGGATGGGTTCGTTGAGCGTGGCATCACGCAGTAGTTCGGCGACGTGCTCATCCTCGTCGCGCAGCCATGCCTGGGTGATGCGTTGACGCTGCGGGTCGTTGGCCGCGGTGAGTTCGGGCGAAAGGATGGCGGTCACGGCGGGTGGGGCTTCGCAGGTTGGACTCAGGCCGCCAGTGTAGTCGTCGGCGCAGCGCGGCGGAAGCGGGATGCTTGCAGTGATGTGGTGCTACCTGTCAGTCGCTTCGCGAAAGCGCAAGTAGCGCTTGCTATGCCTACGCTTCGCCGCAGCTCGTTCGGTCGTCCACAAGGTGGGCCTAGAGGGAGCGTTCACCGCTTTCGTGAAAGCGCGCCCCAGATCAAGTCTGGGGCAGGCTCTGCGCGCGAAGCGCTTTCGCCAGTTCGTTCGCCTGCAGGCCGGTTCCCACAGGAGCACTGGCTCGCACCGGGGTGCAACAGAGTGTCTAGAAAAGCGCTGCGAAGCCCCGCGTAACCGCGAAGTGGTCGAGGGCGTAGCTCGTGCGGCGAGTGCTGTTGCGTAGCAACCGAACCCCAGCATGTTCGCCGGTGGTGCAACGGCGCTGGGGATCGCTGCGCTCACCACCAGCCTAACGGCAAAGACCTGCTGCGCTCAGCGTATGCGAGGGTCAGTGATGCACGCCGTGGCCGTTGCCATTGATGGCAGCCAGCTTGCCTTTCATTCGGCGCAGCAGGTCATCGCCGGCATAGACGAAAACGAATGCGGCGAGTACATCCACCGTGTAGTGAACATGCTGCAACAACAAGGCGGCGGCGATCACGAACGTAAGCAGCAAAAACACTTTGCGTGCAATCGGGTTTGCCGCCGTCAGATACAGCATGAACATGGTAGCGGTGTGGCCGGAGAAAAACAGATCGCGAGTAGGAGCATCACCCGTGGCAAACAGCTCGACGATGGGATCGCGCAGCAAAATCATGCGCGTTGGCGGATCAAGCGGCAGCAGATACATGGCAAGCATTCGCGAGGCAACCACCAGCGCATATAGTTGCAGTGCAAACACCAGTCGCTTGGGCTGTGCCGAGAGCAACACGATTGCCGCGATAACCGAGCCATAGATCAGCGGGAAGATGACCCAGGTGAGGTCGATGGTGGGAAGGTGGTTGAGCAAGGGGTCGGCCAGCGTTGCGCCTGGCCGCGCTTCGACAAATCCCAGAAAATGGGCGAAGGTAGCCATGACCAGAATCAGCAGGGCGAGCGAGCCGATGATTTCGTAGCGGTTGCCAGTAAGCGACAGGTAAGCCTTCCACGCAGCCAATGGCGTGCTGGGCGATAGCTTGTCAGGCACCAACAGCTCGGGCGGTAGTGTTTTGGGCGATAGCATGTGTGGCAACCAGTGCTCTGACTTTGAGGTTGATGAGGGAGACGATGCTGGGTTTTCCCGCGCTCAAGGGCCCGGATGGCCCGGCCAAGCGGTGATATTGTTACCACAGCAAGCGCAATCGCGCATTTTATCGCGTTTGCGGGCATTCATGTTCACACACGGACGCATCTTGGCCAAAAAACGCTGTCCTTGCACGGCTGTGGGTGTTCACGCTTGCCCCCGCGCTTGCCCGCAATTGGCTCGTAGGGGTAACATCTTGGGGTTCCCCGAGGTCATCCGTTGGGTCGCGGGGTACTTTTATGTGCCGATAAAACGGCCAGCTACCGCGTGCTGCAGGGCGTTGACATGGCTTTGACCGGTAGCGGGCCATGGTGATGCGTGCGCCGTGGTTCGCCGACCACGCGCAGGATTACAGGATCAATACAGGGAACGGTGTTCGCTGCGCGCAGCAGTTCGTGTGCGCCGGAAAACTGGCGCTTCAGCCACTGCGGTTCGGGCTTGCGAGCCTGGTATTTCGATAATCACTAAACGTTACATTGCTGGGGAACACCCGATGAAGTCTGTTCATTTTCGCCGCATTGGCATTGGCCTTGGCCTGTTGCTTCTGGTCGGTGTGGCCATGGCCAATCCTGTACCGATGCAGCTCAATATGACGCCGGGTGTCACTGAGGTGTCGAACGAGGTGTATCACCTGCACAACCTGATCTTGTGGATTTGCGTGGTGATTGGTGTGCTGGTGTTTGGCGCCATGGGCGTGGCGATGTTTCGCTTTCGCAAGTCCAAGGGTGCTGTTGCGGCGACCTGGACCCATAACACCACGGCGGAAATCATCTGGACCGTGATCCCGGTGCTGATTCTGGTGGGGATGGCGGTTCCGGCGACAAGCACACTGTTCAAAATGTACGACACCAGCGAAGCCGAGATGACCGTCAAGATCACTGGCTATCAGTGGATGTGGCGTTACGAGTATCTCGGTGAAAACGTGGCGTTCAGCAGCCGCCTGGATCGCGACAGCGACCGTATCCGGCAACTGGGTTCGGGCGAGACGCCGACACTGGAAGCCAATCCCAACTATCTGCTCGATGTCGACAACCCGCTGGTGCTGCCGACCAATACCAAGATTCGCTTCGTGCTGACCGCCGATGACGTGATCCACTCATGGTGGGTGCCCGCCTTCAGCATCAAGCAGGATGCAATCCCGGGCATCGTCAACGAGGCGTGGACTCGAATCGATGAGCCGGGCCTGTTTCGTGGCCAGTGCGCCGAATTGTGCGGCAAGGATCACGGCTTCATGCCGATTGTGGTCAAGGCAGTGCCCAAGGCCGAATTCGACACCTGGCTGTTGGCACAGAAAACCGACACCGACACTGCCGCACGCACCGCTGCCCTGGCCGCCGTCCGTTGACGGCTGACCGAATTCGATTGAGGTAACACACATGTCCACAACTGCCTTTGATGCCAGCCCCGAGCACGCGGCTGATCACGCCGATCACAAACCACAAGGTTTTCTTGATCGCTGGGTATTCACCACCAATCACAAGGACATCGGCACCCTGTACCTGGTGTTCTCGTTTGTGATGTTCTGCATTGGTGGTGCCATGTCCGGCGTGATCCGCGCCGAGTTGGCACAACCTGGCCTGCAATTGGTGCATCCGGAGTTCTTCAACCAGATGACCACGGTGCATGCACTGGTGATGATCTTTGGTGGGGTGATGCCGGCATTCGTCGGCCTTGCCAACTGGCTGATCCCGATGATGATCGGTGCGCCGGACATGGCCCTGCCGCGCATGAACAATTGGTCGTTCTGGATCATGCCATTTGCATTCAGCCTGCTGTTGCTGACGCTGTTTCTGCCCGGCGGCGCACCGGCTGGTGGCTGGACCCTGTATCCGCCGCTGTCGATTCAGGGCGGCGCCAACATGTCGTTCGCCATCTTCGCCATCCACCTGATGGGCATCAGCTCGATCATGGGTGCGATCAATATCATTGCCACCATCCTCAACATGCGCGCGCCGGGCATCGACCTGCTGAAAATGCCGCTGTTCGTGTGGACCTGGCTGATCACTGCCTTCTTGCTGATTGCGGTGATGCCGGTGCTGGCCGGTGCAGTAACCATGCTGCTGACCGACAAGTATTTCGCCACCAGCTTCTTCAATGCCGCCGGTGGCGGTGACCCAGTGATGTTCCAGCATATCTTCTGGTTTTTCGGGCATCCCGAGGTGTACATCATGATTCTGCCGGCGTTCGGCATCGTCAGCGAGATCATCCCGACGTTTGCGCGCAAGCCGCTGTTCGGCTATCAGGCAATGGTTTACGCCACCGCCTCGATCGCTTTCCTCAGCTTCATCGTGTGGGCACACCACATGTTCACCGTGGGCCTGCCATTGGGCGGCGAATTGTTTTTCATGTACGCAACCATGCTGATTGCGGTGCCAACAGGCGTCAAAGTGTTCAATTGGGTCAGCACCATGTGGGCCAGTTCGATGACTTTCGAAACGCCGATGCTGTGGGCGCTCGCGTTCGTGATCCTGTTCACTATTGGTGGATTTTCCGGTTTGATGCTGGCGATCGTGCCGGCCGACTTCCAGTACCAGGACACCTACTTTGTGGTCGCGCATTTCCATTACGTGCTGGTTACCGGCGCACTGTTCGCGATCATCGCGGCCGTGTATTACTGGTGGCCAAAATGGACCGGGCGCATGTACAACGAGACTCTGGGCAAGTTCCATTTCTGGTGGAGCGTGGTGTTCGTCAACCTGTTGTTCTTCCCGCAGCACTTCCTGGGCTTGGCCGGCATGCCGCGGCGCATACCGGACTACAACGTCGCGTTCGCCGACTGGAACCTGGTCAGCACGATTGGCGCCTTCGGCATGCTGCTGACGCCGATCATGATGGCGGGCATTCTGTGGCATTCGCTTCGCCATGGCGCCAAGGCCGAAGCCCGTTCGTGGGAAGGCGCGCGTGGCCTGGAGTGGACGTTGCCGTCGCCGGCACCACACCACACCTTTGCTACGCCGCCGGTGCTGCGTCCGGGCGACTTGGCGCATGATGATCTGAGTCATTGAGCGCGAGCCGCCTGATGTCGCCAAACCACAACCAACCCGATTTCGTCGAGCAACGGCGCCGCGCGCAGTTGCAGGCGCGGCGCACGGCGTGGTTGCTTGGGGCGGTTGCGTTGGCGGTGTATCTGGGGTTTCTCGCCAGCGGGGTGTTCGGGCAATGAGCGTGGTCAACAGAGCATCGTTGAAAACCATTGCGTTGGTCGCGGTGGGTTCGTTTGTGTTCGCTTTCTCGTTGGTGCCAATCTATCGCATCGCCTGCGAGAAGGTGTTTGGCATTCGCCTGGAGCAGGGGCCCGCGGGTGAGCAGCGGCTTGCCGGCTACACGCCTGATCCCACTCGACTGGTAACCGTGCAGTTCGATACCAGCGTCAATTCGCGGTTGCCGTGGCGGTTTTCGGCGGATACCTTCGAAATGAAGGTGCGTCCTGGCGAGTTGGCCGAGGCAACCTTCCACGCCATGAATCTGTCGCAAACGGCGATCATCGGCCAGGCCGTACCGTCGATTGCGCCGTCGTCGGCTTCTGCGTTTTTCAGCAAAACCGAATGCTTTTGTTTCACCCAGCAATTGCTGGCGCCGGGTGAAGAGCGGGCGATGCCGGTGCGTTTCATTGTTGATCCGGCGTTACCCAAAGATGTCACAACGCTTACTTTGTCTTACACCTTTTTCAACAACGAAATCGCCACTGCACAGCTCGATACCGAGTTGGCCGGTGGTACTCACGCCGCACCTTGATTGCATTGCTCAGCGCAGGAACTGACATGGCCCACACCCACGACGCCAACGCGTATTACGTCCCCCACGGCAGCAAATGGCCTGCGGTCGGCACCATCGGCCTGTTCACCACGATGCTTGGTGCGGCCAATTGGCTGAACGAGGTCTCCTGGGGTGAGCCGGTGTTTTTTGTCGGCATCAGCATCCTGGTATTGATGCTGTTTGGCTGGTTTGGCACCGTGATCCATGAGTCGGTTGGCGGTTTGTACAGCAAGCAAGTGGACGCCTCATTCCGCATGGGCATGATGTGGTTCATTTTCTCCGAGATCATGTTCTTTGCTGCCTTTTTCGGCGCACTGTTTTACGCGCGCGCGCTGGTGGTGCCGTGGCTGGGTGGCGAAGGCGACGGAGTAATGACCAATGCCCTGCTGTGGAGTAATTTCGAGCCTTCGTGGCCAACCAATGGCCCGGGCAACATCGGCGGTACTTTTGAAACGATCCCGGCGTGGGGCTTGCCGCTGCTCAACACCATGCTGCTGCTTTTATCTGGCGTGACCATCACCATCGCCCACCACGCCCTGCGCGCCGGGCAGCGCAAGGCATTGCTGTTCTGGCTGGGCGCCACGGTGTTGCTGGGCGCGACCTTCCTGTTTTATCAAGTCACCGAGTATGTTCACGCCTACCACGAGTTGAATCTCACTATGGGTAGTGGCATCTATGGCTCGACGTTTTTCATGCTCACCGGCTTTCATGGCCTGCATGTCACCTTGGGTGCGATCATGCTGTCGGTGATCTGGCTGCGTTGTGCCAAGGGCCACTTCGACCGCGACAACCACTTTGGCTTTGAGGCCGTCGCGTGGTATTGGCACTTTGTCGATGTGGTGTGGTTGGGTCTGTTCGTATTCGTTTACGTGCTGTGACGGCCTGCGGCAGGCACGCTTCGCGCTTGCCGCGTTTCATCGGCCACGCTATCAGTGCGTGATGCCATGCGGTTGGATATAACCGGTAGCAATGCCGATGGCGATCAGTGCGATCAACGCGACGGACAAGATAATGCGTCGCGTCAAGGCCTTTACGGTGCGGTTGCTTTGGCCCTTGTCGAGCATCATGTAGTACAAGCCAGCGCCGAGGTTGTAAACAATCACCAGCATGAAGGCAATGATGAGCAGTTTTTGCGCCATGGTCGTGCAGTTCGATGGTGGAGCCCCATTATCCGCCGATCACGTGGGCACAACATGAATTGCGGTCAGGCAAGGTGAGTTCCGCCAGCCATCGCCCACGGTTTCGCATCATGGCAGGCGCACTGCTGTTGCTCGTTGTGCTGGGTTTGGCGCTGCTGGGTTTCTGGCAATTGGATCGCGCCGATCAAAAGCAGCAGATGCTTGATGCCGTGGCGCAAGTGCTTGCGCTGCGCCGCCCCGTTGCAATGGGCCAAGTACTGGATCGTACATCGGGCCATTTCGCATGGGCTGTGGTGAGCGGCCATTTTGAGATGCCGTTGATCTTCCTCGACAACCAGCACTATCAGGGCCGCTCCGGCGTGCGCTTGTATGCGCCATTGGCGGTGCCTGGGGAAAACACGCGATTGCTGGTCGATCTGGGATGGTTACCTTGGCCGGCCGGGAGGGTGTTGCCGAACGTGCAATTGCCGGAAGGGCCGTTAACCCTCTCCGGCTTGCTGGCGCCCCCGCCCAGCGTGGGTTTGCGTGTCGGTGAAATAGCGCAGGTGGGGCAGGCGCCGATGTTGCTTACCCGCCTCGATCCCGAAGAGCTTGGCGCGCATGGTGATGTGCTATATGCGGCGCGCGTGTTGCGCCTGGACCCTGCGTCGCCGTTTGGTTATGCACGCAATCTCGACGTGTTGCCCAATACGCTGCCGCCCGAACGACACCGCGGTTATGCGGTGCAATGGTTTGCGCTCGCTGCAGCATTGTTTTTTCTGATGCTGTGGCAGCACAGGCACAAGAAGGACGCATGAACAACAAAACCCGCTCACGCATCGTGCTTATCACGATAACGCTGATTTTCTTCGGTTCATTCGGCGCCGCCGGTTTGCTGCGTTTCAGCGGTTGGCAGCCCAGTGGCCGCACCAACAATGGTGAGCTTTTGGCCGAGCCGATCGACGCGACGCAGCGGCAGCTTGTACGTGCGAATGGCGAAGTCTATGCCTGGCGCGCACAACCAAGTACTTGGCGCATCGTGGTGTTCGCGCCGGCCAATTGCGCAACGCCCTGCGTTGATCTGGCCGCGGCGCTGGAAAAAGTCTGGCGCACCGAGGGCCGACATGCAGATCGTCTACATGTGCTGTGGTTCGGCGACATTCCAGACTCGGCACCACGCTTTCGCAATATGTTTTTCATGCGTGACTCTGCTGAGTTTCGCCAGCAGGTGGCACAAGCCGGCACCCTGGAGGGGTTGCCGGTACATCTGGTCGATCCCAACGGTTTTGTGGTGTTGCGTTATCCGCCGGGATTTGATGCCGCCGGCCTGCGCCGTGATCTGGGACGCTTGATAAAGTAACGCGGCTCTTCGCCGCCGGGGTATCTGCCATGTTGCCATTGCATCGTCATTTCCATCGCATCGCCTGGCTCGCTGTCGCACTTGCGGCCGGGGTGATCGTGTTCGGCGCATTCGTGCGGCTTTCGCATGCCGGCTTGAGCTGTCCCGACTGGCCGACTTGTTACGGGCAAGCGGCATGGCCTACGCACGACCACGAAATCAGCGCCGCCAACGAGGCGTTTGCGCGCCCGGTTGAAGCACACAAAGCCTGGCGCGAGCAGTTTCATCGCCATATCGCCGCCACGCTAGGGGTGCTGGTGCTTTTATTGGCTTTGCTGGCGCGGCGTGCCGACAAGGGCGTGTGGGTGATATTGGCCGCGAGTGGCGCAGTAGCAGTATCGATTGCTTTGTACATGAACACGCATTACATCGCTTCCAGTGTGTTGGCGGCCATCGGTGAAATGGCGTTGTTGGGCCTGGCGCTGCGCGCAGCACCTGAGCCGTTGGCCCGGTTGGCACCATTGACGTTGGCAGTAATCATCTTTCAGGCTTTGCTGGGGATGTGGACGGTTACCTGGCTGCTCAAGCCGGTGGTGGTGATGGGGCATCTGCTGGGTGGCCTGGCCACGTTCTCGTTGCTACTGACCATGGCCTGGCGCAGCACGGCGGGGCGCGATATGCCGCGTGCCGATCTCGCCCGCATTCGGCCGTGGCTGTGGATTGCACTGGCAGTGCTGGTGGTGCAGATCGCGCTGGGTGGCTGGACATCAGCCAACTATGCGGCATTGGCCTGTGGTGCCGATTTCCCGACCTGCCAGGGCCAGTGGTGGCCGAATCACGATTTTCAGCAAGGCTTCGTGCTGTGGCGCGGCATTGGCGTGGATTACGAGGGCGGCGTGCTCGATGGCCCGGCGCGGGTGGCAATCCATCTCGCGCACCGGATTCTGGCTGGCATCGCGTTGCTGGTGTTGCTGGCCACCGCCATGCGCCTGATCCGCAGTTCGGGTCTGGCGACGTGGGGCTGGCTGCTGGTTGTTGCTGTGCTGGCGCAGATTGGCCTTGGCATCAGCAACGTCGTGCTCGGGCTGCCGCTGTGGGTGGCGGTGGCGCACAACGCCGGCGCCCTGGTGCTGTTGGCCATTGTGGTCAGCCTGCTGGCGCGGTTGCGCGCAACCCAGATTTAGAGCCAGGTCGCCCACTGGGTGCTCGAATTTCGCTTTGAGGCGCCCTTGCACGAGCCCACTGTGTGGGCAACATGCGTCCGTGAATAGGTTTGCATGGCCGCGCACGGTAAACTGCGCGGCTCCCGCCAGAGCAATGCCCGATGAGAGCTACTGCCCGCCAATACTGGCAACTGACCAAACCGCGTGTGGTGGCACTGATCGTGTTCACCGCTTTCGTCGGCATGTTGCTGGCGCGTGTCGATCCAGAACCGGGAATGCCGCAGATAGCGCCGCAGTTGCCGCCATTGGCTGCCGCGCTGTTCGGCTTCATCGGCATCTGGCTTGCTGCTGCCTCTGCGGCCACCATCAATCAGCTGCTGGATGCGCGCATCGACGCCAAGATGACACGCACCTCATGGCGGCCAATCGTGGTCGGGCAGATTACACCATTCAACGCGTTGATCTTTGCGCTGGCGTTGGCGGTGTTGTCGATGACGGTGCTGCTTGTGTGGGTAAACGTGCTGACAGCGCTGCTGACGTTTGCCTCGCTGATTGGCTACGCGGTGATCTACACGGTATTTCTCAAGCGTGCGACACCGCAGAACATCGTCATCGGCGGGCTGGCCGGTGCCGCGCCACCGGCGCTGGGCTGGGTCGCGATCACCGGCGAGTTGCATCCTTACGCACTGTTGTTGGTGCTGATTATTTATGTCTGGACACCGCCGCATTTCTGGGCGCTGGCGATTTTCCGCCGCGCCGATTACTCGCGTGCGCAAGTACCGATGCTGCCGGTTACCCATGGCGTGCATTACACCCGCTTGCAGATTTTGCTGTACACCATCCTGCTGACGGTAGTAACCGTGCTGCCTTGGGTCACTCACATGAGCGGCGGGTTCTATCTTGGCGGTGCGCTGGTGCTCGATGCGGTGTTCCTGTACTACGCCGTGCGCCTGATGCGCCCGCCCAACGAAGCCTATGCCATGAAGGTGTTCAATTACTCGATCATCTACCTGATGGCGTTGTTCGCGTTCTTGCTCGCGGATCGCTGGTTGTTGCCGTACGGGGTGGTGCCCGCAATGCCGTGAATCACGGCGCTACGAGCACGGCACTGAATACAACTCAGAAATGCGCAACGAACGCCGCACGAGCACGCCAGCCAGGCGTGATTTGAATGGCGCTGTTGTCGGTGTCCAGCGGGAAATCAATGCGCAAATCGAGCGAAAAGCGGGTGCCGAAGGTGGCAGACAGTTTCGGGCCAAGAAATACGGATTGCTGTTTGGTATCGGCTGCTCGTTCCCCGGCAAGATTGTCGAACTGCTTGTCTTCGCCAGACAGCACGGCTTGCAGTGCTACGGTGCTGTTGTGTTGCAGGCTCAGATAGCGGCCAAACCCGAGCGACCACTGTAAATCATCACCGTATTCGTAATCGATGTCACCTCTGCTGCGCAGCACATATTGCGCATCACCGCTGTACAGCCAACGGCCCTGTCGGCCGAAGATCGATGTGCCAAAAATGATGTCGGTGGAGCCGGAACCCAAGGCCAGATCGTGGCCATGAATACCGCTGGGGATACCTTCGTCGTGTCCGTCGCCTTCGTCGTGGTGTTCTTCGTCCAACTCCTCGCGCAAGCGATCACTATCGCCAGTGCCGAACTTCAAACCACCCAAAAAGCGCAGGGTGAAGGTGCTGTCCTCGTCATCGTGTCGATAGGCAAGATACTGCGTGGTTACGGTCAAATCTCCGATGCCGGTTTCGCTGCCGCGCTCGAAGATATCGCCGTCCGGACGCTTGAAGCGACGATCAATGTAGGGCAAGTTGGCCTGCATGGTCCAGTGCGCGTTCACGCCATAACCCACCAGCAACTGCGTGACCGAACTCTTCAGATACTGGCCGCCATCGGGTATGCGACGGCCTTCGTCGCGCAGTTCGTCATAGCGCGTGTATTGTTCGGCGATACCAACGAACCAGCCTTCGGCGCCCTGGCCGTCGGCCAATTGCGCGGTATACACCGAACACAGATCACAGGCGATGGCTGGTTGCGCAAGCAGCGCCAGCATGGCCAGGGATGCCGCGGTGAAACAGTTGCAATGGATGAATCGGAACATCGCTGAACCCCCTTGAAAGTGAGGGCACAGGTTAGGGGTGAATCGAGTGCCGGGGAATGTGGCGCGTCGCCGCGACCAAAGTCACATACGGCAACGGCGACGCAGCCCTCAGCGCCGGCTGCTCAACAAGGCGCGCAGTTCATCCTTCTCCGCATCACTCAGGCCGGGGTCGCGCTGGCGCAGTTGCAACTCGCCGATGCGTTGCGCGAGGGTTTGGCGATAGCGCGGTGATCAGGGTCTTGACAGCCCCCCCCCCCCCATCGGGTAAAACGAACCCTGCTGTAACCAACCAAATGGGGAGTAATACTTTATGCGCGGGACAAAGTTGATTACTGGGTTGTTTGGGATTGTCCTAGTTCTGAGTGTTGGGACGGTGTTTGCGACTGAGACGGTCATTATTGGGGGGTGGCGAATCACTTGCCCGAGTTCATGCGTTATTACTTACGGGTCAAACGGAACGTTTTCTGCCAATGATGCTAACGGCGGACAGATTTCGATTACGACTGACCCACCGCCCCCGCTCCCGAAAGATGCTGAGGTAAAGTAAGCGGCTTGACGGGTGCAGCCGATACGCGAGGTTCATTGCAATCGGCGACTGGGGAGACGGGTATTGAGCATAGAATCAAGTCGGCGATGGTGGCCCATTCTGATCGGGATATGCCTCTTGCTTTTGTTAGTGTTCGCGTCGGTATTTTGGCGCGAGCACCGCGTGGCGGTAATTGCCCCGACGTACCCCATTGCGCGAGAGTCCGAGGTAGCCGATCCGTCGGTTGTGGTGTCCGAGCAGGCGAGCGATACGACTTCCGGCGAGCAAGCCGCCGAGCAAAATGTCAGTGTTCCGCGATTGTCGGCTAACCGTGAGCCAGCGGTACAACTATCGCGCGCAGAGATCGTGGCCGCAATGCGCGCGGCAGATCGTTTGCCTGCCGAAGGGCTTGTGTTGACCGGGAAAAGTATAGACCTGGATCGTATGAAGGAGGTTGTTCAGGCAGAGGGTGAGCAGTTTGCGCAGATGCTCGACGAAATGCAGCGCCAGATGATGGCCGATCCATTAGCGAGCGAAGTGGATCATACATACCGTTCGGGCATCGAACAGGCGATGCACGACAATCCGTATATGGGCGCGGAAACGCCCACGTTGGAGCGATTCGTTTGCGGTTTGCGTATATGTGCCGGATCCCTTGGCGGCGTTCCCGTGGGCGTTGATCCCGGTGATTGGTGGACCAATTCAGTGGTCAACCAAACGGGGTTGCCCGCCTACGTCACCACACTTGTCCCAGCCATTGATGCCAACGGTGCGATTCAACATCGCTTCGTGTTCAGTACCGATCCGAGTTCAAATTCGGTCAGCTTCACCTTGCCGCCGACGCCACCTGACCCGGATCCGTGAGTTTGCCGCTGGATGCAGGGAATGTTGCCGCTTGCAATCACACCATGCGCCTCAGCGCCGGCTGCTCAACAAGGCGCGCAGCTCATCCTTCTCCGCATCACTCAGGCCGGGGTCGCGCTGCCGTAGTTGCAACTCGCCGATGCGTTGCGCGATGGTCTGGCGGTCGAGTTGCGCCAGCGCATCGCTGAACTCGACGACCCATGATTCGGGTGAGCCGGGGATGTCGAGCAGCGCCAGCTTGTTCAGTGCAACGGCTTCCTCGCGTCCGTCAAACTGCTCCAGCAAAGTCGCGCTGCTGATGTCGGGCCGCGACTGGATCAGCGTCACCAGCTCCACCAACAGATCGACTCCGGGTTGACGCAGTGCGGCGAACAAATATGGTGGTTGCAGGCTGTTGGCAAGGCTGGGCTGCTGCACCAGCAAGGCGATCACGCTGCGCACCAGGCTGCGCCGTGGCGCTGCCTGATTGCCGCGTCGCGGCGGCGGTGTGTTGGCGGCAGTCGGAGGCGGTGCGCGATCCACGCCAGTGATTTCGCGTAACCGTGCAAACATCAGGTCGCGGAAGGCACCGTCGGGGATCTGCGCCAGATACGGTTTGGCGCGTGCCGTCCGGCAGAAACAGGAACAGCGCCTGACGGCCATCCTTCATCCGCGGCAGCACCGATTCCAGCGCCCGCCAGGCGGCGCTGCGGCCGGCGCGATCGCCATCGAAACAAAAGTACACATCAGGGGCGTTGCGAAACAGCAATTCGGCGTGATCGGGTGTGGTGGCGGTACCCAGCGTGGCCACTGCGGTATCGACGCCATACTGAAACAGGCTGACCACATCCATGTAGCCTTCCACCACCACCAATTGCGGGATCTTGCTGTGCGCCTGGCGCACCTGCCACAGCCCGTACAGCTCGCGCCCTTTGTGGAACAGGGGGGTTTCCGGGGAATTGAGGTATTTCGGGCCGTCGTCTTTCACCAGCACCCGGCCACCGAACGCGATCACCCGGCCACGGCGATCGTGGATCGGAAACATCAGCCGTGCGCGGAACTTGTCGTACACCCGGCCGGCGTCGTTCTTCGACAGCAGGCCGACGCGATCGAGCACCGCCATGCGCTGCGCATCACCGCCCAGCGCGTTCTTCAGGCCCTCCCAGCCATCGGGCGCGTAGCCGATGGCAAAGCGCTCGCGGGTGGCAGCATCCACGCCGCGGCGGTCGAGATAGGCGCGGGCGCTGACGCTGGTTTGCAGTTGCCCGGCAAAAAACCGCGCGGCGGCATCGAGCGCGGCGTACAGCGGCTGGCTGTCCTCACTGGAATCGCGACGCACCGCGTCGTGCGGCACCTCGATGCCGGCGCGTTTGGCCAGTTCCTCGACGGCATCGAGAAACTCCATACGATCGTATTCCATCAAAAACTTGATCGCGGTGCCGTGCGCGCCACAGCCAAAGCAGTGGTAGAACTGCTTGGTCGGGCTGACTGTGAAGCTGGGCGAGCGCTCATCATGAAACGGGCATCGACCCGAATACTCGCGACCGGCGCGCTTGATCTCCACCCGCGCACCGATCACCTCGACGATGTCGGTGCGGGCAAGCAGGTCATCAAGAAATGCGTCGGAGAGGCGGGCCATGACGCACCAGTTTAGCAGTCCGATGCACTTGACCGAGCGTGGCTCGGTCGCCCACAGGGTGGGCTCCTAAAGGTGAGCGCAACCGCATTTCTGGAGCCCACCCTGTGGGCGACCTGCCAGACTGATCGTTGATGCGGGTACTTGCATCAACCGCAAGCCGAATTCATCACCGTAACGCGCGCAAGCGAAAGCGCGAAGTGCCGAACCAGCCGTTGCGTCGGCGCGGACGATGGGTAGCGCATGGCGCTGCGTGGGTACTGGCGGCGACGTGAGCCGGGGGTTAAGGTGAACACTCGTACACGCATGACAGGAGTCCAGCCATGAGCAGCAACCATGCTTCACTTCGTCACTTGCCGCTATCACTACTGCTGATGCGTCTGGGCGTACTGGCGGTGATGTTGCCGTGGACGCTGGACAAGTTCGTGCGGCCAGAGCACGCAGCAGGCGTATTCGGTAATTTTTACGGCATGAGCGGGATGGCATCGACCGTGTTTCTGGTCGTCGGCACGCTGCAATTGCTGATACTGCTCGGCTTCGCGCTGGGCTATTTAAAGGTCTGGACCTACGGCGCGGTACTGGCCATGCATACGGTATCCACGCTGGCGTCATGGAAGATGTATCTCGCGCCGTTTGCCCCCGGTCCGAATCTGCTGTTCTTCGCCGCCTGGCCGATGCTGGCGGCGTGTATTGCGCTATTCCTGCTGCGCGATCACGACACGCTGTTCTCGCCCGGTTCGCGGCGCTGACCGACGCGGCCAGCGTATTACGCGCTGAGCCGCGCCTTCACCTGCGCTGACACCTGGCCCATGTCGGCGCGGCCGGCCAGCTTGGGCTTGAGCGCGCCAATCACCTTGCCCATGTCCTGCGGGCCGCTGGCCCCGGTCTGGGTGATGGCTTCGCTGATCGCGACGTCCACTTCTTCGGCGCTCAACTGCGCCGGCAGATAGCCCTGGATCACCTCAACCTCGAAGCGCTCGACGCTGGCGAGGTCGTCGCGGCCGGCATTCTCATACTGGCTGATCGAATCGCGGCGCTGCTTGAGCATCTTCTCGAGTGCGGCGAGCACCTGCGCGTCGTCCAGGGTAATGCGCTCATCGACTTCGCGCTGCTTGATCGCGGCATTGATCAGGCGGATCACGCCAAGACGGGTTTTGTCGCCGCTTTTCATGGCGGCTTTCATGTCGTCGCTGAGTTGTTGTTTGAGTGACATCGCTGGGACTCCTGCGGCTGTGACTGCGGATTTTCAAAACGCAAAAAAGCCGGCAGCGCCAAAGCACGGCCGGCTTCTTGCAAGGGCGCTGCGCCGTTACTTAATACAGGCGCTGGCGCTTGGTCACGTCGCGGCCAACACGACGCAGGGGGTTTCGGCCAGCACACCGGCTTTTTCGCAGGTGCGCTTGAAGCGGCGCAGGGCAAACTCGAAAGGCTCGTTCTCGCGTACTTTGACGTTCGGCATAAAGGTTCTCGTTGATACGGTTACCGCCCGAAGCTGCGGGCGAGCCGGGTATGATACGCCGATGGCCCATGAACTGGCAACACCAAACGAAACCAAGCCTGCTGTAAGGGTGCTCGGCATCGAAACCTCTTGTGATGAAACCGGGGTGGCGATCCATGACAGTCAGCGCGGGCTGCTGGCACAGGCGCTGTACAGCCAGATCGAGCTGCACGCGCAATATGGCGGTGTGGTGCCGGAGCTGGCCAGCCGCGACCATGTGCGCAAGCTGCTGCCGCTGATACGGCAGACGCTGGCCGAGGCCGGGTTGTCGCTGGGCGATCTCGGTGGCGTGGCCTATACCGCCGGGCCGGGCCTGGTCGGCGCGCTACTGGTCGGCGCCGCCACTGGCCGCGCGCTGGCTTGGGCACTGGATGTACCGGCGATCGGCGTACACCACATGGAAGGCCATCTGCTGGCGCCGTTGCTCGATCCCGACCCGCCCGCGCCTCCATTCGTGGCGTTGCTGGTTTCCGGCGGACATACCCAGTTGGTGGACGTGCAGGGCATCGGCGATTACCGCCTTCTCGGCGAAACCCTGGACGATGCCGCCGGCGAGGCGTTCGACAAGACCGCCAAGCTGATGGGCCTGCCCTATCCGGGTGGCCCGCAATTGGCAGCGCTGGCCGAGCGTGGGCGTGCCGGTGTATTCACCTTTTCGCGTCCGATGACCGATCGTCCCGGCCTGGATTTCAGCTTTTCCGGGCTAAAGACACAGGTGATGCTGGCCTTTGAGCGCAGCGATCGCAGCGAGCAGACCTGCGCCGACATCGCCCATGCCTTTCAGGAAGCGGTGGCCGATACGCTGGCGATCAAGTGCGAGCGCGCGCTCAAACAGGGTAATGCTCGAACTCTGGTGGTGGCCGGCGGCGTCGGTGCCAATCGCCGCCTGCGCGCGCGGCTGCTGGCGCTGGGCGAGCGCCTGCGCGTGCGCGTGTGTTTCCCACCGCCGGAACTGTGTACCGACAATGGCGCCATGATTGCGTTTGCCGGCGCCTTGCGCCTTGCCGCCGGTGCCAGCGAACCGCTCACCATCACGGTGCGACCACGTTGGGATATGGCAGGGTTGGCAGCGGTGCCGTAGCTGTTTCCGGCAAAATAGACCCCGTGTTTGCTCGCCAACAGGTTCAAGCAGATGGACAAAGTATTCATTGAAGCGCTGGAAATCGATTGCGTCATCGGCATCTACGATTGGGAACGCAAGATCACACAGAAAGTGGTTTTGGACATCGAGATGGCATTCGACAACCGAAAGCCGGCAGCCAGCGACAATATCGCCGACACGCTGGACTACAAGGCGGTGAGCAAGCGGTTGATTGCGTTCGTTGGCGCGTCCAACTTCGGGCTGGTTGAGTCACTGGCTGAACGCTGTGCCGAGATTGTCCGCTTGGAGTTCGGCGTGAGCTGGTTACGACTCAAACTCAGCAAACCGGGTGCGGTGACGGGGTCTCGTGCGGTTGGTGTGATCATCGAGCGCGGTCAAAAGTCTTCGGGCTAGGCAATGGCCATCGCCTATCTCAGTCTTGGCAGCAACATTGACGCTGAACGCAATTTGCGCAGCTGCATCAAGGCGCTGCAATCGCAATTCGGCAACGTCCTTGTTTCGCCGATTTACCAGAGCGCAGCAGTGGGGTTCGAGGGTGATGATTTCCTGAACGCGGCCGCGCGACTGGAAACCAGCCTGGACCCCATCGCGCTCGACGCGTGGCTGCATGATCTGGAAGACCGGCACGGACGTCGGCGGGATGTCCCGCGGTTTTCCAGTCGGCCGCTCGACATCGATGTGTTGAAAGGCCCCGGAAATCTCGAACTTCCGCGCCCCGAGCTTGCGGAGCAGGCATTCGTGTTGCGACCGATGGTCGATATCGCGCCGCAATGCGTTCACCCGATCATCGGTCGCTCACTCCGGGAAATCTGGGAAGCGATGTCTGCCGACGATCACCAGTCAGTCCAGATGAGTCGCGTCACCCCTGTTCATCAGGTTCTGAACTTGTCCGATGCTGACCAGAAATTGAAGGGACAGTGACCCGGCGTGTCACGCCTGCGCTGGAGGTTCGAGCCCTGGCGATACGGTGGTGTCCGATGATGCATCGGAATCTGTCATGAGCAATGGCGCACACTCTTTCATGAACGAGGCGACCATCAGCACGAGGTCGGAAATGAATGCATATGTGGCGGATGAACTCCAGAGGAACTCGTCGGAATCGAACTCCCGTCTGAGTATCAGCTTGCGCATGGATGCTCCACCAATGCTCTCGGAAAACTCGACCGGATCGACTGAGTAGCCTCCGCTGGTCCTGGCACCGTGCAGCGTGGAAGGACATTTTTCGGAGATGCTTTGACCTGCGGCGAGGCTTGCCGAGGGAACGAGCAAGCATATCGTTGCTTGACTGAGCTTCAAGTCCACTGTCAGCCAGAGTTTCAGATTTTTACCAAGGTGCGCTGCTTCCACTGAATAGTAAGCATTTGATGCGTTGCCGGTAAGGCTGACTGCAATTTTGGCGGGAACATGCTTAGGTTTCAGCCGCGAGGCGCGGAGGCGACGGCCTCGATATTCAACCATTCTTTGTGCAAAGTCATGGTGACAAAGATCGAGTTGGCTCAATTTATCCAGAACGAACGGTGGCCAGAATGAGCGCCAGCGCGAACAGCGGAACACCCGCGCCGAGGGCGTAAGCCGCTGCCTGAATGAGGTCAAGTCGCGTTGTATCGGACTGCAAAAACAAGTAGCTGCAGAAAACACCGATCGCGACCTGGAAGCCAACCAGAAAAAATATGATGCCTTTGGTCGTGCGGGGTGCCTGGGTTAGTCGCAGTTGCCGTAAATCCATGATTTCGCATTCCTCATTCTTCAGCTTGAGATCGTTCGGCCACCATCGACGACGACGATCTGCCCGGTGGTGTAACTTGCCTGCGTCAACAGCCACGCGACGGTGGAAGCAATTTCATCTGGCCGGCCAATGCGGCCCAGTGGTGTGCGCTGGATCATTTGCTCCTGATCGCCATGCCCGATCTCGGGCGCAGGCCAGAGGATTGCACCTGGAGCGACGCCGTTGACCCGCACTTCCGGCGCCAAACTGACAGCCAAGCCCTTGGTCAGCGCCTGAAGTGTCGCTTTTGAGGCCGCATACAGCAACAAGTCTGGCCGCGGACGTTGTGCATAAATATCAATCACATTGACAATGGCACCGCCACTGGCGCGCAGATGCGGCGCGGCGGCCTTGGCCAGAAAAAACGGCGCCTTGGCGTTGGCGTTCATCAACTCGTCCCATTGCTGCTCCGTCGCAGTTTCGAGCGGGGTGGCATAAAACGCGGAGGCGTTGTTGACCAGGCCGTCGAGGCGGCCAAAGTGATCGACGACACGTTCGATCAACGCACCGAGTTTCGCGATTTCAGCCAGATCGGTCTGCACCAGCAGCGCACTATCGGTGCGCACGGAATTCAATTCGGTGGCCAGTGACCGTGCCTCGGCTTCAGAATGCCGGTAGTGCAGGGCGAGGCGACAGCCCTGCGCGTGCAGATGGCGGGCAATCGCCGCGCCGACGCGGCGGGCCGCGCCGGTAATCAGGATGACGGGATGCGGTTCGGACATGGGGCAGGCTCGCGGTGAGGCAGGCCATCATGCTGCCTTGCTTGTCGAGGGAATGCCAACGCCGCGATGCGGCACAGCCGGTAGTGGGTTTTACCTGACGCGCGCAGCGGTTACCCTTGTTCAATGGAAATGCTGACGAGTTGGCTGCAACCGCTGCACAATTATCCTTGGGCCGTGACGGCTTTGTTGTTGATCGCATTGCTGGCAGCGGCGCTGCTGGCCGACTGGATCACCCACCGGGTGCTGCTACGGGTAGCCACCCGTCTGGTGCAGGCATCGGCCACGCAATGGGATGACGCCTTGCTGGCACGCGGGGTGCTCGATCGCCTCGCCCATGTGCTGCCGGCGCTGGTGATCTATGCCGGTATCGTACTGATTCCGGGCATTGATGACGGTCTGGAAACAGTGGTGCGCAATGTCGCCGCGGCCTATATCGTGCTCACCGTAGCGCACGCGATCAGTGCGCTGCTCAACGGCTTCAACGATCTGTACATCGCGCGCGACCCGGTACGCGCACAGGCGCGGCCGATCAAGGGCTATCTGCAGGTGGTCAAGATCGTGCTGTTCATCGCCGCTGCGATCCTGATCGTAGCGGCGCTGATCGAGCGCTCACCGTTGCTGTTGTTCTCCGGCCTCGGCGCGATGACGGCGGTGCTGATGCTGGTGTTCAAGGACACCATCCTGTCGCTGGTTGCCAGTGTGCAGCTCAGCAGCAACGACATGGTGCGGGTGGGTGACTGGATCGAAATGCCGCAATTGGGCGCCGATGGCGATGTCATCGACATCGCGCTGCACACGGTGAAGGTGCAGAACTGGGACAAAACCATCACCACCATCCCGACCTATCGCCTGATCAACGAGAGCTTTCGCAACTGGCGCGGCATGAGCGATGCCGGTGGCCGGCGCATCATGCGCGCACTGCTGCTCGATCAGAGCTCGGTGCGTTTTCTCAGTGACGAGGAACGCGAGGATCTGCGCCGTATCGCCCTGATCGACGGCTACCTGGAAAAAAAGCGCGGCGAGCTCGAAGCCTGGAACAAGAAGCTGTTGGCCGAAGGCAAGGACCCGGTCAACAGCCGCCGGGTCACCAACATCGGCACCTTCCGCGCCTATGTCGAAGCCTATTTGCGTGCGCATCCGCGTATTCATCAGCAGATGACCTTGCTGGTGCGCCAGCTCGCACCAGGTGCCGAAGGCCTGCCACTGCAAATCTACTGCTTCACCACCAGCACGCAATGGGCGGTGTATGAATCGATCCAGTCCGATATTTTCGATCACCTGCTGGCGATCCTGCCGCGCTTTGGCCTGCGCGTGTTCCAGAGCCCGAGTGGTGCCGATGTGAGCGCTGCGCTGCACCAGCTGGGTACACAGCGGAAAAACGACACTGCGGACTAGTCCTCAGCAGCAACGCAGCTTTCGCCGGGATTTTGCGCGTAACGCGCATTGAGTGCGCGCAGCGGCGCCAGCAACGGGCCATCGCTGCCATCGAAATGGTACAGGCCGCCGTCCTGGACATGGTCGAAAAGCATGACGTTGCGTAGCGTGGCACCAGCGCCCAGCGCACGCAGTTCAAGTGTCAGCGTGTCGTCTTGCGGCTGTGCAGCGATGGGTGCGCACAGACGCTGCTCGGCATGGCCACCGAAAGGCAGCAGCGACGCTGTGCCACCGGCGCGGATGTTGAGATGGCCCGGCGCACTGCCAAGCACATCGACGCATACCCGATCGGCGAGCGCATCGCCAGCCCGTGGCAGGCGGCCACGCTGTAGCGGGATGTCCTGGCGCAGCACATCGCCCACATCCAGCCGCAACTCGAAATCACCGCTTGCCGTTTGCTGCAAGCGCTGCTGCGCCGGCACATGGTTGTGCGTGTTCAGCGACCAGCCATCCAGCCCGTAACCGAATGCGGGGTTGTAGATCGGGCTCTCGGCGTAGTTGATGCTCGTCCACCACGCGTAGCCGTGTACCGCCTGCGCGCGCATCACGCAGTAAGCGCCGGCGATGAAGGGTTCCAGGGCATCGGGGCGCAAGCTGGCGTTGTGCTCGAAGCCCAGGGTGTTGTCAACCACATTGAATTGATCGATGAACAACGGCAGACCACCGTTGCTGCTGCGCACCTGCGCCAGCAATGCGGCAAACAGATGCAGTGCTTGTGCCGCGTCGAGCTGTTCGCCTTCGTTGCGCGCGCCCCAGAATGGTGCCCAGTACAACGTGCTCAACGTGGCGCCGGGCGCGGCAAAGGTCGATTCGTGGCCGATCCAGTGGGTGCGCCGGGTACCGTCGGGATCGATCACTGGCAGCGGATCACGGTCGATGCGCGCCTCGAAGCTCAGCGGTTGCAGGCGTTGTGCCGCTGGTCGGAACAACTCGTTCATCAGCAGCCAGTCCCAGTAGCCGTTGAACAGCGCAGCGTCGGTGGATGTTGCACTCGGCAGCGCGTTGCCTTGTTCAAAGCGCAAACGATGCGCATCATCGCTGGGCAGGGTGCGCAGATAGCGTTCGAAATCGGGCCGTGCCACCGGGTCGATCACATGCAGCCACAGGTCTTCCCACGACAGCAGCGAAAAGCGAACCGTTGCGCGGTTGTGCGCCATGATATTGAGGCGATCAAGAAAGCTGAAAAATGCATCGCGCACGCTGCGCTCGTTGAGCAGGCGATGAATGCGCTGCGCCATCACCCCGGCATCGGGATGAAACGACCAACCGTACCCGACCCGCAAGACCACGCGCAGCCCGGCGCGATCAGCCGCGTCCAGCAGGTAGCCAAGGCGTTGCCAGGCCCGTTCATCGTAGCCACAACACGGTTCAAACACCGGCTGGAAATCACCCCACGCCACCAACAGCACCACGGTATTGAAGCCATCCGCACGCAGGCGCGAAAAATCTTCGGCGACGTATTCGCGGCGAAATCCAGCAATGAAGTTCTTTGGCCACTGTCGGCCAAAATAATGCGCGCCGATGATGGGTTCAACGTGTTGCGTGGCACTGGCCGTGTCCTTGCTGGGGCTGTCCACCGTCGGTGCAATGGCCTGCGGGCGCCACGCCCACACCGCCAACAGCACAAACAAGCCGCTGACGACGAGGATGCCGCTGATGCGCGGCGAGACGTTACTGGACGGGCGACTCATGCTGCTGCTCCGGTGAGATATCGCTATGCTATGACGATGAGAGCCAGCTGCGTAGCGTGCGCGTGCCATTCGAAGCAGTGCCGTTGCCCCGATTCGATCCGAGCAAGAATACCTTATGAATGCAAATCCGCTTCCCGCGCCCGAAACGCATGCGCTGGCGCACAGCGCGCGCCTGGTGCAGCACATCCGTGCTGAAATTGCCGCCGCTGGCACGATCCCGTTTTCGCGTTACATGGAGTTGGCCTTGTACGCTCCGGGGTTGGGCTATTACAGCGCCGGCGCCAGCAAGTTTGGCGAGGATGGCGATTTCATCACCGCGCCCGAGCTTGGGCCGTTGTTTGCGCAATGCGTGGCCACGGCGGTGGCGCCGGTGTTGCGCGCGCTTGCCGGTGAAACCGTGTTTTTCGAGTTGGGCGGCGGCAGCGGCGCATTTGCCTGCGATCTAATGCATGCCTTGATGCAGTGCGATGCCTTGCCGACGCGTTACGAGATTCTCGAACCCAGCGCGGATCTACGCCAGCGCCAGCGCCAGCGCGTCGGTGCAACGCTGGCGCCGGAACTGGCAGCGCGTGTGCATTGGCGCGATGTGCCGCCGGAGCAAGCCTGGCGCGGTGTGCTGTTCGCCAACGAAGTGCTCGACGCCTTGCCGACGCCGCGTTTCCAACTGCGCGACGGCGAGGTGCTGGAGGTGCATGTCATCGGCACTGACGATGATTCGTTCAGTGAAACCCTGCGCCCGGCCGATGCCATGCTCAGCGGCGCGGTACGCCATCTCGAGCATTATCTCGACGCCGCGTTCGCCGAAGGCTATCGCTCCGAAGTGCTGCCGCAGTTGCCGTACTGGATACAGGCCATCGGTGGCCTGTTGCACGAAGGCGTGATGCTGTTTGCCGACTATGGCTATCCGCGCAGCGAATATTATTTGCCCGAACGCAGCGATGGCACCTTGGTCTGCCATTACCGGCACCGTGCACACGCTGACCCTTACCGCTTGCCCGGCTTGCAGGATCTCACTGCGTTTGTCGATTTCACCGCGCTGGCCGAGGCCGGATGCGGCGCCGGCTTCGACTTCGCCGGTTATTGCAGCCAGGCCAGCTTCCTGCTGGGCAACGGCCTCAGCGAGCACTTGCAGGCGGCGCAAAGCTTGCCCGATGTGGAACGATACCGGCTGACCAACGCCGCCAAGCGACTCACCTTGCCCGGCGAGATGGGCGAGCGCTTCCAGCTGATGGGCTTTGCGCGTGGCGTCGATTTTTCCGGTGCGTTCGCCATGGGCGACCTGAGCCAGCGCCTGTGATGCGCGCGTTCGTGTATCCGCGCCTGTGGTTGTCTGGCTGGCTCTTTGGCCTTGCGTTGCTGCTGTGGTTTTCGCTCACCCCATTGCCGTTGCTGCTGCCGGTGGCGCAGGGCGACAAGCTGGAACATGTGCTCAGCTACGCGGTTTTGGCGGGTTATGCCGGGGCGTTGTTTGCTACGCGCCATGCGCGCATTGCAGCGGCTCTGGGTTTGATTGCCCTCGGCATCGTGCTGGAGTGGCTGCAAGGGCAAACCAGTTATCGCTTTGCAGACCCTTACGACGCACTCGCCAACACCATCGGCGTGTTGCTCGGCATGGCTGTAGCGATGACTTCACTGGGCGATACACTGCAATGGCTGGATGCGCGGTTGGTGCGGCGGTTGCGGTAGGCTCGCGGCTGCTCGTGCATCCTCGCCATGTGTGTGGGCTTGGTGGCAGTCCCGGATGACGCCGCTGCGCGGCTAATCCGGGCTACAACGAGCGTGTCGCGGCGGATGGAGTGGCGATGTCATTTCCGATAGGGAAACCCCCGGCGCTGCCGGGGGACTCACAGGGTTTGACCTTTGCGGCGGTCGGCTTCAAGCCCCTCTCCCGCCGGGAGAGGGGTTGGGGTGAGGGTACGCCGTACGCCGAAGTCGCGATGGTTCGGACTTGCGCCGCTTCGCCGTACCCTCATCCGGCGCTACGCGCCACCTTCTCCCGATGGGAGAAGGGATCAAGCCAGTCGCCTTCAGGCGGCTCATGTTCTTATCGCGCCTTTGAGGCGCTCACCCGATAAGCCCCCGGCTTTGCCGGGGGTAATTTAACTCAAGCCGCGCAGCACGAAAGCTGCGAGACATCCTTGCGAAAGGTCTGTGCGCACAGTTTCAGACCTTCGACCATGGTCAGGTACGGGAACAATTGTGCCGCCAGATCATCCACGCGCATGCGCTGATGAATCGCCAGTGCTGCGCTCTGGATCAGCTCGCCCGCTTCAGCGGCCACGCATTGCACGCCGAGGATCTCGCCGCTGCCGGCGGCGGCAACGATCTTGATGAAGCCGCGGGTATCGAAATTGACCAGCGCGCGCGGCACGTTGTCGAGGGTCAGCGTGCGGCTGTCGGTTTGAATGTCCTGTCGCTTGGCCTCGGCTTCCGACAGGCCGACAGTGGCGATCTGCGGATCGGTGAACACCACGGCCGGCATGCTGCGCAGATCGAGTGTGGCTTCACCACCGGTCATATTGATCGCAGCGCGGCTGCCAGCCGCCGCCGCCACGTACACAAACTGCGGTTGATCGGTGCAATCGCCGGCGGCATAGATATGCGGGGCGCTGGTTTGCAGATGCTTGTCGACCGTGATCGCGCCGCCCCTGGCGGTGTGCACGCCGATGCCGTCGAGGTTCAGCGCCTCGACATTGGCGCGGCGGCCGGTAGCGATCAGCAGCGCCTCGCCTCTGAGCGTGCCGGCGCTGGTAGCGAGCGTGAACTCGCCGTTGGCGTGCGCCACCGCGTGGGTCTGGGTCTGCCGCAGCACCCGGATGCCCGCGTTGGCGAATACTTCCTCCAGCGTTTCGCCGATGGCCGGGTCTTCGCGCGAGAGCAACTTGCTGCGGGCGATCACGGTGACATCGCTGCCCAGCCGCGAGTAGGCCTGCGCCAGCTCCACCGCCACCACCGACGAACCGATCACCAACAGGCGAGCGGGAATGCGGTCGCTCGCCAGTGCCTCGGTGGAGGTCCAGTATGGCGTGTCCTGGAGCCCGGCAATCGGAGGCAGCGCCGCGCGCGCGCCGGTGGCGATCAAGGCGCGATCAAACGCCACGGTCTGCATCGTGCCATCGCTGCGCTTGACGCTGAGCGATTGTGCATCGATGAAGCGCGCCTCACCGTGCAACAAGGTGATGTTGGGATTGTTGTCGATGATCGCCTGGTACTTGCTCGCACGCAATTCCTCGACCCGTGCCTGCTGCTGCGCCAGCAACATCGGGCGATTGATCCACGGCGTGCCGGCCTCGATACCTTTGTCAAACGGACTTTGCCAGCGCAGATGGGCGACGTGCGCGGCGCGGATCAGGATTTTCGACGGCACACAGCCGATGTTGACGCAGGTACCGCCGATGGTGCCGCGCTCGATCAGGGTGACCCGTGCGCCGCGCTCGGTGGCCTTCAGCGCGGCCGCCATCGCCGCACCGCCGGTGCCGATGATGGCGACGTGCAGCGTGCCCTCGTTGTCGCAGCACGCACTCACTTGCCGGCTCCGGTTGCGCACTGGGCAACATCGCAGCGGCGGTTGGCTGGCGAGCGCAGGTCCCACATCGATACCGCCAGCATCAGCCCGATGCCGGTGTAGGTGGCGTAACTGCTCCATGCGTATTTGAACCACGGGTACAGCGACAGCAGCAGGATTGTTGGGCCGAGCATGCCGAGCACGCTACGCTGCCATTGCCGGTGCGCAAGCCAGCCCAGTGCATTGAGCAGCAGCACCAGCCACGCAAACGCCGGCAGCAGGGTGTTGATGAACAGGCCCTCCCAGTGAGCGAGAAAACCCAGGCCGACAGCGGCGCCGAGGCTGGCAATGGCGGGGAAGCACATCGCACAGCCCATGGCCGAAACCAAGGCGCCGAGCGTACCGGTGGTTTCGCCGATGCGGGTGAGTTGTGACAAGGAATTGGCCATGAGCGGCTCCAGAATGGCGCGATGCGCAGTGCAGGCGGTAACCTTACGACTGTACCGAAGTACGGAGTCAAGCCATGTGCGCTGCCGACACGTTTGCCATCGGTGCCCTTGCCGCCGCCGCAGGCGTCGGCGTCGAAACCATCCGCTTCTACCAGCGCCGCGGCCTGTTGCGTCAGCCCGACCGACCGCTGGGTGGCATTCGTCGCTACGGTGCCGATGACGTGGCGCGGGTACGCTTCATCAAGCGCAGCCAGGCGCTGGGCTTTCGCCTCGACGAAATCCTCGACTTGCTGCGGCTTGCCGATGGCAGCCATTGCGACACCGCGCGTACGATTGCCGCCGAAAAGCTCGCCAGCGTGCACGAAAAACTGACGCAGTTGCGCCGTATCGAACGCGAGTTGGCGGCGCTGGTGCACGCCTGTGATGTGGCCGGCAGCAACGTCGCCTGCCCACTGATCGACACGCTGCTGGCGGATGTCGAGGCAAGTGGCGGTCCCGGGTTACGCGCTCCGCGCTAACCGGGCTACGATCACTGTGTCCGCTCGTGTTTTGTTGCTTTTAGCCAATCGCCGCGATCGCGGCAATCCGCTCGCGGCGCAGTGCTTCCCCCACCGCCGGGCCGCTGATGCCGCGTGCGACGATGGCGCTGGCATCGATCGCCAACGCGACGGCGTGCGCGCGGCGCAGGCGTTCGGCTTCCGGGTAGGGCGTGTTGGCAAGCCCGAGGCGGCCGCGTTTGTCGGCTTCGCAGACCAGCGCAAGCTGCGCGATACGCGCCGGTTTGCGAAAGCCATCGCAGCGGGCGATCAGGTCATGCACGCTGGCCGCGCGCAGTTCGCCGAGGCGATGCACATTGAGGTGTTCGCGGCAGGCAATCAGCGCCAGTTCGCGGTGTTCGGCCGGCACCTTCAGCCGGGCGCACAGCGCTGCCACCGCCGGCAGGCCGTTGTGCTCGTGGCCGATGTGGCGTGGCAGTTCGCTGGCCGGCGTCAGCGCCTTGCCCAGATCATGCAGTAGCGCTGCCAGCCCGATCACGCTGTCGCCGGGCGCCAGTTGCGCGGCCATGTCGCAGACCATTTCGGTGTGGATGCCGGTATCAACTTCCGGGTGATACTCGGGGCGCTGCGGCACGCCATACAACGCATCGACTTCCGGCATGATGCGCGCCAGCGCGCCACAACTGCGCAGGGTTTGCACGAAGGCCGCCGGGCGCGGCTCGCGCAGCGCACGTTCGAGCTCCTGCCACACCCGCTCGGGTACCAGATGATCGACTTCACCCGCAGCAATCATGGTGCGCATCAGCGCCAATGTTTCCGCCGCCACGCTGAACCCCAATGGCGCGAAACGCGCCATGAAGCGCGCCGCGCGCAGGATGCGTACCGGGTCTTCGGCGAAGGCATCGCTGACGTGGCGCAACACCCGGCGTTCAATATCGGCTTTGCCGTCAAACGGATCGATCAGTTGGCCGTCGGTAGTTTCGGCAATGGCATTGATGGTGAAGTCGCGCCGCTGCAGATCCTGTTCCAGGGTGACGCCGGGGTCGGCATCGACCACGAAGCCGCGATAGCCGCGCCCGGATTTGCGCTCGGTACGCGCCAGTGCATGTTCTTCGTGTGTTTGCGGATGCAGGAATACCGGAAAATCGCGGCCCACCGCACGAAAGCCCTGCGCCAGCATCTGTTCGGGCGTGCTGCCCACCACTACCCAGTCGCGGTCACCGGGTGGGCGCCCGAGCAGGCGGTCACGTACCGCGCCACCAACCAGATAGGTCTTCATTGCCGATGGGGATGATGGCCGGGAGTCATTGCAGTTGGCGGCGGTAGCGGTCGAGCCGCTTTTGCCGGCTGTCGGCACTGCCGAGCAAGCGCTCGATGCGCGAGCTCAGTGGCGTCGGTGTGATTCCGAGCCGATGCAGGCCGTCAATGCCGCCAACCGAATCGGTGGCGAGCGAACGGAAGTTGTCGCGCGAAAACGGCTTGCCCGGAATCCACTCGGCGAGCATCGCCTGCATCCAGCCCAGCGCATCGGGCAGCGGCAGCACCAGCCGCTTCCAGCCCATCACCTGGGCAATCCGCCGCACCAGTTTTTTCAGGCTGATCACTTCCGGGCCATACAGTTCATACACCTGACGCACCGTGGCCGGGTTGTCGAGTGCGCGCACGAAGGCCTCGACCACGTCCTTGATGTAGACCGGTGCAAACTTGCATTCGGCGCGTGCCAGCGGCAGTACCGGGGTCAGCCGCAGCAGTTCACGGAAGCGGGTGAGCAGGCCATCATCGGGGCCGAAAATCACCGACGGCTGGAAGATGGTCCAATCCAGATGGCTGGCCTTGATTACGGTTTCCGCTTCGCCGCGGGTGTGCAGATAATGGCTCTGGCCACGGCCGGCATTGAGCGCGCTCATGTGCAACAAACGCTTTACACCGGCCTCGCGGCAGGCACTGGTGACGAGGTAAGTCAGTTCGGAATGGGCACGCCGAAAACCCTGCCCGGAGTTGCCAGACTCGTTGAGGATGCCGACCAGGTTGATCACCACGTCGGCGCCAGTAAAGGCGCGCGCCAGTGCCGCGCCATCGTAGACATCGCAGCTCAGCCGTTGCGAGCCGGGCGGCAGGAAGCGCACCAAATGCGCGTCAAGGTTGCGGCTGAGCACGGTCAGTTGATGACCTTCCGCACACAGCCGCGAAATCAGGTGACGGCCAACAAAGCCGGTGCCGCCGAGTACAACGATGCGTTTGCTGCTCATGGCTTGGTGCTCCCTGCCGCAGTGGGGCAGACAAAGTGACGGTGATGAACCTCCGGCCCGGTCAGACCGCGCATGCGCGCACTGACCGGGGTTGCCTGGCCTCCAATGCGCCAGTCGTAGATCACGCTGAATGCCAGTACGCGTGCGACGTATTCACGGGTTTCCTTGTATGGAATCGTCTCGATCCAGATATCCGGGTCCAGATCGGGCCGCTGTGTACGCCATCGTGCTACCGGCGTTGCACCTGCATTGTAGGCGGCAATCGCCACGTACGGCAGTTGTTGGTGGCGTTCGAGCATTTGCGCAAGATACGCGCTGCCCAGCCGGATGTTGGTGGCACCCTGCAGCAGGGTGCGTTCGCCGCGCCAAGGCGTGCCGAGTTTTTGTGCCATGGCTTTACCGGTACCCGGTAGCAGTTGCATCAGGCCCAGTGCATTGGCCGCTGAGCGCGCATTCGCCATCCACGTACTTTCGGCGCGAATCTGCGCGGCAAGCCAGGCCGGGTCCAACGCGTGTTGCCTGGCTTGCTCACGCAGCAATGAGGCATACGGCAGCGGAAAGCGCAGGCGGTAGTAACGCAACTCGTCCGGATCTTTGCCCAGATCAAATATTCGGTTGTGCCAGCCCACTGCGCGCGCTTGCCGTATCGCCTCGATGCGCAGGGCATCATCCAGCGTGGGCAGCAGTGCGCGCCATTCGCGCTCGGCCCATGCCGGGCGGTCGAGCTTGAACAGCGTGAGTGCGCGAATCAACGCCGGGTTTTCGGCCAACGCGGCGCGCATTGGCTTGGCGGTGTTCACCGCAAGCGGACAAAGCGCATAGTCCTGATCGAGCCGATCGGCGGCCAGAAAACTGTGGAAATTGGCTTCCTGTGCCACCTGTTGATACAAGGCCATGGCAGCGGCTGCATCGCCGCGACGCTCCAGCAAACGCGCTTCAAAATAGCGCCAGCGTGATTCTGCTCTTTGCGCCGTGGGCATGGCTCGCAATGCCGTCAGCGCAGCGGCATCATCACTGCGGGACAGGGCCTCGCGTACCCGCCACTCGTGCAGGCGCTCATCAAATGCCGCCGCCGGTACCCGCGCCAGACGCTCGGCACCACCGGGGTCGTACGATGCCACCGTCCACAGCGCGAGCTGATAGCGCACGCCGGTGACTTGTTCAGCGCTCAGTGCCAGCGGCGTGGCCAGGGTGGCGAGCAGGGCTTCGGCGGCATCAGGGTTGCTGCGTGCCAGCCGGTTCAAACCGAGCACTGCAATCGCGGCACTGCGTGCATTGCGCGGCCAGGTGCGTGCGCTGGCATCCGGTGCGGCGATAAACGCGGCGTAGGCCTGCGCCTTGTCAGCATCGGCGCTCGGCAGGGCGCGTGCGATAAAGCGCACCAGGCCGGTTTCACCGGCCACCGCTGCGGCCATGATCCGCTGCCAGCGCAGCGCATCATCGATAACGCCGCGTTGCTGCGCGACCGCCCATAGCGGATCGCAGGCAGCGGGCAGTGAGTGTGGGCTTAGCCACAGCGCGCGCACCGCGCTATTCCACGCGTCATCATTGCCGGCGGTTGCGCTGCTGGCACGCAGGTAGGCACAGGCAATCGTGGTGTCGTTTTGGGGCCGGTAATCGCGCAGCAATTGCGCATCATCACCACGCCGCACCAGCTCGCGCAGCCAGTCGCTGCGCAACAGGCTGGCGACTGGCTGGCCATCATTGCGCTGCAAAAACGCCGACACGTCTTCGGCATCCAGACGTTGCGGATCACGGCTCAGATGGACATATTCCAGCCAGCCGTGCAGTGGATGGCCGCGCAGGCGCTTTTCCGCCTGCTCGTAGCGCGTGCCCAGCCCGTCCTGCGCCAGCGCAAAGGCTTCGCGCAGCGCGGCGATGTCGGCGTCTGCGCCTTGCGCATGCGCGGGTGCGGCGGGCAACGCAGCGAGGAATAACAAAAAAAGAAAGGTACGCATGGCGCCAGTGTAACGGGCGCTCGCCGTGCTCAGCATGAATACGAACCGATCAACGCATTGCCGATTGCGATGTTGCTTCCAGCATGGCGGTTCGCGCAATCCGGATGTGCCACGTCACAGTTGCGCGGTGGACGGCTCAGCTCAGATCGAGTGAGGCTTGCGTGGTACCGGAATCGAACAAATCGCCTTGCACCTGACTGCCGGCACGCATGATCATCGCCTTTACCTGTTCTTCGGCATTTACCGCACTCAGCGAAATTGCCGGATGCGCATTGGCAAACACCCGGAACACCTCATCCGCGAAACTCTGGCCAATCAGAGTGACACCGGAAAAATCGAGCACCACACGGCGGAAGCGCTCGACGCGCTGCAGCAGGCGCTTGGCCTCTGCTCGCGCGAGTAGCCGGGCTTGATCGGGATGATCACCCCTGATCGAGACGATGATCTCGTTCATGCGTCGTTCGACACGCCGTTGATGCGCGCGTCAAAGGAAGACAATCGCCCCGATACTGCGCGCACTCCAAAGTGGAATGCCAATACCGCTGCTGGCCAGAAGCGCAGATGTACGCCATCGTGCTCCGCACGGGCAAATCGGCTTCGAGTAGTGATCCATGCTTCATGCAGACCGCTCGCATGGGCGAAACGAAGCGGCCCTGACAAGTCACCTGGCCTATCAATGAACCGGTCGCTCCATTTGATTTCAATGGCCAACGATGGCTTGAGAGCAGCATTGCATTCAATCAAGTCAACTTCGCAATCGTCGCTTCCCCAGCGCGCATAATTGAGGCGCACGTCTTCATGGAATCGTTGTGCAAACAATGTTGTCTCGACCAGATGCCCAAAACCTGCGTCGTCCGGCGTCATCGGGCCAAACAGACCGGTGCGCATGGCTGGGTTGGTCAGATAAATCTTGAATGCGCGTTCGCGCTGATAACGTTTGCCCGACTGGTCAACGCGGAATACTCGCTGCAACAAAAATGCAGCTTCCAGGTACTCGATATATCGCGATATGGTGGTTTTGCTTACACCGCTTCGCTGTGACAGCGCTTCCAGCGAGACCTCCTCGCCGGTGTTGTAGGCGAGCAGTGTGAACAGCGCGTTGAGCTCTTGAATGTCCTGAATGCCGTAGAGCTGCGGCAGATCACGCAACAACACTTTGTCGACAATATCGGATTTCACGAAGCGCTGCGGGTCACCGCGCAACTCCTGGGACAAGGCGAGTTCCGGATAGCCGCCGTAGTTGACGTAATCAACGAACTGTTCGTTGAGCCGTCTAATGTCTTCCAGCATGTACACGCCGGGACTGGTTTCGCGGATACCCGGCTTGTCGGTGCCCAAGCTCAGAAACTCGGAAAACGTCAGCGCGGGCAACAGGAAGTCTGTGAAGCGCCCAGCCCCAGACTCGGTGCTCTTGCGCTTGAGTGCAGCCGCAGCCGAGCCGGATACAAGGATGCGCAAATCGGGCCGATGATCGACCAGAGACTTGAGATGGCGTTCCCAGTCCTTGAGATACTGGATTTCATCAAAGAAAAGGTAGTACGGGCCGTCACCCGCCGCACCACCTGCTGCTTCGATGCGCCGCACCAAGCTGTCGAGCGACTGGCCGTGCAACAGCGGATGATCCACTTCGACATAACCGATATGACTTGGCGCCACGCCACCGGCGAGCAAACGCGAGATCAGATGCTGGATCAAGACCGTCTTGCCCACGCGGCGCGGGCCCAGCAGCACTACCGCACGTCGCAGCGCCGGGTTGGTCAATAGCGCATGCACAGCACCCAAATACGCACGTGGTGCCATCCGCTGTGTCGCGGCGTCAACCACCGAAGCCTGCCCTGCCCACCAGCGGTTACGCCGTTTGAGATGCTCTTCAACTTCTTGATCTGAAATATCTTTCATCGAGAGATTCGGCTACGTATAGTCGACTATGCTTAATTTGCGCCGTGTACTGGGGAGCGTCAAGCCGCGTTACTAAATATGACACACAACCGATTGTTATTACGCATGTTTCGCGCGATTAAAGCATTAAGCGTAGTTGACTATGCTTAACTATCAGCGTTTGCGATGACGCGAGACGGCTGTCGCCGGCAGCAGCGAGGTCAGTGCCTGATAGCGCTGAAACAGGAACGCCACACGCTCGGCATCGCTGCCCAGTTTCGGGGCTTTGCGGCCAGCCGCCTTTTCCGCTGCCAGATAGGCAGCATCGACGGCGCGGTCGAGCGCCTGATGCGCCTTCACCAAAGCCGGCGGCATGCTCAGCGGGTCGTATAGATCGGCCAAGGTGCTGTGCGGGAATTGCGCGCGCGCATCGAGCACGCCCTGGGCGGCGGATTCGATGGCAGCATGGCGTTTGTCGTCGGCGACCTCAGGCCACGGGAAATTGTTGTAGACGATGCCGGCAGAGTAGCGGTAGTCGCTCTTGAGCCGGCCGCACACGGCGCGCACCCAGGCCATGTGCATGGTCGAACTGAGGATGCCGAAGTGGATTGGTGACGCGTTTGGGACAACAAATGTTGCGTCGCTTGCAATCACATCAGGATCGAGAAATCCGATGGGGATGAAGGATCGTTGCTCGGATGAAACGCGTGGTATCAGTAAATATTTTGAGTGTGGCTGACGAATCTCACCGAACAACGTCGGAAATGCCGCCAACTCTCTGGTCGTCGCACGCGTGCTCCTTTCGCGTAAAGCCCTAACTGCCGCGACGCGCGAAGCAATCGATGGCAACGAGCGTAGCGTTTCCGGGGAAATTCCGTCGAGCCAAAGGCACCAGCGCGGAACGCGGTTGATGAACTCCTCCGCACCAAGAAATAACCTTATCCACTGTAAAGAGGCGGGCTCAGTTTCCAACATTTCACGTCTATCTGCGTCAGTCAACAATAGGTGACCTCCGTCGTTCGGCATTGAGCCGAACACAATCGGTGGTACTTCGCAGATTGCTTCACGACGGTTTGGGAGTGCTACATCAGGCGCATCAACCAGATACGCATTGATATTATTGACCGACACTTCATGTGGATCGGCTTTTGGGTGGGCGTAGTCGAAAAGTCGCTTTGCGGAAGAATCGTCTAGTCCGAATCCTACAATCACACAATGCATGGCAGCTTTTCCGCGCGCCTCGTTGCTCCACGTAAACGTACGGTGTGCGAAGCAAATATGCACACCGCGCCGAAAGAGTTCCGACCAAAGAATTCCGACCTGTTCGCCCTGCGTGATGGAGTTTGTCGAAACGAAAGCACATCGAATTGACGTTCCATTTATGTAGGTAGTGGCCTTGACATACCAAGCAGATACAAAGTCAAGTACGCCGGCTCCTTTTACTCCGTCAAAGAGATATGCCATTTCGGATTTCTGTTGCTCGTCCTGGTGCTGCTTGCCAAGAAACGGCGGGTTACCAAGGATGTAGCTCAGCCGTTCGCGTGGCACCACGTCGTTCCAGTCGATGCGCAGGGCGTTGCCGTGAACGATCATCGGCGACTTCACCAGCGGCAGGCGTGCGAAGTAATTGCCGAAGCGCTCGCTCACCAGCAGGTTCATCTGATGATCCATCAACCAGAGCGCGACTTGCGCGATCTGTGCGGGGAACTCCTCGATTTCGATCCCGTAGAATTGGTCGACGTCCACCTGCACCGCTTCGGCGACCCATAGCGATTGCGAGGACATCTGTGCCGGAAACAGGCGCGCGATGACTTCCAGCTCCAGCAACCGCAGTTCGCGGTAGGCGATGACCAGAAAGTTGCCGCAGCCGCAGGCCGGATCGAGGAAACGCAGGTTGGCCAGTTTGATGTGAAAGCTCTTGAGCTTGCCTTCGTGGTTGCCGATGCGCTGCAACTCGGCCCTGAGCTCGTCAAGAAACAGCGGGCCGATCAACTTGAGAATGTTCTTTTCGCTGGTGTAGTGCGCGCCGAGGTTGCGCCGTGCCTTGGCATCCATCACCGACTGGAACATCGAGCCGAAGATGGCCGGGCTGATGCGGCTCCAGTCGAGGATCGAGGCATCGATGAGCAACTCGCGCATGTGCGCATCAAACGCGGCCAGCGGCAGCGGCTCGGCAAACAAGCGGCCGTTGACGTAGGGAAACTCGGCGAGCTGTGCATCAAGGGTGGTCTGGCGTTTTGCCGGCGCGGTATTGAGCACCTGAAACAATTGCGCGAGCCATAAACCGAGATCGGCGCCATCGATATTGCTGCGCTGTGCGATCAGCTCGTGGAAGCTGTGCCGCGCAAAGATGCCGGTGTCATCGGCGAACAGGCAAAACAGCAGCCGCACCAGCAGCAGTTCCAGCGCATGGCCATCGTAGCCGGCAGCCTTGAGTGCATCGTGCAGTTTGCCCATGCGCTCGGCGGCGAGCACGTTGACTGGATCTTCTTCCTTGAAGCTGCGTGCCTGATAACCGGCAATGAAGCCGAAGCGGCGCACCTGCTTGTGCAGCTCGGCAATGGGGAACTCGACCGGCTCGACATCGCCATCGAGATCGTACAGGCGAAAGCGGGCGAAGTCGGAAACCAGCAGATATTTCGGTAGCTCGGCGTCACTCAGCCCGTGAAAATAATCGCGCGCCTGCTGATGTGCGCGATCGAGATCCTTACCGCGCGACTTGTGTTCGATCAACAACACGCCCTTCCACAGCAAGTCGATGTAGCCGTCCTTGCCGTCGAGCTTTTTTACCCTGCGCTCAAAATTGGCGACCCGCCGCCGCGACACGCCAAAGACATCGAAGAAGCCATCCCAGAACGATTTGGCTTCGGCGTCTTCCGACGACTCGTGCGCCCACTCGCGCGAGAAGCGCAGGGAACGATCCTTGATTTCGTTCCAGCTCAGCGACATGAGTAGGGTGGTTCCATAACGGTGGTTTCATCCATCATTGCGGTTCGCAGTGGCCATCTTCCGCGATATCCGTACGCGCGGGGCATTCCATTGATGACGCTGCGACGATGCCGCTGCGCTGCATCCGCGCGTTGAGTCTTTCCAGCAGCGCCCGCGCCTGCGCCTTGGGCAGGTAGCGGATGCGCAGGCGTGGTTGCATCGCGGTGGCGCCAGCGGTGTCCAGCCACAAGGTGGCCATGTCGTGGCGGCGATCAAACGGTGTGCTGCTGATGCCGATGACCTGCAATTTGCTGATCTCGGCCAGCCGCCAGTAATGGCCTGGCCAACCGCCACGAATGACGATCACGCTATCGCTGAGCGCATAGCCAGCGAACTTCGCCAGACGCCGCGCGCGCAGCCACCACCACGGCAGTGCCAGTAGCGCGAACAGTGCGACATTGCCAAAGCGCAACCAAAGTGCGGCGCATGCCAGCACGGTCACGGCGCTGGGTATGACCAGCATCCGTCGCCACGCGCGTGGATGCAGCGGCTGCCAGTCCATGTCGGGCCAGCCGGCAGCGGGCAGCAGGCGTTGCAGCAACGCAGTCACCGTATGCGGTGGTGCGATCGGCGCCAGATCACGCAGACTGCGTTGGTTATTGCTGGCCTGGATCACCGCACTGTCGATACTCAGGCTTTGCCGATGCAGCCAACGTTGCAGCAACGATTCGTGCAGCGTCCATGCCTGGATGCGATGGCGCGGGGTATGTGCCCTTATCCGGGTCAGCAACCCGGCTTCCACGCTCAGGCGCTGGCCCTGTTGGTGCAGGGTGAAACCGTGGAATTGCAGTATGGCGAGCAGCATCGACAGCACACGCAGTACCGCAGCGAACACGATGAACAGGCTGATGCCCGCCAGCAGCCAGCCGATCACACTCAGGTGCTGGCCATTGGCCCAGCCGAACAGGTTTTGCGCGATGCTCTTGAGCGCAGCACCGAATGCCTGTGAACCGGACTGCGCCAGCACGCCGAAGCCCGCCGCCACCACCACCATACCGCGGTTGGAAATCAGGCCAAGCCGCAGCAATTCACTGGTCGGCAGCGACAACAGCGCGGTGGCCGGCGCTGCGGTGATGGCCTCGCTTGTGGTCGCTTGCGACGCGTTGCCACGGCTCTGCACCAAGGCTTCCAGCGCATGCGCGTCGGCCAGCGACAGCACCCGCATCTGCGCTTCGGGTTTGACCCCACCAGCCGATTCCAGATGCACTTCGGCAACGCCGAATACGCGATGCAACAGATTCTGGTGCAGGCTGACATTGTGGATGCGACGAAACGGGATATGCCGTCGATTGCGCTGAAAAATGCCGCTGCGGATGATCAGTTCGTCATCGGCGATGCGAAAGCGGTAGCTGAAATACTGCGCCACCGCGATCAGCGGCAACACCAGCACGCCGAGCGCGCCGACCAGTTCCCAGCGATCACCACGACCGCCGGCCAGCACCAGCACGATCAGCGGCACCGCAAATTGGCGCAGTTGCGCCAGCAGCACAAACAGCCACGACAGCGGATGCAGGCGGCGCTCGTTGCTGGTCAGAATCGGCGATGCAGGTTCAGACGGCATCGTCGGACAGGCCATTTTCGTTCGGCAGCAACGCATCGCGCAGCGCCAATGCACGCTGTTCACTCAGGCCCGTCAGCCGCACCGCGTTCATCCGGGTACCGGCGGTGTGGATGACCAGCGTTGCCAGGCCCAGGTGTCGCTCGATCGGCCCGCGCTCCAGATCCAGATGCTGCACCCGATTACGTGGCAATACGATCTCATGCCAAAAACACAGGCCGCGGCGGATGCGCAACCCCTCGCCGAGCAAGGCATAGCGCACGCGGTGGGTGCGACGACGGTTCCACCATCCGCCGACTACAGCGCACACCACGATCAACGCAAGGGTAATCACGATGGCCGTGCTGCGTTCGTGCATCGTTTGCCACAGCGCGAACAGCGGAAGCGGCAGCCAGATCACGGACAGCGCACCGACGCCGGTGGCGGCGGTCAATGCCGCTGCGGGCAGATGTTCCCAGTTGATGCCGGCTGTTACCGTCGATTCTTGCGGCGACGCCCGTTCGCTCATTGTGGAATGATCCATTGATGTTGAGTGGGGATGATAACCGTCGCCGCTATGATCGTTCTGGGCAAGTACATTCTCGTCATTCCGAGCCAGTACGATGGCCGATACGCGCACCGAACCCTCACCCCAACCCCTCTCCCGGCGGGAGAGGGGCTTCTACCGCTGAGATATAGCGCTAATCAGGTTGTGCTTTTGATCTGCAAAGAAAGATCAACATGGACCCCAGCTTTCGCTGGGGTGACGACTTGTCCCGGGATTCACTAACGGCGCAGATACGGGTTGGTTTCATCCGAGCCGGGCGGCCGCGCATTGAAGCGTTTGTAGTTCCATTGGTATTGCAGTGGGTCGCGTTGCGCGATGGCTGCGATCCCGGCATTGAGCGCTGCCAGTGCGGCGGTATCGTCGCTACCACCGATGGCGGCGTCGGCGGGGAAAAAATGCACGTCGTAACCTGCGTCCCAGCCCGGCCGGCGTTCGGCGATGGCAAACAGCACGCTGGCGCCGGTGCGTTGCGCCAAGCGGGTGAGCAGGGTCATGGTCAGGGTCTGGATGCCGAACAGCGGCGCGAATGCGCCTTCGCCGGACTTCGGTCGTTGATCGGGGAGGATGCCGACCATGCCGCCGGCATGCAGGGTACGCAGCAAGGCGCGCACGCCGCTGCTTCGCGCTGGCACCTGGGTGACGCCGCGGCGGCCACGCACGCGCAACAGATACTGCTCGGCGATGGCGCTTTCCGGCGGCCGGTAGACCAGGGTGATGGGAGCGCAACTGGCCAGAAACTGGTTGAGCAGCTCCCAGTTGCCATAATGCGGGGCGGCGATGATGAGGCCGCGGCCGCGCGCCAGCGCCGCGTGCAGCAGCGCTTCGCCATGCACCTGGGCAATCAGCGCACGATTGCTGGCGTCGGGCCGGGTCCAGAAGCGCAGGGTGTGCAAGCTGTTGCGCCCGACCGCGCGTAACACGGCTGCGGCCAGCGCATCGCGCTGGCGCGGGCTGATGCCGGGCTGTACCAGTTCCAGATTGCGTCGGGTCACCCGTGCTTCGCGGCCGCCGAGCCAGTACACGCATTGCCCCAGAGTCGCGCCGATTGCATGCAAAACAACAAACGGCAGGCGCCCGAGCAGCCAGCTCAGGGCATAAAGCAGATTGGCAGCGTGTCGGTTGCTAAGCATGGCCCGCAGTCTTGGTTACCGGCGCGGCGAACGCAAGGGCCGAAGCGCATCGCGTGTACTGCGCCCCACAGCGTTGGCACGGTGATGATCGGCAAAAAAAACCGGCCCCTTGGGGCCGGTCGGGTGTTGCGCTGGCGTGTGTTACGCCCGCTGGAGAGAGCTTACGGAGTGATGTTACCGATGTTGTGGGTCCAGCCTGCCGTCCAGTCGTCGTTGGCATTGGGGCCAGCAAACGCACCAGCGTAGTTGGTAGGCACGAACCAGTCGTCGGTCGGGGCAAACACTTTGCCGAATACCGGGGAACCTGCCGCAGGCAGAAAGCCGGTGAGCTGCGGGTCGGCCGCCACGTTGCCAGCTTGCGAGGTAAACCAGGCTTGGGTGTAGCCGGCGGTGACGCCGCTGTCGCGGAAGCTGTTGGCGCAGTTGATCACGGTGTTGTTCATGGTCAACAGGCCGCTGAGCGAAGCCACCGGGCCGGAAGCGACTTCAGTTGCGGCATCCTGCACCGATACGCACGAACGCTTGAACTGAGTCGCAACAATATTCCAGAAGTGGCCGCCGGTGCCTTCCTTGAGGTTGAAGCCATCGCGGCTGCTGGCGCTTGCCGCACCGCCACCAATCGCGGTGACGTTGGCGATGGTGCCATTGGCGCGTGGGCTGGCGTCGAAGTTGTTCGGATCATTGGCCAGTTCGAAGCCGTGATCTTCACCGGCGCAGCCGAACTGGTTGAGCAGGGCAAACTGAATCTTGCCGCTGTAGCCTTCATCCCAGTCGATCGAATCGTCGCCGCCACAGATATCGACAAAGTAACGCACGTTGGCAGTGCCACCGAAGAACTCGATCGCGTCATCGGCGCCCTTGAACGATTGCAGATGATCCAGCACGGTGCCCGATCCGACGGCGTTCATGGTGAACGAGTTCAGCTCGCGATTCGGCGCGAAGATGAAGCCGGCATAACGCACTTGCACGTAACGCAACACGCCGCTGTTGTCGCTGGCGTTAGTGCCGCCGTAACGCAGTGTCGGATCCCATTCGGCGACACAGTTCGGCACGCAGGTAGCGGGTGCATTGCCAGCGAGCACGATGCCGCCGACATCACGCGGCTGCGGGTCGCCAAAGCCCGGCAACTCGCCCGGGCTGGTCAGCACGATCGGTGCCTTGGCGGTGCCTTCGGCGAAAATCTTCGAGCCGCGCGACACTGCAATATGATCGAAGGTATCGCCCGAGCTGACCAGCAGCGTGCCCGGCTCGATGCTGAGCGTGCTCGGGTTGACGTTGTCGCCGCCGATACCGATCTTGCCCTCGACCACCCAGGTGATCTCGTTGCTCAGGGTGATGTTCTGGTTCTCGAAATTGCCGGTGATGGCGCATGCGCGATCACCAAATGCCGGCGCCGGGGTGGCGAACGACGGGCAGGCGGTGAACTCGCGCTGGAATGCGCAATCGCCTTGGCCGATGCCGTTGACCGGGGTCAGCGGCCAAGTGAAATCAGCCAGCCCGGTGTCGGCATTCATGTCCACGCTCAGGCTCATGCTGGTGCAGGAATTGACGGTGATGCTGCCTTTGCCGACCACGGTGTTGGTGGTTGCCGAAGCACCGGCAAAGCTGCCACCCGTCACCTTGAGGATGTCGAAGTTTTCAGCGCTGTAGCCAAACTCGGTGATCTGCGGCACGAACACCAGCCACGTCGGCTGACCGGCGTTGTCGAAGGTGAAGGTGGCGCCGAACAGGGTGCCGAAGTTGCCGCTGGTGTCCTGGATGTAATCGAACGAAATGCCACGGCCCGGCGCCGCCGGGTCGAACCAGTTGCCGTCGAATGAATCGCTCAGGCGCACCGCCGCCGACGCCGATCCGGCGCCGAAGGCACCGATCAGCGCGCTGGCAATCGCGCACTTGCGGAAGGTGGAAGTCATGGAAGCGGCTCCTTGAAAGAATACGAGGGATTGCCCGGCCATCGCGGCGCGGCACACGTGGGCCCGAAGCGACCCGCACCGTTCAAAACGGCGACCACTCGAAACTGAGCGCAATCTCGCGGCCCTTGCGGAACGCGCGCGTGGTTTCACCGCCCTGGGTGAACTCGACCTTGGGGTCGAGCAGGTTGCGCAGTTTCAACCGCACCGACCAATCATCACCAAGGCGCTGCTTGAAGGTGAAGTCGAGCTGGCCGAAGGGTTGCTCAAAGACATCGGGCAGTCCGGCAACACCAACCTGCACGATGCGCTGTCCCGAGGTGTTGAACAACAGGTTGGCTTCTCGTTCACCGTCAGCCGCCTGATAGCCCAATTGCAGGTTGACGATGTAGGAGGATTGTCCTTCCAGCGCGCGACTGAGGTTGGTATTGAAGCCCGATTTGGCCGGGTCGAGAGTCACATCCGAACTGATATAGGCGTAGTTGGCGGCGAGGTTCCAGTTGCTCCAGTCGATTTTGTCCATGCCGAGCCAGCGCATCGGCGTAAGCTGCTTGGCCCAGCCGTTGACGAAGCCCAGTTGGGTATAACCATCGAGTTCCACGCCTTGGTTGGTGGCCGACTGCGCATTTTCCAGAGTCAGCAACAGGCTGCCGCCACCGGGCACCAATTGTTTCTCGATCGGGTTGCTGAACTCCTTGCGGAACAGCGCCAGCGAGACGCTTTCGGTTGGCGAGAAGTAATATTCCCAACGCGCGTCATAGTTCTTCAGCGCAGTCGGCTTGAGCGCGGCATTGCCGAAGGTAACGATGTCGAGCA
>PGZE01000068.1 GCA_002840015.1 Gammaproteobacteria bacterium HGW-Gammaproteobacteria-2 | reverse complement strand
GTCGTTCGCGAATCAAGTACCTGCGATTGCAGCGAAGCCCAGGCACCGATCTGGCTCTGCCGTGGCCGGCTGGCGAAATAGGCATCGGCTTCGGCATCACTCACCGCTTGCACCGCGCCCTCCACCTTCACCTGCACCCCACCGGGCAGCGTTTTCCAGAAAAACAGCAGTGCCGCGCGCGGATTGGCCGACAATTGCCCGCCCTTGCGGCTGTGGGTGTTGGTATAGAAAACAAAACCATCCGCATCGACTGCCTTTAGCAGCACGGTGCGCGCCGAGGGCTGGCCGTCATGATCGACGGTGGCCAGGGTCATGGCGGTGGGTTCGGGGTCTGCGGCCTTGCGCGCGTCATCGAGCAGGCTGCGGAAGGTTGCCAGCAACTCAGGATTCAGGATCGGCATAACGGCTCCAAATGACTCGACGCATCATTGTCGCGCAATCAAGGTGACGCCGATATTGACGGCGATCAGGTTTGCTCGATGATGGCACGCACCAACGGCAGCGTCACCCGGCGCTTGGCGGCCAGGCTGGCGCGGTCGATCCGATTGATCAGTTCGGTGAGACTAGCCAGATCGCGCCCGACCCGGCGCAGCACGTAGTCGAGCACCACTGGCTCCAGCACCATGCCGCGCAATGCCGCACGCCGCTGCAACAGCTCGCGCCGCCCTTCGTCGTCAAGCAGCGGCAGGTAGGCGCGCGAGCACTGGCTCAGGCGCGACACCAGATCCGGTAGCGGCCACACATCCACCGACGGCACGGCCCGTGCGGCGTAAATCAGCTGGCTGCCCGCCGCCCGTGCCCGGTTATGAAAGTGAAACAGCGCTTCCTGATCGGCCATGCTGCCGGCAATCGCATCGAGCGCATCGACACAGACCAGATTGCTGTGCTCCTGCCCTTGCAACGCCATATCCAGCGACCCGGCGAACACATTCAATGGCAAATAGCGTACGTCACGCCCGGCCGCCTGCGCCTCAGCCACAACGGCCAGCAGCAAATGAGTTTTGCCACTGCCAGCGGGGCCGCACAAATACAGCCAGTCATCGTGCTCACCACGCGCGGCGGCAGCCAGCAGGTGGCAGGCGGCTTCACTACCGACAAACGCTGCCAGGTGTTGATCGGGCGCTACCGGCGGCAGCCGCAGGGGCAGTTGCGGATGGGTCACACCGGCTCGTCGGGCGTGGTGGCGGGCTGCATATCGGCCGCATCCGCGCTCGTCGCCAAGGCCGATGGTTCGAGCGCGGGCGGCGCACCGGCGAGATACATTTCGCTCTGAAGATAACGTTGATGGGCGTAGCGCAATACCACCATCACCACCGCCGCTACCGGCAACGCCAGCAGTACGCCGAGGAAACCGAACACCTGGCCACCGGCCATGATTGCGAAGATCACCGCCACCGGATGCATGCCGATGCGATCACCCACCAACCACGGCGTCAACACGAAGCTTTCCAGCAACTGGCCGATACCGAACACGCCCAGCACCAGCAGCACATGCAGCCAATCGCCGTGTTGCACCAGCGCGGCAACGAGGCCACCGGCAACACCCAGGAATGCACCCAGATACGGTACGAAGCTGAGCAAACCCGAACCCATGCCGATCAGAAATGCCAGATCGATGCCAACCAGCGACAAGCCCAGAGCGTAGATCGCGCCGAGCACGATCATTACCGACACCTGACCACGCAGGAACGCGCCCAGCACTTCGTCGGATTGCTGTGCCAACCGCACTACCGTTGGCTCCAACTGTCGCGGCAACAATTCGCGTATCCGTGCAACCAGCTTCGGCCAATCGCGCAGGAAGTAGAAGGTGACCACCGGCACCAGCAACGCCGTCGCCAGCCAACCGGCAATCGCCAAACCCGACCTGGACAACCCGGCGAACACGGCGCTGGCGATACCGCCGGCTTGTTGCCAATGCCCCTTGAGCAGCGCCACCAACTGATCGGGATCGAAATATGCGGCAATTTCCAAACCGGTACGCTGCTCCAGCCACGGCAATGCCGTGGTTTTCAGCCAGCCCAGATAGCGCGGCAAGTTGGTTATCAATTCACTGATCTGGCGTTCCAGCAGCGGGATCACGATCAACAATGAGAGCAGCAGCAGCACACTCATCAACACGAACACCAGACTGACCGCCGCCGAACGGCTCATGCCATGGCGCTGGCAACGCCCGACCAATGGGTCACCGAGCCATGCCAGCAACGCCGAAATCGCAAACGGGATCAGCACCGGCCCCAACAGATACAACAATAGGCCGATCACTGCCATTGGCAGCAACCAACGCAGCGGTTGCCAGACGGGTGCCGTTTGGTTCATAGCGAAACGTCCTTGCGCACGCGGCGGGCGCGATTACCCCACAACACAACGTAATGGAGACCGCTGGCTACGGTCGAGGCCGCTACCAGCCAGACTGCCACTGCCTGCCCCTGTGTTGGCAGCGATGGATACGCCAGAGTGAGCATCAGCCACAGCACAAACGCGATCTGAATCGCGGTGTTCGCCTTGCTCAGCCAACTAGGTGTCATCGGCACCGGCCCGATCAACCCATGCCATGCCCCGGCGCCGGCCACGATCAGCACATCACGCGCCAGCACCAGCGCCAGCAGCCAGGTCGGCACATGGCCGCCGATCCACAGCCCGATAAAGCCTGCGGCGAGCAGCAACTTGTCGGCAATCGGGTCGAGCAGGCCACCAAGCCGGGTGACCCAGTGGAAACGCTTTGCCAGCAGGCCATCCAGCGCATCCGAGACTCCGGCAGCCAAGGCCAGCCACCATGCCGCTGGATAGCGCTCATCCACCAGCAACCACAACAACGGCGGCACCGCCAATATCCGGGCGATGGTCAAGGTGTTGGGTAGCTGGCGGAGGTTCATCGAATCATCTCGAAACTCGGTATTTCGCCAACCTCGGCATCCTCACGCAACATCGCTCCTTGCCCGATCGCAGCGCGAAAACCCTCGATACCGGAAGCCAGATCAAGCCGCAAGGTCAGCGCGTCGCCATCGGCGCTCATCGCCTGCGCCGCGCGCACGAAGGGCAAGTTGTCGAGGTAGGCACGCAGGCGGGCATACGCTTGCGCCGAAGCAATACCATGAATGCGCACCCGATATTGGCCCGGCGGGCCGCTCACCGCCAGATCGCGATAGCGCCGTGCCAGCGCATCGGCAGCCAGATCGGCGCCCGCCGCGAGCAACACCGAAGCACTGGTTGCGGAACGGGTGATCCGGCCAATCTCCGCGCCGGCGTCGCGCAAGGTCCACTGCGCCATCCAGCCACCGCCCGCGCGATACAGGCGGCCCAGCAACTGCACCTGCGCCTCGGCGCCACCCAGCAAGGTATCGGCGGCATCGGTATCGCTTTGCCAAGCGGCCCGCAGCCCCAAGTCCGACAGCGCCGGGTTATCGGGGAAGCGCAGCACCAAGCCACGCGCACGGGCTTGGGCACTAAGGGCAGACACCGCGTTGGCCTGGCCGGCACCCACCAAACGTGGCCCACTGCCATCATCGATCGCCAGCCAGACCTGCGGCTCCGGCCGTGGCCCAAGCCAAGTGGCAATGCCAGCCTGCGCCAGCATCGCCTCAACCATCGCCGGATCAAATCGTGCAATCAGAATCTGGCGATAAGCGATTACCCCGCTGCTGGTATCCACATCTTGACGGTAGCGATATTGCTGCGCCATCGCGGACGCCACTGCGGCGAGGCCATCGATCGATGCCGCCGCAGCCTGGCTCGGATCACTCGCCAAACGGGCAATCACGCCGGTCAATATCCGCGCCAAACCGGCATTGCGCTCGCCTTCACTTTGGTCGGCGACTTCGGTTTCGCCCTCATACAGATCCGGCGACTGCGCAACCGCCAGTGATGCCGTGGCAAGCACGGCGACAAAACAGACAAAGCGCAAAAATCGGAGCATGCGTCAAACCCGGTTGGCCAACCGCGACATGGTGCCCAAGCCGGGCGCGATAGTCCAATACCGGTAGCCTACCGGCACTTTCGAAACGACGTGGAGGTGTCGGATCAAACGTCGGCTACAGCCCCGCAATAGCCTCGGGAGTATCCGCAAGCGGCGCATCCGGCACGCACTGCGCCAACTGCTGGTATGCCGAGAACGTAGCGGGCGTCTCGCGCTCGAGAATGCTCTCCATGCGCTTTTCCACCATCTCGATCACCATGTCAGCCTCGCCGGCACGAATCCCATCACGCTTCACTGAATTTGCCAGCCGCGCCGCAAAACACAGCCCGGCATCGAACCGGCGCACCGTCTCCGAATACATCCCTTCATCGAACGCGTTCGCGTGATCAACGCCGCGAATCAACCCGGCAAGCATATATCCTGCTGCCAATTCGTAGCTTGACTGCTCGTGTTGACGCGCTACGGCATATGCCGCAATCGACGCACCCGTCACAAACGACGTAACTGCTATCGCGAGAACGGTCAAACTTTTCATATCGATTCTCCGAGAAGTGCTGAATAACCGGCTGAGAACGTGCACTAACTAACCACCCTCAATTGCTACAGATGGGCTGCGTGCAAGAGTTCACATACGGTACGCAGATTGCGAGTACCGAGCCAAGCATGTGCCGGGCTCGGCGTGACCCGAAAATCCAGACTGAACCGCTCTGAGCCTTCGCTACGGGGTCAGCGTCAGGAAGCACACGAAGTTTTGCGAAACTCCCCCTGGAAAACTGACTGTTCCGGAGACGCAGACACGGAAGAACGTGAACCCTCCTCCGCCACCGCCGCCACCGCCACCGCCGTCGCCTCCCCCGCTTCCACCACCACCACCGCTGCCGGGAATGCCTTGAACCGATTGCACTACTGGCTCCCACTGGAATGCCGGGTTCGTTTCAATACCAGTGTACTTCAGCGTCATCGTGCTTCCGTCCGAGAACACGACAGTGACATCTTTGATCGCCTTGCCGATAATCTTCCGAAGTATCCTGATTAGGTTGAGCCGAAACACGACACCGCGATTCATCTTTATTGTGACAAATGTAGAAACGGCATTCCTCGCAACCTGATCTGACAGTACGTTGGCCGCACTCGCAGTTGAGACCCCGTTAATTTCGGGTGGGATAGCGATTGGCATGATTCCGGCGGGAACCGCGCCTTTGACAACACCATTGACACTCAGGACGGAAGACGGACTAGCGACGCTGCGCGCAGCATTCAAGTTCGCTTTCATCTGTGCGACAACCTGAACCGCCTCCACCGCATCGACGTCGTTCGCAGTCTCATAAATTGCACTAAACGTGCGTCGTAGCTCCCGATCGTACTCGCGGAACCCTACGTAGGATGAAGTCGCATAGGTGTTTTCGTCGAAAACGACGATTGTCCAATCGTTACCGTCACGCGGAATAGCCGCCGTCGCAGCGTTGATGCGTTGTAGCGTACTGCAGCCGTTGCAAATTACGAAATCCGTGGTGTCCGGATTCAGTGCAGCAGCAGCCTTGCCGGAACAGAGTAGAGCTAGCGAAAAGGCAAATGCCCAAGCTGACAACCCAACCCGCCTAACTGTGCTGTGCTGTGCTGTGCTGTGCTGTGCTGTGCTGTGCTGTGCTGTGCTGTGCTGAAATCAGCATGCGTGCTCTCCTTGAGTGATTTCCGGTTTGCATCGACACGTCTCCGAAAGCTGCCATCGCCCTCCGGGCGATGGCAGCTTTCGCTTCAAACGCACCGTCAACATTTACCCGTCTGTTGCGCTGAAGTCAAGGACTGGAATCTACGCACAGCCCGCTCCTTCCGACCAAAAAAACTTGCTGCCGCGCACAACACCTACTCTGGCCCGCTACTCCGGCCCGCTCTCGCCCAGCGGCAGGCGCGGTTGCTTGAGCGGCAGCACGCCATGGCCTTCGGTGATGTTCTTGAACTCGATCCGGCTGACCGACACGTAGCGCTCGTTGCCACCAATCTGCACCTGCGGCCCTTCGGTGAGCGCACGGCCCTGCTCATCCACCCGCACCACCATGCTCGCCTTGCGCCCACTGTGGCAGATCGTGCGAATTTCGGTGAGGTGATCGGCCCAGGCCAGCAGGTACTGGCTGCCTTCAAACAATTCACCACGAAAATCCGTGCGCAGCCCGTATGCCAGCACCGGGATGTCAAGCCGATCCACCACTTCGGTGAGCTGCCACACTTGCCGCCGGTTCAAAAACTGCGCCTCATCGACCAGCGCACAATGCAACGCACCGTGCGCGGCGACATCCGCGCGCACCAGCGCCTCAAGGTCATCATCACCACTGAATATGTGCGCCGGGGCGCGCAACCCGATCCGCGACGCCACCACCCCGCTGCCGTAGCGGTCATCCAGCCGTGGGGTGAGGATCAGCGTGCGCATGCCGCGCTCGTGGTAATTGTGTGCGCTTTGCAACAGCGTAGTGGTCTTGCCGGCGTTCATCGCCGAATAATAGAAATAGAGTTTGGCCATGCCGCTATTTTGCCGGATCACGGGCCTTGCGTGGTGCCGGCCCATCGGTCGGCAGCAGCGGCAGCACTTCAACGCGGCCGCTATGCCCCGGCGCTTCCCATACTTCCGCCTGCCAGTCCCAATACTCCTCTGGCTGCCAGTAGCGCGCATCCCAGAAGCGATGCACGCGAATCCGCTGGCCAGTGCTGGTTGCCATGTAAACCGATGCACCACGGTCAAAACCGGTATGGCTTCCTGTCGTCTTCAAGCGTTCCCGGCGCATTACCGATTCAAGCCGAGGTTGCGCCACCGCATCGCCATATTGGTCATAAACGGCTTGACCAACACTTACTGCCTGTTCGCGCTCGACAGGCGAGAGCTGCGACCAGTAGCTTTCGCGAAACGCGACAAAACTGCGATAACCGCGCTCTGCGGCCAGATCCATCCAGGCGTAAGCCAACGGACGATCCACTGCGCCACCTTGCCCATCCCACAGCATTTGCGCATACATGGCTTGCGAGGCTTTATCGGCATATCGCGCAGCACGTCGAAAATATTCGCGGGCAAAACCGAAAACCTTGCGGTCATAAGCACTCAGGCCCATGCGGCGCCAACGTTGATCGGGATGACCGTTGAGAAAGCCCTCGGTGCTGGAGATTTCATCGTCAACCAAACGCTGGCCATCACGCGGGCCGGGGCCGCTCAGGGCCTGCGCAGATGTGCCGGCGTTGTAGAACGCCAATGCCAGCAACAGTAAAATTCCCGGATAGCGCGTGAGGTGCATGGATTTTCTCTATCTATTTTTTGTACAGACCAACCGCAGCGGCTCTGGGTTTACGTTGGCCGTGTGCAACACGGTACTGGCGCATATTGTGCCATTGGCCACGCGCCATGAGATTGACAACATTTGCGCGACGGATCTTGTCTGATTGCGTTACCCGCACAAACAAGACGCAGCACAACCACGAACCGTCGCAGCATGCACACGCAGCCACCCTTGCATGCCGTTACAATCGCCGGCCACACTGGACCCCCCATGCACGGACTCAACACCCCCCAACGCGAAGCGGTATTGCATACGCAGACGCCGCTGCTGGTGCTTGCTGGCGCCGGCAGCGGCAAGACCCGGGTGATCACCGAGAAGATCGCGCACCTGATCGCCAGTGGCCAACACGAGGCCCGTTATATCGCTGCGATCACCTTTACCAACAAGGCCGCGCGCGAGATGCGAGAGCGCGTAGCCAAGCGGGTGAAGGCCGAGCGCGCCGAAGGCCTGACCGTAACCACGTTTCACGCACTGGGCCTGCGCTTCTTGCAAATCGAACACGCCCGCATTGGCTTGCGCCGCGGTTTTTCGGTGTTCGACAGCGACGATCAACTGGGCGTGATCCGCGAT
>PGZE01000067.1 GCA_002840015.1 Gammaproteobacteria bacterium HGW-Gammaproteobacteria-2 | reverse complement strand
GATTTACCAAAGTTACTTTTCGCAAAATCCCTTGCCGGTGCGCACGACGATACCTGGCGTTGACTTTGGCGCGGCACCGATTTTGATCGAAATCGACGCTATCGCTTTTGTCGGCACCGCAGCAAAACCGACCGCGCGCTAAAACACCTGATCTGGAGATAACATGCCCCTGTTCACCCGTCGTCGGTTGTTGTTAGGCGGCAGTGCGGCCCTGCTCGCCGCTGCTGGTGGTAGCTGGTGGTTGCTGCGGCAATCGGCAGCGCCGATTGGCTTCGCCTACAGCGAGGACGAACTGGCGCGGGCGGACGCATTTCTCGCCGTGCATCCGGTGATCGATGCCCATGCCCACCCCGGCCGCACCTTCGTGCGCGGTGCCGAGCATGCTACCGGCATGGTTCGGCTATATGTTTGGCGCGGCACGTTTGAACGGCGCACCGTGGCCGATATGCGCGCCGGCGGCGTTGATGTCGCCGCCTTCGCCGCGGTCGCCGATTTTCAAACGCTGGCCTTGTCTGACGCCACCGGTCTTACCAGCGCGCGCGCATTCGAACCGGATGAAGCCTGGGCCAGTTACCGCCGCCAGATCGACAACCTCAATGCACTGGTCGCGTCGGGCCTGGTGCAGCGGATCGATCGCCCGGCCGACATCGCAGCGGTGCATGCCAACCACCAGATTGGCGCCATGCTCACCGTGGAGGGTGGCGACTTTCTGCAAGGCCAGCCCGAGCGCGTGGCGCAGGCCTATGCCGATGGCGTCCGCTCGATCACCCTGATGCATTACCGCAACAATGAACTGGGCGACATCATGACCGAGCCACCACGTCATGGCGGTTTGACCGCAGCCGGCGCAGCGGTGGTGCGCGAGATGAACCGGGTTGGCATGATTGTCGATCTCGCTCACGCCAGCGAAGCCACCGCGTTCGGCGCGCTGGAAGCAAGCAGCCGCCCGACCATGGCGTCACACACCCACGTCCATCAGCAACAGGCGGGTGCTCCGGCGCGATTTATTTCGCAGGCGTTGGCTACCGCCATCGCCAGTGGCGGTGGCGGGGTGATCGGTGCCTGGCCGTCCGGAATCGGTATCCACGACCTCAACGGTTTTGTTGAGCGCACCCTGGAGCTGATCGATCGGGTCGGCATCGATCATGTCTGCCTGGGTACCGATATGGATGCCAACTACAAGCCGGTGCTCGACAATTACGCCAAATTGCCGATCTATGTTGCGGGCTTGTTCCAGCGCGGCCTTGCTGAAGCTGACGTTGCCAAATTGGTTGGTGGCAACTTCCTGCGCGTGTTCGCGGCAGTGCATTCTGCTTGAATCACCGGCAATCGCCGTATCGTGGCCGCTTGCGTTGGATCAAAGGTCCGCGCTGCAGCAGTAGCTATAGTTCGACTGATGAATATCGTTACCCCACAACCCCCTGCATTGCAGGCGTTACTCGACAACCTGACTCAAGGCGTGGTGGTGATCGCCAGCAATGGGCGGGTGGAGTCGGCCAATCGCGCCGCAGCGACGCTGTTGTCGTTGCCGCCGGAACGACTGTTGGGTATGTCTTTGCGTACGGTTATCAGCCCGCTGCTGGCCAATGCAGGCGGCAGCGAAGCAACTCCGTGCCCGATAGTGGCGACATTGACAGATGGCCAGCGCCGCCAGTTTTCCGATCAGCTCAACGTCGCGGATGGGCGATGTGCCCGGATACATGTGGTGATCGCCGCCGTCCGTGATGGCGAGGCTATAACGGGCGCAATGCTGATCGTCACCAATCTCGACGAACACCAACATTCGCATACGGCGCTGGCACACTTGAACGAGCAATTGATTGCCTTGCTCGAAGCGCTGCCTGATCCGGTATTTTTCAAGGATGGCCATGGCCGCTGGCAGATCGCCAATCGGCCGGCAATAAAGCTGTTTCGGCTCGACGGCATTGACTGGGTTGGCAAGACCGATCGTGAGCTGGCTGAGCTCAATCCCGAGCTGCGTCCCGAGCACCTGGCCTGCATCGACAATGACGAGGCGGCATGGCAGGCCGGCACACTGTGCTCGTTTATGGAAACGGTATGCAATGCCGATGGCGAGCAGCAGTTCGAAGTGCGCAAGCTGCCGCTATTTGATGGTGTGCAGCGGCGCGCGCTGGTGGTGATCGGTCGCGATGTCAGCCAACGCATGGCAATGGAGCGCGAGTTGCGCATCGCGGCGGCCGCTTTCGCCACCCATGACGCAATCTTGGTGCTCGATGCGCAGTTGCGCATTGTGCGGGTGAATGCGGCATTCACCGCGCAAACTGGCTACGACGCAAGCGCGGTTGTTGGTGGGGGTACCGAGTTTCTGCGTTCGGGATTGCATAGCTGGGACCATCGCAGTCGGGTCATAGATCGCATGCGCCGGCAAGGGTATTCGCGCGAAGATACCTGGGTCAGGCACCAGAATGGCGAGGTTTATCCGGCACGGGTATTTGTTTCATGCGTCGCACCCGAGCATGTTGGAGACGAGCGTTACTATGTTGCGGTGATCAGCGATTTAAGCGATCAACGCAAGGTCGAGCACGCGCTGCAACAGCTTGCGGTCAACGACCAGCTTACCGGTCTGCCAAACCGCGAGCACTTTTTCACGACGCTGGATTCTCGTGTCCAAGTCGCCGCGCAAGGGCCGCGCTGGAGCGCGTTGTTGTTGCTGGATATGGATCGCTTCAAGCTGCTCAACGAAGCCTTCGGGCATCAGGCAGGGGATGCATTGCTGCGGCAATGCCGCGACCGTATTCGCGGATGTTTGCCGGCACACAGCCTGCTTTCACGGCTGGGTGGCGATGAGTTTGCGATTGTCCTCGATGCGCTGGGCGACTGCCGCGAGAGCGCGGGTATCGCGGCGCAAGCCATAGCCAGCAACGTGCGGCGTGCGATCACGGCTCCGTTTGTGCTGGCAGCCAGTACACATCCTTACGAAAGCACCGCCAGCATCGGCATTCAATTATTCGACGGCACGCAAGGTAACGCCCAGCATCTGCTCAAGCAGGCCGAACTTGCCTTGTATCGCGCCAAGGCCGAAGGCCGAGACTGCGAGCGCTTGTTCGACCCGCAAATGCAGGAGGTCGCGACATCAGGTATTGCCATGGAGGCGGCGCTGCGCAACGCGTTGAAAAAAGGTGAGCTGTGTTATTACTACCAACCCATAGTCGATGGTGATGGTGCCGTCTGTGCGCACGAGGCGCTGCTACGCTGGAACAGTGTGGTGTTCGGATTGTTGACGCCCGATGCTTTCATGCCACGTCTGCGTGATGCCGGCTTGTTGCCGGAGGTGACGGCTTGGGGTCTGGATGCGGTTTGCGCGCATATCGCGCAGCATCATTGCGTGGGTAAATCACGCACTGGGCAGATAGCGCTGAATGTCGATGCGAGCATGTTTCGTCAGGCGGATTTTGTTGACGTTGTACGCAGTGCAATCGCCCGCCATGGCATTGATGGGCAACTGCTCAAGATGGAGCTGACCGAGCACGTGTTGCTCGATGATGTCACTGCCAGCGCCGGAAAGATGCAGCAACTTGGCGCGCTGGGCGTCAGTTTTTCTCTGGATGACTTCGGCACCGGCTATTCGTCATTGCGCTATCTCAAGTTGCTGCCGATCAGCCAGATCAAGATCGATCAATCATTCGTATCCGACATGCTTGCTGACGCCCAGAGCGACACCATCATCGATGCATTGCTGGCGATGGCTGCTGCGCTCGGGCTGGAGGTGGTGGCCGAGGGTGTGGAGACACGCGAACAATTCATGCACTTGTCGAGCAAGGGCTGTCGGCTGTTTCAGGGTTATTGGTTTGGTCGCCCGCAAGCCATCGTTGCGGCGGTGGGCGATTGAGCAAAACCGCATGAATCGGTAGCAATTCTTCAATCACACGGCGCTGAGCTTGGCATAGGCCAGCACCAGCCATTTGCAGCCGGCCTGCTCGAAGTTCACCTGCACCCGCGCGTGCGCGCCGCTGCCCTCGCAATCCACCAGCACGCCTTCGCCGAAGCTGGGGTGGCTGACGCGTTGACCCAATGCCAGCCCGGTTGATTGCGGCGGTGATTGATCGGACGTGCCAAATCGCGGGCGCGAGGCCTGCACTTTGGCCCGCACTTCGTGCAGCAGCGCGGGCGGAATCTCGCGCAAAAAACGCGAGGGCGGGTTGTAGGTGTCGGTGCCATGGATGCGTCGCGATTGCGCATAACTCAGCACCAGCCGCTGGCGGGCACGGGTGATGCCGACATAGGCCAGACGGCGCTCTTCCTCCAGCCGGCCGGATTCTTCCAGCGAGCGACCGCTCGGGAACAGCCCTTCTTCAAGGCCGGTGAGAAAGACCAGATCAAACTCAAGGCCCTTGGCCGAATGCAGAGTCATCAACTGCACGCCATCGGCACCGGCATCGGCCTGGCCTTCGCCGGCTTCCAGCGCGGCATGGGCGAGGAAGGCGAGCAGATCGGACATGCCCTGCAATTCTTCGTCATCGCTACGCACGAAGCGTGTCGCCAGCGACACCAGCTCGTCGAGGTTGTCGGTGCGCGCATCGAGGGTGCCGCGCGATTCGGCGGCATAGTGAACGCGCAGGCCCGAGCGTGCCAGCACATGATCGATCTGCTCGGCCAGGGTCATCGCATCGAGCTCGGCGGCGAGTGCATTGATCAGCTCGATGAACGCACTCAGCGCGTTGCGGGCGCGGCCGGCAAGCGTGGTGTCGGTGCTCAGCAATTCGGTGGCTTGCCACAGCGAGCTGCTCTGCGCGCGAGCGAGCTGGCGCACCATATCCAGCGTGCGCGAGCCGATGCCGCGGGTCGGCGTGTTCACTGCGCGCTCAAAGGCTGCATCGTCTGCGCGGTTGGCCATCAGCCGCAGGTAGGCGAGGGTGTCCTTGATTTCGGCACGCTCGAAAAAACGCAGGCCACCGTACACCCGGTACGGCATGTCGGCTTGCACCAGCTGTTCTTCCAGCGCCCGCGACTGTGCGTTGGAGCGGTACAGCACCGCACAATCGCCGTGGCTGCCACCATTGCGCACCCAGGCGGCGATCCGCCCGATGACGTATTGGGCTTCGTCGATTTCGTTGTAGGCGGCGTACAGATCGACTGGTTCGCCTTCAGCGGCGGCGGTCCACAATTGCTTGCCGAGGCGATCCGGGTTGTGCGTGATCACCGCGTTGGCGGCGGCCAGGATGGTGCCGGTGGAGCGGTAGTTCTGCTCCAGACGCAAGGTGCTGGCGCCGGGGTAATCGCGCAAAAAGCGCTGCACGTTTTCGACCTGCGCACCACGCCAGCCGTAGATCGCCTGATCATCGTCGCCGACCACGAACACCTGGCCGCGTTCACCGGCCAGTACCCGGATCATCGCGTATTGAATCGCGTTGGTGTCCTGAAACTCGTCGACCAGAATATGTCCGAAACGCTGCTGATAATGCGTCAGCAGTGCCGGCTGCTGACGCAGCACCTCGTGTGCGCGCAGCAGCAGTTCGGCGAAATACGCGGACATAGGTCTGCGCCATGAAATCACTGCCGGCCTGGATGTTTTCCGCGCGCCGGCCTTCATCTTTTTGGGCATTGATCCACCACGCGGCCTGGCGCGGCGGGAAGCGGGTTTCATCGATTTCCAGATCGGCCATCACCCGCTTGATCAGGCGCAACTGGTCATCGCCGTCGAGCACCTGGAATGATTCGGGCAATCCTGCTTCAAGCCAGTGCATGCGCAGCAGCTTGTGCGCGATGCCATGAAAGGTGCCCACCCACATGCCACGGCTGCCATCGCGCAACTGCTCTTGCAGGCGCGCGCGCATTTCACCGGCGGCCTTGTTGGTGAAGGTGACCGCAAACACGCCGTGGGTTGGCACGCCCAGCACCTCGGTGAGCCAGGCAATACGGTGGGTGAGCACGCGGGTTTTGCCCGAACCGGCACCGGCGAGCACCAGGTAGTGGCCGGGGTCGGCAGCGACGGCGGCGCGCTGCGCCGGGTTGAGCGGGTCGAGCAGATGGGAAACGTCCATCCGGTCATTGTAGCCGGCGTGCGTTGTTCGCATTCACGGAACCTTGGCCGCTATTGTGGTACTAAAGCTCCCATGTCAGCCCAATTTCATTCGCGAAACCCGCGCTGTTTGTGGCGAACACGTCAATTTCTGGTTGGCGTTGCTGGCGTGTTGCTTGCCGTGTCGGTACACGCTGCCATCGATTATCGGGTGTCGATCGACAAGTCAGCCGGCGAATTGCACGTTGCTGCCTGCGCAGACCGCGATTACTCGAAACTGCAATTGCGCGCGCAAGAGGGTGCGAGTAACTATTTGCTCGGCTTTACACGCAGCGATGGCGGTGCATTGCAGCGCAGCGGCGATCGCCTGATTGCGCGCGCCTTGCCGGCCGGCGCCTGCATCGATTACCGGATTGCTGCGGAGCGCGCGAGCCGCTCCAATGGCCGCGATGAGGGCATCCAGACAGCCAGCGGCAGTTGGATGATCAGCCCGGGCGTTTGGTTGTGGCGCGCCGATGCGGCCGGCACGCTGACGCTGGATTTACCAGCAGGCATTCAGGCATCGCTGCCGTGGCTGCCGCGTGATGCCGCGCGAAAAGTGTATGCATTGGCGGCTGGCGGTGGCGATTGGCCGTCCTGGGCGGTGTTCGGCGATGTCGATGAGCGCATTGTCGATGGCGACGATGGCAGCGAGCTGCGCATTGCCGTAGTCGATGCACCAACGCGGCAACGCAGCGATGATCTGCACGGCTGGTTGCGTGAAGTGGCGAAGGCGTCGCTGACGGCGTACGGGCGTTTTCCGGTACGCAGTGCGCAAGTGCTGGTCATCGAGATCAGCTCGCGCAGCAGCAGCCCGGTGCCGTGGGGCCAAACCACTCGCGGCGCCGGTGTGGCGGTGCAGCTTTTTGTGCGCCGTGACGCCAGCATCCGTGAGTTGCGCGCCGACTGGACCGCAATCCATGAGTTCTCGCATTTCTTTCACCCGTATCTGGGCAATAAGGGGCGATGGCTTTCCGAGGGCTTGGCCAGTTATTACCAAAACGTGTTGCGTGCCCGTGCCGGCATCGTCAGCGAAGCCTATGCCTGGGAACGCCTGGATGCCGGTTTCGGCCGTGGCCGCAACTCCGCAGCAGGTGTCACGCTGGCCGAGATCAGCAAGAACACACGCAAGAGTCGTTCTCGGCAGAACAAGGGCTCGCCAATCATGCGCATTTATTGGGGTGGCGCGGCATTCTGGCTGGAGACGGATATCGCTCTGCATCGCGAGCGCGGCTTCGGGCTGGAACAGGTGCTCGCCGCGTATTCGCAGTGTTGTTTGCCAGAGTCGGGGCGGGTCGATCCCGATGCGTTTATTGCCCGCCTTGATGAGATCAGCCAGAGCAGCGTGTTTTCACGGCTGGCGCTTGAACATTCCTCATTGCGGCATTTCCCCAGCCTCAACAGCAGCTACCAGCACTTGGGGCTGAGGGTGACATCCGACCGCGCCGAACTGTCGCGCGATCCGGATGCCATCGCGTTGCGCAACAAGATCATGGGTGCGCGAATCGCGCCGACACAGTTCGGCGCACGTTGACGACGTTGAAGCCTAGTGCGATGAGTCGGGAAGTATGCGCCTGGCCCGTGCGCAGCTATGCTGGCGCTCTCGCCACCAACCACGTGCCCCGATGCCCGATGCCGATTCGACCAAGCCGCAAACCACGCAATACGATGTCCTGATTGTCGGCTCCGGGTTTGCCGGCCTGTGCATGGCGATTCGGCTGAACCAGGCCGGGCATCGTTATCTGTTGCTGGAACAGGCAGCTAGCCTTGGCGGCACTTGGCAGGCGAATCGTTATCCCGGCGCCGCCTGCGATATCCCCTCCAGCCTGTACTGTTTTTCGTTTGCGCCCAACCCCGACTGGTCGCGGGCGTATCCGGCGCAAGCGGAAATCGAGGGCTATCTCAAACGCTGTGCCGATCGCTTTGGCGTGCGCGCGCAAATGCGCTTCAATCACACCGTAACTGCCGCGCGCTTTGATGAGCGGCGACGGTGCTGGCGGGTCGAGGTCGGCAACGGCGCGCAGGTGTTTCATGCGCGCTCGCTGATTCTGGCGACCGGTGGCCTGAGCCGGCCCAAGCTTCCCGCGATCGCAGGCATCGAGCAGTTTGCCGGCCAAAGCTTCCATACCGCCCGCTGGCCAGCCGATGCCGACCTGGCCGGCAAGCGCATCGGCCTGATCGGCACCGGCGCCAGCGCGATTCAGGTGTTGCCATCGATTGTCGATGACGCCGCGCAGGTCAGCGTATTCCAGCGCACCCCAGCGTGGATCATCGGCAAACCCAATTGGGCGGTCGCGCGCTGGCGCAAGGCGCTTTATCGGCGCTTTCCGATCAGTCAACGCATCAGCAGGGTATTTAATTACTGGCGCCATGAATTGTTCGCGGTGGGCTTTACCCGGCTGCCGGCGCTGTTGCGTGTGCTGGAAATCCTGCCGCGCCTGCAACTGCGCTGGCAGGTGCGCGACCGGCAACTGCGCGCGCGCCTCACACCCAATTACCGGGTCGGCTGCAAGCGGGTGTTGTTGTCGAGCACGTTCTATCCGGCGCTGTGCCGCGATGATGTTGAACTCGTCACCATGCCGATTGCGCGAATCAATGCAACCGGCATCGAAACCAGCGATGGCGTTAACCATCGGTTGGATGTGCTGATCAGTTGTACCGGATTCGAGGCCGCCGAAGCCTGTGCGCCGTTTCCCGTTGCCGGTCGCGACGGCCTGGATCTCGATCATGCCTGGCGCGATGGTCAGAATGCGTATCTTGGCACCACCGTCAGCGGCTTCCCCAACCTGTTCATCATGAGTGGCCCCAATACCGCGCTGGGCCACAACTCGATGGTGTACATGATCGAGGCGCAAGCCAATTACGTGAGCGACGCCATTGCCCACCTGGCCCGGCGCCCGGGCGCGGCAATGGATGTGGATGCCACCGCGCAGCGCGAGTACAACATCGCGCTGCAACAACGGCTTGCGCGTACAGTATGGAACACCGGTGGATGCAGCAGTTGGTACCGCACCCGCGACGGCCTCAACACCACGCTGTGGCCGGATTTCACCTTTGTGTTCCGCCATCGCCTGCGGCGCTTCGATCCGCTGCCATACCACTGGCTGGATTGATCGATGCTGCAGATCGCCTACACTCGCTGTTCCAACCAGCGTCGGGGAGTTCGTGATGAAACACCGCGTGATCCTGTTGTTTGCCAGTGCGTTGATCGCCGGCCTTGCCTTTGCGCAATCACCGCCGGAAAAGGTAACCGTGCTCAAGGCCGCGCATCTGTTCGACGGGACCAGTGGCCGGCTGAGCGAGCCGGGGGTAGTGGTGGTGCGTGGTCAGCGCATCATCGCCGTCGGCGCCGATGCCGCGATTCCTGCCGGCAGCGAGGTGATCGATCTGGGTGACGCTACCCTGATGCCCGGCATCATCGATGCCCACACCCACATCAGCTACGATCACGTCGATGATTGGGCACAGGGTTTTTATGAGGGCATGTTGCGGTTTCCGGTCGAGCAATCATTCCATGCGGCACGCAATGCTCAGGTCACGCTGCAGGCCGGGGTCACCACGGTGCGCGATGTCGGCGCGGCAGATTTCATCGACATCGCCTTGCGCAACGCGATCAACGCGGGCCTGACCGAAGGCCCGCAGATGCTGGTGGCCGGCCATGCCATTGGCTCCACCGGCGGCCACTGCGACAACTCGCCGTTTCCGCCCGAGCGGGTCAAACCGTCGGGGCCGATCGAGGGCGTCTGCAATGGCCCCGAGGAGTGCCGGGCGGCGGTGCGTTATCAGATGAAGTGGGGCGCCGATGTGATCAAGATCTGCGCCTCGGGCGGGGTGTTGTCGGAGTCCGACCCGGTTGATGTGCCGCAGCTCACCCCGGCCGAACTCAGCGCGATCATGTCCGAAGCCCATGCCTGGGGACGCAAGGTGGCTGCACATAGCCATGGCGATCTGGCCGCCCGGCTGGCGGTGGAAGCCGGCGTGGATTCGATCGAGCACGGCAGCTTCCTGAGCGCCGATACCCTGAAACTGATGAAGGCCAAGGGCGTGTACCTGGTGCCGACGCGGATGACCCAGGTGTGGGTGAACGACAAGGCGGACACCTATCCGCCGAAGATTGGTGACAAGGCGCGCGCCGCAGCCAAGGCGCATACCGTGATGTTCAAGCAGGCGTTGCAGATCGGTGTGCCAATCGCATTTGGCACCGATGCGGCGGTGTATCCGCATGGCCTCAACGCGCAGGAATTCGGCGATATGGTGGATATCGGCATGGCGCCCGCTGCGGCGTTGCTCAGCAGCAGCCAGGGCGCGGCCAGACTGCTTGGTATCGAAGCCGACACCGGCACCCTGAGCGCTGGCAAGTTTGCCGACGTGCTGGCGGTACCGGGCAATGTGCTCAGCAATATCCGTGCAACCCAAACCCCATTGCTGGTGATGAAACAAGGAGAGGTCGTTCGCCGGCCCTGAGCATGGCGTTGTTCGATGATTGCTGCGTGTCGGAATTTTCTGACACGCGGCTCCGGCAGTTGCCGACAGACACCCCATGCTCGCGAAGATAGCCTGTGTCGCGTAATCCACGAGAGGAACGGTTATGGACACACGACAGATTGCGCGGCGGGTGCGCCACAGTGGCTTGTTGCTGGTCGCCTTTGCTGTAGGGCTCTCGCTGGCACCAGGTAGCGCGTTTGCCGAGGCCTTGTTCAAATGCCAGGGTGCTGACGGCGTCGCCAGTTATCAGTCGGCGCCCTGCGCCGAGCCAGCGCAGCAGGTTTGGCAGCGCGAGGTGACGCCGGACGCAACACCACGCGCAGCGCCGCAACGCACACCAGCGCAACGGCCGGCCCCATCGCGCAGCAGGGTCGTGCGGCTGCGCTCGGCCAATGCCGACGCACCACGCGCCAATGCCTGCGCCAGAGCGCGCGCTGCTGCCGATGACGAACGCGACCGGCGTTGGTACACGATTACCTTTGATCGCCTGCGTCAGCTTGATGAGATGGTCGCCAGAGCCTGCAAGAAATCCTGAGTGCGCCACGCGCGTTGTCGGCTCGCCAAGCGACTGCGCTTGCGGCAGACTGCGATGCAACCGTCGATGGAGTCAGCCCATGTCCAACCGCCCGCGCGAATGCCTGTTTCGCTGGATCTCGCAGCCGACCGATGTCAATTGGGGCGGCAAAGTGCATGGCGGAATGGTGATGAAATGGATGGATCAGGCCGCGTACGCCTGTGCCGTTGGCTGGTGCGGTGGCTATGCGGTAACCGCCAGCGTTGGTGGCATGAGTTTTCTCAAACCGATCCACATCGGTGATGTGGTCGAGGTGCGGGCTCGGGTGGTACTTACCGGCACCAGCAGCCTGCATATCGCGGTGGATGTGGATGCGGTGGAGCCGATTTCGCAGCGTCGCACCCGTACCACACGTTGCGTGATGGTGTTTGTCGCACTCGATGCCGATGGCAAACCCACTCCGGTGCCGTGCTGGACGCCGCGTACCGAGGCTGACAAGCGCATGGCGGATTACGCCGACAAGTTGCGCGATATGCGGACGGACCTGGATCACGAGCTTTACGCTGCCGCCGAATAGCCGCTGTCAACCAAACGCGGTGTGCGGCGTTTTCGTTCTGGTCTGGGGCAACTGGCACCAGGCAATCATCCCAGCCAGAACGGAGAATCTGTCATGAAGTCACCTTGCTCGCCGTCGCGTTTGCCGCCCTGCTAAACTGCCTCCCGGATACCCACTCGGGAGGCGTCATGCGTACTGCGATCATGCTGTTTTCATTGTTGTTCGGGTTCATTGCGCTGCCGGTCCATGGCCAGGATGATGATCGCTTCGCCAACGTCGAGATCAAAATCACCCCAATCCGCGACGGGCTCGCCCTGCTCACCGGTCAGGGCGGCAATATCGTGGTCAGCACCGGCGCTGATGGCAGCTTCATCATCGATGACCAGTTCGCCGCGTTGAGCGACAAGATCCGCGCCGCCATCGCCACCCTCAGCGATCAGCCAGTGCGGTTCGTACTCAACACCCATTTTCATGGCGATCATACCGGCGGCAATGAAAACTTTGGTCTGGCCGGCGCGGTAATCGTGGCCCAGGACAATGTTCGCAAGCGCATGAGCCATGCCCAGTTTCTGGAAACCTTCAAACGCGACCTGAAAGCGGCGCCGGCGGCGGCATTGCCGCTGGTCACTTTCAGTGATGGCCTGAGCCTGCATCTCAACGGCCAGGACGTGCGCGCAATCCACGTGGCACATGCGCACACCGATGGTGATGCAATGGTCTGGTTTGAGCAGGCCAACGTACTGCACATGGGCGATATCTATTTCAACGGCCTGTATCCGTTCATCGATGTCGATGCCGGTGGCGGCATCAACGGCATGATCGCTGGTGTCGACAAGGCACTGACACTGATCGACGACAGCGCCGTGGTGGTGCCCGGCCATGGCCCGCTCAGCAATCGTGCTGAATTGGTTGCTTATGGCGAGATGCTGCGTGGATTCCGCGCCCGAGTAGCCGAGCTCAAGCAACAGGACAAATCCCTGGATCAGATCATCGCAGCCAAACCCACCGCGAAATACGACGCCATCTGGGCGGGTCAGTTCATCAGCCCGGAACTGCTGATCGGCTTTATCTACAAGACCTTGTAAATCGTTCCCTGAACCAAGCTGAACGACAGCTCCGGTTCAGGGCCAGGTTCAAAGTCGGTTCACCGCGTTCGGGCCACCCTGCAACTGCACCCAACGCGGAGGAAACACCATGCGCAATCTCGTCGTTGCATCCATTCTTGCAGTGTCCAGTGTCATCGGCCTGGGTTTGTCGCCAGCAGCCAAAGCGGGCGATGCCCGTATCTTCGTCGATCTGGGCAATGTCTACTTTTCCGCCGGCCAGCCGTATTACCGGGAAACCCGAGAACCCCTGTACGTAGCGCACTATGCTTATGGCCCGCGCTACTACTACTCACGGCCAGCCTATGGCTACCGCCATTACGACCGTGGGCACGGCTACAACGCCGGTTATCGTTATCGCGGCCACGATGGTTATCGCGGCCATGATCGTTATCGCGGCCACGATGGTTATCGCGGCCGTGATGGTTATCGCGGCCGTGATGGTTATCGCGGCCGTGATGGACATCGTGGCGATGACCGCCGTCGCGGGCACGATGACAACAACCACCGCGGTGATCGTGGCCGCAACCGTCGTTGAAGGCTGCATGCATCGCAACACATGACGCGCCTTCGGGCGCGTCATTGGCCAAGTGGCAATCAAGGGGAGCGGCAATGCTGGAGGTGGTGCCGGGGTTCGCCATACCCGATGACGAGCTGGTCGAGCGTTTTGTACGCGCCAGCGGGCCGGGTGGTCAGAACGTCAACAAGGTATCCACAGCGGTGGAGCTGCGCTTTGATATTGCGCAATCGCCCTCACTGCCCGAGGCAGTGCGCGAGCGATTGTTGGCGCGCCGTGATCGTCGGATTACTGCCGATGGCGTGTTGGTGCTCAGCGCCCAGCGCTACCGCACCCAGGAGCGCAACCGCGAGGATGCACGCACGCGCCTGCTCAATGTGCTGCATGCCGCACTGACGGTTGACAAGCCACGGGTCGCCACCAAGCCCAAGCGTGGCAGCATCGAGCGCCGACTGAGTACCAAGCGTGAACGCGCGCAGGTCAAGCGTGGGCGTGCGGCGAGGGCGTGGCGTGAAAATCATGATTGACCTGCGCCGGCCGGTGTTCGATCCGTTGCCGGTATGCGTGCCGGCTTGCGCTCCGCGCGCGTCCAGCCGCTTTGGCCGCTGGTTTGGGCGCACCGTGTTGCGCTTGGGTGGCTGGCGCATGACCGGTGGCTTTCCCGATTGCCGCAAGGTGGTGATCATCGCCGCACCGCATTCCTCGGGTTGGGATGTGGTGTGGGGGCTGGCGGCAAAATTGGGTCTTGGCCTTGGCATCGAGTTCATGGGCAAGGCGGAATTATTCTGGGGCCCGCTGGGCTGGTTTTTGCGCAAACTCGGTGGCATACCGACCGATCGCCAGAACCCACAAGGCTTGGCGCGTACTATGGCCGCACGTTTTGCCGAGCGCGATACCCTGTGGCTTGCTTTGGCGCCCGAAGGGACGCGCCGACACGCGCCGCGTTGGAAAACCGGGTTCTGGCGTATCGCTCGCGCGGCGGGAGTTCCGCTGCAATGCGTGGCATTCGACTACCCGAACAAGGCGATCGTGGTCGGGCCGTTGCTCGAACTGAGTGACGACATGGCTGCCGATTTGGATCGGATCGCCCGGATTTACGCGCCCTATCGCGGCAAGCATCGGCCGATCAATCCGGTGCAACAACCTGTGCCGAGTTCCTCGCAATCGTAGCGAGGCTCGCGCGGCAGGTTTCAAGTGGAAATCACTGCATCACCAGCACCCCTGAGCGCCGGCCACGCATCACCTGCAGCGCCAGATTGCGCGGGGCGTCGTCGGCGAGTGCTTGCAGGGTTTGCAGGGTATCGATCTTGCGGCGGCCGATATGGGTTACCAGATCGCCAGCACGAAGGCCATTGCTTTCAGCGCGGCTGCCATTCTCGATCTTGCTCACCACCACGCCGGCAACCCCATTCTGACGCATTCGTTCGGGAACTTCCGCGAACGATGCGCCGGCAAGGCGCGGGTCAAGATCGACGCCGGCCAACTCTTTCGGGCGTGCCTTGAGCACGGCTTTCAGGCTCATCGGCTTGCCATCGCGGTTGACGCCTATACGGATCGGTTTGCCAACCGGTAACAGGCCTTCGATGTTGTGCAGCGCGGCGCGATCATGTACTTGCTGATCCTCAAGCTGGGTAATGACATCGCCCACCCGTACCCCAGCTGTCTGAGCCGGTGAGCCGGCATCGACACGCGCCACCAACGCACCGCGCGGCTGCTGCCCCAGCGCCAGTGCGCTGGCCAGTTCGGGGGTGATGTCTTGTGCGACGACGCCCAGGCTGCCACGGCGCACCTCGCCGTAGGCCAGTAATTGCCGCATCACTTCGCGCGCCAGGCTGGCGGGGATGGCGAAACCAATGCCGATATTGCCGCCCGACGGGCTGAAGATGGCGCTGTTGATGCCGATCAGTTCGCCGCGCAGATTGACCAGCGCACCACCGGAATTGCCCGGATTGATGCTGGCATCGGTCTGGATGAAGTTCTGGTAGCCCAGGCCGCGCAGCCCATTGCGGCCCAGCGCAGAAACGATGCCCGAGGTGACCGTTTGACCCAATCCGAATGGGTTGCCAACGGCCACCACAAAATCGCCGACGCGCAGCCGCTTGGTATCGGCCAGCGGCAAAGCGGTAAGTTTGTCTGCCGTCACCCGTACCAGCGCCACATCGGTATCCGGGTCAGAGCCCACCAGTTCCGCTTCCAGCGTGCGGCCATCGGCGAGCGTGACCGAAATATCGTCAGCGCCTTCGATCACGTGGTTGTTGGTCAGCACCAAGCCACTTTCGGCGTCAACGATGACACCAGACCCCAGTGATTGCCGCACGCGTTCTTGCGGCATGTCGGGAATACCGAAAAACCGGCGCAAAAATGGGTCGTCGGCGAGCGGATTGCGTAGTCGCTGCACTTGTTTGCTGTGGATGTTGACCACTGCCGGGGTGACCTGCTCCAACATCGGCGCCAACGACGGCAGCGGGTTGCCGCTGGCATCAGCGCTGGGTAGCGCCGCACGCAGTGAGCCAGACAGGCCAAGCAGTGCTGCGATAGTAACAAGGCGTAGTGCAGATAATGCGATGGACATAACGCGAAATCCTGACAGTAGGAAGCAATGCGACCGATCCTCGCCGATGGCGGTTTGACAAAAGCTGGCTCTGTCGCGGTTCAAGAGGTGACGATGCGGCAGAAACGATATTTCACGGCCATAGCGGACATGCTCTGGTTGTGCGGGCGATGCCGTAAATTGCAAGTCAAATTTCGCTTGAATCGGGCTTGTTTTTTGTTGACATGCGCTCGGCTCAGGGGTAATTTGGACGACGCTTCACACAACATATAGGGGTTATTGGGGATGTTTAACCCTACCGATTGGGTTGGTGCTTTCCATGTGGCGGTATCGGCCGCAGCCATTGCAGTGCGTGGCCCGGCACCGATTGTGCCCCGTTATTCGCGCTGCGCCTGAGCACCTACCTCTACATCGCACGCAGCCCCCGGCGTGCCCCTGTCATCCGCTATCCCGACGGTCATCGGGTGTTCAAGGAGACTATCTGACATGAATACGGCACGCCTTGCCGCTGTGAAACCGGACGTGGCACGGGACATTCCCATGCAGCCGGCGTCGCAGGATATCTGGGAAAAGAAATATCGTCTCACCAGCAAGCAGGGCGATCCGGTCGATGTCACCATCGATGACACTTACAAGCGGGTTGCCAAAGCGTTGGCCGAAGCCGAGCCGAGCGCGGATCTGCGCGCATACTGGTATGAGCGTTTTGTCTGGGCATTGCGCCGTGGTGCGATCCCGGCCGGGCGCATTACGTCCAATGCCGGCGCGCGCGCACACAAACCGGCCACCTCCACCATCAACTGCACGGTGTCGGGCACCATTGAGGATTCGATGGATGGCATCCTCGACAAAGTGCATGAGGCCGGCCTCACCCTCAAGGCCGGTTGTGGAATCGGATACGAGTTCAGCACCCTGCGCCCGCGCGGCGCCTATGTCTCCGGTGCCGGTGCGTACACTTCCGGGCCGCTGAGCTTCATGGATATCTACGACAAGATGTGCTTCACCGTCAGTTCGGCCGGCGGCCGCCGCGGCGCGCAGATGGGCACCTTCGATGTCGGCCATCCCGATGTGAAGGAGTTCATCTCGGCCAAGCGCGAGGACGGCCGGTTGCGTCAGTTCAACCTGTCGTTGTTGATCACCGACGAGTTCATGCACGCGGTACAAACCGATGCCGACTGGCCGCTGGTGTTTCCGGTACACGTCAAGGAAGAGTCCGAGATTGATCTGACCGACCCCGAACAGGTGATCTGGCGCGAGTGGCCGACCAGCCGTAACTACGTCACCCGCGAAGACGGACTGGTGGCCTGCAAGATCTACAACCGCATCCGCGCCAAGCGCTTGTGGGACCTGATCATGGCCTCCACCTATGATTTCGCCGAGCC
>PGZE01000104.1 GCA_002840015.1 Gammaproteobacteria bacterium HGW-Gammaproteobacteria-2 | reverse complement strand
GGGGTATCAGATCGCTGATCCGCGCACGCTGTGTGCCCGTTCTCAGTCGGCCTGCAACAGCACGAACTCATCGAGTGACCTGTCGGCGTTTACCAATGCTGGCGGCGGGGGTAGGCAGCAAAACAACGGGCGAACGAGCGGAACCGGCCCTACCGGACGGCGTGGTACCAACAGCAACGATGCCAGCAACACGGAAGCACCGGGTGGGCGAAGGAACGCGCCGACCCTTGGAGAGCAAGCTACATCTGTTTCACTGGACCTGACACCAGTCGTCGGTTCCCTTAAATCTGTCGCCCAGTTGTTCACCGGCACCGACTTGGTCACTGGGGAGAAGGTCAGCAGACCCATTGAGGCCGTTGGTATATTGGCAGGGCTCTTCCCAGCCGGGAAATTTCTCACCAGGGGTGAAGATGCCGCTGAGGTGGTGATCGACGGAGCCAAGCTTCTCCGGCGGTCGGATGCTGCAACTGGTGGAGCCGCTGCAGTTCGGGTAGGTCGTGCAGGCGAGGACGCGGTGCGTGCGGTGTTCGACATAGGCCCCAAAGAATTGATTCGCATCAATGGGCGAGGGCGAATACCTGACGGACTCACGAATGAGGTTCTCAGCGAGGTAAAGAATGTGCAGTTCTTGAGCTTTACACGACAGTTGCGGGATTTCGCTGACTTCGCGGAACAAAATGGACGTCGATTCGATCTGTTTTTGCGACCGAATACCCGAGTCTCGGGGCCGTTGCAGGATGCCATAGATCGAGGGATTATCAATCGATTGGATATTCCGCAATGAACATGGAAATTAACAAGAAGCTTTTGCCTCCACAACGGCCATCGTACACAGACGAGGAGCTAGAACGGTTTTCAGTAAATGATCTCTATAGAATGAAACTGACTGCTGATGAGACGGCTCGTTTACGCGCAATCAACGAAAAAAGAAGTCAGGAGAGAGAGCGCAAGGCTGCAGAGTGGCGCAAGGCAGAGCAACCCTTGGTTGACGAGTTGCGGGCAGCAGGGTTTGATGTCGAGAGTGCATGGGAACTCTTCAACCGCAAGGAGCCTTGGAACAAGAAAGAGCGTGTCAAGCCCTACCCGGAGGCATTGCTGATTCTCTTGAATCATCTGGAGCGGCCGTATCCAGACCGAGTGAGGGAGGGCATAGCCCGGGCGCTTGCTGTAGGACGCGGGACCAAGGACGGACTTGCAGTTGCGATTTCACTGATCGCGCAAGAAAACGACGAACTCCTCGAAGAGGTGATTGCGTTGGCCAAGGATAGGCTACACGGCGAGAGCAGAGTGCTGTTGCTGGGCGCGCTGGAACGGTCTTCCGATCCGCGAGCGAAAGCGGCGCTGATGGAGCTTGGGACGGACCCGGAATTGAAGCTGGAAGTACAGGCGATTTACCGCCGCCTTGAGCGTCGCAAGCGCTGATGGGAAATTGCAGAAATCGGCAGAAATCGGGGTCGAACTTAAAAAAAGGCGCGGGGTCACGTCTTGTATTGACACATTGGGATACCCGGTTTTGACCGCACTCGCGCAGCAGTCCCGATCACGGCGGCGCCGACGGCGGCGCGCGTGGCGTGGTAGCGGCAGGCCCGCCATCCCGCACATCACCGGCAACCAGTCGCTATGGACCTACTACCCGCTGGCCAGCGCCGCGGGGCGCACCGCAGGAGACTTGCCGCTGTACACGGTGCCCGGCACGGGCGCGGCGCGCTACATCGATGCGCAGCACATTTACTTCACCTCGTCGATGCCGGTGGTGTCCACCTTCATCCGCTCCGACGGCGTGGGCGGCTTGCGTTCGTGGAGCTATGGCTACCGCGAGGCGATGTACAACCAGATGGGCCGCGGCATGCAGGGCTTTCGCACCCTGATCGAGGAGGACGACGCTGCCGGGTTGCGCACCACGACCACCTTCCA
>PGZE01000066.1 GCA_002840015.1 Gammaproteobacteria bacterium HGW-Gammaproteobacteria-2 | reverse complement strand
CACTTCAAGCGCCGAAGCCACTGCCGGGTTGTCGTCGATCACCAGTACTGTAGGCATGCCGACAAGCCTACCTCAAGCACTGCGGGTGGCGGTGGCCGGCGCCACGCTGGCCGCACGTCGGGCCGGGCCGTAGACCGCCACGATGCCCAGTGTCCACAGCACGCCCATGCCCACCAGCAGGTGCGGCAACGGCAATCGCGACAGCTCGAACTGGCTGACCAGCAGCTGATTCAACGCCAACGCCAACAGCGTGCCTGCCGCGATCCCAAGGCTGCTGATCAGCACATTTTCGGTGATGAAGTAGCGCAGGATATCGATGCGTCGCGCCCCGAGCGCGCGGCGCACGCCGATCTGCTTGCGCCGCTGGTTTACCCACAGCGTGGCCATGCCGACGATGCCCGACGCCGTTACCAGCAGCAGCAACACGGTGATTGTCAGCAACATCCATACCATCGCATTGTCGGCACGATATCGCCGGTCGCGAATGTCGAGCATGGTGAATTTTCCGATCACCAACCGCTCGCTGCCGGCGCGGGTCAGCGCTTCTTCGGCATCGCGCATCACCCGGTCGATCTGGCCCGGTTCGGTGCGCACCACATAGTCGACGTAGGACTGGATCGGGCGGATCGCGGTAATCAACGACAATTCACCGGCATTGCCGTGCTGCGACCAAGGGCTTTGCAGGCGTTCCACCACGCCCACGATTTCGTATTCCGGTGCGTCAGCGGAGGTGCCAAGAAACACATGCTTACCCACCGCCGACGCGTTGCCAGGGAACAGCTTTTTGGCCAGCGCCTGGGTGATGATGGCGACATGGCCGAGGCGGTTGTCGTTGCTCAGGTCGATTTCATCGACATCGGCATCGGTGAGGTCGCGGCCCTCGACCAATTTCAGTCCGAGCGTCCGCAGCAACGGACCCGGTGTGAAATAGAACGCGATATCGGCACTGGAATCGGTCTGTGCCTTGTCCAGAAACAGGCCCATGTTCCAACCACTTTGGATCAGCGGAATCTGGTTGGTTGCCGATACCGACACCACACCGGGCAATGCGGAAAGCAGTCGCTCCTCCTGCTTTTGCAAGGCCAGCGGATCGCTTGGCGTGTTTATCGAATCGACGGCTATGCGGAACACGCGCGATTCGTCATCGATACCCGATGGCCGGCTGGAGATTGCGACGCGGTCGCGAATGATGTAGGCGGCATTGCTGACGATGGCAAGCGTCAGCGCGATTTGCGCCGCGATCAGCAGTGCGCCGGTCTTGTTGCGCAACAACGCCGAGACGATGGGACGGATTTCCATGGTGGGTCTCCTTGAGGTAAAGCTCGCGCAGCGAGACCGATTCCCCCTCTCCCACCGGGAGAGGGCAGGGGTGAGGGAAACGGACACGGCGAAAGCTGGTTCAGCATTTGGGGTTGCAGTGCGCCATGTCCGTTACTGCGATTTCAGTTGCAGGGCCGGCCGCACCTGACAAGCACGCCAGGTGGGCAGGAAGCCGGCAATCAGACTGGCCAGCAGCGACAGCAACAGCGTGGCGAGCAGCATGCTCCAGTCCATCTTTGCCACCGCCGCCATTGCACCGGATTGCTTGCCGATCAGCCATAGCCCGGCAAAGCTCAGTGCCAGGCCCAGTACAGCGCCAACCAGGCCAACAACCGAGGCTTCGATCAGGTATTGCTGGAAAATTTCGCGGCGGGTGGCGCCAAGCGCGCGGCGCACGCCGATCTCGCCAGCGCGGGCGGAAAATTTGGCCAGGAGCAGCCCCACCGTGTTGACCAGACATACCAGCAGGAAGCCAAATGCCAGCCAGACCTGGATGCGACTGTCGCGACCGACCACCTCCAGATGCTCCAGCCACTGCATGGTGTTGCGCAGTCGCGTGTTCACCGGCCGTTTGAACCAGCCCAGCCGGCGTTGCTCGCTGGCGTAATCATCCAGCCATGCCTTGATCGTGGCTTGATCGGCAGCGTTTGCGCCCTCGAACCAGAACTGAATCCAGGTGCAATCCGAGGCGATCCAGCCGGCATAGCCAGGCTGCGGGCCATCGCCATTGCAATTATTGTTGCCGCTATTGCGTTTCTCGTGGCGGACGGCGGTAGAAAACGGAATGAAAAATTCGTCGCTACCGGCAAATGCGCCGCCATTGCCATTGATGATGCGGTAATAGCGCGGCAGCGGTTTCCAGTCGCCGAACACGCCGACCACGCGATAGCTGGCATCGCCCAGCTTGAGCTCGCGGCCCACCGGATTGACATCGCCGAACAGCTTCTCGCTGGTTGCGCGCGACAGCACGATCACATCGGCCTTGCGGGCATCATCATCGGCATGCCATGGGTTGCCGTAGCGAAATGGCACCTCAAACATGGCGAAGAAGTCGCTGGTGGTGGCACCGCCATTGACCAGCAGCGGCGCCATGTCGGCACGCACCGGCGAGATCGCGTCATTGAGCCCGAAAATCGCGGTGCGGCGCACACCCTGGCCACTGGCAAGCAGGCGTTGGGTATCGGGATAGCTCAATTGATCAGCCGGCTCTTCGCCCGCGGTGTAGCCGGTCAGGTTGCCGGTGTCGAGCTGCTCCTCAGACGTTGGGCTGCATGGATGCGTGGTTGCGCTCGGCCGTGCGCAATGCCGGCTCGTGCATCATGTCGGTGACCTGACCATCGACGATATGCACATTGCGTTGCGCGCGCGCCGCCAGTTCCGCGTCGTGGGTCACCATCACGATGGTGGTGCCGCTGGCGTTGATCTCCTCCAGCAACTCCAGCACGCTGCGCGCCATCTGGCTGTCGAGATTGCCGGTGGGTTCGTCGGCGAGCAGGATGCGCGGCGAGCCGGCCAGCGCGCGCGCAATGGCCACGCGTTGCTGCTGACCGCCGGAGAGTTCAGCCGGGTAGTGGCTCTGACGCGATGCCAACCCTACCTGCGTCAGTGCCTGCTCGATCCGCCGGCGGCGCTCGGCTGCGGCAAAGCCGCGATAGCGTAGCGGCACGTCGACGTTATCGAACACGTTGAGATCGGGAATCAGGTTGAAGCCCTGGAAGATGAAGCCGATCTTCTCGTTGCGCAGGCGCGAGCGCTGATCGTCGTTCATGCCATGCACATTGACGCCATCGAGCAGATACTCCCCGCCACTAAACTCTTCGAGCAACCCGGCGATATTGAGGAAGGTGGTCTTGCCCGAACCCGATGGCCCGGTAACCGCGACAAACTCGCCGGCACGCACGGTGATGTCGAATCCGCGCAAGGCATGGGTTTCGATCATCTGGGTGCGATAGATCTTGCTGAGGTTTTTCATCACCAACATGACAGCTCTCCGTACAGGGGTTGTGGCGCGCACGCCGGTTATTGGTTGATACGCACGCGCTCGGCGTCTTCAAAAGTATCGGTGCCGGCGATCACCACGCGCTCGCCAACGCTGAGGCCGTTGACGATCTCGACTGCCGACACACTGGTGGCACCCAGCGTGATCGCACGCCGCACGGCGCTGTCGCCGTCCATCACGTAGGCGAAGCGGCCGCCCTGCTGATCGACAAACGGGCCGCGCGCCAGCATCAGCACGTCGGGCCTTTCGTCGATCAGCACCCGTGCGCTGACGCGCTGGTTCTGGCGCAGGCCGTCGGGTTGCGCGCCGTCAAAGCGCACTCGCGCCAGCACCTGATGATTGACCACTTCCGGCGACAAAGCCGACAACTTGCCGCTGGCGTGGACGGTGCCGATCGATACCTCGGCGCGCATGCCAATGCCGAGATCATCGGCATAGGTTTCCGGCACTTCCAGTTCCACTTCCAGCCGTGAGAGGTCAACCAATGTCATCAGCGCCGTGTTGGCGGGCACCACCGCCCGATCCGCCACGGCCAGGGTGCCGACCACGCCCGACACCGGTGCGCGCACGTTCAATTCATCGACGCGGCGGCTGACATTGGCGACCACCAGACGCTGGCGCTCGAGCTGCTGCTGCGAAGTCTTGAGCGCGAGCTCCACCTCGCGCGCTTCCAGTGTTGCGGCGCTGCCGGCATGGGCGGCGCGGATCTCGGCGCTGCGCAGGGTGTCCTGGGCCTTGAGCAGGTCGATCTGCGGCAGCGCGCCCAGATCGAAGCCGCGCTGGGTGCTCTGCAGATCACGGGCAGCGCCGGTGCGCGCCACCTCGGCTTCATCGGCATCGCGCTGCGCCAGCAGCCGCGCCTTCTGCGCGAGGATGCGCTGGCGCGCCACTTCCGATTGCAGTTGCTCCAACGTGGATTGCTCGCGCTTGAGTTCGTTGTCCAACTCCGGCGAATCGATCCGCGCCAGCAGTTGGCCTTCCTCGACACTGTCGCCGGCACGGATTTGCAGCGTCAGCGTGCCAGCCGCCGCTGCGTACAGAGTTGGGCTGACTGCGGCGACCACGCGGCCATTTACCGTGGCGTCGCGCACCAGCGTGCCGCGGGTGACTTCGGCAATCCGCACGCGGTTGCCGTCAATCGAGCGCTCGGCCGAAGCCCAGCGCGCAAGGGCCGCGATCAGCGCGAGCGCTGCGAGCGCAATCGCTGCGACAATCAGCAGTCGCTTGCGATTTGGCGACGGCGGCGAAAGCAGGCGATCCTGAGTGGCAGTGTCACGAATCATGCGGTTGGGTCTGCGAACGGTGATGTGCGGGTCTTTGCATGTCGCGTGCCAATCGAGAGTGTCATGATTATCAACGCGTTGCGCGATCACTCAGGGTGTCCGCAGCGTGCGCTGGCCGTCCGCCGGACGGTCACACGTTCAACTGTGTTGCGCCATCGCGTTGCCCTAATTGCCCGCAGGAAAACACGTGGCGGCGCTAAACTGATCCCCTTGGCGGAAAGGAACCATTTCATGTGTGGCATCGTTGGCATCAGCGCGCAGCGCGACGTCGTTCAAAACCTCATTGCCGGGCTCAAAGCGCTGGAGTATCGCGGCTACGATTCCGCTGGCATCGCCGTGCTCACCGACACCGGTGTGCGCCGCTTGCGCGCCAAGGGCAAGGTTGCCGCGCTCGAAGCGCGACAACAGGCGACGCCGCTGGCCGGCTTTAGCGGCGTGGCGCACACGCGCTGGGCCACCCACGGCGTGCCCAGTGAAGACAACGCACATCCGCACGCTTCGCAAGGAATCTGCGTGGTGCACAACGGCATCATCGAGAACCACGCCGCGTTGCGCGTGCAGTTGCAGCAGGCCGGGTTCGTGTTCGAATCGCAGACCGATACCGAGGTCATCGCGCACCTGATCGTGCATCTGCAGGCCGATGGCCGGCCGTTGCTGGCAGCAGTACAGGCGGCACTGGCACAGCTTGAGGGAGCCTATGCGATCGCGGTGCTCAGCGAGCGCGATCCGGGCGTGTTGATTGGTGCGCGGCGCGGTTCGCCGCTGGTGCTGGGGCTGGGCGAGGGCGAGCAGTACCTTGCTTCCGATCCGCAGGCGCTGATCGCGCTGACCCGCCGCTTCGTGTATCTGCAAGAAGGCGACGTGGTGGAGCTCACCCGCGAATCCGCGCGCATCTTCGACGAGCACGGCGTCGAGGTGGAACGCCCGGTCAAGCAGGCGGCGTTTGGCAGCGATGCCGTCGAGCGCGGCGAATACCGGCATTACATGCTCAAGGAGATCCACGAGCAGCCGCAGGTGATCGCCGAGACCCTGGAAGGCCGCATTGCTGGCGGCAAGGTGCTCAACGAGATTCTCGGCGTCGGCGCCAGCGAACTGCTGCAACAAACCCAGGCCGTACATATCATCGCCTGCGGCACCAGCTATCACGCCGGCCTGGTCGCGCGTTACTGGATCGAGACCCTGGCCGGGGTGCCGTGTACCACCGAAATTGCCAGCGAATACCGCTACCGCCACCCGGTGGTGCAACCGGGCACGCTGTTCCTCACCATCTCGCAATCCGGCGAAACCGCCGACACCCTGGCCGCGCTGAAGATGGCCAAGACCCGCGGCTACTTCGCCGAACTGGCGGTGTGCAACGTGCCCGAATCCTCATTGGTGCGCGAATCGCGGCTGGTGCTCATGACCCGCGCCGGCCCCGAAATCGGCGTCGCCTCGACCAAGGCCTTCACCACGCAACTGGCCACGCTGGCACTGTTTGCGCTGGCGCTGGGTCGGGTCAAGGGCATGGACGAAGGCCGCTATCGGCGCGGCGTGCGCCAGCTCGAACAACTGCCGGCGATGGTGGCCGAAGCGCTGGCGCTGGACCCGCAAATCAAGCTGCTGGCCGAGCAATTCGTCGACAAGGAACACGCCCTGTTCCTCGGCCGTGGCACCCATTGGCCGATCGCCATGGAAGGCGCGCTCAAGCTCAAGGAAATTTCCTACATCCACGCCGAAGCCTACGCCGCCGGCGAACTCAAGCACGGCCCGCTGGCACTGGTGGACGCCAACATGCCGGTGATCGCAATCGCCCCCAACGACCACCTGATCGACAAGCTGTGTTCCAACATGGAAGAAGTGCGCGCCCGTGGCGGCCGCCTGTACCTGTTCGTCGAGCAGGGCGTCGCCCGTGGCTTCGACGGCGACAATGTGCTCACCTTGCCCAAGTGCGGCGAAATCTCCGCGCCGGTGGTGTTCACCATTCCACTGCAACTGCTGGCCTACCACGTCGCCGTACTGCGCGGCACCGATGTCGATCAGCCGCGCAATCTGGCCAAATCGGTGACGGTGGAGTAGGGCGAATACGCTGCGCTTGATGCCGGGCTTGTGATCGCCTCGACAAGGCGCTTGCCAACCAGTCGGGGTATGTGGGTTGGTCCTGATCGACCTGGGGCCCAGCCGTTTTGTACCGCGCACACGTGCCACGTTGGGCGGTTTCTCCGACCAGTGGTGCCGGCGCTGCCAAGGCGGGTGGTCGATTCAATCGGAAGGGCGTTGAAGCGCTCTATCTTGCGCTGGAAGATGTCACCGCACTGCGCGAGTACCAGCAGACCTCGCTTGCCGCTGCTGCCGCCATGCACCTTGTGCGCCTACACAGCATCCGTGAAAGGCATTGTCGATCTACGGCAGTTACACCACGGTGCGCCATGGGATGACCTGTGGCACGACGGGTCGTCCGACTGGCGCCAACTCGCCTTCGACCTGCATGTGGACCGCCAAGCTGGGTGCTTGGCGACATCGTGCGCGCGGCGGGTCATGTGGGGATCGTATTCCCCAGTGGTGCCAATCCCTGTGGCTCCAACCTCGTGATTTATCCTGACCTGCTGCCGCCTGATCAGTCGAATCGGGTCTTCGATGCTGACCATCGATTACCAAAGGATCAGGCGAGTTGGGCGTAGTGTCGTGATGCGCGGTGAATTTGTCGGCTCCTCGGTCGCGGGGGTCGCACGCATGGCTCTCAGATAGTCACTGCTGTGTGCTCGGGCGGAGATCGTGACGGAACCGAGAACGCCCAATCTTTGGGCCGTAACGTGTGTGTCCTGGCTGCCGCGCTGGTACAGCCGACACGCCAGATAACGTGCTGCGATATGGCGCTTGACACCATTTGTGCGTTATGGTGCCATGCGCCATATGAGGGCGCACCCCATCCTGCACGAAAAGCAAACGTTTGGGTCGGGGATCGTCGAGATCGTGGTGTGGCAGGTTGCATCACCGGTGCCCCCGGCCGAACATCGTTTCAAGTACCGACTGGTCTATGTCGTGGACGGTTTGCGCGTGGTGGGATACGACAACGAGCGGGGCAAGGGCGATCACAAACACATCGACGGGGTCGAGCGCCCGTACGAATTCACCGATGCCGCCACCCTGCTCGCCGATTTCTGGGAAGACGTGAAGAGGGCAAAGCGATGACACATGTCTTGCACATCAAAGTCGGTGAGCCCGTCGAGGCCAGCTTGGCGCGCGCCCGCCACAGCATGGAGGCGCTGGAGCGCGGACAGACTCCCGACGCGTATTTTGGTATCGGCTTTGCCGATCTCCCCCAACTGCTGTCGACGTTCACGCCCCGACGCTGGGAACTGTTGAAATGCCTGAGTGAGCGCGGCCCCATGGCTGTGGCGGAACTCGCGCGTGCCCTGGGTCGCGACTACAAGAACGTTCACGGCGACATCGCTGCCCTGAGCGCGTGGATGGCCGTCGCGCGCGACGCCGACGGCCGCGTGTCGGTGCCATGGGACGAACTCGACCTGCGTGTGCCGCTGCAACACCAGGCCGCGTGAGCGAATGCGGTCGAGGCAAGGCGAGGGATGTGGCGGCAGAAGCCTTCGTGCCTGGCTTGGTCAAAAGTCCAAGACGCTCATTCTTCAGCAAATCCCTGCGCATCTGTGCATCACGCTGCCGTTCCCGCATAGCGCTTGAACTGGCGCGATTGACTGCGCGCGGGCTTCGCAGGATTGTGGGTGTCCTGAATCCGTGAATCCGTCCTCTTACGCCCAATATAATTCCGATGAATTCTGAAGCGCATTCCTCGAACCCATCGCATTCGGCCGGCTCGTTCGAGCTGATCGAGCGAGTCGCAAACCGGCTGGTCGGGGCAGCGTTTTCGCCGCATCGGCACGATACTTACACTGTCGCTTTGACTGTGGCTGGGGTGCAAGCGTTCAACTATCGCGGGGCGATGCGACATTCGCTGCCAGGGCAGGTGCTAATCCTCCACCCCGAAGAAGTACACGATGGCCACTGCTACGATGAGGATGGATTCAGCTATCGGGCGGCCTATGTCCCGCCAACTCATGTCCAGGCAGTGCTTGGAGGCGCGGAACTGCCGTTTGTCGTTAATGGCGTCTCGACGAATCCCGCCTTGATCGCGGCAGTCTTCAACATGGTTATCGACTGCGCGGGCGTCGAGGATCCCGGTGCTTATGAAGATGCGCTTTACGATCTGGCCCTTGCCATGAACAATGCGTCTGGAAGGGCGGCAACGGTGAGGATCGCCAACCGAACAGCCGTGATGCGGGCGCGCGAATTTCTCGAAACCACTGTCATTTCCGGTGCGCGGCTCGATCAGCTTGAGCAGGTGACGGGCTGTGACCGTTGGCAGCTTTCGCGTGATTTCCGGGCATTGCTTGGCACCAGTCCCTATCGTTATCTGCAGCACCGGCGGGTCGATCTTGCCAAGCGGCTGTTGCGCGAAGGCTCGAAGCTGGCTGAGGCAGCCCATGGCGCTGGCTTTGCGGATCAGAGCCATTTTGGTCGCACATTCCGCAAGGCCGTTGGTCTTACGCCAAATGAATGGCTTCGTTCGGACTTGTTCCGCACGATCATTCTATAGCCGTCTTCGGCGGGCGGTTAGCCTGCGCGACATGACACAGATAATCTTTTCCGACGAGCCGGCCAAGGGCTGGATACCGCCGAGTATCGCCGCACCCTTTATCGGCATTTTCATCCTTGTCGTCAGCATGTTGCCGGGTGATCTCGGACTCGCATATCTCGGCTTTACTGAGCCGATGGGCCCCCCGCGCGGGCCCTTGGGCTTTTTCCTGATGCTGGTTTCGTTCAGCGCCTTGGGGCTTGCGGTCGCTGGCTGGGTTCGCTGGGTTGAAAAGAGAAGCCTCGCAAGTGCCGGACTTTGCGGCGAAGGCGGGCTCAAAAAGTTCCTGATCGGACTGACCTTAGGCATAGCGATGATGAGCGCGATCGTGACGGCGATAGCCCTTTCCGGCGGATACCGTGTCGCTGATCTGGCCCCCGCCTTTGCCACCCCTGCAGCGCTTGGCTGGATCGCCCTGTTGCTCGCCGGCTTTGTCGTGCAAGCAAGCGTGGAGGAGTTCGTTTTTCGCGGCTGGCTGTTCTCGACCGTCATGCGGCGTTGGAACATGACCGCCGCCTTCATACTGTCGTCCGCCGCTTTCACCTTTGTTCACCTTTCGCCCAGAGCAACGGTGTCGGCGTTGGTCATGACCTTCATCTTCGCGATTTTCGCTTGCGCCTGGGTGCGTTATTCGAATTCGATCTGGGGGGTTATGGGCTGGCACGTCGGCTGGAACTGGTTTGCCGGCGCCGGCTTTGATGTGCCAATTACAGGTTTGGACACCGGTTTGCCCGCACTGGTCGTGAAATTGGTGCCTGTTGGGCCGGCCTGGCTCAATGGTGCCGGGGAAGGACCGGAAGGGAGCGTGTTTACGCTTGCCGTGCTAACAGTTGCTAGCCTGAGTCTTTTGTTGGTTGAAAGGTCGCGCGAACGAAACGGAATCGAGTCGCCCCGTTCAGGACACCAACCCTAGCCATTTCGCTCCACAAGACCCCAGGGAGCGACAGGCCGGCAAAACGACCATAATCCAAAACAGCCCAACAGCCTGGGACAACAGTCCGGGGAGAAACAAGAAAAAAATGGTCACCATTTCGCCGCCACTGTCAACAGACGCGAAAAAATCTCTCCCGGGCCGGGCTTGTGGTGAGTGTGCTTGCGTTGCATGTGATCGCGTCGGCGGTGTTTTCGGATAGGCGTGGCCGATGGCCGCGCCAGTCACCCTTCTGGATCAAGGCGGTGCGTACCGCCCCTGGCATTGCTGCCCCAAACACTGACCGAGCGAGCGCAGCGAGTGAAGGCGTAGCCGCGCAGCGGCCGAACGGTGACCGTCGCAGCGTCCATG
>PGZE01000103.1 GCA_002840015.1 Gammaproteobacteria bacterium HGW-Gammaproteobacteria-2 | reverse complement strand
GCGGTGGAAGCGCCCAAGGGCGAGTTTGCCGCCTACATCGTGTCCGATGGCGCCAACAAGCCGTTCCGCCTGAAGCTGCGGGCGCCGGGTTTCGCCCACCTGTCGTCGATGGATACCGTCGTGCGCGGGCACATGCTGCCCGACGTGGTCGCAATGATCGGTACCTACGACATCGTGTTCGGGGAGATTGACCGATGAGTTTCTTGGGACTGGGGGCTCGAACGAGCCGGGACTCGGGACTCGGGACTCGGGACTCGGAAAATCAACAGCGGCTATCCTCTGCGTGTTGGGCACGGGCATGCGGCTCGCATGGTGCGGCTGAACGGTTCGCTTTACGCGTATCGCAACGGCACGCAAGGCTTTGCCCAGTCCCCAGTCCCCAGTCCCCAGTCCCGACCTTTACGAGTCCCGGTAACGGTTCTTGTGAGTCCGCAGTGTCAGGGTGCAACGCATGAAAGCCACCGGCAATTTCGAAGCCTGCCAGCACGTCGATCCGATGCTGGCGCTGAACGATCACACCCGCGCCACCATCGATCAATGGCGCGCCAAGTTTCCGCCGGAGCGCTCGCGCTCGGCGTTGATCCAGGGTTTGATTGCTGCGCAGGAGCAGAACCACGGCTGGCTTGGCGACGAAATGATGGCAGCGGTGGCCAAATACCTCGGTGTGCCGCCGGTGTGGGCGTATGAGGTGGCGACGTTTTATTCAATGATCGAGACCGCGCCGGTTGGCCGCAACAATGTCGCGATCTGCACCAATATCAGTTGCTGGCTCAATGGCGCCGAAGACATCGTGCGTTATTGCGAAGGCAAGCTCGGCATCAAGCTGGGTGAGAGTACGGCAGACGGACGCGTCTATCTCAAGCGCGAGGAAGAATGCCTCGCCGCGTGCTGCGGCGCGCCGATGATGGTCGTCAATGGTCATTACCACGAAAATCTGGACACCGAAAAGGTGGACCGGATTCTCGCAGCGCTGAAATGAGGTCGGAACAGATGGCAGTCGGGCCCCCGCCGCAGGAACACAACGTCGTCAACACGACGCTGCACTTTGATACCCCGTGGTCTTACGAGAATTATCTCAAGGCCGGTGGTTACGCTGCGTGGCGCAAGATTCTGAGCGAAAAGATTCCGCCAGAGCAGGTCGTCGAGATGGTCAAGCAGTCAGGTCTGCGTGGCCGTGGCGGTGCGGGTTTCCCAACCGGCTTGAAGTGGAGCTTCATGCCCAAGGGCAATGTTGGCCAGAAATACATCCTGTGCAATTCCGATGAATCCGAGCCGGGCACCTGCAAGGATCGCGACATCCTGCGCTACAACCCGCATGCGGTGCTCGAAGGCATGGCGATTGCCTGCTACGCCACCGGCAGTACG
>PGZE01000102.1 GCA_002840015.1 Gammaproteobacteria bacterium HGW-Gammaproteobacteria-2 | reverse complement strand
TAACAGGCTGCTGAAAAAGTCGGCCCTCGACGCGGTTATGAGAACATGATTCACTTCCGGCATGGCAGCGGCAGCAGGAGGTGGCGATGCGTGGGACGGACGAGGCAAGCGGGTCGCTGTTCAGCTATGTTGATCTTGAGCAGCGGGTTCCGGATCGTCATCCGCTGCGGTTGATCCGTCGGGTCGTCAATGACGCGCTGGCCAGCCTGGATGCCGAGTTCGCCGCGCTCTACACCGATTTTGGCCGCCCCTCCATCGCGCCGGAGCGACTGATCCGTGCGAGCCTTCTTCAGCTCCTGTTCTCGATCCGCTCGGAACGGCAGCTGATGGAACAGATGAACTATAACCTGCTGTTTCGGTGGTTCGTCGGCCTTGGCATCGACGATCCGGTCTGGGTTCCTACGGTGTTTACCAAGAACCGCGATCGGCTGCTGACGACCGACATGTCGCGCAAGCTGATGGCGGCGATCCTGGCGCACCCGGAGGTCCGTCCGCTCCTCTCGGATGAACACTTCTCGGTAGACGGCACTTTGGTCAAGGCGTGGGCGTCCATGAAGAGCTTTCAGCCCAGGAACAGCGCGCCGCCACCGCATGACGATGATCCTGGCGGACCGCCACCACCGGCCGACGCGACCTTCGCAAACACCGAACCGCAGCCCCAGCAGACAGAAACGCAGCCGATGCCCGACACGCCCCGCCATATCCGCAACGCCGCAGTGAACTTCCGGGGCCAGAAGCGCTCGAACGCAACCCACATCTCTGTGACGGACCCCGATGCCCGTCTCTACAAGAAAGCACCGGGTGCCGCGGCGACATTGTGCTTCATGGGACATACGCTGATGGAGAACCGCAACGGGCTGATCGTGCAGGCCGATTTGACCCATGCCGATGGTTACGGCGAGCGCAAGGCGGCCCTCGAGATGATCAACCGACACTCCCCTGGCTCGACCCGGCGCCTGACGCTTGGAGCAGACAAGGGATATGACAGCGCCAACTTTGTTGCCGCACTCAGGCGCATGGTTGTGACGCCACATGTCGCGCAGAAGGCCCGGAGTTCCGCAATCGACGGGCGAACCACCCAGCATCCCGGTTATGCCTTGTCACAGCGGCGCCGGAAGAAGATCGAGGAACCCTTCGGCTGGGCCAAGACCGTGGGCGGCATGGCCCAGACTGTTCATCGCGGCCTCGACAGGGTCCGCGCCCAATTCACAATGACCATGGCAGCCTGCAATCTGGCCAGACTACCGAAACTCCTTGCCCCCTGACGAAGGGGTCAAACCCGACCCGGCGTCCGCAGTCGCAAAGAGCCACCTTCAAACCGTGGGGGAAGAATAACGTCCTTCAAGGCTGACTTCTTCAGCAGCCTGTTAAGG
>PGZE01000065.1:9883-17774 GCA_002840015.1 Gammaproteobacteria bacterium HGW-Gammaproteobacteria-2 | reverse complement strand
CACGGCATTGCCATCACCCGCGCGGTGCGCCTTGCAACTCCGCGCATGGGCGGTTGTGGCTTCACGCATCGACGTGATTGCTGTGGCGTTGGTGCGGGTTCGCGGCGGCCCCGGGTTACGATGCACATGGATGTGCAAGTGCCGCGGGTGCATGGCGACGGCATGGGCAGATTTTTGCTCCATGCAAAATCTGCATTCCCCACATCCTTGTGGGTCATGCCGGAGGTACGACTCCATGGATGGAGGAGGTAGAGCCGCGTCTGGAACAGCGGCCGAGAGCAACGCAGGAGCAGTTGCCGGATGCACAAGAGCGGCCGGCCTGCGGCCTAACCCGGGCTACATCGAACCCGTGTTACAAATGCGCTGGTTCGCGTATCGCCGTAGCCCGGGTTAGCGCGTAACGCGTAACCCGGGACCGCCTCACCGCCATGACCGGGCGGGGACAATCACGGCATTGCCATCGCCCGCGCTGAAAATAGGGGTCACCATTTCGCCGCCGCTGTCAACAAGGCCGCAAAAACATCTCCCGGGCCGGGCTTGTCGCGGGTGTGCTTGCGTTGCCCCGTGCTTTTGTGGGAGCGGGCCTGCCCGCGAGCAATCTGGCCAAAAGCTTCGCGCGCAGGCGCGCTCCCACAAAGCAAGGGCGCAGGGTTAAAGGGCGCAGGGTTAGGTCTCAATGCTGTTAGTTTAAGCGCAGGGTTGATGAAGTCCACCATTCTGAAACGCCGAAGGGCGGCGAGTTTCGCACACTCTACAGCGCCGTCGCGTAGCTTAAACTAACAGTATTGGGTCAGGTCTTGCCTTTTGCCTGCACAGCCCGGCAACCGTGCCCACGAGGTAACACCCGACTCGTCTCAAGCATCGCCCCGACGCACGTTTTTGCAGGGTGTGGCGTAACGTGGGGCTTATGCGACACGGCAGTACCATTCCAGTGAGTGCCTGATATTGATAACGTCAATACTGCGTCAGTACCTTGCCGTAAGGAGTACACCATGGCGAAAGAAGCCGTTTTCACGATGAAGCTGGAACCAGACCTGCGCGCCGATTTCATGGCCGAAGCTGCCGGCGAAGACAGGCCCGCGTCCCAGGTGATGCGTGAACTGATGCGCGGCTACATCGAGCAGCGCCGCCAGGCCCGCGAATATGACGACTACCTGCAGCGCAAGGTTGAGGCCGGCCGCGCCTCGATGCGTGCCGGCCGTGGCCGGTGAAAGCGTTGCTTTGAAGCTGCGCCGGCCGCAGGCTTGAAAGCATGGCGGATTGCCAAGCAATTTCCGGAACTCTCCTTTTGATGGGTTTCAGTCGCTTCGCGACAGCGTTCGCTGGCGTTAATCGAACACGGTCACGACAATTCGGCCCCTTGCGCGTCATATCCGAACGGGTATAATTCATGACGAAAAAACAGAAACGCAAGCTCCTGTATTGGGAGGGGTCCTCCAAGAAGGATTTCAAGGAATTCCCCGTTCCCGTCCAGAAGGATATGGGCGTGGCGCTGTTCGTCGCCCAGTTGGGCGGTACGCCCGACCCGGCCAAACAATGGAAAGGGCTTGGCTCTGGGGTGTACGAACTGATGGAGGACCACCGGGGCGACACGTTCCGCTCGGTCTACACCGTGCAGATCGGCGATGGGGTGCATGTGCTGCATGCGTTCCAGAAAAAGTCCAAGTCCGGCATTGCCACACCGCGCACGGACGTGGAGTTGATCGAGAAGCGGTTGAAAGCAGTGCTCGCCCGCTACGGTATGAATAGGAGAATATGATGCGTCGCAAGGACAATTCCCAGGGCACCGACAACGTGCTGGTTGATCTCGGTTTCGACGACGCGGAGGAGCTATCGGCGAAAGCTGCACTTGCGCTCAAACTCAACGAGCTGATCGACAAGCGAGGACTCAGTCAGACACAGGCTGCCACCATCACTCGCATGACCCAGCCCAAGGTGTCTCAGATACGCTGCTACAAGCTCCAGAACATTTCGCTTGAACGGCTGATGCAGGCACTAGTGTCACTTGATCAGTACGTCGAAATTATTGTGCGGCCTGCCCAACATGCACAACGTCGAGGCATAACTGTTGCCGCATGATCGCGGCGCGGGGCCACTCGGCGTGGGGTCAGGTCTTGCCTTTTGCCTCCGGCTGCCACCGAGGCGATCAGCGGGGCGCGGGGTCAGGTCTCAATGGCCTGCGCTGAAGGTGCTGTTGAGCGAAGCACTACAGCGGCCCTGCCGGTTGCTGGCGCTCCGGGCCGAACAAGCCGCTGAGCCGGGAGCCGAGCAGGATCAAACGGCCCGAATGCCGGGTTTGTCCATCGCGCGAGTATTCGAAGCGATACCAGCGTTCGAGCGCCAGCCAACCATTGGCGCCGCGACGGATGCGTACACGTTCAAGTTGTACGGCCTGGTCGAGCCATTGCACGCCGGCATCGGTGCAGGCACGTTCGCCGTGTTTGCGCGCCGCTTCGTTTGCCGCCTGCGAACTGGTCCAGATGAACGCGGCGAACCCGAAGCCGATAATGGCTAAAAGCAGCGTGGTGGGATCGATCACGGCGTATCCAGCCGCAACGAAAAATCGATGGCGCGGACATGTTTGGTGATGGCACCAACCGAGATGAAATCGACGCCGGTATCGGCGATGGCGCGCGCTGTATCCAGGGTGATACCACCTGATACTTCGATTGGCACGCGGCCGGCAACCTGTGCGACAGCACTGCGCATATCAGCCAGGGTGAAATTGTCGAGCACGATGCGGTGCGGCGTACAGGCCAGTGCCTGTGCCAGTTCATCGAGCGACTCCACCTCGACAATGATCGGCAACCCCTGTGCGCTGTTGCGCGCAGCGGCGATGGCAGCGGCGATGGAGCCGGCAGCCAGTACATGGTTCTCCTTGATCATCGCTGCATCGTAAAGGCCGAGGCGGTGATTGCAGCCGCCGCCAGCACGCACGGCATATTTTTGCGCATGGCGCAGGCCAGGCAGTGTTTTGCGGGTGTCGAGCACGCGCGTGGCTGTGCCTGCAAGCGCGGCGACATAAGCAGCCGTGGCGGTAGCGGTGGCCGACAGGGTTTGCAGAAAGTTGAGTGCGCTGCGCTCGGCGCTCAGCAACGCGCGGATATCGGCCTGAACCGTACACACGACAGCATTTGCCGCAAACGGCTGCCCCTCAGCGCATGCCCAGCGCACCAATGCATGCGAGTCGAGTTTGGTAAAGCAGGCGCTGAACCACGCGCTGCCAGCCAATACGCCGGGTTCACGTGCGATCAGTTGCGCCTGCCGCAACTGATCGGGCAACAGTCGCGCGCTGACATCACCCGTGCCGATATCTTCGGCCAAGGCGCGAGCAACATCATCGTGTACGTGCTGAGGGTTGGGAGGGTGCAGGAGTTGATCGGCCATGCCGCCATTATCGCTTGATTGCGGGTCGCCAGACAGTTGAGCCGTAGCTGTCAGCGTTTGGGCTGGCCTGCTTGCGCTTCAGACGATGGCGGCGTGCTGGTTTGCAGTTGTTTTTGCAGCAAGGCAAGGGTTTGTTGCATCACATTGGCGTCTTCGAGGATACGTGCCAGGCCCTGTTGCAGTACATCAACCAGGTCTTCCGGCCGTTTTTCGCCAACGCTAAGGCCATTGCGGTTGACGAACAGGCAGCGGCCGCTGGCCGGGCTGACCCAGGATAATTTGGCACGATCAGCGGCGGGGTCGTTGGGCGCGCCAAACTCGAACCAGGCGCCGGGTTGCAAGTTGCGAATGCGGTACAACAGGGCCGCGTCGAGTGCTTCGGCGACGGGCTGGTCTTCGCTGATGGCTGCCTGCATGTCCGGGACACTGGTTTCGTACGGTGCAACGAGTTCGCGATCAACAAAAGCTGGGCGTTCGATTTCACCCAGACGCCAGCGCATGAACTGACCCAGTTCTTCGCACAATTGATCGATTTCTGCCGTGTGGTAGGCCACGGAAGCCAGCCCGGCACGCAATTGCGTTTCCAGCACCGGCACCAGGGCGCGCAGGCGCAGGCGCTCCACCTGTGCTTCGCCGGCAACGGTACACCACACCAGGATGTCGGCGAAGCCGACGGCTTCGCGATACTGGGCGGAGGTTTCGCCGTGGCGAAGCAATACCAGCACCAGGTAATTGGCCCACGGCCGGCTGACAAGATGGCTGACCCAGGGTGGTGCGGGGGTGCGGTTCAGCCGTGCCGCGACGACCTGGTGTACGCGTTTGCGTGCCGATGCCAGTTGCTCGCGGCCCGCTGCCGCTTCCACGGCGCGCTGTTCGGATAAATCAGCCCGTCGGTTGTGGGCATCAAGGGTGCGCTTGAGTGCCTGCACGGCGGCGTGCTGGCGCTCGTATTCCTGGGCGTGGGTGATTGCATCCACCATGGCTTGCAATTGCCCCAACGCTTCGCGCTCGGGGTCTGCGCTTGGGCACCAGCCTTTGGTGACCTCGGCCAGCAAGTCGATGGTCTGGCGCAATGGGTGGCGTGCCTCGACCGCCAATGCGGAAGGGTCTTCCAGCACGGCGCGTGTGATCGGCACCTGCAAGGGTGCGAACAGCGAATGCGTGGCTTTTGGGAGTTGCGTGTTGCGAAGCAGCGAGTCGAATACGCGGCCCACCAGATCAATGCTCGCTGCATGGGCTGGCGTGGCAGTTACGCCACCTTCGGTATAACGGGCTTCAGCGAGCAATTGTGCCGCGAACTGGCGTGGCGGCGGTAGCGACTGGCCCTGATCGACGCGCTCCAGAAAACGCGCCAAAGCCTGCCCAAGCGCGTTGGCGCTTGCCGACTCGGAATGGGCGTTAACCGCGCTGACACTGGCTTGCATGCGTTGTTCAAGCAGTGAGAGCAATGATGTCAGGATGTTGATTTCCGGCGGGCCATCCATGTCGGCTGGTATGGCGTCGGATCGTTGCGTTGCGGTTTTTGCTGAGGCGGGTTCAGCCAGATCGGGCGCAATGGCTGGGCTGTGCGCATGTTCGGTTTTGAGCGGTGGTGCCAGCTCTGGCACAACCCCGGCATCGATCAAACGCGCGTTGATGTCGGCGTAAATCGGTTCCAGCGTACTCAGCACGTACTGCTCGAACAGGCGCAGCGCAATAAGCCTGACCTCAAGGCCGAGATCGATCGAGCTCATTATCTGCGCAAATGCTTTGGACAATGCATGCGGGCCGAGCGGATTATTGGCGTCGTCGGCAATTGGCGAGTCCAACACCAATGCCAGGCGCTGATTGAGTGCGTTCATCGCCTCGCCCATGCGCTGGCTTGCGCGTGCAGCCATCGCTGTCACAGCGAGATCAATTTCCAGCGTTTCGTGCTCGATCAACGAGAGCGAAGTGCGTGCCTGCGTGGCTGTCGGTGCGGCGGGCTCGACGAGTTTATCGATGCTGGCCATGAACGCGGCCATGCTTTGGCTGCGATGGCGCCGGCATTCACGCATGGATTCAAAGTAAAGCTGTTGGCGATCCGCGTTGCTGGCGCTCTCGGCCAATGCAAACAGCTCGTTGTCGATTGCATCGAACAACGCATTTGCCGGCGCGCGCAGGCGTGTTCGCAGCAGGCCAAGCAGTGCTGCAAGCAACTCCGGGAACGGTGGTGATGGCGTGTTCGTGTTCATCAACGCTCGGCCTCGCAGGTGGCGGTGATGAGCGCAAAGCGGCGCATCACCGAGAGCAGCGTAGCTGCCTTCACGCGGGCAAATCCGTGACTTGGGCCGTACTAATGGATTCGTCGGACAGTAAAACCGGGATGCCGTCCGCAATCCGGTACACCAGCTTGCCATCGCGTGTGCGCAGGGCCGCGCGCAGCGGTTGTTCCTGCACGCTGCCATCGCCACGCTTGATCGTGCCGGCAGCGATAGCGCGGTTGATGATGTCGCGTGCTTCCGCTGACAGCGGCAATAGCGGCTGCCGCGTAAGCGGGCAGCACAGAATATCCAGTAAGCGTTTGTCCACCGATCTCTTCCTTCATCCCCAATTCCGATTCTGTCAGGCCACGCTTGCGCTTACAATAGGCGCTACCGTGGCCTGGATGGATGTGATGAGCAACCCGACACCCGTTTCGCCCGTGGTTGGCGTGGTCATGGGTTCGCGTTCGGACTGGGACACGATGCACCATGCCTGTGACCGTCTCACCGAGTTGAATGTTCCGTTCGAAGTGCAGGTGGTTTCGGCACACCGCACGCCGGATCTGTTGTTCAGCTATGCGCACTCAGCGCGTGAGCGCGGCTTGCGGGCGATTATCGCCGGTGCCGGTGGCGCGGCGCATCTGCCCGGCATGCTGGCGGCCAAGACCAGCGTGCCGGTGCTTGGCGTGCCAGTGCAATCCAAGGCGCTCAACGGCCTGGATTCGCTATTGAGCATCGTGCAGATGCCAGCAGGTGTGCCGGTGGCCACCTTTGCGATCGGTGCTGCGGGTGCGGCCAATGCGGCGCTGTTTGCGGCCGCGATGTTGGCCGCCGATCAGCCGGACATTGCGGCGGCGCTGGCCGCATTTCGACAGCAGCAAACCGATGCGGTGCTGGCGCACGCCGATCCACGGCAGCCATGACCACCGTCGGCATTCTCGGCGGCGGTCAATTGGCGCGCATGCTGGCACTGGCGGGCGCACCACTGGGCCTGCGTTTTCTGGTGATGGATTCGGTGGCCGACGCCTGTGCAGCACAATTCGTGCCGCAATTGCGCGCCGATTTTCGCGATCACGTTGCACTGGCCGAGTTTGCATCACGGGTGGATGTGGCAACTTTCGATTTTGAAAACGTGCCGGCGACCAGCGCGCAATGGCTGGCCGAGCGCATCCCGGTGTTTCCGGTGCCCTCGGCGCTCGCCGTCGCACAAGACCGATTGGCGGAAAAGAACCTGTTTCGCGATCTGGGCATCGCCGTTGCCGCCTATGCTCAGGTCGATTCGCGCGAGGAGCTGGATCAGGCTGTCGCCAGCGTCGGGCTGCCGGCGATCCTCAAGACCCGGCGCCTGGGTTACGACGGCAAGGGCCAGTTTCGGTTGCGTCAGCGCAGCGATATTGACGCTGCATGGCAGGCACTCGGTGCTGGCGCGGTAGCGTTGATTCTGGAAGCATGGGTGCCGTTTGAGCGTGAATTGTCGGTGCTTGCCGTGCGCGCCCGCGATGGCGAGTTTCGGGCCTGGCCAATCACCGAAAACTGGCATTCGGACGGTATCCTCGCCGCCAGTCTGGCGCCGGCCAGGATCACCGATTCGCTGCAACGCGCGGCGCTTGATTCGGCCCAACGGATCGCCAATGCGCTGGACTATGTGGGCGTGTTTGCGCTGGAATTGTTCGAATGCAATGGTGCATTGCTGGCCAACGAGATCGCGCCGCGCGTACACAACTCCGGGCACTGGACCATCGAAGGCGCACGCACCTCGCAATTCGAAAATCACCTGCGCGCGGTACTGGGGCTGCCGCTGGGTTCGACTGCGGCCATCGGCCACTCGTGCATGCTCAATTGGGTGGGCGAACTGCCCGACCCATGCCCGGTATTGTCATCGCCGTATGGCCATTGGCACGATTACGGCAAGTCGCCGCGCGAGGGGCGCAAGGTGGGGCACGCCACCTTGAGCGCGCCGGATCGCGAACAATTGGCTGACGCGCTGAGCGTGGTTGCCGAAGGATTGCAACGCACCGCGCAAGTGGCTGGGCCGCTGGCGCGGCTGCGTGAGGCGGCGCCGACGTGGGATGCGCTCTGAGGGTGCCGGTGCAGTCGCCCACAGGGCGGGCTCCCACAGGTAAGCGGTGCAGTCGCCAGCAGGGTGTCTACAGGAGTGCTTCAGGACGTTGGTGGGAGCGCGTCTTGCGCGCGAAGCTGTCGCAAGAGGGTTCGCCGGCAGGCCGGCTCCCACAACTGCACGGATTGGAACCAGCGAGTAACACAGTTGCTCCTGCATTTGT
>PGZE01000065.1:0-9850 GCA_002840015.1 Gammaproteobacteria bacterium HGW-Gammaproteobacteria-2 | reverse complement strand
CGGGTCAGGGCTTTGAGTTGCTCGTACGGTTCAGGCAGGCCATAACGGCGCATCACCGTTTGCACGGCTTCCCCCAGCACTTCCCAGGTGGCATCCAGATCCGCGCTCAGGCGGGTTGGGTTGGCGCGCAGCTTGCCCAGGCCGCGTTGCAGCGCATCCAGTGCAATCAGGCTGTGCGCAAAGCCGGTGCCGAGCGCGCGTAGCACCGTGGAGTCGGTGAGGTCGCGTTGCCAGCGGCTGATCGGCAGCTTTTCCGAGAAGTGGCCGAGCAGTGCGTTGGCGATACCCAGATTGCCCTCGGCATTTTCAAAATCGATCGGATTGACTTTGTGCGGCATGGTGCTGGAACCGATCTCGCCGCTGCGCACGGCCTGGCTGAAGTAACCCAGTGAAATATAGCCCCAGATATCGCGGCACAGGTCGATCAGTACGGTGTTGATGCGGCGCTGGGCGTCGCACAGTTCGGCGATGCCGTCGTGCGGTTCGATCTGGGTGGTGTACGGGTTCCAGTCCAGGCCGAGCGATTCGACGAAACGCTGCGCAAAAGCGTGCCAGTCCACTTCTGGATATGCCACCACATGGGCGTTGTAATTGCCTACCGCGCCGTTGATCTTGCCCGGGATGGCGATCTCGCGCATTTGCGCCAGTTGCCAGGCCAGGCGATGCAGCACGTTGGCCATCTCCTTGCCCAGGGTCGTTGGTGACGCCGGTTGGCCGTGAGTACGCGCCAGCATCGACAGGTCGGCCATCTCGTGCGCCATGCTGCGCAGCTTTTCCAGCAACTCGGTGGTGACCGGCCACATCACTTTGGTACAGCCCTCGGCGAGCATCAACGAGTAGGCGAGGTTGTTGATGTCCTCGGAAGTGCAGGCGAAATGTACAAACTCAGCTGCTGCCTGCAAGGCCGGTTTGCTGGTCAGCCGCTCCTTGATGAAATATTCGACAGCCTTTACGTCGTGGTTGGTGGTGCGCTCGATGTCCTTCACCCGTTGCGCGTCGGCCAGCGAAAAATTGCTGGCCAGCGCGCGCAACCAGGTGATTTGTTCAACAGTAAATTGGGGGAGTTCAACAATTGCCGGCTCGGCGGCGAGCGCGATCAGCCATTCGATTTCAACGCTCACGCGGGCGCGGATCAGCCCGAACTCGGAAAAAATCGGGCGCAGGGCATCGGCTTTGGCGGCGTAGCGGCCATCGACGGGTGACAGGGCAGTGAGGCTATGCTCGGACATGGCTCGCTCGGGGGCGTGGGGAAGTAGATTTTACCTTGCCGATGATGTTGCCGGCAGAACAATTGTCACTTGCTGCTCGCACAGCGTTACCCTGTGTGCTGTCGATACGCAGTGGGAGCACAGCATGCGCAAGCCATCGGGTTATCGCATCGAGCGCGACAGCATGGGCGAATTGCGGGTGCCGGCCGACGCCTTGTGGGGCGCGCAAACCCAGCGCGCGGTAGAGAACTTCCCGATTTCCGGGCTGCGCATGCCTGCCGAGTTCATCGCCGCGCTGGGTTTGATCAAAGCGGCGGCGGCGACGGTGAACAGCGATCTGGGCTATCTCGACAAGCCACGTCTGCGCGCGATTCGCGCGGCCGCCATGCGTGTGGCCGAAAACGAACTGGACAGCCACTTTCCGATCGACGTGTTCCAGACCGGCTCCGGCACTTCCAGCAACATGAATGCCAATGAGGTGATTGCCACGCTGGCCAGCCGCGAATCGGGCATCGCGGTGCACGCCAATGATCACGTCAACATGGGGCAAAGCTCGAATGATGTGGTGCCCAGCGCGATTCATGTGGCGGCCACGCTGGCGATTGCCGGGCAATTGCTGCCGGCACTGAAGCATCTGCGTAGCGTGATCCGCAAGCGCGCCAAGACCCTGGCCAAGGTGGTCAAGACCGGCCGCACTCATTTGATGGATGCGATGCCACTGACGATGGCACAGGAACTGGGCGGCTGGGCGGCGCAGATCGATTCGGCGATCGAACGCATCGGCGATAGCGCAAAACGCCTACGGCAATTGGCGCTGGGCGGCACGGCGGTTGGCACCGGCATCAATGCCGACCCGCGGTTTGCCAAGGCGATGGCCGCCGAGTTGACGCGTATCGGTGGTGTTCGCTTTGACGTGGCGTCGGATTTTTTCGCGGCGCTGTCGGCGCAGGATGATGCGGTTGAAATGTCCGGGCAGTTGAATGCGCTGGCCTGCGCGTTGATGAAAATCAGCAACGATCTGCGCTGGATGAACTCCGGGCCGTTGGCCGGCCTTGGCGAAATCGCGCTGCCGGCATTGCAGCCGGGCAGTTCGATCATGCCCGGCAAGGTCAACCCGGTGATCCCCGAGGCGGTGTGCATGGTCTGCGCGCAGGTGATCGGCAACCACGCCAGCATCACCGCCGCCGGCGCCAGCGGCAACTTTCAGCTCAACGTGATGTTGCCGCTGGTTGCGCACAACCTGTTGCAATCGATCCGCCTGCTGGGCAATGCCAGCCGCCAGTTGGCCGATGCCGCGATTGCCGGTTTCAGCGTCAATCAGCAGGCGATTTCTGCCGCCGTGGTGCGTAATCCGGTGCTGGTGACAGCGCTCAATCCGGTGATTGGTTATGCCAAGGGCGCGGTGATCGCCAAGCAGGCGTACGCCGAAGGCCGGCCGCTGCTGGAAGTGGCACGCGAGGCCACCGAGTTGTCGGAAAAGGAACTGCGCAAATTGCTTGATCCGCTGGCTTTGACCAAGGGCGGCATTGCCGGCGCGCGGTAGACGGCTGTAGGTTGCTACGCCCGGCCTGCCTGCCGACAGGCTGCTCTACAGGGAGCGTTCACCGCTTTCGTGGGAGCGCGCCCCAGATCAAGACTGGGGCAGGCTCTGCGCGCGAAGCGCTTTCGTCAGTTCGTTCGCCGGCAGGCCGGCTCCCACAGAGGCACTGGCTCGTACCGGCGTGCAACACAGTTGCTCCGCAGAAAAGCGACCCCGCGACCCTCCAGCCCGCAAATCGATTGATCTCTCGGCAGGCCTTCAGCAAGCGCGCGCTGCGATCATTGCGCCGCAATCCAGCGCTCGATCTTGGCTTGCAGCACCTGCATCGGTACCGTGCCATCGCTGAGCACCTCGCGGTGGAACGCACGCACATCAAAACGCTCGCCAAGTTCGGCTTGCGCCTTGTTGCGCAATTCGCGGATCTTCAGCTGGCCGATCTTGTAGGCCAGCGCCTGCCCAGGGATTGCCATGAAGCGCTCGGCCTCGGCGATTGCGCGGGTCGGCTCGATCGGTGAATTGGCATACATGTAATCGAGCACCTGTTGCCGGCTCCAGCCCTTGGCGTGGATGCCGGTATCGACCACCAGCCGGATTGCCCGCCACAACTCGGCATCGAGCGCGCCAAAATACATTGCCGGATCGGTGTAGACGCCCAGTTCCTTGCCCAGCGACTCGGCATACAGGCCCCAGCCTTCGGCGAACGCGGTTTCGCCGCCAAAGCGGCGGAAAGCCGGCAAGTCGGTGAGTTCCTGTTGCAGCGCAATCTGGAAATGGTGGCCGGGTTCGGCCTCGTGCAGGAACAGCGATTCCAGCGCATAGCGCGGACGCGCTTTGAGGTCGAACGTGTTGGCGTAGAAAATGCCGGGCCGCGAACCATCCTGCGCCGGGCGCTGATACGACCCGGCAGAGGCCGAGGCGGCGCGGAAGGCTTCAACCGGGCGAATCTCGAAATCGGCCTTCGGTTTCACATCGAACAAGGCCGGCAGCAGCGGTTCGATCGTGGCGCGAAAACCGCGATAGGCATCGAGCATGTCCTGTTCACTGCTGAAATAGTTGGCCGGATCGGCCTTGACGTGCTGGAAGTAGTCCTTCAGATCACCGGTGAAGCCGGTCTGCGCCATCAGCTTGCGCATTTCATCGTGGATGCGTGCAACTTCGTCCAGACCGATCTGATGAATCTGCTCGGGGCTCAGATCGGTGGTGGTGGATTGCCGCGCCAGGTAGGCGTACCACGCCTCGCCATTGGCCAAGGCGCCGATGCCGAAGCTGTCGCGCGTTGCCGGCAGGTATTCATCGGCGGTATAGGCACGCAGTTTGCGATAGGCCGGCATCAGGGTGTCGGCAATCAGTGCGCGGTAGGCATCGCGCAGACGGTTGCGGTCGGCCTCGGCAAAGCCCTCCGGCAGGTTCTCGATCGGCTTCCAGAATATCGTCTGCTCGGGATCGTCTTTGATCAACGCGTCGAGCTGCGGAATGGTTTTTTCGATCAGTACCCGTGGCTGCACCAGCCCCTGCGCCACGCCCTCGCGCATGTTGGCAATGGCCTGGTCGAACAGGGCAGGGATCTGGCTGGCGCGCGCGAGCCAGTTGTCGTAGTCGCTCACGCTGCGGAATGGCTGCGCGCCGGTGCCAGCACCGAGCATGGCAAAGGTGCTTGCCATGTTGCGGAACTGGTTGAGCGGCATCAGGTCATCGCGGAAGGCGTAGCCCTCGATCTCGCCCTCCAGATTGTTCACGAACACGTCGTAGCTGACCCGCGCGCGCGGGTCGAGATTTGCCGGATCAATCGCCTTGACCCGCTCCAGCCACAACGCCGCGAAGGCTTTGCTGGCATCGCGGTACGCCGGACTCAGGGTGTTGGGCAGGCGGTCGTTGTAGCGCGGATCGCCGATGAAGGTGGCGCGCAGCGGATTGCGTTCCAGCGCCGCTTCCCAATACTGCGCGTAGATTTGCTCAAGTTGCTGCTGTGCGCTTGCCGTTGCGGTGCTGGTGGGGGGCGATGCCGGATCGGCGGATTGCGGCGCTCCGCCACAGGCAGCAAGGGCAATGCACAGGCAAGGGATAAGCAGAGGTGCGCGCATGATGGGTCTCCAGAATCGATCAAGCCGCCATTATGCCCGCGCCGTGGCGAACCATGGTTCACTGCAATATCGAGTGCTGTGATTGGCTTGCCCCGATTGCCGCAGCGCCCCGTTGGCGGCTATGCTGGCGCGTCATTGGCTACATTGGGCTGGCTTATGCGCAAGCGTCTCGTTGCTGCCAACTGGAAGTTGAACGGAAATCGGCAGTTCGCGGTCGAGCTGCTCGATGCGCTGCTCGCTGGTGGCTGGCCAGACAGCACTGATCTGGCGATATTTCCGCCGCTGCCGTACCTCTCGGAATTGATTGCCCGCTACGCGGACAGCGGCCTGAGTTTTGGTGCGCAGGATGTCAGCCGCAACAAGCAAGGTGCCTTTACCGGCGAGGTGTCGGCGGTGATGCTGGCGGATATTGGTTGCCGCTACGTGCTGGTTGGGCATTCCGAGCGGCGCGAGTACCACGGTGAGAGCGATGAGTTGATCGCGCAAAAAGTGCTTGTGGCGAAGGCTTCTGGCTTGATTCCGGTGTTGTGTGTGGGCGAGACGCTGCATCAGCGCGATGCCGGGCAAACCCAGTGGGCGCTTGCACGGCAGCTTGAGCCGGTATTCGAGCTGCTCGGCAACAAGATGCTGGGCGGGTTGGTAGTGGCATACGAGCCGCGCTGGGCGATTGGTACCGGGCGGGCCGCCAGCCCTGAGCAGGTGCAGGAGGCCCATGCCTTTATTCGTGGCGAAATGCGCGCGCGGGATGCTAGAATTGCGGATTCGCTGCTGATTCTTTATGGCGGTAGCGTCAAACCGTCCAACGCGGGGGCCTTGTTCGACTTGCCGGATGTCGATGGCGGTTTGATCGGCGGCGCTTCGCTGGTTGCGTCGGATTTTCTTGCAATTGCTGCTGCGGCGGCACCTTGAGCACTGGTCATGATTCTTAAACTTGTCAATATTGTTCACGTACTGCTCGCCATTGCGATGATCGGCCTGATCTTGTTGCAACGCGGTTCGGGTGCGGCTGCTGGCTCCGGGTTTGGTGCGGGCGCCTCAGGCACCGTTTTTGGTTCCACCGGCGCCTCCAATTTTTTGTCGAAATCAACCAAATTGTTGGCGGTGGCGTTCTTCGCGCTCAGCCTTGGCATGGCGGTCTATGCCAGCCGTTCGGCCAATCGCCCGGTTGCTGATGATCTGGGCGTGATGGGCGGTACAACGTCGAGTGCGCTGGTGCAGCCAGCCGCAAACGGTGAAGTGCCAGCGGCGCCGGATGCAGAGTCGTCAACGCAGTCTTCGGCGGTGCCCGAAGTGCCGGTTGACGAGCAGGCTGAAGCGCCGGCAATTGACAAGGATCAAGATAAAAACTGAAGCGCTGATACAATGGCGCAGGCCGGTTCGCCGGCTGAAATGAAGCCGGTTGCTATGAAGCCGGCTGCGATAAAACGCGTTGCCCAGGTGGCGGAATTGGTAGACGCACTACCTTGAGGTGGTAGCGACTTAGGTCGTGGGGGTTCGAGTCCCCCCTTGGGCACCAAAACACACAATGCGCTGTTCGCGTCGCCTCGCGGCCAGTGTCGAAACGCGCTGTAGGCGCGGCTGAGAGGGTTCTCGTGCTGGGCGAATATCTGCCGGTTCTCCTGTTCATGGTTGTCGCCGTCGGCTTCGGCGCCTTGCTGCTGATACTGGGCTGGTTGCTGGGGCCAAAGCGCCCGGATGCCGAGAAGCTGTCGCCCTACGAGTGCGGCTTTGAGCCCTTCGAGGATGCGCGCATGAAGTTCGATGTGCGCTATTACCTCATCGCCATCCTGTTTATCATCTTTGATCTCGAAATTGCCTTCCTGTTTCCGTGGGCGGTGGTTTATCGGGAAATTGGTCTGGTCGCGATTCTGGCGATGACTGAATTCCTCGCGGTCTTGGTGGTCGGGTTCATCTACGCATGGAAGAAGGGCGCGCTGGAATGGGAGTGAAGGAGTTATTTCATAACCCCGAGCCGCTGGGTCGGGTGGACGACATTCTGCGGCCGGAAGGGGACAACCCTCTGGTGCAGCACGGTTTCGCCGTTACTTCGGTGGACACGCTGATCAACTGGGCGCGCACCGGGTCGATGTGGCCGATGACCTTTGGCCTGGCCTGCTGCGCGGTGGAGATGATGCACGCGGGCGCCTCACGCCTGGATCTTGACCGCTACGGCGTGATCTTCCGCCCGTCACCGCGCCAGTCCGACGTGATGATCGTGGCCGGCACCCTGGTCAACAAAATGGCGCCGGCGCTGCGCAAGGTTTACGACCAGATGCCCGAGCCCAAGTGGGTGATCTCGATGGGCTCGTGCGCCAATGGCGGCGGCTACTACCACTACTCGTATTCGGTGGTGCGCGGCTGCGATCGCGTGGTGCCGGTCGATGTCTATGTTCCCGGTTGTCCGCCGACCGCCGAGGCCCTGATCTACGGCATTCTTCAGTTGCAAAAGAAGATCCGCCGCACCAACACGATTGCGCGCTGAGCCATGCCCGAGCCGACCTTGACCCTGGTTGAACGACTGAAGTCGCGTTTCACCGATGTGCTGCTGTCCATCGTTGAGGCGCGCGGTGAAGTAACCGCGGAACTGGCACCCGAAAACTGGCTTGCCACCGCCAAGGCGTTGCGCGACGAGCCCGAGTTTCGGTTCGAGCTGTGCATGGATGTGTGCGGCGTTGATTACCTGAGCTATGGCCAGGTGGAGTGGGATACCAGCGACGTTTCCTCCGAAGGTTTCTCGCGCGGTGTCGAGGCGCTGGGGCCGGGCCGGTTCTCCTGGGCCGAGCGGCCACAGGGTGCGGCACCTACCCGGCGTTTTGCGGTGGTAGCGCACCTGTTGTCGGTGAGCAACAACGAGCGCTTGCGTATCCGTTGTTTTGCGCCGGATGACGGCCTGCCGATCGTGCCGTCGTTGCTGTCGATCTGGCCGGGTGTCAACTGGTTCGAGCGCGAGGCATTCGATCTGTTCGGTATCATTTTCGAGGGCCATCCCGACCTGCGCCGCATCCTCACCGACTACGGTTTCGTCGGCCATCCGTTCCGCAAGGATTTTCCGCTGATCGGCAACGTCGAGGTGAGCTACGACCCTGAGCGTGGGCGAGTCCAGCCGGTGTCGATCGATCCGCGGGTGGGCGTGCCGCGCGTGGTGCGCCACGATTCGGGCCTGCAACAGGCGGCGGCTGAAGCCGCTGCGGCCAAGCGTTGAGGGCCCGGCAATGACCCAGGAAATCCGCAATTACACGATGAACTTCGGCCCGCAGCATCCGGCCGCGCACGGCGTGCTGCGTCTGGTGCTGGAGATGGATGGCGAGACGGTGATGCGCGCCGATCCGCATGTCGGCCTGTTGCATCGCGCGACCGAAAAGCTGGCCGAGAGCAAGCCGTTCAACCAGTCGATCGGTTACATGGATCGCCTCGATTACATGTCGATGATGTGCAACGAGCATGCCTATGTGCTGGCGATCGAACGCCTGCTCGGGATCGAGGCGCCGGATCGTGCGCAGTACATCCGCACGATGTTCGACGAGGTCACCCGCATTCTCAATCACTTGCTCTGGATCGGCTCCAACGGCCTGGATCTGGGTGCGATGGCGCTGTTCCTGTATGCCTTCCGCGAACGCGAAGAGCTGATGGACTGCTATGAGGCAGTGTCCGGCGCACGCATGCACGCCGCCTACTACCGGCCCGGCGGCGTCTATCGCGATCTGCCCGATACCATGCCCAGGTACAAGGAGTCGCCGTGGCGCAAGGGCAAGGAACTCACGCGCGTCAACGAATGGCGCGAAGGCTCCATGCTCGATTTCCTCGACGCGTTCGCCGACGATTTCCCGCGCCGGGTTGACGAGTACGAAACCCTGCTCACCGACAACCGCATCTGGAAGCAGCGTACGGTCGGTATCGGCGTGGTGCCGCCGGAGCTGGCGATGGCCTGGGGCATGAGCGGCCCGATGCTGCGCGGCTCGGGTATCGCCTGGGATCTGCGCAAGAAACAGCCCTATGCCAAGTACGCCGAGGTCGATTTCGACATTCCGGTCGGCGTCACCGGCGACTGCTACGACCGTTATCTGGTGCGGGTCGAGGAAATGCGCCAATCGGCGCGCATCATCAAACAATGCGTGGCCTGGCTGCGCGCCAACCCCGGCCCGGTGATGCTGGACAATTTCAAGGTGTCGCCGCCATCGCGCGAAGCGATGAAAGACGACATGGAAGCCTTGATCCATCACTTCAAACTGTTCACCGAAGGCTACTGTGTGCCGGAAGGCGAGGTCTACGCCGCGGTGGAAGCGCCGAAGGGCGAGTTCGCCGCCTACATCGTGTCCGACGGCGCCAACAAACCGTTCCGGCTGAAGCTGCGGGCACCGGGTTTCGCCCACCTGTCGTCGATGGACACCATCGTGCGCGGGCACATGTTGCCCGATGTGGTGGCGATGATCGGTACCTACGACATCGTGTTCGGGGAGATCGACCGATGAATACCTGCCTTTCAAAGCCGTCCGCAAATTGCGCAAAGGGCGCAAAGGGCACTCGGAACAAGGCTTCCATCCGGCGCAAACCGGGGTCCGTTTTGCTCTATCCGATGAGTTCCTGGTTTTGCTGGATTGGCGAAAACATATCTGGTCAGAGCATCCCGACAGAGTTTTTGCTGGACACCTTTTGCGATCTTTGCGTCCTTGGCGGACCCAAGGGCTTTGCTTTGACGGCGGGAAGCAACGCATGAAAGCCACCGGCAATTTCGAAGCCTGCCAGCACGTCGATCCGATGCTGGCGCTGAACGAGCATACCCGCGCCACCATCGATCAATGGCGCGCCAAGTTTCCGCCGGAGCGCTCGCGCTCGGCGTTGATCCAGGGTTTGATTGCCGCGCAGGAGCAGAACCAGGGCTGGCTTGGCGACGAAATGATGGCAGCGGTGGCCAAGTATCTCGGTGTGCCGCCGGTGTGGGCGTATGAGGTGGCGACGTTTTATTCAATGATCGAGACCGCGCCGGTCGGCCGCAACAACGTCGCGATCTGCACCAACATCAG
>PGZE01000101.1 GCA_002840015.1 Gammaproteobacteria bacterium HGW-Gammaproteobacteria-2 | reverse complement strand
TCACCCAGCCCCACAGCCGGGCCACGTGCGCGCAGCCAGTCGCCGAGACTGTGGCTATCATCGTGCTTGTGTTTCACTAGCTTTTCATCATCGGTTGCCAATGCGATTGTCGATGTCAGCTGCCGATCCCGCACTGCCCTGCTGACCCGGTTTACACTAGTGTAGTGTTTCTCTGTACCGAACCGGATGGATTGCCCGACATGCGCCCTATTGCTTTCGCCCTCATGGGCATCATGCTGCTCGCACCTGCTGTTGCTACGGCACAATCGTTTTCATCGCTGGAAGAACGGATGACGTATAACGAGTTCCGCGCCGCTGGCCTGGAAAAGCTGTCACCCGAAGAACTGGCCGCGCTCAATGCCTGGCTGCGCAAGGATTTGCCGCAAATCAGCGCTGCTCCTGCAGCAATGGCGATACCCATCGAGGACCGCCGAGGATTCCCGTTGAGTGCAGCCGACCAAGGCCCCGATGGCGATATCACCTCGCGAATCCCAGGCGAGTTCCGCGGCTGGACTGACAAACAGCGATTCACGCTTGAAAACGGCCAAGTGTGGCAAATCAATGATTCCACCGCATCACTGGCCGGCGTCAAACTGCAAGACCCGGTGGTCACACTGCGTCGTGGCGCAATCAGCGGCTGGTTCATGAAAGTGCAAGGCTATAACGCCAGCGCCAAGGTCAAGCGCATCAAGTAAACCATCGGCCCGGCGTAATGCCGGGTCGATTTTGTGACGATGTCAGGCGGCTTCCCTTGCCGGCTCTTGGCTGCGCCAACGCGACAGCAATTCGGCAGTCTGAGTCTGCACAGTCGCCAGGTGCGCTTCCTTGACGTGACCGAAACCGCGAATGTGCTCGGGCAGCGAGGCAATTTCCACCGCCAGTGCAATGTTGTCAGCATCAAGCGTGGCAAGCAGCTCGTCGATGCGGGTGAAATACTCGGCAATCAGGCGCCGCTCGGTCCGGCGCTCGACGGAATAGCCAAAAATATCCAGTGGCGTGCCACGCAAAAAGCGGAACTGCTTGAGCACACGGAACGCGCTGAGCATCCATGAACCGTATTCGCGTTTGATCAGGTGGCCGTTGCCATCCTTGCGCGCCAACAGCGGCGGCGCGAGATGAAAACGCAGGCTGCCGCCATCGGCGAACGTGGCCTTGATCCGCCGCTCGAACTCGCCGGAAGTGTACAAGCGCGCCACCTCGTACTCGTCCTTGTACGCCATCAGCTTGAAGGCATAGCGTGCAACCGCCTCGCCCAGCGCAGTGGAGCCCGGTACGCGCTCGGCCTCGACTTTGGCGACCTTGTCGACCAGTGCGCGATAGCGCTGACCATAAGCGGCATTCTGGTAATCACCGAGAAAGCGCACGCGCCGCTCGAATGCCTGTTGTGGCGA
>PGZE01000064.1 GCA_002840015.1 Gammaproteobacteria bacterium HGW-Gammaproteobacteria-2 | reverse complement strand
GGTGTCGGCCTGCTGCGCATGGTGGGTGAGCGCCACCGAATAGAACTCGCCCACCGAGTCATCGCCCATCAACACGCACGATGGATATTTCCAGGTGATTGCCGAGCCGGTTTCCACCTGGGTCCAGGAAATCTTGCTGCGCGCGCCACGGCATTCGCCGCGCTTGGTGACGAAATTGTAGATGCCCCCAACCCCGTTTTCATCGCCCGGGTACCAGTTCTGCACGGTGGAATACTTGATGTTGGCGTCTTCCAGCGCGACCAGTTCCACCACGGCGGCGTGCAACTGGTTTTCATCGCGCATCGGCGCGGTGCAGCCTTCCAGGTAGCTCACCTGGCCGCGTTCTTCGCAGATGATCAGGGTGCGCTCGAACTGGCCGGTATCGCGGGCATTGATGCGAAAGTAGGTGCTCAGTTCCATCGGGCAGCGCACCCCCTTGGGGATGAATACGAAGCTGCCGTCGGAGAAAACGGCGGCATTGAGCGCGGCGAAATAGTTGTCGCCCGGCGGCACCACCGAACCCAGATACTGGCGCACCAGATCGGGGTGCTCTTGCACGGCATCAGACAGCGAGCAGAAGATCACGCCTTTTTCCGCGAGTTCCTTGCGAAAGGTGGTGCCGACCGAGACCGAGTCGAACACGGCATCGACCGCGACCCCGGCCAGCCGGGCGCGCTCGTGCAGTGGCACGCCGAGTTTCTCGTACGTTTCCAGCAATTTGGGATCGACCTCATCGAGGCTCTTGTACTTGGCCTTGGGCGCCGCGAAGTAACTGATTGCCTGAAAATCGATCGGTGCGATTTTCAGCTTGGCCCAGCCCGGCGCGTCCATCTTGCGCCAGTGGCGAAAGGCCGCCAGTCGCCATTCGGTCAACCATTGCGGTTCATTTTTCTTGGCGGAAATGAAGCGCACGACCTCTTCATTCAGCCCCGGCGGCAGGGTGTCCGATTCGATATCGGTGACGAAACCGGCGCTGTAGTTGCGCTGCAACTGCTTGCGGATGTCGAGATTATCTATGGCCATGGCGTGGGTGCTCGTAGCAGGTCAGGCGGTGGTCAGGCGCAGGGCGAGGCGCTGGTCGGGAGTCGGCGTGTGCATCTGGGTCAGGGTGACGCGGCTTAGCGCGTCGGCGACGACATCGTTGACGCGTCGCCAATTGGCGCGGGCGCCGCAATGGGCCTCCAGATTGCATTGCCCAACGTGGGCGCTGCATTCGGTCATCCCGAGCGGGCCTTCCATCGCCTCAACGATGGCCTTGAGTGAGATCTGTGCCGCATCCTGCGCCAGCCGGTAGCCACCGCTGGCGCCACGGAAGCCTTCAACCAGGCCGGCCTGAGCCAGCGGTTTAAGCAGCTTGGCCACGGTGGGTGTTTCCAGGTGCGCGCGCTCAGCTAGCTCGCTGGCGCTGAGCACGCGTCCCGGCTCGCTGGCCATCACGCTCAGCACCAAAACAGCGTAGTCGGTGAGTTTGGTAACCCGCAGCATGGTACACGCCGATTCAATTAGTACCGAAATGGTACCTGATCGCGGGTTTGGCGGCAATGGCTGGCAGGTCGGTCGCTTCTCGGCAACGCATGGTGCGCCCGGACACTTCGCCGCTACGCGGGTCGCCCGGTCGCGCACAGGGCGCGCTCCAATATCGTTGCGTATGGTCACGAACGCATCCCAGGTCATCGACCAATCCCGACCGTAGGGGCGCGATTCATCGCGCCCTGGTTCATCGCAAACGGGTCGTAGTGCGCGATTCATCGCGCCCTGGTTCATCGCAAGCGGGTCGTGGGGCGCAATGAATTGCGCCCCTACGGGGTTCATCATCACGATGCCGTGGAAGAGCAGTGAACGTCACCTGTGAGCAACTGTGTTGCATGCCGGTGCGAGCCAGTGCTTCTGTGGGAGCCGGCCTGCCGGCGAACGAACTGGCGAAAGAGCTTCGCGCGCAGAGCCTGCCCCAGACTTGATCTGGGGCGCGCTCCCACAGACAAGCGGTAACGCTCCCTGTAGCCACCCTGTGTGCGACCGTAATTTATGGTGTCAGGCAGCTCGCTGCGGCGGTTTGTCCGTTGCCGGGCGGTGGATCAGCACGTGGTGGCGGGTGCCGCCGGGGCCGGGCTCATAGCGGTAATCACCACCCAGCGCCAGCACCCGGCTGCGGATGCCGGCAAGCCCCAGGCCGCTGTTGGCAGGTGCTTTGCCAGGTTCGGTATCGCCATCGCCATCATCGGCTAATTCAAGTTCAACCCACAGCCAGCGCCCATCATGTACCCGCTGCACGGTCAGATCGAGAATGAACAGGCGCGCACGCGCGTGGCGGACGCAGTTGGTTACAGCCTCTTGGCACACTCGATAGATTGCGGTGGTAGTGTCCTCATCGAGGCTGTCCACATCGCCGTGAAAGCGGGAGCGATAATCCAGACCTGCGTCTTCGGCCAGTTCGCGCAACGGGCCTTCCGCCAGTGCGCGGCGCAGCCCGTAGTTGTCGAGTACCAGCGGCCGCAGTTGGCGCAGTGCGCGATGCAGGCTGTCATGCAGCGTACGCACCTGTTCGCGCAGTGCGTGCAGCATATGTCGCGTCGCCGATTCATGGCAGCTGCGTTCGGCGAGGGCAACGCGGGTGGCAACCGCAGTGATGCTCTGCCCCAGTTCATCGTGCAGTTCAGCAGCCAGTTCGCGCTGGCCCTGCTCCTGCAAGCGGGTGAGTTGCTGCGCCATGGCGCGCAACTCGCCTGCCAGATCGTGCAGGGTTTCGTTTTTATGCAGCAGTTCGCGGTTGCGCTGCGCCAACAGCCAATGGCTTTCGCGCAGCGCACTGATCGCTGCGCCCAGCATCAGGGTGCCGATACTGATCGCTACCAAGGCCAGTTGAATGGCTGGCACCGCGAGTTCAAGGCCCAGGCGGTGGCCGATTTCCAGCATGATGCCGACAATCGGCAGTGCCAGTGCAGCGCCCGAGCAGCCGTGACGAAACGCGAGATAGATCAGTGGCCCGAAGCTGAGCATGAAGCCGATGGGCGCCATCTGCGGTGCGATGTAGGTGAGCACCGCTGCGCCGAGCAGGATCGGCATCAGGTAGAGCGCAATATCGCTTAGTGCGGCTCGCTGTGCGTCACTGGCAATGCCACGCCGCGTCAGCAGCACCATGGCTGGAGCCAGCATCAATACGCCGATCAGATCACCCAGCATGAACTCGAAACTGCCAGCAACCAGGTCACCGCGTGCTTCCGACAACGGGTGGAAGCGTGCCAGCCACGGCGCCAGCAACAACGCGCCAAGCAGGGCTGCGGCCAGCAAGCGCGCCATCACCAGCGGTGCGCTCAGGCCAAGGTCGTGCTGCATCGGCCGCAATACGTAAACCGCCAGCGCGTAGCAAGGCCACGGCAGCAGCAGGGAAATCCACAGGTCGATCTGGCCGGGGTCGTAACCGTGCCATAGGCTCAACCCCAGCAAGGCCAGCCATTCAGCCAGCATCAGCCTCAGCCAGAGCCGGCGCGGCGCCACCCACATCACGCCGAGGCGCAAGCCAGCCGGGAGATACCACAAGTTGCGCGCCAGTGGCCAAAGCACGATCAACCCGACAAAATACAGCGCAAGCCACACGTAGGGCTTGACGACATGGCCCGGCTCGCGCTCTGCTGTAAGCGTGAGTTCTGTTGCCGCCAACGATGTTCCCCGGTCAGTCATGACCCATGCCCGTGTCGCCTTGTGCGAGGACCACGCCATTGTGCGCGAAGGTTTCCGCCAGTTGATCAACAGCCTGCGAGGCTATCGGGTAGAGCGCGAGTTCGGCAGCGTGGCTGAAGTAGTGGCCGATGGCGCGCTCGATGGCATTGATTTGCTGATATTGGATCTGTCGCTGCCCGACGGCAACGGTATGGATGTGCTGGATATATTGCATGTGCGCAAGGTCGCGCCGCTGGTGCTGGTGTTGTCGATGCACGATGCACCGGCCTTTGTACACGACGCACTGGCCCGTGGCGCTGCCGGTTTTTTGAGCAAACGCGCGGCGGCTGAAGCCTTGCCCGACGCGTTGGCAGCGGTTGCGCGCGGCGAACGCTATACCGGCGACAACAAGCAACCGGCCCTGCGCGAGGATCCGCTGGCCACGCTGACCCCACGTGAGCACGCGGTGTTGCTGCAGACGGTGATGGGGCGGCGACCCGCCGAGATTGGCGAAGCCTTGGGAGTTCACGTCAAGACGGTCTATGCGCACCGGCTGAGCCTGATGGCCAAGCTCAGCGCCCGCAACCCGATGGATCTGTACCGGATCGCCCGCCAGCACGGGCTGATCTCCTGACGAGCGTTGGTACTTGTTCGCATCAATTGCGGCATGCAGTGCATACAGCCATTCCCCGAGTGCTGTGTTCGCTGCACTGTATGTGCAGCGGATCATGCCGGGTAGACCACCGCAAGCCGTTTCGACCTGAATCTTGTGATGTGTCTGACAACTGGCGGCACTGCTTTGAAGTGCCGTCATCATCAAGCACGCCATAAAGATGCCATCCATGGCGGTGGGGGCGGGGGCCCCGGGTCCTGGCGAAATGTGGGTTCCACGCTCCCCAGCACCGCGCCAAGACAAGATTACCTATTCAAGCCTGTTTTGTGAATTGGACAAATTCTCAATCTGCCTGAACGCATCACACTTTCTCGTACACGAGCAGAACAGCTATACTTTTGCGTTCAGGCATCAGGTAACTGGCGCCATCGAGGCAAATCCACGACTCTTTAACTGCGGGCCACTGGCCTTACAGGTGCGGCTGTGAATACACAAGATATGGCGTTCTTGAAAAAGTTTTCCCTGATCATTGCCGCTTTGGCGTTGCTGACACTGGTGTTGATCGTGTTCGCGCATTACCTGCATGGTACCGTCCCGCCAGAAGTGAACCCACAGGCCGAGGCGCGCTTGCTTCAGCGTTTGCAACCGGCGGGTGCAGTTTACGCGGGTGATACCGGCGCTGCGGCGATGGCTGCTGCGGCCGACGCGGCGCGCAATGCCGCTGCCTCGCAAGTGGCTTACGGCGGAACGCTTGATGGCGAGGTCATTTACAACACGCTGTGCAGCGCTTGCCACGGTAGCGGCGTGGCGGGTGCGCCCAAGCTCGAAAAGGCCGCATGGGCGGCGCGGGTTGCGCAAGGCACCGACACCGTAGTCAAGCATGCGATTGAAGGCTATCAGGGTGCTGCCGGAGTGATGCCGGCACGTGGCGGCAATCCGGCTTTGAGCGATGAGCAAGTGCATGCGACCGTGACTTGGATGATCGAAAACCTCAAGTAACCCGGTTAGTGTCGTGCAATGTCGCCCACAGGGTGCTACTACAGGGAGCGTTCACCGCTTTCGTGGGAGCGCGCCCCAGATCAAGTCTGGGGCAGGCTCTGCGCGCGAAGCGCTTTCGCTAGTTCGTTCGCCGGCAGGCCGGCTCCCACAGAAGCACTGGCTCGCACCGGCGTGCAACACGGTTGCTCCACAGGTGCGCGCAATCGTTTTTTGTGGAGCCCACCCTGTGAGCGACAGCGTGTTGCGCTGAAGTAACCCGGAATGCGCCGAGGCGGCTGGCCTCACGGGTAATAACGCATCACCACATGCCGGGCTTCGGCAAAAAACAACCAGCGTTCGATGATCGTGCCGAACAACAGTGTTGCAACTGCCGCCAGCAGGCTGATTAGCGGCGCCTGACGGGTGCTGATCAATAACGCCAGCAACGGCAGCGCCACACACATCGTGATCGCCGTCAAGCGCAATACCCGCGCGTGCTTGCGTGCCAGTACAAAGCCCATCTCGCGGGTTATGAAGCTCTGCTCGGTATGCGGTCGCTCGAACCCGCGAACAGTGCTGCCTGCGGGCAGACCTACTGCACTGGCGCGCTCGGGCACCTGCGGCAGCGTATTCAACGCCAGCCAATAACTGAGTTTCAGGCCGGCCAGAGCAATAAAGCCGATGCCAGCAACGTACAGTGCCATTGTTGGCGCTCGCCAGCCGGTCAATGCCAGTAGGCTCATCACCAGCAGGCCGCCACTGAGCAGTGAATACAGCAGATACACCGGCAACACGCGCCAGTCGTGCCAGGCCGGGATGGTGCGTAACGATGCGTAGATCATCGCAGTGGCGCTCACCGTCGCCAACGCAGTCAATGCCAGTAGCGCGCCCAGTGCCTGTGCCGGCAGCGACAGCGCACCGAACCAGATCAACGACATCAGGCTCAGTGCTGGGGCATAGCAGGTCACCGCCAACACGCCCTCACGCGATAGCCATGAGCTTTGCCACTGGCTCAACGCACGCCAGGCCCGTGCCGGTTTGCCCAGATGCAGCAACGAGCTGAGCAGGCCGATGCTGACCAATGCCAGCGCCAACAAGAACAGTATCAGTGCGAACTCGCGGCTCAATGGCAGCGGTTGCCATGCGTAATGCAGGCCAAGCCAGAACAGCATGCCGTAGCCAGCGCCAGAGAGTGTGGTGAATAAAATGACGGAAAATGCTGGTCTCATAACGCCTTCAAACGGAATTGTGGGTGCTCAACGGCCATCAGCGACTCAATACGCGATCAAGCCAGCGCAGCAGTGGCGGCAATGCCTCGGTATCCAGTGTTTCGGTCGCAATTGCGGCATTGCCCGCGCCGCGTCGTGGCCGTGGCGGCAGGTATTTGTTGGTTGGCCGATAACCGAGCTCCGCCATCAAATCGACGCCGCCACGTTCAACAACCAATTGCGACACGGCAGAATCGGGGTCGCCCAGATCACCAAAATGGCGTGCCCGCGTTGGGCAGGCCTGCACGCACGCCGGCACCCGCTCGGCTTCGTCAAGCTGCTCGTTGTAGATCCGATCCACGCACAGGGTGCATTTTTTGACCACCCCCTCCACTTCTGAATATTCACGCGCGCCGTAAGGGCAGGCCCAGGTACACAGCTTGCAACCGATGCATTTGTCTTCATCGACCAGCACGATGCCATCCTCGGCGCGCTTGTAACTGGCGCCGGTGGGGCAGACGGTGACGCAGGCCGGTTCGGCGCAATGCAGGCAACTGCGCGGAAAGTGCAGGGTGGTCGCCGGTTGCCCGCGAACAGGGTCGGCTGCCACCTCGTAGCTGTGTACGCGATTGAGCCAGACGCCATCGGGCGCTTTGCCATAAGGGTCGGTGTCGCTCAGCGGGCCGCCGCTGCCACTGGCATTCCATTCCTTGCAGGCGACCGCGCAGGCATGGCAACCGACGCAGGTGTCGAGGTCGATTACCAGGCCAAGCTGTCGTTTGCCAGGCTGTTTGGGTAGGTCGGTCATCGGCGGCCAATCCGGTTGGAACGCGTCAGCTCACCGGGGGCTTTGGCAAACTTCAACGCGGCGAACTGGGGATGGGATTGCGCATCGGGTGCTTCGACCCGTTGCAGGCTGACCCGCAGATCGAACCACGCCGCCTGGCCGGTGATCGGGTCGGCATTGGCGTAGCTGCCATCGGGCAGCAGATCGTCGATCAGATGGTTGAGCAGGAAACCCTGCTTGCTTTCCGGCGCATCCTTGCTCAAACGCCAGGCGCCACGGCGTTTGCCGATGGCGTTCCAGGTCCACACCGTATCGGGCTGGACATTGGCGGCGAGCCGCACCGGCACCACGATCTGGCTGTGCTGCGAGCTCAGCGCCACCCAGTCGTCATCACCAACGCCAAAGCGCGCGGCGGTATCCGGATGCAAGTACAGGTAGTTGCGGGTGGCGATCTGGCGCAGCCAGGCATTTTGCGCGCCCCAGGCGTGGTACATGAACATCGGGCGTTGGCTGATCGCCGATAGCGGCCAGGCGTTCGCGGATTCGGCCGCGCCTTCCAGCGGCTCGTACCACAGCGGCAGCGGATCAAAATAGCGCACCACCCGTTCGCGATGCTCGGCTGGTGGCGTATGCAGGCCATGGCCTTGCCCGGCCAGGCGGAATTTTTGCAGGGTTTCGCAGTACACCTGCAACGTGATCGGCTCGGCCTTGGCAATCAGGCCCATGCCCTGTGCCCAGTGCAGGTAATCGCGGTTGGCCATCTTGTAGTAACGGCCCGCGAGTGGCACTTCGGCGCGCCAGAAGCCGCCGTTGTCGATATAGCGTTTGAGCTGATCGGGGTCGTGGCGCACGATGTAATCGGCGTAGTCGTGGTAGCTTGGCGCGCCGTCGGCGGTGACCATGCCCGGCAGCTTCAGCCGCGCGCCAAGCTCGAGCAACACCGACTGAAAGCCACGCACCTCGCGCGCGCCGCTCTCGGTTTCCGGCGCAAGCACCGGGTGGCGGAGCGCATCGGCCACACCATCAGCATCGGATATCGGCCGATCCAGCAGTGAGATCGCATCGAAACGTTCGAGGTAGGTGGTGTCGGGCAACACCAGGTCGGCGTAGGCCACCATTTCCGAGGCATAGGCATCGGCGTAGATGATGTGCGGAATGCGGTACTCACCATTGGCGTGCTTGTCGGTGAGCCAGTGCATCGTCTGCGTGGTGTTCATCGACGAGTTCCAGCTCATGTTGGCCATGAACAGGAACAGGGTATCGATCGGGTAGGGGTCGCCGGCCCAGGCGTTGCGGATCACGGTGTGCATCATGCCGTGCGCGGCCAGCGGATAGGCCCACGAAAACGCATGGTCGATCCGGCGCGGCTGGCCGTTTTCGTCCACCAGCAAATCTTCCGGGCCGTGGATAAAGCCCAGCGGGCCAGCATCGAGCGAGCCATCGGCGCGGCGGCTCTTGCCAGGGCGGTTGGCCGGCGGAATCGGACGCGGATACGGCGGCTGATAGCGAAAGCTGCCCGGGGTATCGACCGCACCGAGCAGCAGTTGCAACAGGTGCAGCGCACGGCAGGTATGAAAGCCGTTGGAGTGCGCGCTGATGCCGCGCATCGCGTGCATCGCCACCGGTCGCCCGATCATTTCCGCGTGTTCCACCCCGTGTACATCGGTCCAGCGGATCGGCAGCCGCAGATTGCTGTCGAAAGCCGCCTGTGCCAGCTCCTGCGCCAGCCGGCGGATGGTGGCGGCGGGCACACCGCAGCGCTCGGCCACCGCAGCCGGCGCGTATTGCGGGTCGAGGTAACGCTCAACCACGAGGTGCAATGCGGGTACCGCCAGGCGGCCATCGGGCAGGGTGTATTCGCCGACCACCAGCGGCGCGATGCCGGTGCGATCCGCAGGCACGAACTGCGTTCCCGCGTGCGTTGCACGGCCTTCGCTCCCCTCTCCCACCGGGAGAGGGGTTGGGGGTGAGGGTTCGGACTTGCGCACCGCACACAACGCGCGGCCCTGTTCATCACGCGCAAACAAGCCATCATCGCTGGCGCCCGGATCGCGGATCACCAGCCAGTGGGCATTGCTGTAGCGCACCAGATAGTCCAGATCGATACGATCGCAGCGCAGCAGTTCGTGGATCAGCGCAAACGCCAGCAGGCCGTCGGTGCCGGGGCGAATGCCGACCCATTCATCGGCAATCGCGCCATAACCGGTGCGCACCGGATTGATCGCCACGATCTTGGCGCCGCGCGCCTTGAGCTGGCCCAGGCCCAGCTTGATCGGGTTGGAATCGTGATCCTCGGCCACGCCCCACAGCATCAGGTAGCGGGTGTGCTCCCAGTCGGGCTCGCCGAATTCCCAGAAACTGCCGCCCAGCGTGTAAAGCCCGGCGGCGGCCATGTTCACCGAGCAAAAGCCGCCGTGCGCGGCGTAATTGATGGTGCCAAACTGCTGCGCCCACCAGCCGGTCAGCGCCTGGCTCTGGTCGCGGCCGGTGAAAAAAGCCAGTTCATCGGGATTGCGCTCGCGGATTGCGCCCAGCCAGCCGGCGGCAATCGACAGCGCCTCATCCCACTCGATTTCACGAAACTCGCCAGCCCCGCGTTCACCCACCCGTAGCAGCGGCTTTTTCAGCCGCGCCGGCGAGTAATGCTGCATGATCCCGGCCGCACCCTTGGCGCACAGCACCCCGCGGTTGACTGGGTGCGCCGGATTGCCCTGGATGTAGCGCAGCTTGCCATCCTTTAGCCACACCTTGATGCCACAGCGGCAGGCGCACATGTAGCAGGTGGTGGTCTTCACACTGTCGCCGGGCGAGGGCGACAGATCGAGGATGGGTTCGGACATCAGGGCTTGGTGAGCGTTGGGCACAGGCGCACAGTGTAGTGGCGCAGTGTGTGTGCTGGCTAATCACCGTTGCACCAACGCCGGCAGCCCGAAGGGCACAAGCGTCAAGGGAAGCGCCGCCTGTGTGGCGGCGAAAAGGCGGAGCATGGTACGTACCGGCGATGTGTTCCGCATGGGTTGTGTTTTTTTGCTTGTCATTCCTGCGGAAGCAGGAATCCAGCGCCGACGATGCATCGGGCTATCGCTCCTCAACCAGGATCACGTGGCGTGATGGCGCCTGGGCGGCGCCGGTTTCAAGTCGGGCTCGCTGCCGCCCTGGCGCGCAAGACGGCGGGCGCTTTCGCGTTCGATCAAGGCTCGCAGGGCCTCACGAACCAAGGCCGGTTTTTCTTGCAGACCGGTGAGCTGCTGGGCTTTGGCAATCAATTTGTCGTCCAGGGCGATGGTGGTCGTGGCGAATATGGCATCAAATGATGCGTGATTTCGTGCCTTAACGACGAGACGGGAACGGTAGTCCCGAACATCCGAGGCCGGCATCAGCGCCATCCTCGCGAGAGTGTGGGTGTCCTGCGTTGTCCTAGCCATCCTCGCGAGAGTGTGGGTGTCCTGCGTTGTCCTTTCCTGCGTTGTCCTTTCCTGCGTTGTCTTTTCAGAGTGTGGGTGTCCCGGGTTCGCGTGTCCCGGGTTCGCGTCCGATTGGACCGGCCGCCAGGTGCATCCGAACAAGCGCGGCGTAACCGTCCGCCACACCCCATCTATCCGCAAGCCGCAGGCTACGGTGAAATGTCGACGGTGTTGACGGGCGGAGCCCAGCGATGCGGCAGCAGGGTGTCGAGGTGTTTATCGAGGGTAGTCGGCAAGCGTCGCAGGACGTCTTCGAGGTAGACGCGCGGGTTGTGGCCGTTGGCCTTGGCGCTTTCGATCAGGGTGTAGAAGATGCCGGCGGCATGGCCACCGCGTTCGGAACCGGCGAACAGCCAGTTCTTGCGGCCGACGGCGACCACGCGCAGGGCGCGTTCGGCGGCGTTGTTGTCGATCACGCACTGGCCGTCTTCGAGGTAGCGGGTGAATGCCTGCCAGTGGTTCTGGACATAGCCGATGGCGGCCATGGTGGGGTGTTGGGCAACAGTTGCTGTTGCTCGGCGTCGAGAAATTGTCTCAACTCGTCGAGTTTGGGTTTGGCGTGTTCGGCGCGCCATCGTCCTCGGGCCTCGTGATCGAGGTTGGCCTCGCTGGCTTGGCGTTCGATCTCGAACAGGGCATTGATGCGTTCGAGCGCGCCGCTGGCGGTGGGGGTGTTGCCGTGTTTGGCAATATCAAAGAACTTGCGCCGGGCATGCGCCCACGACTGCATGGATGCAGGAGGTAGAGCAACGCAGGAGCAGTTGCCGAGCAGGCGACCTCGCGGATGTGCGGGGATTGTCGGTACAAGCCGTCGTAATTGTTCGCCGCATCGGCTTGCAGGTACACCGGGCGCTCGGAGCTACCCCAATCGGCCAGGCGTTCGCGTACATGGTGGCCTGCCTTGGTAAGCGTGAAGTCGTACCCGATCAGTTTGACCGCCGTGCCAACGTAAGCCCAGGCACGCGCCTTGATCGTCTTGCCCGGCGCTTGCGGGGGCAGCACGGTTTCATCCACATGCAGCACTCGATCGGCCTTGAGCGCGGCCAGCACGGCGGCGTGCAGCGGCGCCAACCAGCTCGCGCAAGCGAGCACGGCATCGCTCAGGGTCTGCTTGGCCAGATCGACGCCGCCATCGCGGTAGTAGATCTCGCTGATGCGGTGCAGCGGCAGATGGTCGTCGAACTTGCGGATGGCAATATCCGCCAACACGCTCTCATCGAGCAAGTCGCCATCGATAACCCGCGCCGGCAGCGGCGCGCAGCGCACGCCGTTCTCGGGAAAAGCGGGATCGGCGTACTTCGGGCGCACCGTGCGCTTGATGTAGAAGCGGCCCGGCGTCACCGCCAGGCGATCAGAAGTTTCCTCGCCGATCTGGCGCAACGGCGTGCCATCGTCGCTGCGTTTGTCGGCTGCGGGCAGGTCGATCACCACCGTTTCCACCGGCAGATTTGGCGGCAGGGTGACGCGCGGCGCGGCCTTGGGCTCGCGGCTGATCTTGCGCGGCGGCGTTTTGGGTGGCGCGCCCGGCAGGTCCAACTCGATCGGGGTGCCGAACAGATCGCCCATGCGCGCGCTCGCCTCGGACTTCTGCCCGAACTGCATGCGCCTGAGCATCGCCAGTTGAAACGTCAGCTTCTCGACCAGCGCCGAGAGGCTTTTGACCTCGTTCGAAAAGCCGGAAACTTGCCCGCGCAGCGCAGCGTTTTCCGCCTGTAGTGCGGCAAAATCGGTGGCGGAAAAGGACGTTGCTGGCATCGGGAAATTATCCCGGAAAATCCGATTATTGTCAATGTATTCAACGCATTATATCGCTCATTTTCGCTGTATTCCGCCCCTCACGCCAACCGTTTCGCCACCACCGGCTGCAGCCGGCGCACCGACAAATCAATCCCCTCCAGCAACAACCCCAACTCCACCGCATCCAGCACCGCCGCCCCCGGCAACACGAACCGGCCGCGCGCCAAACGCTGATAACACAGCCAGAACCCGTGCCGGTCGTAGCGCAGAATCTTGACCTTGTCCAAACCCCGGTTGAAGAACACGAACACATCGGTGAACACCGATGCGCCGGCCACCGCCTGCGCGCGCAGGCTCAAGCCATCCAGACCCAGACGAAAATCCACCGGCGCCAAGCTCACCCGCACCACCGCCGAGCCCGCCAGCACCGGCATCATTCCCACACCGCGAACTGCGGCAACGGCCCCCGCAGATCACGCAGCCAACGCAGCCGCCACGCCCGCGCCGTCGCATAACTCCAGCCGGTGAACCGGCAGTACGCCGACAACGACATCCCACTGCACCGCCATTCGTGCAACCGCATCGCCCACACCACCGCACCACATCGCTCCCGCTTCATCGCACCTTGCGCTCCGTATCAGCTACCGAGCGCTCATCAAACCGCACTCGGCGGTTACGGAATAGATGGGCTGTGGCGGACGGTTACAGCGCGGCACGCTGACCGGCCCGCCGCCACGCGCATTGCAGCGACTGGGCCACGATGCTGCACAATGGCCGCGTCAGGTGCGCATTGGTGCAGCACGACGGTTGCTGCAAGCGAATCACTGAGTCCCGTGCAATGTGCTTGGCACACGCGCAAGTCAACTACGCATCCATCCTGTGATATTAAGACGCCCGTGCGCGTATCGCACGCGCAGCGAAGCAGCCGCCGTCCAGAACGCGATTCAGCGCGATCCGACGCGCTTGACAGCAAGCCGTGCTGGCGAGATTGTGGGTGTCCCGCTTCCGATTTTCCCGCTTCCGATTTGCGTCGGCGGGGGCGTCCATGTATGTCCCGGTTTGGGACCTGACCCCGGGGCTGTGACCGGTTAATGCCCACGTACCTGCGCTAGGAGCGCGTTCGCGTACGCTTCCGCATCCTCCCTCATCACAGGCGAAACTTGATAACTTAGGTGGTCTGTAATTGACTTACCGAAACGACAATCTAATGGCAAACAATACCTTATAGACATTAGTGTGCCAGGCCCGCAATCAGAGAACAATTGACATCGCGCAATAATACTTCCAAGAATTGCGGCACCGCGCCGGAACTCAGAATCCTTGTACTTCCATTCGAACCCATTTGGCTGCCAATCGCCGAGGCTGCCATCAGATAGTAATTCAGCTGCGTCTTGAAACAGGGCCGGACTTTCGGTGCTCTTAACGATATCCAAAAGCGCGACCTGCGCGAAACTTCTGTCCTCAAGGCTCGAATCGGCATCTACCATTTTTGCAAACTCAATCGCCGCGTTTAGACCATTGCCAGCAATTCTTTCACGCATTATGTCGCGCGCACTAACAAGCGCTCCGTTGCCCACGCCACTCACGCAAAAAGTGCGTGAAAATAAATTGACGAGCCTCAATGACTCGACTTCATTCTTGGCGCTATCACTGTTTGAGGGGGCATGACGATAATAATAATTATTTATATCAAGTGCGCACAGTGAAACAGCCCAGTCTAGTAGTTTCTCCGCGTCGTACTGAAGCTCAGAAGGCGCCATCGCAGACGACGACAAAAGATCACTCTCAGTTCTTACATTGTATAGAGATTTCCTAGTTATCTCTTTCGCAGCAGTAGTGGCCACACCCAACACACCCAACACACCTTCTACCCCTCGCGATTCGACCGTGTGCTGCCCGGCCGCGGCCTTATTACCAATTTTACTGAGGTGGCCATCAGCAGCGCTGCGGAATGCAATTATACTGTCGAGATACTTGGTATTTGAGGCAACTACGGCAACTAATACGAAAACGACACATATCCCTACTATGAGCAGTTTTCTATTGGATGACCACGCTTCCATAAATTCCTCGAAAAATTCGGTGTCGGCATGATAGAAAACACACTCAAGCGATTCGCGCGATTGCGCGTTTTCGCATCGTCAATCGCCATATTTACTTGCTAATACAACCTCCAATTGGAATTAAGCCTTTGTCGCTGAAGGTAGGAACAGTAACTTGCCAAATTTCGGATGATCCAGGGGCGAAATTTATCAAAAATGTAGTGTTTACAGGAGTGAATATCGACAATCCTCGTAAAGCGTTAAGCACAGCCTCTTTTCTACCATTAATATCCGAATTGGCACACGTGATTGATTGATCCGCTTGCTTAACACCACCGAATCGTGGCCGGCCCACTCCACCACCAGCGCCGCCGCCGCCGCCGGTTCTGCGAAATACAATCATTACGCCTAAACCCACTGGGCGTGTCCCTGTTACAATCGTGGCGGGGAGCGTGACCGGATCATCACAAAGGCTCGAAATACCCGATCCTTTCTTTGCATTTACTACAACTCCACCACCACCACCGCCACCGCCACCACCACCACCACTAAAAATAGTTGGTGATAATACGATATCTCCCGACTGAAACGTTTCAGTGTCACCGACAGGGTCGTAAGTTGAAACAAGTTGCTTCCAAGAGCTAGTCAAATCGCTCCACTCGTAGAAGCCAAAATTATCAGTAAGCTGGGTTGTCGTTGCGGCAGCCGACAACCCAGTGCTACCCGGGCCGACCACGGTAGGCAGAGGGCATGATGCTTCAACAGTAGCAGGGGGTGAGCGCGACGGCCGCAATGCAAGTCGACTAAAGCATAGCCCCGGATGAAATTCGCATATGTCACTCCAGCTTCGGGCACACCTTGGGATCGAGGCGACGCCAAAGTTCCACACATTCATCAGAATGTCAACCTGCAGCTTCCAACGGGATGCACGTCATCAACGTGAGGAGTAGCAAGGACCGTACTAGCCCGGGCGCCGGGGTCAGGTCCTCCATGGCGCCGGGGTCAGGTCCTCCATTGTTGCATGGCGGTGGTGCGACCGAAGTCCCGCCGAATTGGACCCGTAACGCGGACAGCTTCGTCGCCTCGGTGGTGGTTGTCTGCTTGCGCCCACTTTTCGACGGGACTGCAGCATGTAGCATGTCGGCTGTACTCCAACAACGTCGAGCACGGCGCATTTCGGCCACGGCATGCTGACGATGGTGCGGAATGCTGGGTGGTCAGTCGCGTTATTCGTCTGGACGCGGATGAAGGCCTCGTGCTCGGGATAACAGATCAACCGCCACGCGAACGCTCAGCTTCCCAAATCCCGGCCCTGCCGGGCGTTCGCGGCGGCACGATCCGCCGCTGGCAGGTCGTAGCCGCGCACCCATGACGGCACGCGCAGAGGTGCGTGCTTCCAGGACAGGTGAAAGCGCTGCGATATGGGATGCATTGGCGAAAGGCCGCCGCTGGCGGGCGAACTGCGGCAGGTGGCGTATCGTTGTTGCGCCTGTCGCGCGCCAGCGCGCTCCCACAAACAGCGGGGTCTTTCGTCAGCGGGTGATCGGCCAATCACCGCCCTCGCTTCGGCCACCGGCCGATGCCTTGCAGGTGCAGTTCGAATTGCACGCCGTCAATGATGTGGGACAATGATGTGGGACACCCAGTGTTTCGCCCAGTGTTTCGCATTGATCAGCCTAAACACATGGGTGTCCCGGTTGGGTGTGTGTTGTTCGCAGCCCACGCAACGCAGTTGCATCATCGGGCTGGCGGCGCTGCGACAGCGCTGCATGGCGTGGAGTGCGCGTCGCTGATCGGCAGTGAGTCGGTCGCCGAAGCGGGCGTGGAGGTCGGCTTCAAAGCGGGTGATGACGGCGGCGAGCGTGGTCATGACTTCACCGCGCGTGCCAGGATGAAGCCGTCCATCAGGCCGTTGATGCGCTCGATGGCGTGGTGCGCGGTGTGATCGGTCAGATGGGTGTAGCGGGCGGTGGTGAGGATCGAGTGATGGCCGAGAATCTTCTGGACCTCCAGGAGATCGACGCCGGCCTCGATCAGGTGCGTGGCGTAACTGTGGCGCAGGCTGTGCGGCGAAATGTTTTTTTTAGACCGCACCCCGCAACCACCTTGCGCAGGGTGGTCTGCACGCCACCGAGATCGAGCGGCGTGGTGGCGGTGCGCGCACCCACCAGCCCACCGGCGCGATTGGGGAACAGCAACGATGGATTGCGATGCCGTTGCCAGAACGCTTGCAGCAGGCGATAGGTAGCCTGCGGCAACGGCACCAGCCGATCCTTGTTGCCCTTGGCATCGCGGATGTGTACCCGCTGCCGCGCCGCATCGATGTCGCCGACGCGCAGCCGCAAGCCCTCGCCCAGGCGCAGGCCGAGGCTGTATAGCGTGAAGAAGAACACGTGGTAACTGTGTACGCGCGTGGCGAGAAACAATCGGTCGGCCTCGGCGATGGTGACGATATCGGGCAAGCGTTGCGAGCGCGGCGGCTTGATCAATCCCGGCGCCAGCCACGGCTGCTTGAGCACGTGTTCGTAGTAGAACTTGAGCCCGTACAGATCGAGCTTCACCGTGCTCCAGGAGTGGCTCTCGATCAGATCGGTGAAGTATTCGACCAGTTGCGCCTCAGTGAGCGCATCAATGCGCTGATCGAAGTATTCGCCGAGCCGGCGAATGGCGCGCGAGTACGCCTCCACCGTCTTGGGTTGGAGGCTCTTGAGCGTGAGGTGTTTCAGGTGCGACTGGTAGTTGTGGGCAAAGGCGGCGGCGACAGCGGACAGGTCTTCCATCTTGCGGTAACCTCGTGTTGGTCGTGGATAGCCCTCGGCCGAGGGGCGAGGTACTATCTTGACTTCACGGCAGCCGCAATGGGGCTTCCTCCGCGTAGCGGCTTCGTCCAACATCTGCAACAACGGGCACAACAGCAAACCGATGTGCAAGCCGCTCAAGCACTGCAACTGGCGCGTGCCAAGCTGTTCAAAACCGCACTCAAACGCACCGGATAACCACACTCATACCGCAGCCAAGCAGCTGTTCTACACTCAACTCCCCAACCACCCATCGACCCCGTGCGCCACACGCAAATCAGCTTCCTCCAGGCTCATACCTGAATTGGAAAAGACTATCACCGTTGCACCAACCCCGGCAGCCCGCAGGGCATCAGCGTCAACAGAAACCCCGCCTGTGTGGCGGCGAAAAGGCAGAGCATGGTGCGTGTTGGCGATGTGTACCGCATGGGCTGTGTTTTTTTGGCCCGTCATTCTTGCGGAAGCAGGAATCCAGCGCCGTTGATGCATCGGGCTATCGCTCCTCAACCAGGATCACGTGGCGTGATGGCGCCTGGGCGGCGCCGGCTTCAAGTCGGGCTCGCTGCCGCCCTGGCGCGCAAGACGGCGGGCGCTTTCGCGTTCGATCAAGGCACGCAGGGCCTCACGAACGGTCGTGGCGAATATGGCATCAAATGATGCGTGATTTCGTGCCTTAACGACGAGACGGGAACGGTAGTCCCGAACATCCGAGGCCGGCATCAGCGCCATTCTCGCGAGAGTGTGGGTGACCTGGGTTCGTCATCGTCGGCTTCCGCAAGGGTCCAGCCGAGCGCGAGCAGTGACATTCCGGTCATCGTCGACAGCATGATGATGGTCGAGCTGGACCATTCGCCGACGAGCAAGCCATGCCAAGCTGCGTGCCACAGCGGTGAGTTATTCAGGCTCAGTGAGCACAAGACGGTTCCGACGAGAATGCCCGCCACGAGTGGCCATACGGATCGGCGGCGGCGAGGTAGCACGTGCTGCATCACGCGATCGGAAAAACCGGCGTCGGGCGTGGGGCCGTCAAAGGACTGCCGAAGCAGTGCGTCGATGTCGTTGTCGTGTTGTGAATTCATGGAACGCGCTCCTCGCCGGTGGCGTCATGCCAGGCCGACAGCCATGTCTTGAGTTTTGCCTTGCCACGCATCGCGTGGGTCTTTACCGTGCCCAGCGGCATCGCCAGAACATACGCCGCTTCTTCGTGACTCAGCCCCAGTTGCACACAGTGCAGCAGGACAGCCTGTTCCGCAGCGGACAGATGCTGCATGGCGCGCGCCAGGTCCAATCGCAAATCCATCGCGTTCGTGGGTGCTGGCAGTTGCTCCATCTCGTTGTCTTGCGCATTTCGGGCAGCCCATGACTTCGTGCGGCACATCTGGAGAAAACAGGAGTAAGCGATGCGATAGAGCCAGGTTGAGAAACGTGCATCACTGCGGAACTGATCGAGCTTGCGCCATGCGAGCAGGAACGTTTCCTGCGCCAGGTCGTCGGCCGCTGCCTCGTCGCCGTGCAGAAGACGGCGCAACTGCGCACGGACCATGCCCTGATGGCGGCGCACCAGTTGCTCGAACGCTTGGCGGTCGTCGCCCAGCAGGGCACGCGCCACCAGTGTCTGATCGATGCGCGCCTCGGCGGCGCTGTCAGCCACGCACGTCACCGCGCCGGTTCAACCACCAACTGGCGAGATAGCCCAGTCCTGTCATCAATGGAAGCAAGCCCAAGCCCCACATTTCACGGATGCTGTGCCCATCGTTGAGATGGCCCGGCAATGCGACCAGCGTGAGCATCAGTCCGATGCCGCCGCTGATGAGCACCAGTGCGCGACGGCGCTCGGAATAGGCGATCTGCGGCTCGATCAGCAGTTGCGTCGGCAGCTCCACGCCCTTGTCGGCCAGTTGCAGCAGGGTGCGATACCGCGCCTGCGTCTGCTGGTAGCGGTAGCGCAGGACGATCAGCACGATCGCTACCGGCGCGCTCAACATGATCAGGGGAAGGAATAGTTCAACAGGTTGCATTTTTGATCTCCAGGATTTGTGAGGATGGCGATTGAACCGATGTTCTCAGGGTTTGTGAGGCTTCTCGACTTCGGCAGCGAGCAAGTCGGCGATACGCTCGGCCAGCATCCACGTTTCCGAAGGGCCTTGATTGCTGGTCATCGCGACGGCCGCGTTGGCGTTCCAGACCATTTGCAGATTGGCCGTGCTGCCTTCGATACCTCCAGCGTGGCCGCGAATAGGACTGCCGTGCGAGAGACGATCGCCGAATCCGGCGGCATAGCCCCCGGGGCCGGCCGGCACTTGGTCGGCGAACATCTTGGCAAGCGTCGCCGGTTTGACCAACCGGCCATTACGCAGGGCATCGGCGAAGAGCAGCATGTCGGTGTTATTAGAGTAGCCCCCGCCCGCCGGGCCGCCTTTGAACTGGATTTTTGACCAGTCCATCTTCCAGATACTCGAAAACATACCGTCGCGGTAATAACCGACGGCCAACTTCGGCGTGATCTCGTCCAGCCGGTCGAAGCCGCTGGCCTGCATTCCGACCGGCGTGAATATATGCCGTTGGATGTAGCCGTCGTAGTCCTGATGGGAGACGTTTTCGATGATGCGGCCGAGCAGCATGAAGCCGGCATTGCTGTAGTTCCATTCCTTGCCGGGTTCGCTTAGCTTGGGTTGCCGGGCGATGAGGCCCAGATAGTCGGCCGGAGCGATGAAGCGTTCGCGGTTCGCGAAGTACTCCGGAACGAGCATGTCGCCCAGACCCGAGGTGTGGTGCAAGAGTTGCCAGACCGTTATCTTCTTCGCAGCCTCGTGGTCCGGGTACTCGGGCACCACTTGGGCCAGCGTGGTGTCCCAGGACAGCTTGCCCGCTTCAACGAGCTGGGCAATTGCCACGGCGGTAAACGTCTTGCCGATCGAAGCGATGTGGAACCTGGTTTGCTTATCGATCGGCACGGCAAAACGGCGGTCAGCTTCGCCACGACATTCGTCGAAGATGGTTTTGGCGTGAACGGTGACCGTTACGCAACCGGAGAAATCCTGAGTGCGCTCGAGGCGGTCGAGCGTGTCGTGGATCAGCCGCGCAAGTTCGGTGTGCGATACCGCCTTCTGCGGCCAGTCGGCATACAGCGCTGGATCGTCCATGGGTCCGAGATAGGCCTGCGCCAGCTGGCTGGGTTGGGCTGGATCGGCGGCGATGAAAAACAAGCCCAACTGACCGGTGCGGCGTGCTTTGACCACCATTTGAAGCGGGCCGGGTCGACGCGGATCGGTCCGCACATCGAACAGATCGACGCCGCCACTATCGCGCGCCGCCGAGCTGATGTTTGCGACAAAATCCGCCTTGTCGACCGCAGGGACTGCTGCCGACAGGACACTGGGCGCCCACTGTTGAATCTGCGCTGGGCTGTCGTTGTTGATGTGGCGGATAAGCTCGGCGCCAAGCTGGCCGATGGGTGTGGTCGGCAAGGTAGCGGCCGCAGTCTGTGCTACACCCGACAAGGGGTAAAGGAATGCGCCCAAAGCCAACAGGGTGGAATAAAGCGGTGTTCTGCGTGCAAATGTGTTCAACGGATTTGGAGTCTTCATCGGTGCTGTCCTGGTGGCTGTCCCATTCATCCACCCGGCGGTGGATGATCTACTGATCCGCAAGGACTGCAGGTTCGCAGTACTCACGGCATCTGGGCATTGGATGCGTCGATAACGTGAAATAGATTCAGTGCGGGGTGTTGATCCCAGCGGCTTCGGGTCACCATTTCGCCGCCGCTGCCAAAAGGGCAATGCGTTCTCGTCCGCTCGCACGCAGCGAGGCGGTGAATCCCGTTCTCGCCACTGACCGGTTCTTGTCGTGTTGTTGTTGCGGGTAGGCGCAATACCGCACCAGTCACCCTTCTGGCTGGGCTTGGGGCGCATGGCCATTCGCCTAAGATATGTGGGGTCCCCAGTGTTTCGCCCAGTGTTTCGCATTGATCAGTCGAAACACATGGGTGTCCCGGTTCGATTCGTCCCGGTTCGATTCGGTTCGATTATACTTGCCGCACTCAGGCAAGACCGCCGGGCGGGGATTCCATGGACAACAATATTGCGCCATTACCTGCGGAGGCGCCGCAGCCGGGTAATATTTCGCGCTTCGGCCGCTGGCTCGCCAACACTCGTGAGTTGGCCCTCAGGATTCGCGAGGCGCCGTTCTTGAGTGCCTTGGCCTCCCTGATGTTCATCGTGCTTGGCTGGATCGGCCAGGACGCCTACGCTTGGGCCAAGGGCTTGGTCATCAAAGAAGACGACTACATCGAAACCATCGCCGAGCAGCAGCGTCAGGGTTTCGAGGACCTCAAGGCGGGGCTCGACGCCCTGCGCGGTGAAGTGGGCGGCAACGTACTCGGGGAAGTGCGTGCTGCGGTACGCGCGCTTGAGCGCACCAATACGGGCAACTTGGACAAGCTGCGCCTGTCCACCCAGGAAAACGAAGTGCTGCGGCGTTCCTTGGCGCAGGCGGGAAAGGTCTCGGGTGGCTATGACGTGATCCTGTCCGAGCAGGAGTCCTTCCAGCTCGATCCGGGCACGGTGGTGGCCGTGAATGACATCGGAGGCTCGTGGATCCGAGCCACGCTCTCGACGCCGGCCAATGCCGGAAAAGCCGGACAGACGAACTTGCGGCCTGGCGAGTCGCTGCCGTTCACCCGCCGCACCGGCGAGAAGTGCGCCGTCACCTTGCTGTCCCTGCGCGAGGGCGTCGATGCGGCTTCGTTCGCAGTGAACTGCGAGGCGCAGAAGCGCGCTTAGCCACGCTTCATTGGCCTCGCGGCGGCATGTGCAAGGCGATGGATCCGTCGCCGGAAAACCGGGGTCAGACTGCAATGGCACTTCCTTAGCGCCAAAGCCCGTGAAGATCAGCGAGATTGTGGGTGGGCGAGATTGTGGGTGTCCCGGGTTCGTCCGGCCGCAGCGTCGCCTGCTCCGCAATTGCCCGCAGCGCCAGCGCCGGTGGTTGAGCCCGTAGCGGCCGCAACCGGCGACGGCCCACGCCTGCGTGTGCGCATCGAGATCACCCCGGCGCTGCAAGCACGCCTGCAACCCGGTGACGTATTGTTTGTTTCCGCCCGCGCCAGCACCGGC
>PGZE01000063.1 GCA_002840015.1 Gammaproteobacteria bacterium HGW-Gammaproteobacteria-2 | reverse complement strand
CGCCACTGAATCGGGTTTCATGATCGTGCAATACACCGCCGCCGCGCTGGTCAATGATCTGGCCACGCGCGCGCACCCGGCCTGTGTGTACTCGATACCCACCAGCGCCAATGCCGAAGACCACGTATCGATGGGTGCCAACGAAGCGCGTCATGTGCTCGACATGACCCACGACCTGGCGCGGGTGCTGGCGCTGGAGCTGTACACCGCCGCGCAGGCACTGGATTTGCGCCGCGACATGATCAATGCCGCGCGTGCGCTGGCACGGCGCAGTGATGCCGCGCAGTTCGCCAGCAAGGTGGCTGGTGCGCCGGCGCCTGGCGCCGCTGCGTATCCGGCGTTTCTGGCCGAGGTGGAAGGCCTGCGCAAGGAGTTGGCCGATTGCCCCGCGTTTGCTCCAGGCGCGGCCGTAGCGCGGGCGCTGGCGGCGCTACGCCAACACATCGCCTTCATGCCGGTGGATCGTGCGATGGATGGCGATATTCGCGTTGCGGTGCAGTTGATCGAGAGTGGCGAGTTGTTGCGTGCGGCACAGGTTGAACCGCGCAGCTGAGATCGCGATGCAGGTAGCATCACTTGGCGCGATGCGTCATTTACCCTTGACACTGCCCAGTGCGCCCATCATGCCCATGCCTACATTGGCTGGTTCCAGATACTTCGTGTTCAACTCGACTGCCGTTTGGCATGGTTTGCCTTGCGTGCCTGCTGCTGGTGGCAGGAGCGGTGCTGTTGCTCGCATACCGGGATAGCGCGTATCGCATGTCGGCAGATCAAGTCTGGGGCAGGCTCTGCGCGCGAAGCTCTTTCGCCAGTTCGTTCGCCGGCAGGCCGGCTCCCACAGAAGCACTGGCTCGCACCGGCGTGCAACACAGTTGCTCCAGCACGCTGTTTCATTGTCGCCCACAGGGTGGGCTCCTACAGGGAAATATCTTCGCTTGTTGTAGGAACCCACCCTGTGGGCGGCCAACGTTATGCAACGGCAAGATCAGTGCCACGGTGTCGTTTGCTCGCTCACAACTTTCGTCGATATCGGACAGCACTAGCGCAGGGGGGTGGCGAAATAATTGGTCAGGTGCCGATACTGTTTGAATGGTCAACAAATCACCGATAGTCACCCCAGCAAAAGCTGGGGTTTATGTTGACGTTCATTCGTGCGATGACGGCACGGCGGCGTAAATACAACTGCTGCGGTTTTCTGGATTATCGGCTGATGGTGTTGGCGATGATCACCTCGACGCGACGGTTCTGCTGGCGACCGGTTGCCGAATCGTTGCCGGATACCGGGTAGGCTTCGCCCTTGCCAAGCGCATCAAGCCGAGAGGCGGCGATGCCCTGGCCGGTGAGGTAGGCCTTTACCGAATCAGCGCGACGCTGCGACAAGTTCATGTTGAAGCTCTCGCTACCGGTGCTGTCGGTATGCCCTTCGATGCCCACGGTGCGATCCGGATACTCGTTGAGGAACGCGGCGAGCTTGTTGAGGTTGCTGGTAGCACCACCCTTGAGTTCGGCGCGACCGGTGGTAAAAAGCACGTCGCCGAGGGTAACTACCAGCCCACGATCAGTTTCACGCGCATTGAGTTCGGCGATCTGCTGCTTCAACTCGGCATTTTGCATCCGCGCTGCATCGGCGACCACCAGTGCCTGATCGGCCTGACTGCGCGCAATGTCGGCATCGACGTGCGCACAGTCGGCCTCGTTGGTGCGTGCTCGCAGGCGCATGCTGTTGCGTTCATCGCTGAGCACCTTGCGGTGGTCCACCAGCATCCGGTTTTGCGCCAGTGCGACAGCAGTATCCACCTTGCGCTCGGCGATGAAGACCAGGTGATTGGTCAACGCCTCATCCTTGTACGGAACTTCAGCGGCGCGTACTGCGGCTTCGGCTTCCTCGATCGCAATCGGGGCACGGCTGGCCAGTTGCGGATTGGCCTGCAACTGAGTCAGCTTGGTGCGGGCGCTGATCGCAGCCTCAGGCGTGGGCTTCACTGAGGAGCAGGCGACCGCGAGCAATGCGGTGATGGCGGCGGCAAGCAGTGGTTTGAGTAGGCGGCTTTGTGTGTTCATCAGTGGGCTTCCTGGTTACGCTGCATTTCCTGCTGCAGGGCATCGATGCTTTTTTGCATCTCGTCGTTGACGGCTGTGGCCTGTGCAACTTCGGCTTTGGCGGAAGCCAGTTCGGCGTCGGCCAGCGATTGCTCGGCGAGGCGCCTGGCCTGCACCATTTGCTCGTTGCGCGCGGCATCGCGTGCAGCGGCAAGCTTGGCTCTGGCTCCGCTCATTTCGGCAGCGGCGAACTCGGGCGCGCGATCACGCTCGGCGTTGCCGATGGCCATTTCCGCGGCCTGCAGTGCCTGGTCAGGCGCTGGTGGGGTGGTTGCGCAGCCGGCGAGCACAAGCAGGCCCGCCATCAACACCGCAATCGGAAGCGGAGAAGTTCGGTTGGAAAGGCGGGCATTCGGCAAGAGTTTGATCATGGGGGTGGCCTGGTTGAAATCGCCGTTGCTTTCCGGCATGCGACCCGGCGACGGAAATCGAATGCGGTGTTGAAGCCGCGGCTGGATCACGTGACTTTGCGCAGCAGTGTGACGCTGACTTCAGCGCTTCCCGAACGCATTGACATTGTTCGCAACGACGGTGATGCCACGGTGATGCCGCGGTCACCGTGTCAAAGCACGGTTGCCACGGATTGATTACCGCTCAATAAGCGCCCTGAGTCTCGGCTTCCGCTGGGCTTGCGTCGGTGCGCTGGCACACCTATGGCGCCACAGCGAATTCGGGCATTTTGCTCGCTGCGGATGATTGCGGCCGGCGTACTAAAAGGCTGCGGTGGATTGGACGCATGCACGAGCACGCACAAAAAAACCGCCGCTGCCGCCTCGTTCTGAGGTTGCGCGGCGGTTTGCTTGAGTAACGTTGGATTACAGCGTGGTGAGGCCCTTGGCATGGACGGCAGTCACGCCGCGGATGTTTTCCGCCAGTTCCACCGCCAACGCGCGCTCCGCGCCGCTGTGTACCTTGCCGCTCAGCTCGACCACGCCCTTGGTGGTGGTGACCGAGATCGCGGAACCATCGACATTGGATGAGTAGGCCAGACTCGACTTTACCTTGGTGGTGATCCAGGTGTCGGACATCGAAGTGCTAGGTTTGCGCTGCGTGGACTTCGCAGATTGCACTTCGATCCGGTTGTCCACAGACAGCACACCCATGGTGTTGCCGGCCAAGCGGCCAGCAGCTTTCTTGTGTGCTTCGCTGTCGGCGGTGCCGCGCAAGGTGACCTTGCCGCGAAGGCTGTCGACATCGGCCGCCAGGCCTTCGGCCTGCTTGCTCCACAGCAACTTGGATTTCACCGCAGTGGTAATCGTGGTGTCATCAATGAACTCGCCGAAGGTGCGGTCGGTGGACACCTGGGGCGCCTTGTAGTCCGAGGTCACCACGATCTGGTTGTCCACCTTCTTGATGCCATTGACGCCCAGCGCGATCTGCTTGGCGAGATCCTTGTCGACCTCTTCGCCAACTTTGCCGGTGAGGGTAGCGGTGTCGCCGTGTACGACCACTTTGATGTCGTTGGCGCGCAAATACGGGCTCAGTGCGTAGGTGGTCCAGATCTGGGTTTCCTGACGGGCCTGGACCACTTCCTGGGAAACACTGTCGCTGGAGCTGGCAGTGCCAGCAGCTGTGAGCATACTCAGCGCGATGGCTGAGGCGATGACTGACTTGCGAATTTGCGATTGCATGGGAAGCTCCGTTTATGAGTGATCGCAGCCGGTCTCCGGCACAGCTACGGCCGGGGATCGAGGCTCAATGCGATTGAACAAGAGTCGGGTCGCCGCGTGTGGAGCGGCAACCGGAAATGCCTCAGTCGTGTTTCTTGAAGAATGCGGAAACCTGTTTGTCGGCTTCGTCGCGGGTGATTGCGTAGCGCTCCTGTACCAGGCCGGTCAGCTTTTGCGCATGGCCTTCGGATTTGAGCAGTTCGTCTTCGGTCAACTTGCCCCAGACGATCTTGGCAGCGCCGACATGCTGCTTCCACTTGCCCTTGAGTTCATCAATGCTGGGCAGGCTCATGAGCGGGACTTTGGGGTGCTGGCGGCTACGGGAGCTTTCGCGGGTGCTGCCTTCGCTTGAGCAATTGCAACAACTGCCGTTGCTGCGTTGTTGGATGCTGCTTTTGCGTTTGTGATCGGGGTGGGGGGGCAGCAAGAGTCAGTGTGCTTGTCTGGATTTTTCATGGCGACCTCGTATGAACTCCCGCGCCGCGCGAAGTCGCGCAGCATCAGGTGGGTGGAGCCCGTGCATAGTGAGATTGTCGCCGCAGCGCGTCCGTGCGCTGTCGCACCCAGCGGTGCCATCGCGCTGGGGCCATTGACGATTGATTCAGGGAAGTGTGCTGTCGTGCGCTGTTCAGAACCGGAACAGGGTGTACTCGGCCTTGGCGCGCTTGAGCAGTTGATTCGGGTCCTTGTTCTTGTCCCATTCACTCAGCGCATCGAGTTCGGCCGAGTTGTGGAACAGCAACAACTGCCCCTGCACGATTTCAAAGCGGGTCGGATCGATGGCTACGCGCCGGCCAAGGGCGAGGCTGTAGGGACAGTATTCGCCGAACACCGGTGCATAGTGCTTCGGGTCGGCTGCGAACTTCGCCAACTGCTCGGCCGATGCGAGGTAGTACACCTTGCCTTCATAGGTGCTTTGGAACTCGGGCTTGCCCTTTTCCGGCAGGTTTTTTTCAAAGTACGAAACCGGGCTGTAGCCCTCGATTGCGAGGTTGGCGAGCACGGGTGCCTTGGCCGGTTCCGGCCCGGCTTCGACATGCAAGTTCAAAGGCGCAGGTTTTGCCTGGCCTGCTGTCTGCGCATTGGCGTTGGGAAGGAGCAGCAAGATGCCGAAGACGAGGCCGAGAGCCGTGTAGAGTTGACGCATGATTGTCTCCAATGGTGCCCGGTAGCGACGCACGTTGCGCTTTCAGGCCGGGCGAACCCCTGCTTCGACGTGCCGATGGGCGATTTGGTTCCCGAGCGCAAATCTGCGCTGCGCGCATCACCGCACCGCTGCATGATGTCATGCCCCTGCTTTGCTCGGCCTGCCGGCAGTCAGGTCGCCCTGCTGTGGTCTACAAAAAAGCGGTGATCTGCCTTTGTGGGAGCGCACCCTGTGCGTGACCCGAACTCGCCATGCACATTCCGGTCGCCCACAGGGTGGGCCTACAAAAAGCCGAGAGCCGCCCCTGCGGGCGACCCGCTACTGTCCGAAACCAAACAGGTGCTCGGCATTGGCTGTGGTCGCCTCGGCAATGCGTGCTTCGGACTCGCCGCGCAATTGCGCGACCACGCTCAGCACATCGAGCAAGCGCGCGGGTTCATTGCGCTCACCCTGATGGCCGCAGTTGGGCTGGTCAGGCGCGTCGGTTTCCAGCAAGAGCTGCTGCAGCGGCATCGTTGCCACCAGACGATGCAACCGATGGGCGCGCGGATAGGTCAGCGGCCCGCCCAGGCCGATGTGAAAATCCAGTTGCCATAACTGCCGTGCCTGTTCCTCGCTGCCGGAAAAGCTGTGTATCACCCCGCGCAGTTTGCCGACGCGACGGATGCTGGCAATTACTTCATCCACCGCGCGCCGCGCGTGGATGATCAGCGGCAGGTCGAACTCACGGGCGATGCGCAGTTGCTCATTGAAGTAGCGACGCTGCAGGTCGGGATCGAGACCGTCGACAAAAAAGTCGAGCCCACATTCGCCCACGGCCAGCGGCCGTTCGCACGCAATCCAGTCGGGCAGGGCATCGAGATGTTGCGGGCGGTGTTCGGGCAAGGCCATCGGATGCAGGCCGTAGGCAGGAAATAAGCCGTCATGGCGTGCGCAGACCGTGCGCAATTGCGGCCACGAGGCAAACGCGATGGCTGGCACGATCTGGCGGGTGACCCCAGCAGCGCGCGCCCGCGCGATCACTGCATCGCGGTCGCGGTCGAACTGCGCCACATCGATATGGCAGTGGCTGTCAGTCAGCATCGGGGCCGGCGTCGGGTTTGCGCCGCCATGCTGCAAACAGCAGTGTGCCCAACGCCAGCAAGATTTCGTCGATGAATGGCAGCGGGTCGGGAATCAGCACGTTCAGCACGAACAGGCTGAGCGTGAGCATAAACAAAGTCGGAAATCGGAGTTTCCGGGCGAAGTGCAGAATCGGTGCGAGTATCAGTTGTTTCATGCCGGCTCCCGAATGCGACGTTTGTTGATTCAGGCTGCGGTTCAGCTTGCTAGGCTTCTAATGGCGCCGCAGCCAGTGCTGCATTGCCACTTCATCTTGAGGGATAGCCCATGAACAAACCCATCGTTATTGCAGTTATCGCCGTCCTGGTGGGCGGGTCCGCGATGGCGGCCTACCAGAGCCGTCTGTTCGGTGATTATGCCGACATCGTCAAGGTTGATGAAATCACCAAGACGATCAATGTCAAGGGCGAGGTGCTCGATGCCAAGCCGATTACCGAGTCGCGCAGCGGGCCGCGTGAGGTCTGCGAAGACAAGGTGGTTGAATATCAGGTGCAGCCGAAGGACCCGAACAAGATCGCCGGTACGGCCATTGGCGCGGTGGCCGGCGGCTTGCTGGGTAACCAGATTGGTGGTGGCAAGGGCAAAACCATTGCCACCGTAGCGGGTGTTGCCGGCGGTGCTTATGCCGGGCGCAAGATCCAGGAAAACCAGCAGGAAGCGAATGCGCGCACCGAGTCGCGGGTTGAGCGCTCGTGCCAGACCATCACCGAAACCCGCGACGAAGTGGTCGGATACGACGTGACCTACGTGGTGGATGGCGAAACCAGCACCCAGCGCTTCAACAAGAAGCCGGGCGCCACCGTCTCGCTGGGCAAGAAGCCGGTGGTAGTGGCTTACGATGTGACTTACCGTTACAAGGATCAGGTCAACACCCTGCGCATGAAAAATGATCCGGGCGAGGTGGGCGACCGCTTGCCGGTGAAGGATGGCGCGGTAGTGGTGGATAGCGAGGGCTGAATCCTGCTCAGGCAGGGGTGGCGCCGGGTTACGGCCTGCGGCCTATAAATCGGGACCGTCGTGAACGCGCACAAACGCCGAGTCGACCTCGGCGTTGCACGCTGTCGTGATAATGCAGGTCGCATCAATGCAAAGCGCAATACGGTGTGCCGATAACCCCGCCGTGCGTTGGGCTGGGCGCCCCGGTACAATGTGCGGCTTCCCTCTCGCGTGTGTTACCGCCATGGCCCTCGATCCGACCGACCTGTTCGACATCCGTTCCCTGCTCAGCGACGAGGAGCGCGCGGTACAGGACAGCGTGGCGCGCTTCACCAATGAGCGGGTGCTGCCGATCATCGGCGATTGCTTTGAGCAGGGCCGTTTCCCGCGCGAGTTGATTCCGGAAATCGCCAGCATGGGGCTGCTCGGTTCCTCACTGCCCGAGCAATACGGTTGTGCCGGCCTCAACGGCGTCAGCTACGGCCTGATCTGCCAGGAACTCGAGCGCGGCGATTCGGGTATCCGCAGTTTCGTCTCGGTGCAAAGCTCGCTGTGCATGTATCCGATCTTTGCCTACGGCAGCGAGGAGCAGCGCCAGCAATACCTGCCGGGCATGGCGCGCGGCGAGATCATCGGCTGCTTCGGCCTCACCGAACCGCACGGCGGCTCCGACCCGGCCAACATGAAGACCAACGCCCGGCGCGACGGCGACGATTGGATCATCAACGGCGCCAAGATGTGGATCACCAACGGCAACGTGGCGCAGATCGCCATTGTCTGGGCGCAGACCGAAGACGGCATCCAGGGTTTCATCGTGCCCACCGATACGCCCGGTTTCGCCGCCCAGGAAATCCACAAGAAGATGAGCCTGCGCGCGTCGGTTACCTCGGCGCTGTTCTTCGACAACGTGCGCGTTTCCGACGCGCAGCGGCTTCCCAATGTGCGCGGCCTCAAAGGCCCGCTGGGCTGCCTTACCCAGGCCCGTTATGGCATCACCTGGGGCCCGATCGGTGCGGCCATTGCCTGCTTCACCGAGGCCACCGAATACGCCAAGCAGCGCATTTTGTTCAACCGCCCGATTGCCGCCAATCAGGCGGTGCAGCTCAAACTCGCCGACATGGCACGCCGCATCACCCTGGCACAGTTGCTGAGCCTGCAACTCGGGCGTCTCAAGGACGCGGGAACCATGCACGCCGGCATCACCACCGAGCACTGTCCGATCCGCCACGCGCTCAACCTCGAATCGGTGATCACCTACGAGGGCACCGAGACCGTGCATCAACTGGTGGTCGGCCGCGAAGTCACCGGTATCAACGCGTTTTGAGTGAGCCACGTGATGGCGCCATCACGGCCATCGACTGATTGCGCAGCGGCGGTGCAGGCAACGTTGAGCGCCATTCTGCCGGCGCTGTACCACCACTGCCGCGAGCCGTGGTGGCTGATCGGCAGCGCCGCATTGCATGTGTCTGCGGTGCCGGGCATCGCCGTACACGATATCGACGTGCTGGTTGCCGATGCCGACGCCGTGCGATTGCTCGCACATTGGCACGAGCGCTTCGACGATGCCTTTCAACCCGAACGCCCCGAGCTGTTCCGCTCGCGCTTCGGGCGCATCAGCGGCTGTGCGCTGCCAGTGGAAGTGATGGGCAATCTGGAGTTGTTCCGCGATGGCACATGGCAACCGGTACGCCCTGCGGATCGCAAGGTAGTTGAATGGCGCGGATTGTCGGTGCCGGTGCCGGTGCCGGTGCCCAGCCTCGCCGCGCAGTGCGCAATTCTCGAATCCTTTGGCCGGGCCAAGGATATTGCCAGGGCGCACGCCGTCAAACAGATGCTGCGTACGCTGGGCCAGAGTTGATACAAGGCACGGATTAAGGGCTTGTTTGCGCCTTGCGCCGGGCATCGGACGCTGTTGCCATTCCGCACCCTCGACAAACGTGGTCGTACGCCATGGACATATGCTGCGATGTACTGCCTTTGCTGTTAACAACTCGCCGAGCAGGTGCATGCTTCGCTCAGTCAACCCTTCACCAAGGCGATAGCCCATAATTGGGCGCACCGGATTGTTCGCAGTTCATCAACGCAAGCCAGGTTTTGGTTTGACTCACCCGGTTGGAATTGGCAATTGGAGATGCTTCGGTGACCACGTCGAGCGAGCAGATGGTGAGCAAAGTCCCCGAAGTCACGTTGATTTTCTGGATGATCAAGATTGCCGCCACCACGCTCGGCGAGACTGGCGGCGATGCTGTGTCGATGTCGATGAATCTCGGCTACCTCGCCGCCACCGGCATTTTCGCTGCGATATTTGCTGTCGCCGTAGGCGCCCAGATTGCCGCCAAACGCTTCCATCCGTATGTCTACTGGATCGCCATCATTGCCACCACCACCGTTGGCACT
>PGZE01000062.1 GCA_002840015.1 Gammaproteobacteria bacterium HGW-Gammaproteobacteria-2 | reverse complement strand
CCGCGCGCTCGCGAACCTCAGGGGAAAACTTCGTAGACTTGTTCATGGCTCCATTCTCTCAAGAGTTGGAGCCTCCTCAAATCCCGGGGCGGTTCACGGGGTCACGTCTCAATACTGTTCGGTTAGTCGCCAAGGGCTTCGATTTCGTCATTCCAGCGGAAGCTGGAATCCATGTTGCTCTTGATTCGTAACGAAAAGTCTAGTGGACCCCAGCTTTCGCTGGGGTGACGACCTGATGGTTTGCCGTCTAAACTGACAGTATTGGGTCACGTCTTGTATTGACACATTGGGATACCCGGTTTTGACCGCACTCGCGCAGCAGTCCCGATCACTGCGGTGTCCCGTCCGCACTGTCCGCACACGATTCCGCTACGGCGAGGGGTGGTTTTCGCCGATTCATCGCCCTGTGTTGGTCATTGTTTGCTCAATCACGCATCCGCTCACCCCATCCTTTCTCATGCTGTGACCATTCCCTGCCCAATTCGTGACGTTATGCCGGCAATCGCGCAGCTCGCCTGCGGACAGTGTTCACTGTCCGATCGGTGCCGCTGGCGGTTTGTCCCGCGCCAGGTGTCATGGCGGAAAGAGCCAACCCGTGATCCGGCCCTCCCACACTTCAAACCACTGCGGCCGCTTGATGGACTTGGCGCGGCCATCCCAGGCTTCGGCCGGCGTGTAGCCGTGCAGATGCTGATGCGGGCGCACGTGGTTGTACCAGGCGCGGAACTCGATCAGCGTGCAACGCAGGTCATCGCTGTCCGCGACGGTGACCCGATCCAGGTGTTGTTTGAAGGTGCCAAAGGACCGCTCGATCCGGCCGTTCTGCCAAGGGCAATGCAACTCGGTGGTCTGCAAGCGCACGCCGAGCAGCGCCAACGCAGTCCGCATCAGGCGCGAGTTGAAGCACGCCTCATTGTCCACGCGGATGCGCTGCGGCAAGCCAAAGCGCCGAAACGCGGCGATCAGCTCGCGCAGAATCGTCACGCTGCGCTTGTCTGTCAGTGCGCTCAACCGCAAGCAAGCGCGCGTGCCGTGATCGAGCAAGCCCAACACCATGCGTTGGTGCCCACTCAAGTCCGCCTTCCCCGTCAGATCGAGCGCCCACACCCGGTTGCGTGGCATCGACCTCGGCACGCGATGTTTGAGCGTTCGGCGCAGGCGCACGATGTCCGCGCGTGAGCGCCGCAGTATGTCAGCGACGTGCGTTTTTCCGATGCTGATGCCTCGTTCCGCGAATTGCCGATTGAAGATGTCGGCGATCACGCGACAGCCAAGCTCAGGCGACCATGCTTTGAGGCAAATCAGCTCGCGTCGGACCCACGGCGGCTTGGGGCGGTTGCGCGCGTTCGACACGTGCGCGACTGCATCATGGGTAAACGCGCGCGGATACCCGCGTGGCGTGTTGCCGCCTGTGCCGATGAGCCATCGCACGCCGAACCACAGCCAATACCCGAGCCACAGCCAGATCATTGCGCGTTCTGATGCCAAAACACGCAGTGTATTGCGGCGTCACTTCGTGCCCAGCGCCGTGACGGTGAGCGCGGCCGGCGACGCCCACGGCAGCCGCACCACCAGCACCACGTACGACGCACAAGGATGTGCGAGTGCCGCGAGCGCAGGATGCGCAAGAGCGGCCGACAAACTCGGCCGCTTGATCGGCCGCAGCGCCAATGTCGACGTCGACGGCATCGGTGGCACCGACAGCGTGCTCGATCAATGGATGTACGACCCGGTGGGCGCCGCCGGAGCCCTGGCATCGAGCCAGCGCACCATTGCCGGCGTGCTCGAGCGCAGCGAGCAGCACAGTTACGACCTCCACGGCCGCCTTGTCCAGACCGACACCATTCAAGCAACGAATCTGGGTAATCGCAGCTACACCCAGCGCTTCGCGTATGACGCCAACTACGGCCGTCTCAAAGCGCGCAGCCTGCCGCACACCGCCACCCAGAGCGCGGAAGTGATCTGGACGCGCTACAGCAAGTATGGCCATCCGACCCGCGACAGCGATGGCCGCACCGGCGCTGACTACCGGCAGATTACCCAGGTAGATGCCAGCGGCCAGCCAACCAGCGAAGTGCTCGGTGGGCACTGGTTGTCGACTACAGCCCGGCGCGAGGCGACCGGCTCGGTCAGCGGCGTCAGCCACGCCTTTGACAACGCACTCCAACGCGGCATCGACTACCGCTACGACGCACAAGGATGTGCGAGTGCCGCGAGTGCAGGATGCACAAGAGCGGCCGACGTCTACGGCAACCTGACCGAACAAGCGCTCGACGGCGGTGCGGTGATCGAGAGCCTGCAATACGACAACCTGCACCGCCTGACCCAAACCGCCCGCAGCGGCGCCGCCAGCGGCACGGTGAATTACGGCTACGACGCCGCCGGCAACTTCAGCTACAAGAGCGACTTCAGCACGGCATTAACCAACGCCTACGCCTACAGCGGCGGCGCCTGCGGCGGCGGCCCGAACGCGGTCAAATCGGTCCAGCTCAAAGCCGGCGGCACCCGCAGCTACTGCTACGACGGCGCCGGGAATCTCACTTCCGACAACACCGGCATGAGCCTGCGCTACGACGCCAGCCAGCGGCCGACCGTGCTGCACCGCGGCACCGCCGACAGCCAGTTCCGCTACGGCGCGGACGGCGACAAGGCGCGGCAGTGGGGCAGCAGCGGCCAACGCCTGTACGTCGCCGGTTTGGAACCAGCGCCAGCACGCGCAGCGTGCAGTACCTGCTGCGCGATCGTCTGGGCAGCGTGATCGGCGTCGCCGACGCCGCCGGCACCGTGGAATGGCGCGGCTTTGATGCATTCGGCGCACCACGATCAGGCAACTGGGCCGACAAGAGCCCGAACATCCTCGGCCCGAACGCGGAAACGGCGCACGGTTTCACCCAACACGAACACCTCGACGGCCTGGGCCTGATCCACATGAACGGCCGGGTGTACGATTACGCCATGGGCCGCTTCCTCGGGGTCGATCCCTTCATCCAGTTCCCCGGCAATAGCCAGAGCCTCAACCCGTACAGCTACATCCTCAACAACCCGCTGGCAGGGACGGATCCGACGGGGTATTTGAATGTCTGCGATACATTTATCGTCTGCAGCACAAGGCAAGTGTTGGACGAGGAGTTCAATGGTCCAATAAATATCACTGATGGAGGGAAAGGCAACGGCAAGTCGTCGGGGCAGAAATCTACCGATGCACAGGGCACGAGTGGGGGCGATGCGAGCGAACTTGGAGGTGAAAGCGGCACTGGCGACAGTTTCTTGTCCAGTGCTGCTGATGTCGGTAGCCGCCTTTTTGCTCCAAACATTGTGGAGTTGGGTGAAAGGGGTGTCGAAGGGAGTCTTGGGGACAACGCCATTGGCTTCACCAAAGCGACAGCGAACGCTGTTATCGGCCTGATCAACCTTGCCGAGGTGAGTTCCCCGGCCGCACAGCTTGTAGCGTTACTTGGTATACGCGACCCTCTGTTGATTCCGTCCTTTACGATTGCGGATCGACAACTCGGCGGAGCCGCATTGTTTGATGTGGCGGCTGTGGGTGGTGGTTCCATTGCAGGATTTTTGGTGAAGAGTGGGTTGAGGGTGAGCGAGGTTGGGAATGTCGCTACACTGAGGATTACAGAGGGTGGGGTCGGGACACTGAAGGACTTCTCTATCGTTGCAACTCGTACTACACGCAGCGGCGGTCAAGGTGTGAGCTTGACTAGGGCAGATGGTAGCGTTATTGACATCACCGCCAAGCGTGTTAAGGAATTCGTGCCGAACAAACACCCAAATGCACCACCAGGAGCCCTGCAACGCGTGAAGTTTCCCAACGCACAGCCTGGAACGAAAGGGCTAAAGCGCGACCCGACGCCCGATGAACTTCGACTGATCGAGGAGGCATTCAAATGAAGCTTTCATTGGATGATGTGATATTGCGATTCGCAAGGTTCCTAACCGCAAGCTGGGGAGTTGCATACGAAGCGGCGGGAACGATGAAGCAGGTGGAGCGAGCCGAGTTTATGTCGGACTGGACTCAGGCCAACTGGGAACTTCTTGTTGAGACGCCTTTTAGGGAATTGGCTGGCTTTGGGAAGTCATTTCTTGAGTCGTACGGAGAAGGGGCAGACTGTAATGAGAAAAGCTCTCGCGTCTGGCTTCCTGAAGTGAAGCCGACGCACCGAATAGCATGTCGCCCGCGCAAAATCAGTTACATTCACGATATGCTGAGTGGCAATGTGATCGATGTGTCTAGCCGGACTGTGGTGTTCAATCACTTCGCTAACAAGTCGGTGCACGGCTGGTATGAGCAAGCACCGCCGTTTGACCATGTCTTGGGATACTACAATGACCAGGAAGTCCTCCTATCGATTGACCAAGTATCGTTCATGGCCGAAGAAATTGGGGAAGAAATTGGGGGCGGAGTCAAATTAAACGATGATGCACGCGCACCGCCGCCTTGATCGCCCTTTGTACCGACGTCGGCGACGCATCCTGGGTGTGGCGGAACCCTCTGCCGCAAGGAAAGCCCGGGACATACATGGACGCCCCCGCCGACGCAAGCGGTTTTTGTTCTTTTGCGATGGTAGCGAGTGCAGGTTATCGGTAAGTTAGTCTCATGTTGCGATCGAGTTCGTGCGCGTCGTGTTGAAGCATAGTGCTTCGCGCCATGGGGAGATTCGGAGCCCCGAGTGCCTACACACCCACCCGGTTTTTCACCTTGTCCTGAAGACAGGCTCTTTCGGGGCGTTTGACCTTGGCTTCTCCAGTGCAGTCGGACTCGATGGTTGGCATGAAAGTGTTCAGGTGTTACCGGCAAAGGCGCGGCTGAGGACGAAGTTCTGTTCCTTGGCCACCACGTGCCAGGCGATGCGTACCAGTTTGTTGGCTAACGCGACAATGGTCTTGTGTGAACCGCGACGCTGCTTGAGCTGACGCACCCACACACCGAGAGCATCGTCGCGACGATCACACGCAGTTTCTTCGATGATTTGCGATCGTGCCAACGACGAATCACGGGGCAGTAGCGCAATGTAAAGTTGGTGGCGTCCATGTATGTCCCGCGTTGTCCGCCGCGTTGTCCCGTGATCAGGTGCCGGCGGCGCTGTTGTGTGCGGCAAGGAACCGGCGCACCTGTGCGGCATCAAATGGCCAGCCCAGTTCGTGGCTGCTGCGCGGATCACACAGCACCGGCACACGCAAGCCATAACGGGCTTCCAGCGCAGCATCACCGTCGATGTACACGTCGTTGAAATCCGATACGCCGGCACGGGCGAGTTCGAGCAGGGCCAGATCGCACAGGTGGCAGTCGTCGCGTTGGTAGAGGATCAACATGGGGTTCCCATACGTGTGCGGATGCCATTTCACGCGGCGCAGTCAGCATAGAATAGCCGCAGCAATCCGGAGCAGCCATGGCCATCAGCATATTCGACCTGTTCAAAATCGGTATCGGCCCGTCGTCGTCGCACACGGTCGGCCCGATGCGCGCCGCAGCGCGCTTCACCAGCCGTTGGTTGGAGCAGGAAGGCGAGCTTGAAAACACGGTGCGGGTGCGGGTCGAACTGTTCGGTTCGCTGGCGTTGACCGGGCGTGGCCATGGCACCGACAAGGCGATCTTGATGGGCTTGAGCGGCGAGGTGCCCGATCGGATCGACCCCGACATCATCGCGCCGGCGCTGGCGCAGATTCGCGAGTGCAAACAACTGGCGCTGCTGGGCCGCAAACTCATTGCGTTTGACGAAAAAACCGACCTGGTATTCAACAAACGGCAAAAACTGCCGTATCACAGCAACGGCATGCGTTTTACCGCCTACGCCGCCGAAGAGCGGGTGCTGGCCAGTCGCGAGTATTACTCGGTCGGCGGCGGGTTTGTGGTCAACACCGATGAGGCTGCGGATGACCGCATTGTGGCCGATACCACCGAGCAGCCGTACCCGTTTCACAGCGGCAAGGAGTTGATGGCGCATTGCGAGCGCACCGGCCTGCGCATCTCCGAGCTGATGTTCGCCAATGAACGGGTGTGGCGCAGCGATGCCGAGATCCGCGATGGCATTGCCGAGCTTTGGCAGGCGATGCAGGATTGCCTGCGTCGTGGTCTTGGCGCCGAGGGCACTTTGCCGGGTGGGCTGCATGTATCACGGCGTGCGCCGGCGCTGTATCTCGATCTGGGCTCGCGCCCGGAGGCGGCATTGCGTGATCCGCTGACGGTGCTGGATTGGGTGAATCTGTACGCGTTGGCGGTGAACGAAGAAAACGCCGCCGGTGGCCGGGTGGTGACGGCGCCGACCAACGGCGCGGCCGGCATCATCCCGGCGGTGCTGCACTACTATGATCGCTTCTGTGCCAAATCCAACGACAACGGGGTGCTGGAGTTCCTGCTCACCGCTGGCGCGATCGGCATCTTGTACAAGGAAAATGCCTCGATCTCCGGTGCTGAAGTGGGCTGCCAGGGCGAAGTGGGCGTGGCCTGTTCGATGGCCGCAGGTGGCTTGACTGCCAGCCTGGGCGGCAGCGTGTCGCAAATCGAGAACGCCGCCGAGATCGGCATGGAGCACAACCTTGGTCTGACCTGCGATCCGATCGGCGGCCTGGTGCAGATTCCGTGCATCGAGCGCAACGCGATGGGCGCGGTGAAGGCGATCAATGCCAGCCGCATGGCGCTACGCGGTGATGGCAAGCACCGGGTGTCGCTGGACAAGGTCATCCGCACCATGCGTGATACCGGCCGCGACATGCAGGATAAATACAAGGAAACCTCGCGCGGTGGCCTCGCGGTGAACGTGATCGAATGCTGAGTGTGCGCGCCTTGTTGAAGCTGGCGTGTGGTGTCAGCGCGTGTTGTGGACTGATCATCAGCACGGCTGGCGCAACCCCGCCGAACCCGGCCGACTGGCCGGCACTTGAACGCGAAGCGCGCGGTCAGGCCGTGTATTTCAACGCCTGGGCGGGCGAGCAAAAAACCAACGACTACATCGCCTGGGCAGCCGCGCAGGTCGAGCAGCGTTATGGTGTCCATCTGATTCACGTCAAACTGGCCGATACCGCGGTGGCGGTGTCGCGGGTGTTGGCAGAAAAGCAGGCCGGCAATGACGACAACGGTGCGGTCGATTTGCTGTGGATCAACGGCGAAAACTTCGCGGCACTGAAACACGCCGGTTTGCTGTATGGGCCATGGGCCGAGCAGTTGCCCAACTTTCGCTTGACCGATGCGGACAACCATCCTGCGGTGCGTACCGATTTCACCGTGCCGGTCGAAGGGTATGAGGCGCCGTGGAGCAAAGCGCAGCTGGTGTTTTATTACGATGCCGCCGTGGCCGGAGAGCCGCCGCGCTCTATTGCGGCATTGTTGCCATGGGCAAAGCAGCATCGCGGCCAGTTCAGTTATGCGCGACCACCACAATTTCTCGGCACCACCTTTCTCAAGCAGGCGTTGCTGGAACTGACCAGCGACCGCCAGGCGTTGTATGCGCCGGTTGAACAGGCCGATTTTGCCGCGCTCACTGCGCCGTTGTGGGCCTATCTCGATGCCCTGCATCCGTACCTGTGGCGCTCCGGCCGCGCCTTTCCCGACAGTGGCCCGGCATTGCGCCGATTGCTGGCCGATGGTGAGTTGAGCCTGGCGTATACATTCAATGCTGGCGAAATTGCTTCGGCAATTGCCAGTCGCGAGTTGCCAGCCAGCGTGCGCCCTTATCTGCTCGATGCCGGCACCATCGGCAATGTGAGCTTCCTCGCAATACCATTCAATGCCCGGCACAAGACAGCGGCGATGCTGGTCGCGAATTTTCTGTTGTCGCCCGAAGCGCAGGCACGAAAACAGGATCCACGCGTTTGGGGCAGTGCCACCGTGCTGTCAATGGGACAGCTTGATGCCGCCGACCGCGCGCGTTTCGCGCTGCCCGGCGCGCTGCCGGTGACGGCGCCGGGGCGGGTACTGGCGGAGCCGCATCCAAGTTGGGTCGCTGCCCTTGAGCAGGCGTGGCTACAACGCTATGTCGGGCGGTGAGTGTGGCTTCGCGGTGGTGCGGGTTGATGATGTTTGCTCGCCGAAATCACCCTGTGAATGATGTTCATGGATTGTTGATGGTGGTGGATGCCGTCCCTGTATTGCCTTTATTCGGCATGCAAGCCTGTACTCTCGCAAAGACGCCAAGAGCGCCAAGGGATGCAAAAAGATGACCGAAAACGAAATCGGAAGGGTGGTCGTCGATGCTGCAGTATTGATACATCGGGAGGTCGGTCCCGGCTTGCTGGAGACGGTTTACGAGGTGCTTCTTGCGCATGAGCTTCGACGCAGAGGCTTGCGGGTCGAGAGGCAAGTTCCCATCTCTATCGAGTGCCGGGGTGTTAAATTTGATGAGGGTTCTGGGCCGATCTGCTGGTTGAAACCAAGGTCATCGTAGAGCTCAAATGTGTTGAAAGACTCAATAATGCACACAAGAAGCAACTCCTCACTTACCTGCGCCTTGCCGACAAGCGCCTTGGTACTTGCTGAATTTTGGCGAGGCGCTGATGAAGCACGGGATCATCCGAACCGTCAATCGCCTTCAGCACGAGGCTGATTGATTCCTTGGCGTTCTTGGCGTCTTGGCGAGAGCACATGTCTTTTTCGCAACCACAAACTTTGCAAACGAGCCTGTTTTCGGGTGGCTCGCCGGTATGATATTGCGCTGGATGCCGCGCCTGATCATCGGCTTGCTGCTGTTGCCGATCACTGCCGGGCTGGTATTGGCGCTGTTGCCGGCGTTTGGTTACCTGCCGGTGCTCGGCGGTGTGCATTTCACGCTGCAGCACTGGTACGACCTGCTGCTCGTGCCGGGGATCTGGCGCTCGATCGGGGTCAGTTATTTTTCCGGCCTGCTCACCACGCTGGTTGCGCTCACCGTGGTTTTTTGTTTTCTCGCCGGCTTCAGCGGCAGCCGCTTTGATCGCTGGATTCGTCGGCTGATTTCGCCCTTGCTGTCGGTGCCGCACGCGGCGGCGGCATTTGGTCTGGCATTCCTGATTACGCCCGCCGGCTTGATCGCACGATGGATTTCTCCCGCGCTCAGCGGTTGGCAGCGGCCGCCGGACCTGATGATCGGTCAGGATGCCTGGGGCCTGTCGTTGATGGCCGGGTTGATGGTCAAGGAAATCCCATTTTTGCTGTTGATGGCATTCGCCGCCCTGCCGCAAGTCAATCCCGGCCAGTCGGTAATGCTCGCGCGCTCACTGGGCTATCGCCCGCGCCTGGCCTGGTTCAAGGTGGTGGCGCCGCGGCTGTATCCGCTGATCCGGCTGCCGGTGTATGCGGTGCTGGCTTATGCATCCTCAACCGTGGATGTGGCGATGATTCTGGGCCCGAATCTGCCGCCGACGCTCAGCGTGCAGGTTGTTGCCTGGTTCAATGATCCGGATCTTGGCACGCGCTTTCTGGCGTCGGCCGGCGCGATTGCGCAACTGCTGGTCACGCTGAGCTTGCTGTTGACGTGGTGGTTGCTGGAGCAGGCGACAACCGTGGTGTTTTCGCTATGGGTGGCACGCGGCGGTCGGCATCGCGGTGAGCGCCTGATCGGGCTGTTCGGCAGCGGCAGCATGGCGCTGGCTGTTGCGGTGGCGGCGTTGGCGCTGCTGTCGCTGGCACTCAACAGCTTCGCCGGGTTGTGGCGGTTTCCGGCGGCTTGGCCCGATAGCGTTGGCCTGGACAACTGGTTGCGCGCGGCACCATCGTTGCTTGGCCCGATACGTACGACCCTGTTGATCGCGTGCGTAGCCACCCTGATTGCCACGGCGTTGGCGCTGGCTGCATTGGAGCGCGAACAACGCTTGGGCGGCCGGCCAGCTTGGGCATTGTGGCTGCTGTACCTGCCATTGCTGGTGCCGCAGGTCGCGTTCTTGTCGGGAATAACGGTGGCCAGCGTGTTTTTCAGCGCCGCGCCGGAGTGGTGGCTGGTGATGCTCGGACATTTGTTGTTTGTGCTGCCCTATGTTTTTTTGACCCTATCCGAAGCCTATCGCCGTCTCGATCCACGCTGGAGCCATGTTGCCCATGCGTTGGGGGCGTCGGCCAATGCGGTGTTCTGGCGCGTGCGTTTGCCGCTGCTGCTGGCGCCGGTACTCACTGCGCTCGCGCTGGGCCTGGCGATCAGCATCAGCCAATACCTGCCCACCCAATTGCTGGGGGCGGGCCGCATCAGCACCGTCACCACCGAAGCGGTAGCGTTGTCATCCGGCGGTGATCGCCGCTTGATCGGGGTCTGGGCGCTGGTGCAGGCACTGTTGCCCATGTTGGGTTTTATCGTTGCGTTGGTGTTGCCGCGGCTGCTGTGGCGCAATCGGCGCGGGATGCGGGGTGTTCATTGAACGCAATGCGCGATCTGCAATTGACGGCGGTCCGCCTGAGTCTGGGTGGCCGGGTATTGCTCGAACTGGATGCCAGCGTGAATGCCGGCGAGGTGCTGACCATCATGGGGCCATCGGGCTCGGGCAAGTCGAGCCTGCTGGCATTCGTTGCCGGCTTTTTGCCATCAGCGTTTACCGCCACTGGCACGGTAAGGCTGGCCGGGCAGGACATCACCGGGCTGCCAGCCGAGCGCTCAGGGGTGGGGTTGTTGTTTCAGGACCCGTTGCTGTTTCCGCATTTGTCGGTTGCCGGCAACCTGCGTTTCGGGCTCAAGGATCATCACGCCGATGTTGATGCATCGATTGATGAGGCGCTGCAACAAATCGGTCTGGCCGGGTATGCGCGGCGCGATCCGGCCACCTTGTCCGGTGGCCAGAAGGCGCGGGTGGCGCTGATGCGTTTGCTGCTCTCAAAACCACGCGCGGTACTGCTTGACGAGCCATTTTCCAAACTCGATGCCGGTCTTCGCCACGAAATGCGCGAGTTGGTGTTCGGGCATTTGCGTGCTTCGGGCTTGCCGACGTTGTTGGTTACCCACGATGAGGCCGATGCGCTTGATGCGGGTGGGCCGGTGATTGTGCTGTAGTGGTGATCGCTCAGCGCTGTGGCTTGAACGGCTGCACCAGCAAGGCCAGTAGTCGTTGCTCAGCTGGCGCACGAAACGCGTCGAGGCCGATCGGCATCTCGCGCTCGGGGCTTTGTGGTTGCGCGCGGTAGCTGGCAAACAATCGATCCCAGATCGACAGATGGAAACCGTAATTGCTGTCGGTTTCCTCGCGGCGTACCGAGTGGTGGATGCGATGCATGGAGGGAGTAACCAGCAGCCAGCGGATTTTACGGTCGAGTGTGGCGGCAAACGCATAGTTGCCGTGGGTGATCAGCGAGCCCAGCGACAGCAGCAACTCGAACGCGACGACGGCGAGCGGGTCGGGGCCGAGCAGAGCGACCAATGCAAGTTTCAGTGCCATCGATGCGGCAATTTCGAACGGGTGAAAACGCACGCCGGTACTGACATCGAACGCCACGTCGCTGTGATGCACGCGGTGCATGCGCCATAGCATCGGAATGACGTGGAACAGCCGATGTTGCCAGTAGATGGCGAGATCAAGTAGCACCACCGCGAGCACGATTTCGAGCACGCTCGGCCAATGCAGCAGGCCAAACAATCCTCCTGCATTGGCATGTACGCGGCTGGCAAGGCCAACCGCGAGCAGCGGAAACCCCAGCCGCAAAACCGCACTGCCGATGAAGACCAGGCTCAGGTTGGTCAGCGTTCGCGGGATGCCACCGACATCACGGCGTGCCGGCCAGCGCCGTTCGATCAGCGCAATCAGGATCAGCACGCCGACAAAAGCACCGAGTCGGACAGTGCCTTCGTTGGCCAACAGCCACGCCATATTCATCCAGTGGACGGAGATGCAAACGTGTGCAAACACAGCCAGGCCACCAAGCCCACTTGCGCGGTAGTGGGCTGCGTCAATGCGCCCAGTTCAGCGACCACTGGCCTGAGGTCGGCCAAACGATCAAGATCGGTCAGCGCCGGCAGTTCCAACCATTCGCCATTGCCGCGCATTGCGTGGCGGAATACCGCTTCAGTATCGCTGCGGCTATAGGGCGTCGTCGTCCATGCTGACAAGGGCAGTTGACGATTGGCGCCGAACAGCCAGAAACCGCCATCTTTCGCTGGCCCTATGACCAGACGCGGCTGGTCATGCTCCAGCCATTGCGCCGCTTGATCCAGCAGGGCGGAGGTCAACTGCGGTGCATCGGCACCGATCAGGATGCCGCCGGAATGGTGTTGCATCAGTTGCGAATGCACGTGCGCCATGCGCTCACCGAGGCCACCCGCATCCTGGATCAGTATCGGCAGCTCGTTCCACAAAGCATTTTCAGCAGCTGCGTCCTCTGCAACCGCCCAATACGGGGTCAGGCGCATGCAATTGCGGCTGACCCTGGCGACGCAATCAGCGGCGCGGCGGTGCCATTCTTCAGCGAACTCGATGCTGGTGTCGGCCGCCAGCCGCGTCTTGATCGACGAATGCCCGGGCGTTTTGACCATGATGGCAAGGCCAATGCTCATGGTGATGCATCCTCCTTGATTACTCGCGTTGTTACCCGGCTGAAGAGCGTGAAAAGCGACGTGCTTGTCGCCAGGTTGCCGTCAGATGATGCCACGTCATCCGCCACCAGCCATGCTCGGCATACTTGCGGGCGCTGGTATACATCGGCGCGTTCAAAGCGCGAAGCTTAACCCGCGCGCGCCGCGCTTGCCACACCAGTGCATGATCTTCACCGGCTTCGGCGTTGATGTCGAAGCTGCCGAGCCGCTTGAAGTCGTCGGCGTGGATGACGAAGCCCTGATCGCCGAACGGCAACCGCAGCCAGCGGCTGCGTAGCCACGCGCCGAGCGCGTTCAGTTGCATTGCCAGCGGGCCGTCGGCGAGAAACTTCAAGTCGAAATACCCCAAGCCGCTCGGCGCTGCGAGGTAACGATTCAGCGCCGCCAGAGTGGCCGCAGTAACCCGTGAATCGGCATGCACGAACCACAGCACCTCGCCATGCGCCTGCGCGGCACCGGCGTTCTGCTGGCTGGCACGGCCGGCAGTAGCTTCGATCCACTGGGTGCGGCAAGTCAGCGCAAATGCGCGCGTCTGAAAGTCGGCGGGCGATTCGCCTGGAACTGCCACCGCGCCAACTGTCATCGCCCGGCCCCACCGGCACGATCACCGACAGCGTGGCGCGGCGCGGCGCCGACACGGCGGAGTTATCGCCCACCACGCCGCCAGCGGAAGAACCGCTCAGCCAGCCGCAACGCGCCCTGCGGCGCATGCGCGCGCTTCCACACTCCGGCCGCATATTTGTTGGCTTCGGTCATCGTCGGGTAGATGTGGATGGTACCGAGCAGCTTGTTGAGACCGATGCCGTATTTCATCGCCATCACGAACTCGGCCAGCAGGTCGCCGGCGTGCGCGCCGACAATGGTGGCGCCGAGGATGCGGTCCTTGCCGGGTGCGGTCAGCACTTTGACGAAGCCGTGGTCGCTGCCGTCGGCGATGGCGCGATCCAGATCGTCGATGCCGTAGCGGGTCACTTCGACCGCGATGCCGCGCTGCTTGGCTTCGTCCTCGGACAGGCCCACGCGTGCCACTTCGGGATCGGTGAAGGTGGCCCACGGGATCACTCGATAATCGACCTTGAACGACCACCACGGTGCCAGCAGCGCGTTCACCGCTGCATACCAGGCCTGATGCGCGGCGACGTGGGTGAACTGGAACGGGCCGGTGGCATCGCCGCACACGTAGATGTTGGGGAAGTTGGTGCGCAGCAGCGCGTCGGCATCGATGGTGCCGTTGCCGCGTACCACCACACCCAGTTCCTGCAGGCCGAAGCCTTCAGTATTGGCGCGCCGACCCAGTGCCAGCAGCAGCTTGTCGAAGGCAAAGCTCACCTCGCTGCCGTTGTGCTCGCAGATCAGCCGCCCGCCATCGCCATCATGCTCCACCCGCAGTGCCTTGTGGGCAGCGGCCACGGTGATGCCTTCGGCGGCGAAGCGTGCGCGAACTTCCTCGGCGGCATCGGCGTCCTCGCGTGGCAGCAAGCGCGGCGCCATTTCCACCACGGTTACTGCGCTGCCAAAGCGGGCAAAACACTGGGTCAGCTCGCAACCGATCGGGCCACCGCCGAGTACCACCAGCCGTTTCGGCAATTGGCGCAGGTCCCACAGCGAGTCGCTGGTGAGGTAGGGCACCTGATCGAGCCCGGGAATGCCCGGCACCAGTGGCCGTGCGCCACTGGCAAGGACGATGCTGCGCGCGCTCAGGCGGCGTCCATCGACGTTCACTTCCCATGGCGACAGCAATTGCGCACTGCCCTGGATCACGTCCACGCCCAGCTCGGTGTAACGCTCAACCGAATCGTGCGGTTCAACCTTGCGCACCACGTTGGCGACGCGCTCCATCACCTGTGCGAAATCGAATTGTGCATCCATGCGGGCGATGCCATAGTGCGCGCTGTCGCGCGCCTCGGCCAACAACCGCGCCGAGCGGATCAGTGCCTTGGATGGCACACAGCCGGTATTGAGGCAATCGCCGCCCATCTTGTGCTTTTCGATCAGCGCAACCTTGGCTTTAACCGCGCTGCCGATATAGGCCGAAACCAGCCCGGCCGAGCCGGCGCCGATCACAATCAGGTTGTAGTCAAAATGGCGCGGCTTGCTGTAGCCGGCATAGACCTTTCGCGCTTGCAGCCACTGCACCAGTTTGCGCATCAGTAGCGGCAACACACCCAGCAGCACAAAGGCGCCGATCAGACCGGGCGATAGCACATCGCTGGCGCTTTCAATCTGCGCCAGTTGAGTGCCGGCGAACACGTAGGCGATGGTGCCGGGCAACATGCCCAGCTGGCTGACCCAATAGAAGGTGCGCACCGGCAGCGCGGTCAGGCCCGAGAGCAGATTGATGATAAAAAAGGGAAACACCGGTACCAGGCGCAGGGTAAACAGGTAAAACCCGCCGTCGCGCTTCACCCCGGCGTTGATGTTTTTCAGGCGTTCGCCGTAGCGCGCCTCAAGAGTATCGCGCAACACAAAGCGTGCGCTGAGAAATGCCAGTGTTGCGCCGAGCGTGCTGGCGAACGACACCAGCAAGGCGCCGGTGACCAGCCCGAACAACGCGCCAGCAGCGAGCGTCAGTATCGCCGCACCGGGAATCGATACAGCAGTGACCACGACGTACAGCACAAAGAAACCGGCAAGCGCCAAGCCCCAATGCGCCTGCGTCCAGGCCGACAAGTCAGCTTGACGCGCTTTGAGTGTTTCCAGATTGAGCTGATCGACCAGACCCATGCGCCAGGCAGCCAGGGCAACAACAACAAGTGCTGCGATCAACAACAGGCGCAGGGGCAACGTTTTATTCGATGGCATGAGGTTTCCGGGTTGACGATGATCGGGTGCCGATCATGGGTAGGATTTTCCGTACCCATCAGCCACCTGAGGCGTGCGATTGGTGATGCCGGTGTATCGCAGTGACGCAAATCATAGCCTGTCAGCAGGCTGCTGCCACGTGCGCAAACGTACACACCCGGCCGTGCCAGGTGTTTGCAAGCTCTGTAATCAGGCGGCCTTGCGTTTGGGCGGCCATTCGTCGGCAGCGAATTGCGTGTTGGTGGGGGAACCCGTTTGAGAGGTTGCCAGCGGCAAACGCCGCTGGCGGGGATTGAATCAACGCAGCGATATCAGCTCTTGACATCGACCTCATACCACGGTGTCGGGTTGATCGGGCAGCGGTAGCGGAAACCACCCTCGCCGATATCGACCACGCTTTCACGGGTCTGGCCCGGTTCCAGCGGAAACATGTCGAGTTGCTGGTGGCTGCTGCCGTCCTGAATCTGGAAGCCGACCATCTTGCCGGCCTTGTTGGTCACCACGAAGCGGTACTTGCCCGGCTTCAGGCCGGCCAATGTCTCGGTGGCCGCGAAATAGCCGTTGTATTGATCCAGATGGATGGTGGTTACGCCATCGACAGTTGTCGGCGTGGCGGCTGTTGCGATCGGGAGCATCACCACTGTGGTCAAAGCCAGGGCGATGATCATAAAAAAGCGACGAATGGTGTGACTCATTGGGAACCTCCGGGCTGGGGTGGAGCAGACATGATCTGCGTGAGTGATCAGATTACGCCTATAATTCAAGTCTATCGACATCAATAACGCCGCTTATCATGACCAATAGTCCAGAAATAGACCTGCTGTCCGAGATTCTTGGGCGGATGCAGCTGCGTGCATCGATTTATGCCAGTCCCAGCGTCTGCGGCGATTGGCAGGTGGATGGCAGCGACCATGCCGGCGCACAGTTCCATTTGATCTCGCGAGGTTCGTGTTATCTGCATCTGGATGGCGACCCCGAGCCGCAGCCGTTGCGTGGTGGCGATCTGTGCGTATTTCCGCGCGGGGGTTGGCATCTGCTGACGCCCGACGTTACGCCGCGTGCCCCAGGATCGCGTCTTGGCGAGCGTGGCGCAGGCGCTTACACCGATCTTGTGTGCGGTGCATTCGAGCTTGAGGAGGGGACATCGTCAGCGTTGCTTGATGCCTTGCCCAACGTGATCGTGGTTCCCGCCGAGCAAGTGGATTCGGGCTTTCGCAGCTTGCTGCATTTGCTCGCTGATGAGGCACTGTCCGCGAAACCAGGTGCCAAGGTCGTGATGGATCGTCTGGCCGATGCGTTGTTGGTGATGGTGCTTCGTTATCATCTGAGTCACGCAATGCAGGAGCCAGTCGGGATTCTTGCTGCAATTGCCGATTCACGACTGGGGCGCGCTTTGTTGGCAATGCATCAATCCCCAGGGCAAAGCTGGTCGCTGGACGCATTGGCCGCCCAAGCCGGCATGTCACGCACCGCGTTTGCCGGGCGCTTTACCCAGGTGATGGGAGTAACGCCCATGGCCTACCTCACCGGCTTGCGCATGGCGGAGGCGAAGCGCTTGTTCAACGATCCCAACAACTCGGTAGCGCGTGTCGCCGGCTTGCTTGGTTACGAAACTGAAGCCGCATTCCGTCGCGCCTTCAAGCGTGTCATGGGTGAGAGCCCTGGGCTCGTTCGGCGCAACGCACGCAACGTGCCCGCATTGCAGCAGCAAGGCCGGAAGCAACGGCTGAAGTAGCACAAGCAAAATAATCCTTCACAAATCCGCATCGAGCCCGTATGATGCGCGGCCCGCTGTTGCGTAAGTGGTGGTGGGGTTGGTTGGTTGATGTGCGTTTGAGGTGTTGACGGACGCGAAAAGTGGTGTAAGAT
>PGZE01000061.1:5911-17578 GCA_002840015.1 Gammaproteobacteria bacterium HGW-Gammaproteobacteria-2 | reverse complement strand
CAATGCCGCCGGCATGCTGTTTTCGCGCTCGCGGAAATAGCCCCAATCCTCCAGCATCGGCACGCCCATCATCTCCCAGTGGCCGGAGGTGGTGTCCTTACCGGTGGAGTGTTCGCGCGCTGCCCCCCAGGCGGCGATGGCGGTGATGGCGGGGTCAAAGCCCGCCGGCAGTTGCCCGCTGGCCAACCGCGCCGCATGGCCGAGGCCGAGCCGTTGCAGATGCGGCACGCGCAGCGGCCGCTGCTGTGTGCGCAGCGTTTGCGCGGCGATATGGCCGAGGGTGTCGGCACCGACATCGCCGAACGCCGCTGCGTCGGGCAGGGCGCCAACGCCGAGCGAATCGAGTATCAGTAACACAGCACGGGGCATGAGGGTTTCCGGTTATGACCGATTCAACAGTAGAGAATAGCAGCCCGGCGGCGCACTGCGCCCTGCCGGGTTGGTGCCGATGACTGCCGGCTTCACGTGCTTGTCACCCGGCTTCGGTTGTAATCTTCACAAAGCTGAAGAGTGAGGTGAAGCGATGCCAACGTCCAAAGAAGTCGCCGGTCTGATCCTGCTGGTCGAGGACAACCGCAATATTGCCGAGATGGTGATCGAGTATCTGGAACGGCGCGGTTTTGAGGTGGATTACGCAGCGGATGGGCTTGAGGGCTACCGGCTGGCGAACGACAACAGCTACGACGCCATCGTGCTCGACCTCATGTTGCCGCGCATGGATGGCCTGGAAGTGTGCCGCAAGCTGCGCGAGGAGGCCAAAAAGTCAACGCCGGTATTGATGCTGACCGCGCGCGATACCTTGCACGACAAAGTGTCCGGGCTGGACGCCGGTGCTGACGATTATCTGGTCAAGCCGTTTGCGATCCAGGAACTGGAAGCACGCATCCGTGCCCTGATCCGGCGCGAACGCCGGCAGGTAAGCGCCGAGGTGCTGCATGTTGCCGATCTGGTGTATGACTCGGCCAGCATGCGTGTCACCCGCGCCGGGCAGGAATTGACCTTGTCACCGATCGGCCTGCGCCTGCTCGGCATCCTGATGCGCGAGTCGCCACGGGTGGTGAGCCGGCGCGATGTCGAACACGAGATTTGGGGTGACACCTTGCCTGATTCCGATACCCTGCGCAGTCACTTGTACAACCTGCGCAAAGTGATTGACCGGCCATTCGACAAGCCGCTGCTGCACACCGTGCAGAGTGCCGGTTACCGGATGGCCGACATGGATCAGCCGCCCAGCACATGACCGATCTCCGGCACCCGGGCGGCGGCTTGCGCCGTAAAATATGGATCGCCTTCATCGTGCAGGTGGCGGCCATCAGCTTCGCCACCGTGCTCGGTGTGTATGGCGCGTCGGCGGTGCTCAAGCATCTGCTGATTCAGCGCGCACTGACCGACGAAGCCGCGCATTTCTGGCAGCGGCTCGCCAGCGACCCGCAGGCGCAGGCACCCGATACCTTCAACATGATGGGTTATCTGCTCGCGCCCGACATCAGGGACGATGCCTTGCCAAAGTTCCTGCGTGGATTGCATCCGGGGTACCACAGCCTGCCGCGCGCGCAAGGCGGTTCGCTGGTGCTGGTTGATCGCAAACCCGCCGGCACCCTGGTGCTGGTGTTCAAGCAAGAACAAGTTGATGCGCTGGCATTCTGGTTCGGCGTGGTGCCGTTGATCCTGGTGCTGCTGCTGATCTACCTGGTAGCGTGGGCCACGTATCGGGTGTCGCGGCGTGCAGTATCGCCGGTGATCTGGCTGGCCAATGTGGTGGAGCGGTGGGACCCCAAGCGCCCCGATGCCGACGCACTGAACCCGCAGAACCTGCCGTTGGATGTCGAGGGCGAAACCCTGGTGCTGGCCAAATCGCTGCATGGTTTTGCCAGCCGCATCGAGCGCTTTGTCGAACGCGAGGGCAATTTCACCCGTGATGCCAGCCACGAGTTGCGTACCCCGATGACGGTGATCCGCATGGCCTGCGACCTGTTGCTGGCCGATGGCTCGCTCAACACCCACGCGCAGCGCTCGGTACAGCGGATTCAGGCGGCAACCCGCGACATGCTGGCGCTGGTCGAAGCATTTTTGATTCTCGCCCGCGAGGGCGATACCGGCCTGCCCGATGAAGACTTTACGGTCAACGACATCGTGCGTGACGAAGTGGAAAAAGCGCGGCCATTGCTGCTCGACAAACCGGTGCTGTTGCAGATCGACGAGCAGGCAGCGTTTGGCCTGCATGCCCCGCCACGGGTGCTATCGGTATTGCTGGGCAACCTGCTGCGCAACGCCTGTCTTTACACCGAAACCGGCTCGATTACGGTGCGTATTGTGGCCGCTGAATTGCAGGTTATCGACACCGGCGTCGGCATCCGTGCCGACGAGTTGGCGCGGGTGTTCGACCCGTTTTATCGCGCGCAGCAGGGCCAGCGCGATGGCCACGGCATCGGCCTGAGCATCGTGCGCCGTCTCTCCGAGCGTTTCGGCTGGCCGGTAAGCCTGGAAAGCGAGCCAGGCAAGGGCACCGTCGCCCGAATCCGTTTTCCCGACAGCAAGCAGCTTGGCGTTCAGGGAACCTCTGAATAAGCCACATCTGGCGTCAATGCGAGACAAGTTCCGCCAATCGGGCGCTGTCCATCATTGAGAACCTCTGAATAAGCCCTATCTGGCGTCATTGCGAGCGCAGCGAAGCAATCCAGCGTCGTGATTTTCCAAACATTTCTGGATTTTCCTAAAGGACTCCGATCCGCTATGGCCTGAAGGCCATGCGGAATCGTATGCCACGTCGCTCCGCAATGACAGCTTGTTCAGAACATCCTTAGCGAGTCTCTGAACAAGTCGTCACCCCAGCCAAAGCTGGCACCCAGCTTCTTTCGCTCGTGGCAATTTTCTGAGGACGGTGTTGCATCTGATATTGGAACAATATAACATTCCAATTTCGCGCCCTTGATTGTGACCCTCCCTGATGAACCCCACGCTTCGCTTCAACCCGCTCGCTCTGGCGGTTTCTGCCTTGTTGTTTGCCGCCGCTGCGCATGCGCAGAGCGATGATGCCTCCGCCGCGCCGGACGGCAGCAAACGCGATGTCAAGACGCTGGATACCGTCACTGTAACCGGGGTGCCCTTGGGGCAGGGCGCCGATGATCTTGTCGCGCCGGTCGCCGTGTTGTTTGGCGAAGAACTTGATGCCCGCAAAGCCAACACACTCGGTGAGACGGTGTCCTCGATCCCCGGTGTCACCACCACCTATTTCGGGCCCGGTGTCGGTCGGCCAATCATCCGCGGCCTGGATGGCCCGCGTGTGGCGGTGCTTAGCGATGGCTTGAACAGCAATGACGTATCCAACATCAGCCAGGATCACGCGGTGGCGCTGGAACCGTTTCTGGCCGACCAGATCGAGGTGCTCAAGGGGCCATCGACCTTGCTTTATGGCTCCGGCGCAATCGGCGGCGTGGTCAATGTGGTCGATGGACGGATTCGTGAATCGGCGTTGGACACGCCATTTAGCGGGCGCGCTGAACTGCGCTATGACGCGGGCTCCAATGGGTTCACCGGCATGAGCCGGGTGGATGCCGGCGGTGATGGCTATGCCGTACACATCGATGGGTTGTACCGCGACACCGGCAATTACGATCTGCCCAAGGGCAAGCTGGCCAACAGCGATCTCAACAATCAATCAGGCGCCGTCGCAGGTTCCATTTTCGGCGACTGGGGTTTTGCTGGCGCGTCGGTGTCGCGTTATGAAAGTGACTACGGCAACCCGGCCGAGCCGGGTGATGGTATCGATCCGGGTGTTTCACTCGATGTCGAGCAGACGCGTTACGACCTCAAGGCCGGGCTCGCCAAGCCCTTCGCCGGTATCGAGCGTGTTGAGCTGGCGTTTGGCCATACCGATTACAAACACATCGAGTTTGAAGGCGATGCGGTGGGTACCACGTTTATCAGCGACGGCAACGAGTTGCGCTTGGAGGCCACGCACGCCGCGTTGGGCGCGTGGCAGGGCGCGCTGGGTGTGCAGGCGGGCAGCAAGCAATTCCAGGCCATCGGCGAGGAAGCCTTTGTGCCCGGCACCCGTACCCGCAATGTAGGCATGTTCGTGATCGAGCAAGGCGAGTGGGATCGGTTGAAACTGGAGCTCGGCGCGCGTGGCGATTTTCAGGGCAGCGACCCCGACAATGGCAGCAAGCGTTCGTTCGCGTTGTTCAGCGCCTCGCTGGGCGCGCGCTGGCAGTTCAGCGAGCAGATGCATCTGTCATTGAATGCGGATCGCGCGCAACGCGCGCCGGCCGAGGAAGAGCTATTTTCGGACGGCCCCCATATCGCAACCGCCACCTTTGAAATTGGCGATCCGCTGTTGGGCAAGGAAACCTCGCGCCAGATTGAATTGGGCCTGCACTATCACAGTGATCGATTCGAGGCCGAGTTCTCGGCCTACCGCAACTGGTTCGACAATTTCATCTTCCTGGCCGACACCGGGCTGATCGATGACGAAAGCGAATTGCCAATCCGTACCTGGCTGCAATCAGATGCCGTTTTTCGCGGCATCGAGGGTGAGGCCACCTGGCATGTTGCCGACAACGATGCCGGCAAGTTTGACCTGCGTATTTACGGCGATCGTGTTCGCGCAACGCGCGCTGGCGGGGCCAACCTGCCGCGTATTCCAGCCGGTCGGCTCGGCACCGAGTTCACCTGGCGGGGCGATGCACTTCGCGCAGGGGTGGGTGCGGTGCATACCTTCAGCCAGAATCGCAATGCTGAGTTCGAAACACAAACCAGCGATTACACCTTGCTCAACGCCAGTGTCACTTACACCTTCCTGGATAGCGAACGCAGCAGTTGGGAAGCGTTTGTGCAGGGAAACAATCTTGGCAATGAAAATGCACGGCTTGCCACATCCGTAGTGAAAGATCGGGTGCCGTTGCCGGGCCGCAATGTCGCCGTTGGTGTGCGGGTGTATTTCTGAGCCACGGTACTGTGTTGCGCGCAGGGGCAAGCCCGGTGCTTTTGTGGATGCCGGCCTGCCGGCGAACGATCTGGCGAAAGAGCTTCGCGCGCAGAGCCTGCCCCAGACTTGATCTGGGGCGCGCTCCCACAAAGGCCGGCACTGCTTCGCGCGCAGGCGCGCACCCGGTGCTTTTGTGGGAGCCGGCCTGCCGGCGAACGATCTGCGAAAGAGCTTCGCGCGCAGGCGCGCTCCCACAAAGGCCGGCACTGCTTCGCGCGCAGAGCCTGCCCCAGACTTGATCTGGGGCGCGCACCCGGTGCTTTTGTGGGAGCCGGCCTGCCGGCGAACGAACTGGCGGAAAAGCTTCGCGCGCAGAGCCTGCCCCAGACTTGATCTGGGGCGCGCTCCCACAAGCCGGCGTCGCTTTGCCGCGTTCGCCTACCTCAAGACATCGCCGAACCGGGAGATTCTCCGGATGCGACATCGCACTCAAGGCGCGCAAGCGACGCCTGATACGCCGGCTCGATGGCGTCAGTGCCATCGATGCCAGGGGTGAGTGTACGCAGCAGGCCGTCGCGCAGTGCGTAAACCCAGCCATGCACCGACAGGGTTTGGCCGCGCGCCCAGGCATCGCGCACCACCGTGGTTTGGCACACGTTGACCGCTTGCTCGATCGCGTTCAGATCACACAACAGCGCATGGCGGTGCTCGTTGCTGCCCGAGCGCGCCAGCAGTGCGCCATGCTTTTGCGCCACATCGCCGACATGGCGCAGCCAGTTGTCGGCAAGGCCCACACGGGTATCGTTCAGCACTGCGTGTACGCCGCCGCAGCCGTAATGGCCGCACACGATGATGTGCTCGACCTTGAGCACGTCAACCGCGAACTGCATCACCGACAAGCAGTTGAGGTCGGCATGCACCACCACGTTGGCGATGTTGCGATGGACGAACACTTCGCCCGGTTGCATGCCGGTGATCTGGTTGGCGGGCACCCGTGAATCCGAGCAGCCGATCCACAGGTATTTCGGCGCCTGTTGTTCGGCCAGCCGCTTGAAAAACTGTGCGTCCTCGCGCACCGCAGTGGCGGCCCATGCCCGGTTGTTGTGCAGCAGGCCATCGATGGTTGATGGCGGGTATGTGTTTGTCATGCGGCCTCCGTTCAACGGTTGCGGACAGGTGGTACTTGCTGCAATTCGTGGTATTCAAAACCCAGGCTGCTATCTTCCACTCGCGCTACCCGTGCATCCACCCGCACCGCCGGGCCAACTTCCTCGTAAAAATACAGTTGCACGATGTCGGCTTCCTGCAGCGTGCATTGCGATGGCCGGAACACGCCGCAGCCGCCACTCGACAGATCCTGCATTTCGCACACCCAGGCATCATTGCCACGCACCACCATCACCATGGCCGCGTACGGTACCCGGAACGAATCGCGGCCGGGGTTGCTGAGGTCATCGGGCATGGCATGTTCCTTCATGTCATCACTCGCGGCGGGAGGGCAGTAGCGACACGCTCAAGCCGATTGGCGCAAGGGCTGGATCATGCGTTGCCCAAGCTCCTCGTCGCCGCTCGCTTCGGGTGGTTGGATATGGCCCAGCACAAAGCCCATGCGTTCGGCGTCGCTTTCGTCGATGCCATCAAAAGCCTGGAACTCGGCATCCAGCAGCGCTGCGCGGGCGTTGTCTTCGCTCTCGTAGTTGAGGGTATTGCCATCGCAATCGAGCACCTGTGCGGTGCCCGCAGGGCGCACATCGAGCCGCGCCCAGACCAGAAAGTTGCCGAGTGATGAGAGCCACCATGTTGATTGCATTACTGAAAACCCAGTTGTCCGGTTTTGATGAGCAACCATAGCAGACAGCCAGCCAGGCCGCTCACGATAATCACGAGCATGATCCGCGCCGGTGTGGCCAGGCCACTGAGATTCGGGTCGTGGTTTGCACGGTAACCGCCGCGCAGCAGCCACCACCAAAACACCGGCGCAAACGACGATGAACCCACGGTAGCGCGACGATCCATCAGGTGGCGATAGGTCAGCGGGCCGAAGATCACATAACCGGTGATGCCGAGGATGACCGTGGCCAGCGAACACAACGCCAGTAGCAGCAATGCCATGCTCAGAACTCCGCGTGACCGGGTGCGCGCGGATACGGTATCGCGTCGCGGATATTGGCAAGGCCGCAGACGTATACCACCAGACGCTCGAAGCCCAGGCCGAAGCCGGCATGCGGCACCGTGCCGTAACGGCGCAGGTCGCGATACCACTGGTAATGCGCCGCGTCGATACCCATCGCTGCCATGCGCGCATCGAGCTGGCCCAGGCGCTCCTCGCGTTGCGCGCCGCCGATGATCTCGCCGATGCCCGGCGCCAGCACATCCATTGCCGCTACCGTTTTGCCATCGTCGTTCAGGCGCATATAGAACGCCTTGATGTGCTCGGGGTAGTTCATCACCACCACCGGCCGGCCGATATGCACTTCGGTCAGCCAGCGTTCGTGCTCGGTTTGCAGGTCCAGACCCCATTCCACCGGAAACTCGAACTTGTGGCCGGATTTTTGCAGCAGGCTCACCGCATCGGTGTATTCGATGCGCTCGAACGGCTTGGCGATGAAGGTTTCCAGCTTGCTGATCGCGGTTTTGTCCACGCGCTCGGCGAGAAATGCCAGGTCATCCATGCGCTCATCGAGCACGGCCTTGAACACGTATTTCAAGAACGCCTCGGCCAGATTGGCGTTGTCGTTGAGATCGGCGAAGGCAATCTCCGGCTCGATCATCCAGAACTCGGCCAGATGCCGCGTGGTGTTGGAGTTTTCAGCGCGGAAGGTGGGGCCAAAGGTGTAGACCTTGCTCAGCGCCAGGCAGTAAGCCTCGACATTGAGCTGGCCGGAGACGGTAAGAAACGTCTCTTTGCCGAAAAAATCGCGTGAAAAATCGACCGCGCCCTTGCCGTCGCGCGGCAGGTTGGCAGTATCCAGCGTGGACACCCGGAACATCTGCCCGGCGCCCTCGGCGTCGGAGGTGGTGATGATCGGGGTGTTGACCCAGTAGAAGCCTTGCTCGTGGAAGAAACGGTGTACCGCCTGCGCCAGGCAATGGCGGATGCGCGTGACCGCGCCGAACAGGTTGGTGCGCGGGCGAAGGTGCGCCACCTCACGCAAAAACTCCAGCGAATGCGCCTTGGGCTGTATCGGGTAGGTTTCCGGGTCGTCCACCCAGCCCAGTACCTCAATCGCGCTGGCCTGCAATTCCAGCGTCTGGCCCTGGCCCTGCGATGGGGTCAGGGTGCCGGTGGCGGTGATCGCGCAGCCGGCACTGAGCCGGCGAACCTGCTCGTCGTAGTTGGGCAAATCCGCCGGAGCGACGATCTGGATGCTGGCGAAGCACGAGCCATCACTGAGGTTGATGAAGCTCAGCCCGGCCTTGGAATCGCGCCGGGTGCGAACCCAGCCATGGATGCTTACCTGTTCGCCCGCCGCCAGTGCGCCGGACAGCGCTTTCGCCACGCTTGCCACTGCCATCTCGATGATCCCCGATAGGTAAGCGGCGCCTCGCCGCATTCAACGCAGTAGTGTAGCGCGGCTTGCCCGGAATTCTCATGTCGTTGTGTCGTAGCCCGGACTACAAAACCCCGGGTTGTGTGGCATCGTCACCCGGCCACCTTGCGCCCACGACACAGCGAAACAGCTACTGCCGCAATGCTTCGATCGGATCGAGGTTGGAGGCTTTGCGTGCCGGGTAATAGCCAAAAAACAGGCCGGTGGCGACAGAAAATGCGGTAGCAAGCACAATCACCGGCGCATCAAGCTGCACCGGCAACGCCGACACCCGCGACATCACCTGTGCGCCCACCACCCCGAGCACGATGCCGATAATGCCGCCGCCGAGCGAAATCATCATGGCTTCGGCGAGAAATTGCAGCCGCACCTCGCGCGGCCCGGCACCCACCGCCATGCGCAGGCCGATTTCGCGGATGCGTTCGGTTACCGACACCAGCATGATGTTCATGATGCCGATGCCGCCCACCAGTAGCGAAATGCCGGCCACCGCGCCCAGCAACAGCGACATCAGCCGCGTGGTCTGGGTGCGGGTGGAAACAATCTCCGACAAGTTGCGGATGGTGAAATCATCTTCAGCGCCGGGCGCAATCTTGTGCCGTTGGCGCAGCAGATCGCCCAGTGCCTGCGCTGCACGGGCGAGGTCTTCGGAGCGGCCAACGCCAACGGAAATCTGTTGCACGCCATCGGATGACAAACCCACGGTGCCGCTGAGCCGTCGCCGCGCAGCACGCCAACCACGCGCAGCGGCACCCGTGCCAGGCGGATGGTGGCGCCGATCGGGTCGCTGCCGTCGAACAGCTTGTCGCGCACACTGGTGCCGATGATTGCCACCTTGCCAGCGCCGGCATAATCGCGCGCACTGAACCATTCACCCTGTGCCAGTTGCCAGTTGTTGATCGGAAAATAATCGGCGCTCACCCCGTTCCAACTGGTAGACCAGTTACGCTCGGCAAAAATCACCTGGCCACCGCCACGGATCTGCCCGGACACGTATTGCACTTCCGGTATTTCAGCGCGGATCGCATCCATATCGCCGGTGCTGAGCGTGCTCAAGGTGCCGGCGCCCAGCCGTACCGCGCCACTGCGCGCCGAGCTGGCGAAGATTTCGATGCGATTGGAGCCCAGCCGCGACATCGTGGCATCGAGCTCGGCCTGTGTGCCTCGGCCAACCGCCACCATCACGATTACCGCCGCGATGCCAATGATTACACCGAGCGCGGTAAGCACACTGCGTAGCCAGTTGCCGCGCAGGGCGAAAGCGGCCATGGCGATGATGTCGAGGGCTTTCATGTCCGCTCCCTGCGTGCCTGCGATTTGCTGCCAACCAGTTCTTCGTGCAACTCACCATCGCGCATCACGTAAATGCGGTCGGCATGGTGCGCCACTTCCGGGTCGTGGGTGATCAGGATGATGGTGTGGCCCTGCCGTTGCAGGGTGGTGAACAGCGCCAGGATTTCCTCACCGGTGCGGGTGTCCAGCGCGCCGGTGGGTTCATCGGCCAGCACGATCGGTGGCGCATTGATCAACGCACGGGCAATCGCCACGCGCTGCTGCTGGCCGCCGGACAGCTCGGTTGGCCGGTGCGATGCGCGATCGGCAAGCCCCACTTGATCGAGCGCAGCACGGGCGCGCTCCATGCGCTGCACACGCGGCACGCCGGCGTAGATCAGCGGCAAGGTAACGTTGTCCAGCGCGCTTTGCCGTGGCAACAGATGAAAACCCTGAAACACAAACCCGATCTGGCGCAGGCGCAGCGCCGCGCGCCCCGCCGCATCCAGCGTCGCCACATCCACACCGCCGCACCAGTAGCTGCCGCTGCTCGGCGTATCCAGGCAGCCGATGATGTTCATCAGCGTGGTTTTGCCCGAGCCCGACGGCCCCATGATGGCGACAAACTCGCCGCCGTTGATGCTCAGCGATACCTCGCGCAGCGCTTTTACTTCGCCCGCTTTGCCAGCGTTGTAAATCTTGTTGACCGCCTCGATGCGCACCACCGGCACCGCGCTGTTCAGCGCCGCATTCGCGTTCATGGCGTCGGCCGCTGTTCGCCAATGATCACCTGCTCGCCTTCCTTCACGCCGGCCAGCACTTCGGTGAAGCTGGTATCGGACAAACCCACGCGCACCGACACCGGCTCGGGCTTGCCATCACGCAGCACATACACCGTTACCCGCCGCGCATTGGCCTGCAACGCCAGTTCGGCATCGAGCAGTTGTTGTTGTTCGGCCGAAAGCTGCGCGCGCAGCGGCTGCAAGGCCGTGGCAATCGCCTCGGCCATGCGTCGCCGCCGTTGCTCCTCGCTCACCACCGCGCCGCCCGCTTGCCCGCGCATGGCCTGGAAGCTGGCCATCAATGCCGCCCGCAACTGGCCACGTTGCGCTTCACTCAATTGTAGGCGTTCGGCCAATTCATCCCACTGCGCCATCGGGTTGCCGGCCGCCCGCCCGCCGCCCGCCGCGCCGTTGCCCGCACCGCCACCTTGCCCGGTGCCGCCTGCGGTTGGCGCTGGCACATCGCTGGGCCGGTAGCGCAGTGCGCCATTGGCCAGGCGCAACACATCCTCACGGTTGGCCACCAGCACCTCAGCGTTGGCGGTCATTCCCGGCAACAGCGAGCCATCGGCATTGGTTACATTCACCACCACCGGGTAGGTGATCACATTGGCGGTGTTGGTGGCCGCCAGCCGCACCTGGCGCACCGTGCCCTGGTATTCGCGGCCGGCGAACGCATCCACGGTAAAACGCACCGGCAAGCCTTCGCGCACCTGGCCAACATCGGCTTCATCGATATTCAGGTCGATCTGCATCTGGCTCAAGTCTTCGGCAATCGAAAACAGCACCGGCGTCTGAAAGCTGGCCGCCACCGTCTGCCCCGGCTCTACCGTGCGCGACAGCACCACGCCATCCACCGGCGCGCGGATCACTGTGTACTGCACATCCAGCTCGGCGTTTTGCACCGCAGCGCGGCGTTGCGCCACCTGCGATTGCGCCACCTTGATGCCGGCACGCGCCGAAGCCAGCCGCGCCAGCGCCTGGTCGCGCGCGCTCAGCGCGGCATCGTATTCACTGCGTGAAATCAGCTTGCGCTCAAACACCTGCTGCTTGCGCGCATATTCCGCTTCCAGATTGCGCAGCGTCGCCTGCGCCTCGCCCAGATTGGCGTGCGCGGCGCTTAGATTGGCCAGCG
>PGZE01000061.1:0-5820 GCA_002840015.1 Gammaproteobacteria bacterium HGW-Gammaproteobacteria-2 | reverse complement strand
AAAGCGCAGCGCGTGGATGCAGCCCGCGCATTATCGCCCGTACATTGTCTGCGGTTATCGGGTTATACGCCTACACGATGCACACGAGGCGCAAAAGGTCGCAACCGTAACCCGGAGTCAACTCACGGCTCCGCCTACGCGCACCAACCACGGCATTGCCCGCGCTGGCATCCGGTTGCCCGGCAACAAGGCCGCACGCTAAACTGCACCATGGGTAATTCAGCCGACATTGATGCCGATACGCTTGCGGCTGCACACGCCTTCATGGCTGCCGTAGCGGGGCGCTACGACATGATTGGAGCCATTCTTTTCGGCAGTCGAGCGCGTAAATCCCATCGTCGCGATAGCGATGCCGACGTTGCGGTGTTGCTGCATGGGCAGCCGGGCAGGTTCATCGCCACGAAGCTGGCGATGGACGACCTTGCCTATGATGTACTCCTGCACACCGGCATCCGCATCCAACCGCTTCCAATATGGGAGGACGAATGGAAACATCCCGAGTCCTATTCCAATCCTCGTCTGCTGGCCAACATCGAGCGTGAAGGGATTTGGTTATGACCACCGAAAGCTTGATGGCGAAAGCACGGCAGGCTGCGGTATCGGCAAGGGTGCTGCTGAATACCGGAGATGCAGACGGAGCGTGCAATCGAGCGTACTACGCCATGTTTGATGCCGCTCGTGCAGCGCTACTGGCATCCGGTGCGCCGGTTGAACCGGAGTTGGCCAGGACACACAACGGCCTGATTTCCGCATTCAGTTTGCACCTTGTCAAAACGCAGCGTGTGCCGATAGAGCTTGGCAAGGCGCTCAACAAAGTTGAGGACCTGCGCTTGGTAGCGGACTACAAGGGCGATCCCATTGAGAATGCTGTGGCTGGATGGGCCGTAGAGCAAGCGGAGGCGTTCGTTCACGCAATGCAGTCCAGATTCATCCCGCTGTAAACCCGTCGCGGTGGATGTCGTGCCCGGGTTTCGGCGGCGTGGCGCATTACGCTTTCGTAGCCTGGGTAGAGGCCCATCGGGCCGAAACCCGGGGCCACCCCACGGCTCCGCCCACGCGCACCAACCACGGCGTTGCCCGCGCTGGAATCGCGCGCTCGCTTTTCTGTGGCGCAACGGTTACTCGCTGGTGACAATCGGTGCTGTTGTGGGAGCCGGCCTGCCGGCGAACAATCGTGCGACAGCTTCGCGGGCAAGGTCCGCTCCCCGAAGCGCTTTCGCCAGTTCGTTCGCCGGCAGGCCGGCTCCCACAGAAGCACTGGCTCGTACCGGCGTGCAACACAGTTGCTCCACAGGGGCGCATTGGTGGAAGTTCAAGACATCCAGCGTTATGCAAATGGGTGTCCAGCTTTCATCTTTCCAGCTTACATCCCGTCCAGCTTTCATTCCTCATTGAGCACGGACCCAAAGCGCAGCCCACTGGTTTTGACATCGATGCGTTCAGCGTATTACGATAACTGTATCGATCATCAGGAGGCGATGCATGTCCGCAGTCACGGTTTCAACGAAATTCCAGGTGGTCATTCCGCTGGCGGTGCGCGAGGCCATGGCATTGGTGCCCGGCACCAAGTTGCAGGTGATTCACTACGAGGACCGCATCGAGATGATTCCGGTGCGCCCCAGCAAATCGTTGCGCGGGTCGTTGCGTGGCATCGATACGTCGGTGCCGCGCGAGCGCGACCGTGTATGAATGTGGTCGATTCGTCCGCGTGGCTGGAGTATTTCGCCGATGGGCCCAATGCCAAGCACTTCGCAAAGGTCATTGAGGATCCCGAGCAATTGCTGGTGCCGTCGATCACGCTGCTGGAAGTATTCAAGCGCATCAGCCAGCAACGCGACCAATCCTCGGCGTTGCAATACGTGGCGGTGATGCGGCAAAGCACGATCGCCGAACTCGACGCCACGCTGGCATTGCGTGCGGCTGTGCTGGGGTTGCGGCACAAACTGCCATTGGCCGACAGTATCGTTTACGCAACCGCACAAGCTGTCGGCGCGCTGGTGTGGACGCAGGATGCGGATCTCGATGGCCTGGCTGGGGTGAAGTTCTGGCGCAAAGGGTAGCTTCGCGGGCAAGGCCCGCTCCCACAGAAAAGCAGGTGTGTGCCTCTGTGGAGCAACGGTGTTACTCACTGGTGCCAATCGGTGCTGTGGTGGAAGCCGGCCTGCCGGCGAATAATCGTGCGACATCACCGCTTTCGTGGGAGCGCGCCCCAGATCAAGTCTGGGGCAGGCTCTGCGCGCGAAGCGCTTTCGCCAGTTCGTTCGCCGGCAGGCCGGCTCCCACACAAGCACTGGCTCGCACCGGCGTGCAACACAGTTGCTCCACAGGGGCGCATTGGCGGAAGTTCAATACATCCAGCTTCATGCAAATGGGTGTCCAGCTTTCATCAAAACCTGGAACTTTTACGATAAAACAGAGCACTACAGCGCCGCCATCGGTGTGTTAAGTTGCGCTGTGTGGGTAACACATGAGGGCCACGATATGAGCGAAGCCACCTTCACTTTCCGGGTCGAGGAGGATCTGAAAAACGCGTTCTCCCTGGCCGCAAAAACCCGCGACCGCAGTGCCGCGCAACTCTTGTGCGAGTTCATGCGCGACTTCGTGCAGCAGCAGCAGGAAGCAGCCGAGCATGACGACTGGTTCCGTCGCCAAGTGCAAATCGGCCTCGACTCGGCCAATGCCGGCAATTTGATTCCTGCGGCTGAGGTTGAAGACAGGTTCGCGGCCAAGCGAGAGGCCACACGTCGCCGGCTTGAAGCCTCCGCCAAGTGACGGAACTGTTCTGGACGCCCGAGGCGACTCAGGACCGCGACGAAATCTATGGCTACATCGAGGCCGACAACCCAGCCGCCGCGCCAGCCCTTGATGAGCTGTTCGCAGAGAAAGCCGGCCGTCTGATCGATCATCCCGGCCTTGGCCGGCCTGGCCGCGTTGCCGACACCCGCGAGCTGGTGGCGCACCGGAATTACATCCTGGTCTATGACTTGGCCGGCGACTTGGTGCGCGTGCTGCGCGTCCTGCACGCAGCCAGGCAATGGCCGTCGCAAAGGTGAGGGTGTACCAGGCAACCTCCTGAAACCTGCTGCGCGACCCAACCACGACATTGCCCGTGCTGGCATCGCGCGCTCGCTTTTTTGTAGGAGCCCACCCCGTGTGCGACAAGCGATCCCGCATTTGTAGGAGCCCTGTGTGGGCGAACTATCGGTGCTGTTGTGGGAGCCGGCCTGCCGGCGAATAATCGTGCGACAGTTTCGCGGGCAAGGCCCGCTCCCACAGAAAAGCAGGTGTTTGCCTCTGTGGAGCCCTTATCGGTGCTGTTGTGGGAGCCGGCCTGCCGGCGAATAATCGTGCGACAGCTTCGCGGGCAAGGCCCGCTCCCACAGAAAAGCAGGTGTGTGCCTCTGTGGAGCCCTGTGTGGGCAACAAGCGATGCCGCTTTTGTAGGAGCCCACCCTGTGGGCGAACAATCCGTGCTGTTGTGGGAGCCGGCCTGCCGGCGAATAATCTGGCGACAGCTTCGCGCGCAAGGCGCGCTCCCACCAAAGCCGTGAAACACCCCTGTAGGAGCCCTGTGTGGGCGACAGAACTCGCGTCGCCCATCCCGGTTGCGCACACAGCGCTCCCACCAAAGCCTTGAAACACCCCTGTAGGAGCCCACCCTGTGGGCGACCAGACCTCGCGATGCCCATCCCGGTCGTGCACACAGCGCTCCTACAGGGCAACTGCGCACCTAACCGCCGCACTGCCCATCCGCCGATGCCTCGCCACCCACCGTTTATCGTGAAAGCTGGGCTATGTTGCCACAGCGTGGTTTGACGTCCCTGGGGGAAGGGCAGCAATTGTGCAGTTCCAATCCCAAGGTCAACCGGTTGCCAGAGGCTCTGTTCTTCTGGTACCGGGACAAGAGCGGTGCAACCGGTCCAAACCCGTAACCCCGAAAACTCACAAGGAGTTCGTTCGACATGTCGACTTTCAATCGCAACACACTGGCTGCCGCACTGGCAGTCTCCCTGGCATCGTTGGTGTCTGCACCTGCCATGGCTTCTGGCTCGGTGACGGGCGCAACCCAGACCCCGTTCGCCCACGAAGTGACCGGCAAGGGCACCGGCGCCGCCACCGATCCCAAGGCCATCGCGCAAGGCTTCGGTTTTGATGTCAAGGCCCCGGACATCCTGATCGGCCGCACCAGCACCTCCGGCGACATCACCGTGTTCGTCACCTTCTCCGGCGCCGATGTGGCCACCGCACCGACGGTTAGCATTGGATCGCCATATTGGGGTGCTGATACCCTTCCTGGTACACCTGATGATCTTGCGACCATCGGTTCAACCAACTTTAGCGGCAATGTGCTGCAGTTCACCGTGTCGCCGCCGGCCACGCCGGGTCTTGTCGTCGGCCAGTTGTTCTCGATCGCCGCGCTGAGCTTTGAAAACGCGCTCAGCCTGCAGTCGGGCGGCGCCGGCATCAATGCCACCGTGCGCATCGTCGACACCAACACCAACATCGAGCTGCTGCCGAATACCTCGGGTGCGGTGTTGGGTGCCACCTACGGCTCCGAGACCACGCTGGATCCGAAGACCAGCCTCACCGTCGATGTGACTGCACCGTCGCAGAAGAAGCAGTTCCTCGATGTCCCGGGCTTCCCGCTTGGCAACCAGAAGTTCGCAAAGATCGGCAAGGTGACGGTGGCACAGGCTGATACCGATTCGGTGGCCGCTGGTGTCCAGATCGCCTCGACCACCGGCAGCGGCAACACCACCAACGTATCGGCGTTGCCGCCGCCCGTTGGTGTCGCCAGCAACTTCCAGTTCGCGGCGGCGGGTGCTGACAAGATCAAGCTCACCCTGAACGTGCCGAGCCCGGCCGCGTTCACCACGATCCCGGCCGCTGGCACCACGCCGGCCAAGTGGGGTGGTTTCTACGCGATCGACTCCGGCACGGCGTGCGCCGATGCCACCACGACCGTACCAGCCGGTGGTACCGCGCTGGCCCAAAGCACCACCAACCCGAACAGCTTCAGCGTGCTGAACCTGCCGATCGGTGCGATCACCGGGGCTGCGTACAATATCTGCGCCGTGGCCAATGGCGTCAGCACCATCGCCAACCAGACCATCAGCGCCACCGCGCAGATCGACCTGACCGGCGCGCTGACGATCGACCCGCCGGCGGTCAGCGGTGACATCGCGGATATCGGCTTCAACGGTACCGTGGTCAACGTTGCCACCTTCAACCCGGCTGGCAACAGCACCCAGGAGAGCTTCCTGCGCATCAGCAACTCCAGCACCATCGACGGTCTGGTGACGGTTGAGGGCACGGATGATGCAGGTAACCCGGGTACGGGTACGGTGACCTTCACCCTGCCTGCCGGCGAGAGCTTGCAGGTCAACTCGGGTGACATCGAGAACGGTAACGCCACCAAGGGCCTCGCTGGCGCGCTCGGCGATGGTACTGGCAAGTGGCGCTTGGTCGTCACCGGTGAGTTCTCGGACATGGTGGTCACCAGCCTGAACCGTAACAACACCGTCGGCACCTTGACCGACATCAGCTCCACCAGCAACAAGAACAGCGGTTCGAACGTGCAGTAATCGTTCGATTCTGCTGCAAGCAACACCCCAACGGGCGCCTTCGGGCGCCCGTTTTTTTTGCTTTTTTGTAGCTCGGGTTAGCCGCATCGCGGTGTAACCCGGGGCCGCCTCACCGCCACAACTGCGCGAAAACAACCACGGCATTGCCATCACCCGCGCGGTGCGCCTTGCAACTCCGCGCATGGGCGGTTGTGGCTTCACGCATCGACGTGATTGCTGTGGCGTTGGTGCGGGT
>PGZE01000100.1 GCA_002840015.1 Gammaproteobacteria bacterium HGW-Gammaproteobacteria-2 | reverse complement strand
ATGATCCGGCGAAAATCGAGCCTCGCCGGTTGCGGAATCGTGTGCAGACAGTGCGGACGGGACACCCCGTTAATCTCAGTTCGACCCCGATTTTCTCCGGGTTTTTCACCCGGGTTTTTCCGGGTTTTGCCCGTTGACAGCGGCGGCAAAATGGCGACCCCTATTTTGGCTGAGGAATGGGGTTAATCAGGATACAGCTTGAGCGATGTCCAGTCTGGATCAATCAGATCGCCCACACCCCATCTGATCAGTTCCAATTCGAGGAGTCGATCATTCTCGTCAGCGAACAGGTCGAAAGCCAATTTCGCACCATCCTTGTCGAGAAGTTCTCCTTCCACTCCAAATGAGTGCTGCCCACGATACGGCGGGCGTTCATAGCCTGCGATTTCAAAGCAGACCCTCGCACTATCCGATGTCGCTGGCCGGGCCGCCGCACGCTCCAGATCAACCAACAACTGGCGCTGCCTGTCTGGCGGGAGCCTTTCCGCCACTGCGCGAATCACACCCTTCTCTGCCTCCGTCAGCGGGCGGCTCATGGGACCACCGGGAATATGGTCCCAACGTTGACCGTGCCGCCAGGCAAAGAAATTGCTCGATACTCTACAAGAACGCCATCAACTACCAGTCTTCCGCGAATAGATGCCTCCGCAGGGATGGTTGACCGCATTGCGTTCACAGCCTCCGCTACCTGTGCTTCTGCGCGCATTACATTTAATCCCGCTAATTCGAGCCGCCCCGCGTAATGAGATGTCTTAAAGACCGTCGCTCCAGTCGTTGTGGCTTGGGCCGTCTCTGCTACGGCGCCTACCGCTCCACCACCAGGAACCCGTAACGTAGAGCCTGCAACTGGTGCAGCCTGCATCGCCCCAGCCGTTCCCAATGTAACAACGATGCTCACTGCACTTGCAGCCGCATCCGCATTGGCAGGCGAGGCACCAGTGGCAGCCGAGATGCCTTGTGATAGCGACGTGCGTTGCGACTGGCCCGTGACAATCTCCTGAAAACCCGCAGACGCTCCGTCGGCCGCATCCAATGCACACAGGTAGGCCAACGAACAAGCAAGCCCATCAGAAACCGCGCACGCTACACCACAGGCGGCGGCCTCAGCACCATTTACCACAATTCTGCCGACTCCCTTCAGGCGAACAAAGTTTGATGGCTCGCCTACCCCAGCTGAATTCTCCCGCCCATCCGGCGACCCCGTATCGCTCGCATCACCCCCACTCGTACCCTGCGCACCCGCAGACTTTTGCCCCGCAGACTTGCCGTTATCATTCGTGCCGTTGAACTTCCCGCCGCCAGCATTGGTAAACGCCGACAGGTCACTCGATGAGTTCGTGCTGTCGCATGCCGACGGGGAGTGGGCACACAGCGTGCGCGGATCAGCGATCTGATACCCCGTCGGATCCGTCCCCGCCAGCGGGTTGTTGAGGATGTAAGAGTACGGGTTGAGGCTCTGGCTGTTGCCGGGGAACTGGATAAACGGGTCGACGCCGAGAAAGCGGCCGAGGGCGTAATCGTACACCCGGCCGTTCATGTG
>PGZE01000060.1 GCA_002840015.1 Gammaproteobacteria bacterium HGW-Gammaproteobacteria-2 | reverse complement strand
TACGGTAAAGAAACAGCGCCTGGCGCGGTTGCAGGCAACCATCGACGCCAATGCCAAGCGCATCTCGGCGGCGATGGTCGGCACGGTGCAGACGGTACTAGTGGAAGGGCCAAGCAAGAAGAACCCGAACGAGCTCACCGGCCGCACCGAGAACATGCGCTTTGTGAACTTTGCTGGCCCGGCCCGGTTGATCGGGCAGTTTGTCGATGTGCAGATCACCGAGGCAATGAGCAACTCGCTGCGCGGGCGGGTGGTTGTAGAAGATGCTGTGTAGGGGCTCGGGATAATCGTAAAGCTTTGGTCCGCAAAGAATGCAAAGGTAAAGCGCCAAGAACATCCTCGCCCGGATGTCGGCTCCAGCCCTTCGGGCTTTGAGCCGACCTACACGAGCACGATGCCGTAAGAATCGGCGAAGGATTCGAAGAATCCGGGACCCACAATCTCGAACCGAACCGCGAACCGGGACGAACGCAACACACAGCAACGTGCATGAACCTCATGTTGAACACCAAAAAAAACGGCGCGGGATAAGCCGCGCCGTTTTTGGTCATCGATTTCAGCGCAGGATCAGCTGCGTTTACGCAGGCGGCTGTGGTGGTAGCCATAGAAAACGTAAATGCTCATGCCGATTGCGGTCCAGCCCACCATCAGGTGCCAATGCTCCATGAACGGCTGCCAGAACAAGTAGAGACACGCTGCAGCGCCCAATGGGCAGATGATGATTGCTGCCGGCACCCGGAACGGGCGACGGATGTCGGGGCGGGTGCTGCGCAGGATCAGCACGCCAATGCATACGGTGGCAAAGGCGAGCAGTGTGCCCATCGAAACCAGATCGCCGAGGAAGCTGATCGGAAACAAGCCGGCCATGGTTGCCGCCACAACACCGACGATCACGGTGCCGATGTACGGGGTGCGGTGCTTGGGATGCACCTTGCCGAACATGCTCGGCATCAGGCCGTCTTTGGCCATCGAGTAGAAGATGCGCGGCTGGCCCATCAACATCACCAGAATCACCGATGAAAGGCCGGCAATTGCGCCCAGTTCCACTACTGTCTTCAGCCACAGCAGATCAGGGTAGTTTTGCAGTGCCGTTGCCACCGGTTTGGCAGTGCCGAGCTCGGAGTACGGCATCATGCCGGTGAGCGCAGCGGACATGGCGATATAGAGAATGGTGCAGAACACCAGCGAGCCGAGAATGCCGATGGGCATGTCGCGCTGCGGATTTTTTGCCTCGCCTGCGGCGGTGGAAACGGCATCGAACCCGATATAGGCGAAGAACACTACGGCCGATGCGCGGATCACGCCCTGTATGCCGTAATGCGAGGTGCCATCGGCATCGATGACGCGATCAGGAATGAACGGGACCCAGTTTTCGGGATTGACGTATTGCAGGCCAAAGGCAAGGAACAACAGGATCACCACCACTTTGATGGTGACGATGATGGCATTGACCCAGGCCGATTGCGAAATGCCGACATAAACCAGACCGGTGATCGCAGCCACGATCAGCACGGCAGGCAGGTTGATCAGCGAACCGGTCATCTGGATGGAGCCCTGCACCATGTCCAGCGGTGCCGAAGCCAGAACATCGGGTATTGCCATGCCCAGGGTGCCGAGGAAGCTGTTCATGTAGCCCGACCAGCCTACCGCTACGGTGGAAGCTGCAAGCAGATACTCCAGCACCAGCGTCCAGCCGATGAACCAGGCCACAAGCTCGCCCAGGGTGGTGTAGGCGTAGGAGTAGGCACTGCCGGATACCGGCAACATCGCCGCGAACTCGGCATAGCACAGGCCGGCAAATGCGCAGGCGGTGCCGGCAATCACGAAGCTGAGGATCACCGCCGGACCGGCGTAATTCGCCGCAGCGGTGCCGGTCATCACAAAAATGCCGGCGCCGATGATGGCACCGACACCGAGCAAAAAGAGTTGCTTGGCGGTCAGGGTGCGCTTGAGAGTGATTTCACCCTCAAGGCTGCCTTCCACCGGCTCGCCGGCATCGACATGCCCGGCCGGCGCGATGGGTTTGGTAATAAGCAGATTTTGCAGCATGACTCTCCCCTTGGGTAGTGTCGCCACAGACATGGTGTGGCGGTTATTGACTGGACGGCGGCCTAAGTTAGCCCGCGTACCCGATCTGCACAAGCATTCATTGCGGGGCCTGTGCTGGCATGGCATCGCGGCGTGCCAATTCGCCGCTTGGCGTGAGATGCAACACCTTGAATCCGGCATAGGCCATTGCCGCAGCGATCAGCGGGTTGGCCAGATTGAACAGTGCATACGGTGCGTAATCAAAGGTTGCTACGCCAAGGGTGGCCGCCATGTAGGCGCCGCACGTGTTCCACGGGATCAGCACCGAGGTGATGGTGCCGGTATCTTCGAGGGCGCGTGACAGGTTGACCGGAGCCAACCCGCGCTTGGCATATTCCGAACGATAGATGCGGCCCGGCACCACGATGGCGATGTATTGATCGGCAGCAACGATATTGGTGCCGAACGAGGTAGCCAGGGTTGCGGTAATCAACGCGCCAGTGGAATGTGCGGTGGCCAGCACGCCGCGAATCATGCGTTCAAGCAGGCCGGCCTTTTCCATCACCGCGCCAAAGGCCATCGCACAGATGATTAGCCACACCGTGTTGAGCATGCTGACCATGCCGCCGCGCGACAACAAATCATCCACTGCGGCATCACCGCTGGCTGATTTGTAGCCTTCAAACAATGCTTTCCATGCGCCGGACAACAGCGCCATCGGCCGCGACAAGGCATCGTCGGCAGCCAGCTTCACCACCACTTCGGGCTGAAACAGCACCGCGAACACAGCACCCAGCAGCGCACCGATCAGGATGGTTGGATACGCCGGAAACCTGCGTATCGCCAGCACAAATACCACCAGCAGCGGAATCAGCAGGTGCGGACCAATCGCAAATTGCGCCTTGATGAGTTGCGACAAGGAGCCCAGGCCGGTATCCACATCCAGCGCCTGGGGGTGGGCGCCCATGCCGATGATGGTGAAGCCGATCAGCGCCACGCTGATGCTGGGGACCGTGCTCCAGGTCATGTGCCGAATGTGGGCAAACAACTCGCTGCCGGCAGCGGCGGGGGCGAGATTGGTGGTGTCGGACAAGGGCGACATTTTGTCGCCGAAATAGGCGCCGGAAATGATCGCGCCGGCAGTGATTTCCGGCGACAGCCCGAGGCCATGCGCAACGCCCATCAAGGCGACGCCCAGAGTGCCGGCCACAGTCCAGGAACTGCCGATGGCAAGCGCCACCAGCGCACAAATCAAGCAAGTGGCTGGATAGAACCATGCCGGGCTCATCAACTGCATGCCATAAACAATCAACGTGGGCACGGTGCCGCTGAGTATCCAGGTGCCGATCAACGAGCCGACCGCGAGCAAAATAAACAGGGCGCTGGTGGAAAGTGAGACCCCATTCACGATGGCCTGTTGCACGTCATCCCACTGCAAGCCGTTGCGGATGCCCACCAGTGCCGCAATGCCGCCCGCGAGCAGCAAGGCAATCTGGTTGGCGCCGTACGAGGAATTGTCGCCGTACAGGTATACCGACAACGCCAACATCGCGATCAATGCCAGCAACGGCAACAGCGCCTGAGCGAGTGAGGGTTCACGGGCAATGGCGGATTCAGACATTGGGTCGCTTCCGTTGGCAATCGGGCGAGTGTAACCGGGTCGTGGTCGTTCGGGCAGTGCGGAGAGTATGCGGATGCGAATCTCTGGCGGTGCCGGTTATGCTGTGTCGATGAATCACGACCAGTCAGCATCCTTTGATCTCGAGTGGGCATTGCACGCACACCGCATCGAATTGCCGCAGCGCGTTGCCGAGGTTGCGCAATTCAGTGCGTTCCTGGCGTCATCGCCCGATGTATTCCAGCGTTGGCATTTGCCGGGTCATTTTACCGGCTCGGCATGGCTGGTGTCGGCTGATGGTGAGCGGGCATTGCTGACCCATCACCGCAAGCTGGGCCGCTGGTTGCAATTGGGTGGGCATGCCGATGGTGATCCCGATCTGGCGCAGGTGGCTTTGCGCGAGGCCGAAGAAGAGTCTGGCCTGACTGCGCTTCAGGTGGTGCCATCGATTTTCGACATCGACCGGCATCGTATCCCAGCGCGTGGCAATGAGCCGGAGCATTGGCATTACGACGTGCGCTTTGTAGTGCGTACCGGTGACGACGAGGCGTTTGTGGTCAGCGACGAGTCGCATGCGCTGGCATGGCGGCGGATCGACGAGATTGCCGCCGACACCGATGCCGAGGCATCGATGCAGCGGATGGCGCTGCGTTGGCTGGAACGGCAAGCGACGGGGGTGTATTGATCGACCTGACTAGCGCTAATCAGGTCGAGAATTGGGGCTCCACGCTCGCATAACCAACTGATTTTACAATAATCGCATCAGTACTCAGCGCGAAAATCGCGCACGAACTGCGGAACTTGGGTTTGCCAGATCACGGCCTAAACGGGCAACGTCCAATCGGGCAGCAGCAGACTCAGTGATATTCCGACACACAGGTGAGGAAAAATCTTACCCCAGTGTGCGCGATGCGCGGATATGACGCCCATTCATCGTGCGGCAATGTGTCTCTCACCATAAGAGCGGGAGATTTATATGTCGCAGATCAAGAGCGCCGCATCGGAGAGAAGCTCGGTATCGATACGCGGAGTGACCGTGATCGAGTTGCTGATGACGCTGATGGTGGTGATGATTGTAGCCGGCATGGCGACGCCATCCATCGCATCATTGCTACGCAACAATCAGTTGGCTACTTCCGTCAATCTACTAATGGCCACATTGCAGATGGCGCGTGCGGAAGCGCTTAAATCACGCAGCATCGTATTGGTTTGCCCGGGGAACCCCGAACACGGCTGTAGCAATAGTCTGAACTGGGATCAGGGTTGGATCATTGTGTATCGGCCCAACACAGCAGGTCAGCCAGATGCCGGCTCGCGTATCGTTGCGGTGCAGCAGGCGATACGCGGCATCCGCATACAATCGAGCCAAAATCGCCGGCGGGTACAATTTCGACCTGACGGCTCCGCACGAGGCAGCAATCTGAGCCTGCGTTTTTGCGTGGATGACCAGCTCAGCGCTGAACGGGCGGTGGTGGTGAACAACTCCGGACGCGCGCGCAAGATTACCGGCAAGGCATTGGCGGACTTGCCGCCATGCCGAAGCTGAAGGTGCAATCAATCGATCGCTGCGTGTTTTACGCTGCGGCTCACCAACAGGTGGCAATCGGTCCAGCTGATGTTTTCACCCCGGCCTGATTCACCGTTAATGCACCGCAGGTATCGTCGGTCTGTGCGCCGATCGGCGCCGCAGTAATCAAAAAGGCGGTTGCACCAACGCCGGTTACATTGAGGTTGTATTGAGCTGTGCCACCCGCCCGCGGCGAGATCGCAAAGGGCGGTACGTACCCCACATAGGTGTTGTTGACGCTACGAAAACGCTCCAACCCTTGCGCAAGTTCCACCAAATCGGCCTTGGCCTGGCCACGGCGGCTCTTGCGCACACTGTCCTGGTAACTGGGCAGGGCGACACCAGCCAAAATTGCCACGATCGCCACCACTACCATCAGTTCCACCAAAGTGAAGCCATGCATCCGCTTGCGCACAGCCAATGTCTTGTCAGTATCCATGGCGCCCCCTTTTGTAGGCTCAATTCGCGACAGCATATCGCGCCCGTTCATTCCAGTTGCCGCCACGATTGCCGGCCGCAGGCGCGGGGCAGAAAAATTGGCCGTCCACCTGGGGTCTGCAATACCAGTGTGCAACGTGTTGCAGGGTCACTGGGGTTCGGCGGCGTGCAACCGGAGTCTCCCGGAACGCAATCCAGACCAGCAATCGTGGCTGGCGCCGGCACCGTAAGGATGGTATCGCGAACCGGCGCACCATCCAGAATATTGATGGCGCCACAGTTGGCACAGATCGGGTTTGCGTTTGGATCGCCAATACTGACTTCGTTGAGCGAAGCCGCACCGGTTATCGCGTCCAAGCCGTACAGAAAGTTCTTTCCACCGGGCGTACACGCATCACCTTGTGGCTCGAAGGTGGTAAAGAACACCTTGCCATTCTGCACGCGCGGATTGCCGATGAAGCGCTCGCCCTTGGGCGTGGAGGAGCCAACCACCAAGTCGATATACCAGCCGTTTTTTGTTGAAAAATCCACATTTTGCTCAGTGATATTGCGAATGATGCCGGTGATGTCGGGCGGTGGCGGGTTCGGGTTGGGCACCGATACCGTTTGCTCGGAGATAATTGCCTGCCGTGTCAGCGAAGTTGCACGGTTGCCGATGGGTGAGCCGCTATCGAGCACAGCATAGAAGCTTTGCACCTGATGAGTAATCGCCACTGCGTTGTCACCAGTGACGAAGAAACGGCCACTGCCGAACAACAACATGTTGTTGCCGCCGGGGCCGGTGGTGACATCAAAACCGCCGGTAATGGCCTGCGGGTCGCCATTGTTATCGGTGGCGGTGAATAGCGGCTGGCCGCCAAAGGCGACATTCCATGACGCGGCTGATGCTGCGGACAAATCGAACTTCCAGACGTTGCCCAGCAGATCGCCACCATAAACGGTATCGGCAAACCCATCACCGTCATTGTCGAGCGCGACAATGTTACCCAAGCCATTGGCATCGGTGCTGCCATCATTGGGCACCAGCTTCTTGAGAATCTGCCCGGTGTTGATATCGATGACGAATAACGCGGCGTTTTCGGAGTCGGAGTTGTAGCCGTTGGGCACCAGCGCCACCCATTGCCCGCCGGTTACCGGCAAAACTTGTACTTTGCCGAGCGCAAAGCCCATATCAGCATCGATACTGTCGTTGATTTCCCAGAGCACGTCGTTGGCGCCAACTGTCGTCGGGTTGGTAATATCAACGCCGAACACGGTACGCGTACCGGCGCCGCCGGTACCCACCACCACCGTCCCCCAACTGCCGCCCAGGCGGGTATCGGCCACTGTTACCGGGCCATCCACATAGTAGCGATGGTCATAACGGCGGCTGGCCAGCGCACCGATACGCTTGAGTGCAGCGTTTGGCACAAACGCAAACTCTTCACGGCCATTGGATCCGTTGAAGCCATGGAACATGCCATCGTTGGCACCGACAAAGACCATCGAAACATTGCTGGCTTTGCTGGCAAGGTAGGCTTGGTAACTGGTGGCCAAAGCACCGCTCAAAGTGGAACCGTAACCAAAGTCGTCCTTGGGCGATGAGATTTCGGGTGTTGAGCCAACAATATCGCCCAGACGCGTGGTGCGCTTGCGGAACGGCCCAGGAGCCGGTAGTTCAAGACTGGGGTCGCCGCGCAGATAGTTGACTACTTGCGTCGGCGTGGCCGTCGGAAAGTTCACCGCGATATCGGTCGGGGTGATACCCATCGCCGCAAACTGTGCCGTTGCATTGGCACCAAGATTGCTCGCCGCAAAGGGGACAATCGTTTTGCTGACGCCGCCGGGCACCGTGGCAACAAAAACGTTACGTGTAGTTGCCGCAGCCGCCGAGTTTGGCAGTTGCGTTGCTGCCTCCCATAACTGCGTACCCACACCACCATCCGCATTGACCGAAAATGCGGTCAGTCGGCCACTCCAATCGGTGCCGTTATTGCCGACGCTGAAGGATGGCGCGACCGTGAATGAGCTGGCACCAACACGGGCACCGGTCAGTGCCAGCGTTCCGGAATCCTGTGCTGAGTCAAGCACGGCATTGATCACATCGCGGATGGCGGTGGTGATCGCTTGCGGAGTGCTGGCATTGAGCATCTTGCCGCGGGTGTTGACGGTGGCATGCCAGATGTCGTCCACCGTGGTGCGATTGTCGTTTTGCCGTGAGGGCCAGGCTGGTGGGTTGGTGAACGGATCAGCCGTGGCGGCGGCATCGATACCGAACACATTGCCGAATGAACCCAACGTGACACCATAGAAGTTCATGTGCGGGTCGCGCCGGCAATCCAACCGTGGGTCGGGGTTGGCCGTGCTGCATTCCGATGGCACCACCATTTTGCCCGCTTCCAGATCCGGGCGGATATTGGCGAGGTAATACCTGCTGGCGATGTCAGCCATGGTGTCGGCATGGTTGTCAGCAAAGGGTACACCCATGCTGCCATCGACATTGCCAACCGTGGTTCGCCTGACAGGCAAGCTGAACGGGCGCATTGGCACCGCTGCGCTGGAACTGGCCGCCAGCGTGATTCACTGCTTGTCGATTGGGTGTACCGCCATTTTGCGGGTTGCGGAAAATACCACCGGTGGCGGTGCTGTAAAGGTCACCGCGATCCGTCGCCAGCGCCAGATCACGCATTTCTACGGGGTTGGTCAAACTGTTGATAGTGAACAGGCCAGTGCGCAGAAAATCGACACCGGTCAACGCGATCGAGATACCGCCGCGCACCGCAAGATGGCGCGTACGGTAATACGAAAACCAGTTGGCAAAGTTTTGTATTGCGGCGGCGTATTGCGCCGCGCTGGAGTAGTTGGCCGGCTTGATTTCGTAACGGTACAACGTGGCCGGTGTTGCATTGGGCTGATTGGCCACTGCCAGCGGCGCAATGTTGCCGTCTGGCGAGGTATTGGTTGTAAGGAAGTACGTCGCCGGGAAATAGTCGATCGCAATGGTGCAGGTAGCGTTGACGGTGATGTCGCTTGCCGCGACTACCCATGCATTGTTTGCGCCACCGACACCGCTGCAGTTATTGCCATTGAGGTGGTAGCGAGTCCCTTGTGGCATCACCATGCCAGCGCGGAAGGGGCGGCGGTAATCGACGTGTTGCCGGTTGGTGGGTTGAATTGCGCGTTGCCGTCGGCCGCCCGCCAGGGTTCGTAAAAAACGCTGGGATCAAAGTACGCCGGGTTGAACTCGGGCGAGCGCGCGAAACCGAAGTTGGGCGTGGCAGGTATGTTCTGCCGATCGGTCGAACGCCCCGAGTACGGGAACAATTGAAGAAAATCGACGTTGCCCGTCTGTCGGAACGATCCGTCGTTGGCAAAGAACGAAAATGCGCTGGCCAAGTTGTCGCGCCCCCACACACCCATGCCATCCTTGGCCGGGAACAAAGTTTCCCAGTTCATCGAGCCGGAGTCATCGATGACCATGATAAAGGCCGGCTTCACGCGCGTGCTGAGGAATAGCGGTGACTGCGCGATATCCAGCGGCAGTGCCCATGCCGGATTGGCAACGCCCCCGATGAGGGTCAGTAGCACGCCATAGGCGATCATGCGAATGCGGTTATACAACATGGAGTTTCTCCCGCGTGGAACGGCAAACATCAAGGAATGAATACGGAATCCACCGCAGCCCGTGACGCTGGGTTGGCAGGCCGATCAACGCTGTAAGCGGTGATCTGGTAGAACTGGTTGGTGTTCTCGTTGGTGCGTTGCGGCATCTTGCGGCTGCTGCCGCCAAAGCATTGATCGATACGGCGCACGTTGGCGCCTTGGGTTGCGCCACCATCTAGCGCCGCCGTCGCCCATGCACGGCCCTCGAATGCCAAGGCACAATTGGCGATATTGGCAGTAACCGGCACCGAATTATTCACCTGGGTACGTAGATTGGCTTCGGTTTGGGTTAACTGTTGCTCGGTGTTTTGAAACGCCAAGTTGCCAGCACGGTAACCCGCCGACATGCGCTCCTGCATGGTCGCCACCTGCATGCCGGTTACACCGATCAGGGTCAGCAACAGCAGCATGATCAAAGCGACGAACAAGGCAGCTCCGCGCTGATTATGAGCACCAAAGCGTGTTTGGCGACACGAGGCGAAATCGTATTGGCGTAACGGTGCTTGGGTATGGGCAGATGTTTGAATTATGCAAGACATGCGCTCAGTCTCCAAACAACTGGTTGCGGATGGCAATGGTCGCTTCATAGGCAGTGCGGATGCGACCATCGGAAGGTGGATTGACGGTAACGCCGAGAACCATCGGCGACAGTGCGCGTTGCTCGACCGAAGCACGCTCGGGGCTGCGCAACAGCAGACCGATCTGCATCAACCCGACGCGGGGCCAGTCGTTGGCGGCGTCCACGGCATCGGCGGTACGCAAGTTGCGCATCGCAGTGGGAGCGGCGGGGTTACTGGAGCCGTAAAGGACTTGCAGGGTATCAACGCCTTCGACCACTTCATCGACATTTGCGGTAACTACCGCAGTACCCGGAGTGCTATCGAACGCAATCCGGAACAGCGACGGGCCGCCACCGGCACCCACGCCAACGTAGTAGGCGATGCTCATGGCGCGGTACAGCGTGGTTTGTTGCGGCGGATATTGCTCAAGCGCGGTGACCATTCCAGATTGGTTCAGGCCATTGGCGGCACCACCAACGACCGATGGCGAGATGGTGATGGTGCCCGTAGCCGCATCAACTGACGTTGCCTGGAAAACGGTAGCGACGCCACCGGAGCCGCACTGTGAAACGCCAAATAAACTGGGCGTTTCCATGTCACCTCGCAACAGTGGCCAGTTAGCGGGATTGAACTGAATGGTGCCCGACGATATTGCGTTTGCTGGCACGCCGTCCGCAGAAAGATAATGCAAAAACACCACATCGCTACCCGGCACTACCCGGCCAAGCAATTCCGCTGGCAAGGCCGGACTCCAATCATTGGCATTGCTGCTGATGCCCGGCGTCTCGTTGACGTTGATGGAATTGCCCGGGCCGGTTGGATTTGCCGAGCCAACGTATTCATAACCCAACGGCGCTGCGTGGAAGTGTAACGAGCGCTGCGGGATTGCGTCATAACTGGCCAGACTGCGTGTTCCTGGCGCTGCAAATGGCGCAAACAGCAGATTCATCGCACGCGCGCCGGACTGCATCAATGCCTGCTGGTTGACACAACCAAAATGCCCGGCCATGCGGATATCACGCTGCATGAACTCGAGCGCGAAACGGCCATTTTCTTGCGAGCGCGACAGCCCTTCCGATAGCCGGTACGCTGCTTTGGAGCCGGCAAATATCTGGACCAACCCAATCAGCAGGAACGACGCCAAGGTGATGGCAATCATCATCTCGACCAATGAAAAGCCCTGCCCTTTTTGATTGGCGATGCAATGGCGGTGCGTGTTCATAGGCTGGTGGTCGCAACAAATGTGGTGATTTGATCAGCCGGCGCTGCTTCCCACGGCGAATCGACCCATTGAATGGTTACGGTGATGACTGCGGTACCGGTGCCTGCTGTTGTCAGGGCTATGGCGCCTGCCCCACCGGGTAATTCCGTGGCAACCCGGCACTGCCAATGCGCAACCACGCTGGCGGGCTGCAAGTCGGCGGGCATTGCACACCCAGCCGGGCTGGCGGTTCCGCCACTGGCAACGTTGTAAAGTGACACGAATTGCCTACCACCGGCGCGAACTACATCCAGTGCGTCATAGGCGAGTTCAGTGGCGATGGTACGTTGATTGGAACTTTGGATCATGCGCAACGTGGTGGTCTGCAGCAATGCCAGGCCCACCAGCCCGAGGCCAAGTATCAGCACCGTGACAAGCACTTCAATCAGCGTGAGGCCGCGCTGGCGTGATGACTGTGGCGGTCTGTAAAATCGGTTCGGATTCATGAACAAACTCCGCGCAAGGTGCGTATTTGCCCAGTACGGGCAATCAGGATATTGCGCAAATGCTCAGCCCCGGTTGCACAGGTCAGCGGGTGCAATGTGATGACGTTGGCCGGAAATACCGTGCCTGCCGGCAATACCGGTTGGCCACGCCCGTTGTAGCGCACGGCGCTGGTGCCCGCGTCGATTCCAGCGATATTCGCCACCGCCGTCACTTGCGGGTCGGCGCGCTCAAAACGCACCACTTCTGTGCCTGCGTCCAGCGCGCCGTTGCGGTTGATATCCGACCACACCATCCAGCCCAGGCTCCAGTCCGCGCCACAAGCGGTACCGTCGGCACTTGCGCACAATTCGGCGAATGAACGGGTTTTGATGGCCTCGGCACGGGCTAGATTAAGCGCTGCTATCAGTTCATTGTTTTCAGTGCTTACCCGATTCAAGCGGATCGAGTCCTGAAAGCTTGGCAGCGCAACGGCCGCCAAAATTGCCAGCACTGACAGTGTCACCATCAATTCCACCAAGGTGAACCCCGATTGTGGTTTAACGGAACGTGTCACAGCCATCTCCAGTAACGTATTGACACCACGCGGCAGACTATAGCCCTGATCGGCAACGGTGTAGTCGTTGGTACGACGACCGGCGGCAACAATCCGACGAACGCGAAATTTCAGGTTTGATATGCGTTGCAATGCTCAATCACGGGCCCAAGGAGGCTTTAAACAAGCACGCCCCGTCATCCCATTGGAATTGAAATCCATTGCAGTCAACCACATGGGTCTCGGTTTTCGCTTTGATGACGATTTGCTCAAGGAAGCCTCAGCCGGGCTTCTTCAGCCGCGCCAGCGTTGCCTTGAGAGCCGCCTGCGTCTGCGCGCTGAACCAGTCATCAAGGAACCCATCCAGATTGATGCGCTCGGGGTGGTTTACCGCATCGATCAGATCTGCACGTGCCATGCGCCGAGTGGTCAGCATGGCGTGACGTGGCAACGCCAACAGGGCGCGCAGCCAGTCGAGCGCGCGTGGCAACATCGCATCGGCTTCGCTCAGCTCATCGACAAGGCCGATCCGCTGCGCTTCGGCGGCTTCCAGCATGGTGCCAGCCACCAGCAAACGCTCGGCGCGGTACGTGCCGATCACCCGGCGCAGCAGATGTTGCACGCCTTCGGGCACCACCAGGCCGACCTGCACTTCGTTCAGGCCAATCGTATAGGCGCGGCGTTCATCACCGGGCACCATGATGCGATAGTCGCAGCACAGTGCCAGTACCGCACCACCAGCCGGGCTATGGCCACCAACCGCAGCAACCACCGGGATTGGCGAGGTGGCCAAGGCCGCCATTGCCGCAAAAAACGTAGCCCACGCAGCAGCCAGTTCAGCACGCCCGAGAGTCATCAGATAGGGCACATCCAGCCCCGCCGAAAACACCGATGGCCCGCCGGAAAGGATCAGGCCAGCCGCACCGCGCGCCGGGGCGTGTTCGATTACCTCACGCAATTGCATCAGCAGTTCGGGGTTCAGCGCATTGACCGGTGGCCGTGCCAAGCGCACTTCGAGGATGTCGCCGTGTTCGATTTGGGTAATCATGCGGATTGGTTCGTGGGTGGAAAACAATACGATAACGTATTCATCTTGCAATGCATCGCATGTCGAAGCCAGCAGCGCGTGGATCCGCATTGCACCGCCCGGTGCAATGATGTTGGCCGGTTACCTCACCCTCACCAACAACGGCGATGTGGTAGCCGAGCTGGCATCGGTGGATAGCGATGCGTTCGGCTCAGTGGAGTTGCATCGCACCGAAATCATCGATGGCGTCAGCCGCATGCGTGCGGTGCCAAGCCTACGCATTGCGCCCGGTGAATCAGTACGATTGGAGCCGGGCGGCATGCACCTGATGTTGATGCAGCCCGCGCCAGAATTGGGCGAGCGCGTGCCGATTGCATTTATCTGGCGCGACGGCAGCAAATTGACGGTAGCGTTTCCACTTCAGCACGACGCACCGGGCGAGTGAAGCGGACGACCGCAAGCGAGCGCTGCACAGTACCCCTTCCACGACACTGCGACGGGCGTATCGGCACTCCGGCCACACACGCGCTATGATGCGGCAATGCAGCAATTGCTGGTCTGCGCGGTCCCTGGAGGTGTCATGCTTTATCACGCACATGAGTTGTACCGTTCCTGGTTGACGCCACTGGCACACCTGTCGCATGCACACGCCAAAATATTGAGCGCGCCCGGAAGCTGGTGGTCGTATTGGCCCGGCGCACAACGCATGGCCGCCGGCTACGAGCTGATGCATCGCGTCGGCAAGGCGTACGAGAAACCCGAGTTCGGTATCCGCTCGGTGACCGCACACGGGCACCAGGTGCCGATCGTCGAGGTCCAGGCCCTGAGTCGCCCGTTCTGCAATCTGATACGTTTCAAACGGTTTTCCGACGACCCGGACACCATCGACGACCTGAAAGACGACCCGATCGTGCTGCTGGTTGCACCACTGTCGGGCCATCACTCGACCCTGCTGCGTGACACCGTACGCACCCTGCTCGCCGATCACAAGGTCTACATCACCGACTGGGTTGACGCACGCATGGTGCCGCTGTCCGAAGGCGGTTTCACTCTGGACAACTACATCAGCTATATCCAGGATTTCATCCGTCATATCGGCGCCAAAAACCTGAATGTGATCTCGGTCTGTCAGCCAACTGTGCCGGTGCTGGCAGCCATCTCATTGCTCGCCGCAAAGGGTGAGCCGACGCCGCGTACCATGACCTTGATGGGCGGCCCGATCGATACCCGCGAAAGCCCGACCCAGGTCAATACACTAGCCACAACCAAACCATTGAGCTGGTTCGAAAACAACGTGGTTTTTCCGGTGCCGCATACCTACCCCGGCAATGGCCGGCTGGTGTACCCCGGCTTCCTGCAGCACATGGGTTTTGTGGCGATGAATCCGAACCGGCATTTCGAATCGCACTGGGATTTTTATCGCGACCTGGTGCGTGGCGATCTGGAAGATGCCGACAGCCACCGCCGCTTTTATGATGAATACAACGCGGTGCTCGACATGCCTGCCGAGTATTATCTCGATACCATCCGCATTGTGTTCCAACAACATCTGTTGCCGCGCGGTGAGTGGGATGTCGCTGGCGAGCGGGTCAACCCGGCGGCGATTGCCAACACCGCCCTGCTGACCATCGAGGGCGAACTCGACGACATTTCGGGCATGGGCCAGACCCAAGCTGCACATCGCCTGTGCTCGGGCCTGCCGGACAAGAAAAAACAACATCTGATGGTGCGCGGCGCAGGCCACTATGGCATCTTCAGTGGCCGCCGCTGGCGCGAGCAGGTCTACCCGAAAGTCAGCGCCTTTATCCGTAACCGTTAATCAGCCATTGCCACTATGACGCCATCATCGCCCATTGAAATCACCTGCCCGCACTGCCTGGCCGTGAACCGCGTTCCCGAAACGCGGCTCGCCGAAACGCCACGCTGCGGACGTTGCGACAAGCCGTTGTTTGCCGGCGTGCCGATGGAACTCGACCAGGCTGCCTTTTCGCGGGTGATCGCGCATACCGCAGTACCGGTGGTGCTCGATTGTTGGGCGCCGTGGTGCGGGCCGTGCAAACAGTTCGCACCGGTGTTTGAACAGGCAGCGCAACGACTGGAACCGGGTTTGCGCCTATGCAAGCTCAATACCGAAGCGCATCCGGCATTGGCCCAGCAACTGGATATCCGCAGTATCCCGACCCTGATCGTGTTCCGTGATGGCAACGAGTTGAACCGCATGTCCGGCGCGCTGCCGATGCCGCAGTTGTTGCAGTGGTTGCATCAAGTGCTGAACTGACGGCCGCCGGTTGCGATGGGTTGCGCTGCGCGATGGGCACGACTTGTGCGTGCTTTTGTGGGAGCCGGCCTGCCGGCGAACAACCTTGCGAAAGCGTCGCGCGCAGAGCCTGCCCCAGACTTGATCTGGGGCGCGCTCCCACCAACACACTCGCGCCATGCGTGGCGCACTCTGGGCCGATGATGGAGACACGGCATTACCCCAACAAGCGTTCGATCACGCCGCGATACACCCGGGCGAGTAACTCCAGGTCAGCGACACGCACACATTCATCAACCTTGTGAATGCTGGCGTTGATCGGCCCCAGCTCGACAACCTGCGCACCCAACGGTGCGATGAAGCGCCCATCCGAGGTACCACCGCCGGTATTTTCCGCCGGCACGACGCCGGCATGCTCAGCCAGCGCTGCACGTACCACCTGCCGCAAAGCGCCGTCGGCGGTATGAAACGGTTCACCGGAGCGATGCCAGTGGATATCAGCACGGACGCCGTGCCGGGCCAGGGCCGCGTCCACTTCTGCAATCAACCGATCCGCAGTCCAGCTCGGCGCATAGCGAAAGTTGAAACCGATCTGCGCGCTACCGGGGATCACATTGCTGGCACCGGTGCCGGCGCTGAAATTGGCGATCTGAAAACCAGTCGGCGGAAACTCGGGATACGGCACGGCATCCCAAACCCGCGCCGCGAGCTCGGCAAATGCCGGCAGCGCGCGATGGATCGGGTTGTCGGCGAGGTCGGGATAGGCGACATGGCCCTGCACGCCGTGGATGCTGGCGGTGCCGGTGAGCGAACCACGGCGGCCTACGCGCAGCACATCACCCAGTTGTTTTGCCGAGCTGGGCTCGCCGACCAGACACCAGTCGATGCGCCGGCCTTGTGCGGCAAAATCTGCTGCCACCTTGCGCACGCCATCGATCGCGTCGCCCTCCTCGTCGGAAGTCAGCAGCAGCGCGACCGTGCCCGGGTGTTGCGGATGGGCGGCAACGAACTGTTCGAGCGCTATCACAAACGCCGCGACGCTGCCTTTCATGTCGGCCGCACCACGGCCATATAACATCCCGTCGCGCAGCACCGGCGTAAACGGGTCGCTGTGCCAGGCCTCGCGCGGCCCTGTCGGCACCACATCGGTATGCCCGAGCAGACACAGCACCGGCCCGCCCGTGCCATGACTGGCCCAAAGGTTGTCCACCGCGCGATGGCGCAGCGATTCAATCGCAAACCCCAAACGCTGCAAGCGTTCGGCGATTACTGACTGACAACCGGCGTCATCCGGAGTTACCGAAGGCCGCGCAATCAGATCGCACGCGAGTGTCAGCAGATCGGACATGAACGCACCCTCAGCCGACACCAAAACGCATCTTCCAGGCCTTGTCGGTAAAGCCGACGCTGACCACACCATCGTCGGTAACCAGCACCGGTCGCTTGATCAGCGCCGGGTGTTCACGCAGCAACAGCGTCCATTCCGGGGTCGAGCCCGGCTCCTTGCGCGTGGCTGGCAAGTTGCGCCAGGTGGTCGAGGCGCGATTGATCAGGCGCTCAAAACCGCCCAACTGCTCGGCCCAGGCACGCAGCATTTCCGGGCTGATCGGTTGCGCGCGGTAGTCAACGAACGTGAATGCAATATCGAAACGCTGCAACCAATTGCGCGCCTTGCGGCAGCTATCGCACGTATCCAGCCCATACACGGTGGCATTCATCGGAACCTCCAGCAACGCACGCTCAATCCAGACTGCGCAGCAACTCGTTGACCGAGGTCTTGCTGCGGGTTTTGGCATCCACTTGCTTGACGATGACTGCGCAGTACAGTGAATACTGGCCATCAGCCGATGGCAGCGAACCGGCGACCACGACGCTGCCGGCCGGCACCCGACCATAGCTGACCTCGCCGCTGGCGCGATCATAGATGCGCGTGCTCTGACCGAGAAACACGCCCATGCCGATCACGCTGCCCTTCTCCACCACCACACCCTCGACCACCTCGGAGCGGGCGCCGATAAAGCAACCGTCCTCGATGATGGTTGGGCCGGCCTGCAGCGGTTCGAGCACCCCGCCAATACCGGCACCACCGGAGATATGGCAGTTGCGGCCCACCTGCGCGCAAGAACCTACCGTCGCCCAGGTATCGACCATGGTACCGGCGCCAACATAGGCACCGATGTTGACGAAACTTGGCATCAGCACCACATCGCGGCCCAGATGCGCACCACGGCGCACCACCGCGCCGGGCACCACGCGCGCGCCCACTTCGCGGAACATGCTCTCATCGCTATCGACAAAACGCAGCGGCACCTTGTCGTAATACGGGGCGGGCTGGCCCTCCATCAACTGCATGTCATTGACCCGAAAATACAACAACACGGCTTTTTTCAGCCATTGGTGTACTAGCCACGCACCACCACGCCCAGGGCTGGCGACCCGTAATTCGCCGCGCTCAAGACCGGCAATCACCTCTTCCACCGCCGCTTGGGTAGAGCCTTCGATTTCCGCCGCAGTCAGCAGCGCACGACGCTCCCACGCACTCTCGATGGTTTGTTGCACGCTGTCCCAGCGGTTAGTGTCGGTCTTCTTTGTCATCATTTTCTCCATCAACGCAGTTCAGCAACGCTGTGCGCAATGCGTGCAGGGTTTGTGGCGCTTGCAGCGCTCTATCGTGCTCATCGGTCAACTGGAAAAAATCCTCGACCCGCTCGCCAAACGTGGCAATGCGCGCTGCATGCACACGCACCCGCTGCTGACGCAGCACTTGCGCCACTTCAGCCAGCAAGCCGGGGCGATCGGTACACACCAGAGTCAACTGACTGCGGCCATTGACCAAGGTTTCAAACTCTACCCGAGTTGGCACCCGGAAGTGACGCAGATGCCTCGGCAACGCACGGCGTGATGGCCGAACCTGCGCCAGCGGACGGGCCAGAATATCGCCAAGACGGCGACTGACCGAGCGCGCCAGTTCATCACGGCCAACCCCACGATCATTGACTGCCAGCACCTGAAACGTATCCAGGCTCATGCCGTTGTGTGCAGTCATTACCCGCGATGCCAGAATACTCAGCCCAAAGCGATCCAGCGTGGCAACCACCGCAGCAAACAGGCCATCGCTGTCGGGGGCGTGGACGAACACTTCGAGTGCCGGCGCACCGCCTTGTGCCAATGGTCTTGCCAGCACCAGCGCCGAGGCGGCGCGATGCTTGCCAATCGCAGCCGTTTGCCAGGCGATCTGCTCGGGACGATAGCGCAGAAAACATTCGTCGGGGAACGTTGCCCACACCGCGTTGATTTGGCTATCGCTCATGCCATCGCCGAGCAACAGGGCATGGGCGGCAACCCGGCACTCGCTGATCCGCTCGGCGCCATGCACCGGATGTTCAAGGCCGCGGCGCAAAGCAAAGCGCGTGGCGCCATAAAGGTCGGCGAGCAGGCGGTCCTTCCAGGCATTCCACAACTTCGGGCTGGTGCCAGCGATGTCGGCTACGGTCAGCAGGTACAGGAAGTCCAGATGTTCGCGATCGGCGACACGCTGGGCGAAGCGGTTGATCACTTCGGGGTCGGAAATATCCTGGCGCTGCGCGGTCACCGACATCAGCAAATGCTGGCGCACCAGCCAGGCCACCAACGCGGTATCACCTGCCGGAAGGCCATGCGCACGGCAAAACGCTTCGGCATCGTGGCTGCCCAACTCGGAATGATCGCCGCCGCGACCTTTGGCGATATCGTGGAACAGCCCCGCCAACAGCAGCAGCTCGGGTTTGCGCAGCCGTGGCCACACTTCGTGGGCCAGCGCAAAACGCTGCTGCGGATCGGGCGCATGAAAACCGGCGATATTGGCCAGTACCGCCAGCGTGTGCTGATCCACCGTGTAGACATGAAACAGGTCGAACTGCATGCGTCCGGCAACATGGCCGAACGCCGGCAAATAGCACGCCAGCACGCCAAGGCGCGACATCCGCCGCAGCGACAGTACCGCTTGCGGGCCACGCAGGATTTCCATGAAACGCGCGCGCAGCTCGGGCGTCGCCACATCATAGGACGGGATATTCGGCAGCGCCTCGGCCAGCGCCCGCGCCGATTCCGAGTGCAGGCCACGCAACTGCGGGTCGGCTGCCCACACCTGAAACAGCCGCATCACCAGGCTCGGCTGCCCAGCCAGACGAGCCGGCTCACGCAAGGCCAGATAGCCGTGCCGACGCACGAACTCGGCATCGATCGGCTCGGCACGCTGCTCGCCTTCGAGTTGTTCTTCAAAGCGCTGCAACAACCGATCATTGATGCGCAGCACGGTCGCCGCGGAGCGGAAAAAACCCTGCATCAACTGCTCGACCGCCAGATTGTCAGCGCGCTCATCGCGCAGGCCAAGGCGCGCTGCCAGCGCCTTTTGCAAATCAAACAGCAGCCGCTCTTCGCGCCGCCCGGCCACCAGATGCAGGCCAAAGCGCAGCCGTGACAGGGCCTGACGCTCGCGCTCCAGGCTGGAAAACTCGTCCTCACCCAGCGCGCCCAGCGGTACCAGTTCGGCCAAGCCAGCTACGCCATGCACGCGCCGCGCCATCCACACCAGAGTATGGATATCGCGCAGGCCACCCGGGCCTTCCTTGATGTTCGGCTCAAGGTTGTAAGCGGTGTCATTGAAGCGGGCGTGACGCTGACGTTGCTCGTCGCGCTTGTGCGCGAAGTATTGCTCCGGCGGCCACAGCGTATTTGCGCTTAGCGCCCGTGCCAGCCGCTGTGCAGCCTCGGCCTGACCGGCCAGCAATCGCCACTCCGAAAGCGCAGTGACCACGGTAAGGTCCTCGCGCGCGGCCTGCACGCATTGATCCAGCGAGCGCACCGCATGCCCGGCACTGAGGCCCGCATCCCAAAGCAAGGCAAAAAACCGCGCCAACGCGTCGTGGTGTTCGGCTTGGGCTTCGCTTTCCGCCAATACCAGCAAATCGACATCCGACCCCGGAAACAGTTCGCCGCGGCCGTAGCCACCGGTCGCCAGCAGGTGCAGTTCGGGCAACGCACAGTGTGCCCGCTGCCAGGCACTGCACACCACGCCATCTACAAGTGCGGATCGCGCAGCCAGCAACCGATCAACCGGCTCGTCGGCATCAAAGCGTGCCGCCAGCGCCGCATCGGATTCGCTCAACAACGCCCGTGCAGCATCGCGCCAACTGCCGTCAGCATCGTCAGCAATCGACGCCAGACACGATGGCGTGGCTACGCTCACAGGACGTTGTCGTCGCCCGGCACCACGGTCAGCAATTCGACGCCGTCGTCGGTTACCAGGCAGGTGTGCTCCCACTGTGCCGACAACGAGCGATCCTTGGTAACCACTGTCCAACCATCGGGCAGCACCCGCGTATGCCGCGCACCGGCATTGACCATCGGCTCGATGGTAAAGGTCATGTTCTTTTTCAGGATCACGCCGGTACCGGGGCTGCCGTAATGCAGCACCTGCGGGTCTTCGTGATACACCCGGCCGATGCCGTGGCCACAGTATTCGCGCACCACCGAAAAGCGCTCGGACTCGACATAACTCTGGATCGCGTGGCCGATATCGCCCAGCGTTGCCCCCGGACGCACCATGCGGATGCCACGAAACATCGCCTCGCGGGTCACATCAACCAGCCGCCGCGCCAGCACCGACGGTTCGCCGGCGTAGTACATGCGGCTGGTATCGCCATGGAAACCGTCCTTGATTACGGTGACATCGATATTCACGATGTCACCATCCTTGAGCACTTTGGCCGGGCTGGGGATACCGTGGCAGATGACGTTGTTGACCGAAGTACACAGGGTCTTGGGGAAACCGCGATATCCGATGTTTGCCGGTATCGCTTTTTGCACATTGACGATGTAGTCGTGACAGATGCGGTCGAGCTCTTCGGTGGTGACGCCGGGGCGCACGTGCTCGCCGATCATTTGCAGCACTTCAGCGGCCAGACGGCCAGCGACACGCATTTTTTCGATGTCTTGCGGGGTTTTGATAGTAATAGCCATGCGGTGATTATCCGTTACTTGCGCCACTCAAGGCCAGAGCGCTATAATTCGCCGGTTGCATTGGCCCGAAACGGCCATTGCTTCCGCCCACGCCGGGCGTCACCGGTGAATTCACACACGCGGCAATACCCCCGCCTCGGGGTGCCCAACCCAGTCTAACGGGTCACGGGTTCGTGGCGGCGGTCGCGTGGAGGCCCAACCCCGGAGTTGATATCGCCCACAGCGGCGAGCTGCTCCTTATTCAGGACATCACCATGCCCCAAGTCACCATGCGTCAAATGCTGGAAGCCGGTGTGCATTTCGGCCACCAGACCCGCTACTGGAACCCGAAGATGGCGCCGTATATTTTCGGCGCGCGCGGCAAGATCCACATCATCAACCTCGAAAAAACCCTGCCGCTGTTCAATGATGCCACCAACTTCATCTCCGGCCTGGCACAGAAGCGCGGCACCATCCTGTTTGTCGGCACCAAGCGCTCGGCGCGTGATGCAGTCAAGGAAGAAGCCATCCGCTGCGGCATGCCCTACATCGCCCTGCGCTGGCTCGGCGGCGCGCTGACCAATTTCCGCACCATCAAGCAGTCGGTATCGCGGCTGAAAGAACTGGAAGCCGCTGAAACCGACGGCACCTTCGAAAAACTGGTCAAGCACGAAGTGCTGCAGCGCCGGCGCGAGCGCGACAAGCTGGAAGGCTCGCTGGGCGGCATCAAGAACATGGACCGCCTGCCCGATGCCCTGTTCGTGATCGACATCGGCAACGAAAACATCGCGATCCAGGAAGCCAGGAAGCTGGGCATCCCGGTGGTGGCCGTGGTTGACACCAATTACGACCCGAGCCTGATCGATTACCCGATCCCGGGCAACGACGATGCGATCCGTGCGGTGCAGTTGTATGCCCGCGCCATTGCCGACGCCGTGCTGGAAGGCAAGGCCGCTGCGCCAATCATCGCCAACAAGGATGACGAGTTCATTGAACTTGATGCCGATGGCAACCCGCTCGTCGCAAAGGATGACAACAAGGCCGCCCCTGCCCGCCGCGCACCAGCCAAGAAAGGCCCAGCACGCCGCGCACCGGCACCGGCGCGCAAAAGCGAGACCAAAAGCGCCGAGTAAGCGCTTCAGCGCGCGCTGACGTTTGTCATCGCGCGCCGTTACCCTGGCACAGCCCTGTCCAACAGGGCCAACGGTCAAACCCCCATCTTCGCAGCGCGCGTCACCATCGCTGCTCAAGGTCGATCTGCAATGGAAATCACCGCCAGCATGGTCAAGGAACTGCGCGAGCGCTCCGGCGCCGGCATGATGGAATGCAAAAAGGCGCTGAGCGAAAACCAGGGCGATGTCAACGCCGCCATGGAGTATCTGCGCAAGACCGGCCTCGCCAAGGCCGACAAGAAAGCCAGCCGCATCGCCGCTGAAGGCCGCATCGTGGTCGGCACCGGTGACGGCCACGCGGTGTTGGTCGAGATCAACTCGGAAACCGACTTCGTTGCCAAGGATGCCAACTTTGTCGCGTTCACCGACGCCGTGGCCGAAGCGGCCATCGTCTCGGGCGCGGCTGATGCCGAGGCGCTCAAATCAGCTACCCTCGCCGACGGCACGGTGGATTCCGCGCGCCAGGCGCTGGTTGCCAAGGTCGGCGAAAATGTCCAGGTGCGTCGTCTGGTACGCATCGACAGCGCCAACACCATTGGTGCCTACGTTCACGGTGGCCGTATCGGCGTGCTGGTTGAGATCAAGGGCGGCGACATCGAGCTGGCGCGCGGCCTGGCCATGCACGTGGCGGCGATGAACCCGCAGTATGTGTCGCCGGCACAGGTGCCTGCCGAGTTTGTAGCCAAGGAAAAGGAAATCGCGCTGGCGCAGATGTCCGACAAGGACAAGGCCAAGCCGGCCGAAATCCAGGAAAAAATGATCAGCGGCAAGGTCAACAAGACCCTCGCCGAGATCAGCTTGACTGGCCAGAGCTACGTGCTCGACACCAATGTCACGGTCGAGAACGCACTCAAGGCCGCCAAGGCGGAAGTGATCGGTTTCGTCCGCCTCGCAGTTGGCGAGGGCATCGAAAAGCAGGAAGACGACTTTGCTGCCGAGGTGATGAAGCAGGCCGGCCTCGCATAAGCCGACCCGCTGCATCACGATAAAAAGGCCGCAGTCATCTGCGGCCTTTTTTTTTGCAACGCGATTGCCAGCACCCGCTGTGGCTCGCACAATGCGCCCTCTGTGTTTGCAATCGAGACCCCACAGTGTCTGCCAGTCTTTCCGAACTTCGTACCCAGATCGACCAGCTCGATCAACGGCTGATCGCGTTGCTGGCCGAACGCGCCAGCCTCACCCGTGCGGTCGGCGAATACAAACACCGCAATCGACTGCCGTTGTATGTGCCCGAGCGTGAAGCGCAACTGCTCGGCGAACGCCGTGAACAGGCCCGCGCTGCCGGGTTGGACCCGGCCCTGCTCGAAGACATCCTGCGCCGGGTGATGCGCGATTCCTACGCCAGCCAGCAGTCACAGTTCCCGGCCACTGGCAACACCGAGCGTCCGGTGGTGATCGTCGGCGGCGGCGGCGCGCTGGGCCAATTGCTGAGCAGTTTTTTCGAACGCTCGGGTTATCCGGTGCAGGTGCTGGAGAAGGACGATTGGGCGCAGGCACCGGCCTGGTTTGCGAACGCCGGGCTGGTGCTGATGGCGGTGCCGATCGAGCACACCTGCGCGATTATCCGCGCCCTGCCCGCGTTGCCCGCCGACTGCATCCTTGCCGATATCACCAGTATCAAGCGCGCG
>PGZE01000099.1 GCA_002840015.1 Gammaproteobacteria bacterium HGW-Gammaproteobacteria-2 | reverse complement strand
CTTCCAGAAATCCTACCGCGTGTTCAATGCCTGCCAGATCGAGGGCTTGCCCGACAGCTTCTTCCCCGACCCGGAGCCCGTGCCCGAGCATCCGCCGTCAGAGCCCATCCCGCACATGCAGGCGTTTTTCGACGCCATCGACATCACGACCGTCTTCACGGGCACGGAGGCGTACTATTTGCCACCCGTGGACAAGGTCTACATGCCGTCCATCACGCGGTTCCAGGACCCGCGCAATTTCTACGGGGTCTGGGCGCACGAGCTGGCCCATGCCACGAAAGCACCCCATCGACTGAACCGTGATTTCGGGTTCTCGAAGTTTGGCAACACGTCCTATGCGCGCGAGGAGATCGTCGCGGAATTGACCTCGGTGTTCCTGGGTCAGACGCTCGGCTTCACGGCGCATACGCTCGAGATGAATGCCGCCTATCTCCACAACTGGTTGCGCGTTCTTCGGTCGGACAAGGGTGCGATCTTCAAGCACGCAGCAGATGCGCAGCGAGCCTGCGACTATCTGATTGCCAGATCGGAGACGGGCAGGGCAGGGCGCAGTGCCGAGGCCGCCTGACCACACGGAGAACGGAGACTCCCATGTCACGTAAGGAACCCAAGACGCTGCGGGTGGCCTGCTTCAACGACGGCCGCCGCAAGATCATCACCTTCAAGCGCGGTGCCTATTGGTGGAGCGCTGCCGAGGGCGCTTATCCGCTCTCGGCAGCGCTCGAGAGCATCAAAGAACAAGGCGGCTGGATCGAAACCATCCCCAACCCGAATTACAGACCCAAAGGGCTGTTCGGGTAGGAAAGATGCCGTAATGGGGCTGTCGGCGAATCGAGCACGTTTCGCTTGTTTGTCAGCATGATCTGAAGTGCCGTTGCCCTTGATGCGCCTGCAGCGCGTCTACGAGGTCGTATGTTTCCATGCGCCTCAATTCCTAAGAATAGAAGGGCAACGACATGAATGTATTTATCGGATTGGATGTATCTCTGGCAAGCACTGCGATTTGTGTGCTGGGGCCACAGGGGAGGATCGTTGAAGAATTACAGGCGGAGAGCGAGCCTGAGGCATTGGTACGTGCAATAGCGTCATTGTCATATTCGATCGATGCGATCGGGCTCGAAGCCGGACCTTTGTCCCAATGGCTGAGCAAGGGAATGGAAGAAGCTGGCTTTGACGTGGTCATGATGGAAACACGATTGGTGAAGGCAGCCTTGAAAGCCATGCCGATCAAGACCGACAGGCGCGATGCCCAGGGCATTGCGCGCTTGCTTCAAATGGGATGGTACAGGCCCGTGCACCGCAAATCTGTGTCCTCCCAGGAAATTCGCGCGTTGCTGACAGCGCGCAAGTCAGTTCAGCAGGCCATCATCAACCTTGAGCTTTCCATGCGGGGTGTTTTGCGGAACTTCGGTCTGAAGCTGGGACACGTCACCCGGATCAGGTACGAGGCCCGGGTGAGGGAACTGGTTGAGCAGAATGAAATCCTGTCGGCGTCGACAGAGGCCCTTTTGCGCGCGCGTGCGCAGTTGCGCGCCGAGTTGGCTGAATTGGATGCGACAATCGCGGATCTGGCAAAACAAGACGACGTTTGCCGTCTGATGATGACGATGCCAGGCGTCGGTCGGATCGTCGCCCTGACGGTCAAATCCGCGATCGACGATCCGACCCGGTTCGCGCGATCGAAGGATGTTGGTCCGTGGGTGGGGCTGACGCCGAGACGTACGCAATCCGGAGAGATGGACATTGTCGGGCAAATTACTCGAGCCGGTGACCGGGCCCTTCGAACGGCCTTGTATCAAGCGGCGATGATCTTGATGCACCGTGGGTCACCAAACTGGCTCCAGGCCTGGGCGCTCAGAGTGGCCCATCGGCGTGGATCGAAACGGGCCTTGATTGCACTTGCGCGGCGTATTGGCGTTGTATTGCACCGCATGTGGCGAGACGGCACACCATTCCGCCATGTGCAGAGCTCCCCGGCAACGGTCTGAGTAAAATAATTCCAGAACTTGATCTGACGGAGGAACGCACTGCACCTGACGACAGGTACGACGAGGTCCCTTGCCGGGACGAGGTTCCTGGAGATGCCGAAAGCCCGCTAGTTATCGGCTAACGCTGAATACGCGTAAAAGATGGGCACCCAGGACCAGATTTGGACCAGGCATAGAGTGGCAGCCATGCGGCTGACTACGGACGGAAGAGCGAAGCCCGTGCAAGGGGTGTCCTTCAGTCCTGACGTGCGGGTGCAGTGAAAAAGAAAAAGAAAGCTTCTGAATCTGTGCCTTAAAACTCGGTGAAAGTTGAGATCTTCGCCGGGATTTTTGACTTGCCCGAAACCCTTGACAGAGGCCCGCCCCATTACGGAAGCGGGCTTT
>PGZE01000059.1 GCA_002840015.1 Gammaproteobacteria bacterium HGW-Gammaproteobacteria-2 | reverse complement strand
TGGCTTCCGCGATGAGAGCCAACGCTTCCGGGCTGCCAATGACCAGTGCGTCGGGGCCGTAGTCGCTGCGCGGCCTGCCGAGTACCGGGTTGCTGGAGCCGTCGCTTTGGAAATGGTGGCGCCAGCCATCGCCGCTGCGCTCCGACCGCACGATGCCATACAGCTTGAAGCCGGTACCGGCGCTGTGCACCGGTTTGAGCAGGCGCTTGCCATCGGTAACGGTATCGATGTCGAACGTGTCCTCGCGGGTGGCGACTTCGGCGGTATAGCGCGAGAGCCAGGTCGGATCCTCCTTGCTGCCGATGTTGCGTGGCGATTCCACCTCGAACGATTCGAGCTTCAGCAGGCCGGGCAGTTCGGTGGTCTTGAACGCGGCGCTGATATCGCCGCTGGAAGGGGTGTTGCTGCTGCACGCGGAAACCACGGTGGCCAACAACAATATGGCAACTGACTTGAACATGGCGTGCTCCGTTTTTGCCGCAGTGGATGCGGCACTCATGAACACATGGCGTAAAAAGTGCCGAAACCGGCTCACGAAACCGGCTCACGCTTGCTTTTTCGGTCTTGATCGATTGCCGGATTGCATCGCACCGGGTACTGCGTGTTGCTTTCTGGGGGTTTTGTGCCTCAGGTTTGTCGTGCTAGCCTTAAAGCTGGGACGCACTGGGGGGTGCGGGTGGCTGGTGAACCGTTGACTCGTTGGTTGCGTGCGTGGCAAGACGCGCCGGATGATCCACAGGCGGCCGAGCAGGTGGCGCGTGGCGCTTATGCGACGCTGCATGCAATTGCCGTGGGGCGCTTGCGCCACGAATCGTCGCAGGCTTTTTCGCCAACGGAACTTTTGCATGAGGCGTGGTTGCGGTTCGACCCCCATGGCGACACGATTTGCGACCGCAGTCATTTTTTCCGTCTCGCCGCCACTGCCATGCGCCGGGTGCTGGTCGATCAGGCACGCGAACGCCTGGCCGCCAAACGTGGTGGCGGCGATGTGCGGGTAACCCTGTCCCTGGCCGACAACGATGGCGTTGCTGCGCCCGGATTCGGCGATGGCGATCTTGTTGACCTGGATCGCGCGTTGACCAGACTGGCCAAAGAACATGCACGTCCGGCCCAGGCCGCGATATTGCGCGGTTTCGCGGGCCTGACACTGGAGGAAGTCGCGGAAGCGATGCAATCGAGCCTTGCCACCGTAAAGCGCGATCTGGCGTTTGCCCGCGCGTGGCTGGCCCATGCCCTGAAGGAGCGTTCGGATGGCGGTTGACCCGGTAATTCTTGAACAGCATTTCGCGGAACTGGCGGCACAGTCGGCAGAACGGCGTGTCGCGGTGTTGCAGGGTCTTGCGCGCGAGCAACCGGAACTGGCACAGCGGCTGGCTGCACTGCTCGATGCGCATGATCGCGATACCGCCGGTCTGGGTGCGCTCGGCACACAAGCGCTGCGGCGGATCACGGCATTCGACCCGGATTCGTTGAAAGGGCGGAAATTGGGCCATTATCGTTTGATGGAGCCCATCGGCCGCGGAGGCATGGGCGTGGTCTACGCCGCCGAGCGCGACCACGACGGCATCGTGCAGGCGGTGGCGGTCAAGCTGTTGTCCAGCCCGATATTCGACCCGGCCACGGCGGAGCGGTTTCGCCGCGAGGCCAACGCCCTCGCACGACTGGATCACCCGGATGTGTGTCGATTGCGCGATTGGGGGTGTACCGAGGAAGGCTGGGCGTATCTGGTGCTCGATCGGGTGCACGGCGATCCGATCGACCGGCACGCAGCCAAACTGCCGATGCTTCGTCGCCTGGCATTGATGGTTCGTGTCTGCCGCGCGGTGGCTGCCGCGCACCGGCAACTGATCGTGCATCTGGACATCAAGCCCGACAACATACTGGTCGACGATGCACAGCACCCGGTGTTGCTCGACTTTGGCGTGGCCGGCATTCTCTCGGCGGAAACCGGCGCGGCGGCTACGATGACGCGCTGGATGACCCCCGACTACGCCAGCCCGGAACAATTGCGCGGTGAGCCGGCGACAGTGGCAGCCGATGTCTACGCGCTTGGCGCGTTGTTGTATCAGTTGCTCACCGGCAGGCGTGCATTTGAATTGAGCGGCGTACCGCTGACCGACGCCATTGCCCGGATCGAGCATGGGGCGATGCCACCGAGTCGTGTCATCAACGGCATATCGCGCGATCTGGACGCCGTATGCAAACGCGCCATGCATCCCGACCCAGCGCAGCGCTATGCCGGTGCCGATGCGCTTGCCGAGGATATTCTCGCCGTCATCGAATCGCGCCCCGTGCGTGCCCGCCCGGACACCCTGGCCTATCGGCTGCGCAAGCTGCTGCAGCGGCATCCCGTTGCCATGCCGGCGGGTGCGTTGGCCGCCGTATCGATCGCGGCGTTGACCGTCCTGTTGTCGGTGCAGGCAGCGGACCTGCGTCAACAGCGGGATCGTGCCGAACGTGCGGCGGTGCGTGCTCGTTCGGCGACGGAATTGCTGCTTGGCTCGATCAAGGCGGCAAATCCCAGTAGCGAGGACAGTGCAGATCTGAGGCTGTCGGACTTGCTCGAAATCACCTCGCGTCGTATCGATCGTGAACTCGATGCCAGCCCCCGTCTGCGTGCAGAAGCTCTGGTGCAATTGGCGGATGTGCGGCGCAGCCTGAGCCAGCACGACAAGGCTCTTCCCCTCTATGAGCAAGCGAGGACGCTGATGGACGGGCTGGACGATGCGCAAGCGGCCGAAACGCGGCTCTCGATCGACCTCGGCGAAGCGGATGCGCTGCATCGCCTCGACCGGCTCGACGAAGCGATGGCAATGGCCGATTCCGCTCGCGCCAACGTCGATGCGGGTAATCGCTGGCGTGTGTTGATGTTGAGCGGCGGGTTGCACACTGTTCGTGGTGAACATGAACAGGGCGAGCGGGATTTGTTGCAAGCGTTGGCGGAAATTCCGGACGATCAACCGGTGGAGCGTGCCGAAGCGATGAATGATCTGGGCAGCTTGTTCAGTGAGCGTGGCCGTCATGCTGAATCATTGGATTGGTACCGAAAGGCAATCACGCTGCTGGCAAATGTGCCACGCGAGCGCGAGTTGCGGGCGCTGATCCAGACCAATCTGGCCAATGATCTGTCCCAGCTCGGTGAAGTGAAGGAAGCCGCTGACCATATCCAGCAGGCGCTGGATGCGCGCATGGCGTTATATGGCGAGCGTCATTTCCGCACGGTGGAGACCTTGATGTATCAAGCCGGCGTAATGACCGAGTTGGGGCAATGGGACGAAGCAGTAGCAACCGCGCGGCGAGCGCTTGCCATCGAGCAGGATTTGAATAGCGCGGATAGCCTTCGTGCAGGTCATATTTGGACCCAGATCGGCACGGCGATGGATCGTAGTCGACGCTTCGATCAGTCGATGCCCGCCCACGCAAAGGCGCTGGAAATCTTCAGAACGCGACTCGCCGCAGACAACGTCAGCATCGGCATGGCTCGAAACAATCTCGCCACTGCGATGGTCGCGAGCAAGGACTACCAAGGCAGCATCGAGCAGTTCGAACAGGCTTTCAAGATTTTCGAGAAAGCCGCCAATGGCGAGCCGTCGATTTATCTGGCGATCATCGCTGCCAACATTGCGTACAGCAGTGCCCGAGTGGGCGCACAGCCCGCGGGAATCGAATGGGCCACGCGCGGCCTCAAGACGATCGAGGGGTTGCTGCCGGCTGAACACTTCGTACACGCACATATTCGCAACATCTATGCGGACAATCTGCTGGCGACCGGTAATGTGGCGGAAGCTGAAACGCAGGCACTGGCTGCGGAAGCGGCGTTTGCGGCATCGGCCAACCCGGTTTCGCCGAAATCGTTGGAGGCCAACGCGCGCGTGCTATTGGCGGTATATCAGGCGATCGGTCGGTCCGATCTGGTTGCGAAATACCAGGCAAAAGTCGATGCGTTCGTTCCGGTCGCGGGTCATTGACCTGGTTTCCGGAATCCGTGAAACCCCCAGTGGTATCGATATGGTCGTCCATCCGATGGCGTGAGCCGGTTGCACCGAATTGCTCGCCAACGAGCTGAACGCTGACGTGGCCTGATGAATCCGATGAAGTTGACGGGTGAATGCCGACCCACCTGAAAGCATCATCGACAGCCGCGACGCGCCTTGCGCAGCAGCGAAGCGGGTTACACTTGCATTTTAGCCCAAGCCGTTGCGCTGCCCCGTAATCACCTTGTCCAGACGCCCTGCAACATCCCGCTCCGACTCGCCCCAACCGATGCCGCGGCGCCTCTGGCGGCGCTGGTTGTGGTTCAGTGTGCTCGCCGTATTTGGCTTGGGCGTTGGTTTTGCCGTGCCCTATTTCTGGGTGCTTGATCGCGAGGTACGTAGCCAGTTTGGTGCGCTGCAATGGCAGGAGCCCAGCCGCGTTTACGCGCGGCCGCTGCTGTTGGCGCCCGGGCTGCGGATGAATGCACAGGCACTGGAACTGGAGTTGATGGCGGCAGGGTACCGTGTGCAGGCCGGCGCGCCGGTTGCCGGTAGTTATGCCATTGATGGCAATCAGGTGCTGATTCATACCCGCGATTTTTCCGATATCGACGGCCCGGTGCCTGGGCAACTGGCGCGGTTTCGACTGGTGGGCGGCGCGGTGGCCAATCTCACCGACGCCAGCGGCAAACGCGGGTTGCCGCAGTTACGGGTTGATCCGGCACGGATCGCGACGCTGTATGGCGCCAAGCGCGAAGAGCGCCGGCTGGTAAGGTTGCAGGACGTGCCCGAGTTGCTGGTGACCGGCCTGCAAGCGGTTGAGGACCGTGATTTCAAGTTTCATCGCGGTGTTGACCCGCTGGGTATCCTGCGCGCGGCGTGGGTCAACCTGCGTTCGGGGCAGTTGCGTCAGGGCGGCAGTACCCTGACTCAGCAGTTGGTGCGCAGCCTGTTTCTCAGCAATGAGCAAACCTTCAGCCGCAAGCTCAATGAGGCGGCGTACGCGTTAATCATCGAGGCACGCTTCGACAAACGCGTGATTCTGGAAGCCTACCTCAACGATGTGTATCTGGGTCAGCAGGGCAACCAGGCGGTGCGCGGTGTCGGCGCCGCTGCCGAGTTCTGGTTCGGACGCGAGCTTGATCGGCTCGATACGCCTGAACTGGCCCTGCTGATCGGCCTCATACAAGGGCCGAGTTATCACGACCCGCGCCGTCATCCCGAGCGCGCCCGTGCGCGCCGTGCGGTGGTGCTCAAGATGATGGCCGATACCGGTCTGATCGATGACAATGAGCGCGAGCGTGCGCAAAACGCCCCGCTCGGCGTCAGTGCAAACCCCGGCTTTGCCGCCAATCGCTATCCCGCATTCATGGATCTGGTGTATGCGCAACTGGCGCGTGATTATCCGCCCGACACCCTCACCGGAGCCGGTCTGAGCATCCACACCACGCTGGCGCCCAGTGCCCAGGATTATCTGGAACAGGCGGTTGCCAGCACCTTGCCGAAGCTGGAGCGTAAGGGTCGCCCGCAACTGCAAGTGGGCGCGGTGGTGACCGATGCCAATGATGGCGCGGTGTTGGCGATGTTGGGCAATCGCCAGTTCACCCAGCCTGGCTTCAATCGGGCGCTGGATGCGCAGCGCCCGGTCGGTTCGCTGCTCAAGCCGTTTGTGTACATGCTTGCGCTGGCGCAGCCGGGCCGCTATGCACTGGCGAGTTTCATCGAAGACGCGCCGATAGTGGTTGAACTGGCGCGGCGCAAGACCTGGAGCCCGGCGAACATAGACGGGGTCAGTCACGGTCGGGTGCGCTTGATCGAGGGATTGGCGCAGTCCTACAACCAGGCGACGGTGCGGCTGGGGCTGGATGTCGGCGTTGATCGGCTCAGCCAATTGCTCAAGGCGTTGGCGAACATTACCGTTGAACCCAATCCATCCTTGTTGCTGGGTTCCATCGATCTTAGCCCGCTGCGGGTCGCGCAGGCCTATCAGTTTCTCGCCTCTGCCGGCCAGGTGCAGCCGCTGCATGCGTTACGTGCCGTATTGGCGACAGATGGCGCAGCCTTGCATCGCTATGATGTGAACGCTGCACCGGCGCAGCGTGGCGATGATATTGCCACGCGGCTGGCTGGTATCGCGTTGCAGCACACCGTCACCGACGGTACGGCAAGGCAACTTGTGAACGACGGTCTTGGTTACTTGCGGGCAGCTGGCAAAACCGGCACCAGCAACGATAGCCGCGACAGCTGGTTTGCCGGCTACACCGGCAGTCATCTGGCGGTGATCTGGGTGGGTAACGACCAGAACCAGCCCACTGGGCTTTATGGTTCCACCGGTGCGATGCGGGTGTGGTCCGCCCTGTTTCGCAAGTTGCCGAGCAAGCCCTTGACGGTTTCCAATGATGGCCTGCAATGGGTATGGGTGGATGACGATGAGTTTGCGCGCACCGACCCTGGTTGCGCCGGCGCCAAACAATATCCTTTTGTGGAAGGGTTTGCTCCCGAAGAGTTTCGTGGTTGCGTATTGGAGACAGTACGCGAATGGTTTTCAGGCGAGCAGGAGGATGGCCGTTGAAAGCGTCTGATAATGCTGTTTTGGCATGGCAGGCGACACTGTTGGTTGCCATGCTTGGGTTGCTGCTGGTTGCCTGCCGCAGTCAGATCGAGGTGGCTTCGGCGCCGGTGCAGGTTGCAGTCGATACCGCCAGCCTGGTGGCGCTGGTGCGTGCTGCCGCCGATGCTGACGACGTGCTGCTGATCGAGCCGCTGCGTGATACGCAAACCGAAGATTTGCGCCAGGCCGCGCAGCAATTGGAGCGACAAGGCGATTATCGCGGCGCGTTGCAGCGTTTGCAGCAGGCGCAGGAAATATCGCCCAATGATCCCGCCCTGTTGCAGGAGGCGGCCGAAATGGCGTTGTACCTGGCCGATTGGGATCAGGCGATCGCGTTGGCGTCACGCTCGTTCGACAACGGGCCGCGGCTCGGGCCGTTGTGCCGGCGCAACTGGGTCACGGTGCAATTGGTACGCGAGCAGGTTGGCGATAGCGCTGGCAGTGCCAGTGCGCAGGCACAGCGTATTCAATGCACAGTATCCGCGCCGGTGCGCATGTGAGTGGTGAGGACGGCCTGGCGGCTCAGGCCCGCGCGGCATTGTCGGCGCAGGGGCCGCTTGCTGCGGCCGCGCCGGGCTTCACCGCACGAATGGCGCAGCAGCAACTGGCGGCGGAGATAGCTGACACCATCGAGGCGCGCGATGCGTTGCTCGCCGAGGCCGGCACCGGCACCGGCAAGACCTTCGCCTATCTGGTGCCGCTGCTGCTCAGCGGCTGCAAGAGCATCATTTCCACTGGTACCCGGGCGTTGCAGGATCAACTGTATCACCGCGACCTGCCACGGGTACGCAAGGCGCTGGGCCTGGGGCTGCGTACCGCATTGCTCAAGGGCCGCGCCAATTATCTGTGCCTGTATCGCCTGCAACAGGCGCGCGGCGACAGCCGCTTTCTCAGCCGACAACAGATGGCACGTTTGCAGCAGATCATTGCCTGGTCGGGCGGCACCCAACACGGTGATCTGGCCGAACTGCGTGATTTGCCCGAAGACCCGGGTTTGATGGCGCAGGTCACATCCACCACCGAAAATTGCTTGGGTAGCGATTGCCCGTCCTGGGACGACTGCTTCGTGGTCAAGGCCCGGCAACAGGCGCAATCGGCCGATCTGGTGGTGGTCAATCATCATCTGTTGCTGGCTGATCTGGCGCTCAAGCAGGAAGGCTTTGGCGAAATCCTGCCCGGCGCGCAGGTGTTCGTGATCGACGAAGCGCATCAGTTGCCGGATCTGGCGCAGCAGTTCTTTGGCGAAAACATCAGCGCCCGGCAAATCCAGGAATTGGCACGCGACGCGCTGGCCGAATGTGGCGAAGTGGCGGGTTCGATCGGTCGGATACAGGAGCCGGTTCGCGTGCTGGAACACACGGTGCGCGAGCTGCGCCTGAGCTTGAATGATTTGCCGGGGCGCGGCAGTGGCAGTCGCCTGCGCGAAGGCGATGTGCGTGATGGCGCGTTGCATGATCTGGCGCATGCGCTGGCTGATCTGGGTTCGGCGTTGGCGCCGCTGGTTGCGGCCAGCCCTGGGTTCGCCAATCTCGACGAGCGCTTGGTGACCCTGCGCCAGCGAATGCAGGCGTGGCTGATGCAACCGCTGCCGTTGACGCCCGATGATGATATCGAACCGGATTTCGACGACCCACCGCCGATTGCTTCCGATGTGCTGTGGTACGAACTGAGTGCGCACGGTTTTGTGCTGCATCGCACGCCACTGGACGTGGCCGAACCGCTGCGGGCGTTTCGTGAACGCAGCGGCGCCGCGTGGATACTGACCTCGGCGACGCTGGCGGTGGATGCTGGTTTCACCCATGTCGCCGGCCGGTTGGGCCTTGGCGAGGTGCGTACCTTGTTGCAACCCAGTCCGTTCGACTGGCCGCAACAGGCGTTGTTGTACTTGCCCAAGGACATGCCCGAACCCAATAGCCGCGACTACGTGCAGGCCGTGGTGGATGCGGTGCGCCCGGTGTTGCAATGTTCCGCTGGGCGCGCGTTTTTGCTGTTCACCTCGCACCGTGCGCTGCGCGAGGCGGCCGAACTGCTGGCCAACGATGCATGGCCGTTGTTCGTGCAGGGTACGGCGCCGCGATTGGAATTGCTGGAGCGGTTTCGCGCATCGGGCAATGGGGTGTTGCTGGGCGCGGCCAGCTTCTGGGAAGGCGTCGATGTCGCCGGCGACGCGCTCAGCGTGGTGGTGATCGACCGCCTGCCGTTCGCATCGCCCGACGATCCGGTGCTGGAAGCGCGCCTGCAGGCGGTGCGCCGCAGCGGCGGCAATCCATTTTTTGACGAACAGGTGCCGCAGGCAGTGATTGCACTCAAACAGGGCGTAGGCCGGCTGATTCGCAGTGAAACCGATCGCGGGCTGTTGATGCTGTGCGACCCACGCTTGCTGGCCAAGGGCTATGGCCGGATATTTCTCAACAGCCTGCCGCCGTTGCCGCGCACCCGCGTATTGTCCGATGTCGAAGCATTTTTTGCGCCGCTGCCCGATCATTCCGCAGCCTCCGTGGCAGGCGAATCATGAAGATTCTGGCGTTTGAAACCGCAACCGAGGCGTGCTCGGTCGCGCTGTGGCTCGACGGTGAATTGTACGAACGCCACGCCATCGCACCACGTCAGCACGCGCAATTGGTGTTGGTGTGGGCCGACGCGTTGCTGGCCGAGGCTGGCATCGCGCGCAGTACGCTCGATGCGATTGCGGTGGGTCGCGGCCCCGGCGCCTTCACCGGCGTGCGTCTGGCCATCGCCACCGTGCAGGGAATCGCCATGGCGCTGGATATCCCGGTAATGCCGGTCTCGACGTTGGCGGTGCTGGCGCAGGGTGCGGCCGCTGCGAGTGCAGCGCCGATCATCGCATCCATCGATGCACGCATGGGCGAGGTCTACATTGGGCAGTTTGAGCGCGGAGCCGATGGTCTGGTGAGGGCGTCGGCACCGGAATGGCTGGGTTCACCGGCTGCTGCCGAGCGCTATTCGGCAGTCGGCTGCGGCGTGGGCACCGGCTTTGCCGCCGAAGCTGGCGCGCTTGTCGCGCGGCTTGGGTTGTCGCCCGCACTGGTGGATGCAACCGCCCTGCCGCACGCCGGCGATTGCGCGCGCCTGGCCGCCTCTGCCCTGGCGCGCGGTGAGGGCGTAACAGCCGAACAACTGGAACCGGCCTATCTGCGCAATCAGGTGGCACTGACGCTGGAGCAGCAGCATGCCGCGCGGGGACTCGCGAAGCGTTGAAGTAAACATCGGAGGCTCTTGCAAAACTCTCCTTCGCGGCTGGATTTCCACCAGCCCGCACGGCGAAAAAAGAGTGGAGCGGGTGTTGCCATTGAAGGCATGATGATGG
>PGZE01000058.1 GCA_002840015.1 Gammaproteobacteria bacterium HGW-Gammaproteobacteria-2 | reverse complement strand
GATCCTTACCGCACAAAAAGGCGCGACGAACACAACGTGATACACAATGGTAAGTGCCGGGCGAGCCGGGCGGAACGAGTTGGCTGCGTGGATACGTCATGGCCGCAGCATGACGTGCTCACCGCTATGCGTCAGTCAGCAAACTGCGCATGGGCGTGTAGGAAATTTCGTAATCTTGGGTGTCCAAGGCTCTCCCATCCAAGGCTCTCCCCAATTGTGGGTGTCTAAGGCTCTCTTTGGAATTGTGGGTGTCCAAGGCTCTTCCAAGGCTCTCTAGGCTCTCTTTCTTCCTGACCCCGAGCCCTTCCGAGCCCCTGCTGACCCCGAGCCCCTGCTCCTTTGACAACGGCGGCGAAATAGTGACCCCGCGCTCCGTCACTCCCCTCCCGATTTTCTGGTCAATTCTGGACAGTCGCCACGAGTCGCCTTCAAATCAACGCGAACGTCATCCTTGCCACGCCAGTCTCCCGGGTACAATTGAATGACGGAGGATTGTGCCCACACGCAGCTGTCGCTTTTTGCACTCACGTCTAAAACGCTTTCTACGCGAATTAGATTAATCGCGAAGCGGCCATTGTGGTCCGCGACCACGCTTACTTGCTGCTTTACGGCTGGCATCATGAATAGACGCCCGCGAAGCTCTGTGACAGTGACGATTGCCCCTGAAAACGGCTCACCATCCTCAAATACCACACGGCCTTCAATTCGTATGCTTCCGCGCTCGCCCTCGCCGCCCGCTAGCAGCGGCAGCGAGGCCAACATAAGAAGCAGGCTAGCGACCCAGAACAGAACGGATTTGTGCGCCATGGCTACCTAATGCATCACGAACGATCGTTGTATGAACGGTAGACGTCCCAGTCAGGTTGACGTCCGGGTTGAACGCACAACCAACACAGCTCACCTGCCCGCCTAGGAATGGATTTGTACCCAAACGAACGGGATTACGCTGAAAGAAATTGAGTGCCCGACCAACATTCGACGGCAAATCAAAATTCTTGAATCCAATCAGTCGGCGCGGTCCATGCGGGTCGAACGTCACGAGCCCAGCGATCGGAACCCCCATGCGATCAAGCGCTCGCGCCAGAGATATCGCTGCATCACCACCTGCGCTGTATCCAAAAATGAACACTCGCGCACCAGGATTTTCAGCGAGCCCACTCAAAATATATTCTTTTGCATCACTTATGGGCGCTCCGACAACAGCCTTTGCATCGAAAAGTTTTGCGCCAACATCAGTCGCCAATGCGGCAATAGCTTGATTATCTGGCAAATTAGAAGACCCTGCTCCATCAAACCCAACAATAATGTCTCCACTTCGCGGCGAATTTCCTGCGAATTCCTGAATCGCTTCCGCCGCCCGTTGAACCAACGCATTATATGCAAACTGCATCGCCGCCGTCTGCGCACCGTTAAAAAACTTACCGCCCGTCAGTTCGGAGATCGTCCCGCCTTCAATCGCTGCAATCACGCCATCAGCGTAATCATTGTCAAACGATGGCCCGTAGGCACTCGCAGCCTTGCTCAACCCGGCTTGCACGAATCCATGTCCGAAACTTCGTCCTTGGATCGATGACAGTACACCACCCGTCAATCCATGCAGCACTGAACGGCCAAACGCATCCGCTTTCAGTGACGACGCAAGCTTGCCGGCACCAAGAAACGCCACTGCAGTAAACGCACCTACCAAACCACCCTTGAGGGTACCCGATGACACGATACCTGCCGCAAACCCGCCGGCCACTGTCCACCCCACGCTTGCCCATCCGGTCGCTGCTGCCGCTAATCCACCTGTGTAGTAGGTTATCGCAATCGCCGCCAACGGCCGAATAAACTTGCCGAGTTTGCCGAGAAAGCTGAATCCACTCGGATCGATCAAGCTCAGCGGGTTGTTCAGCACATAGCTGTAGCGGTTGAAGTTCTGCGGGTTGTTGGGCTCCTGGATGATCGGGTCGGCTTGCAGGAAGCGGCCCAGTGCGCTGTCGTAGATGCGGCCGTTCATGTGCACGACGTCGGTGCCGTCGATCATCTCGTGCCCAGTAAAGCCGCGCGGGGTAGTGCGCGGCACCAGCGCTGCCAGAGTGGGGTCGGTGTAGCCGCGGCGTTCGCCAAAGGCGCCGTAGTCCATGCCCTCGATCACCACGCCGCTGGCGGAAACGGCGCGCACCACCGAGCCGATATGGTCGTGGAACAGGAATTGGCTGGTGGTGGCGCTGCCGGTCACGTCCTGGACCAGGATGCCGGCCACGTAACGTTTGGTGGTGGTGATGCCGCCCTGGCTGACGATCTCCAGATTGTCGATGGTCAGGGTGCGCTTGGGCGAAATGCCCTGCCCATCGTCCATGCGCTGATAGCGGCTGCCATCCTGGCCGTACCAGAAGCGGGTGCGCAACTGCGGACTGGTGCTGTTCCACGCCTGCACAATCTGCCACGCCTGATCGGTGGTGGTGTAAGCGATGTTGCGCGACGCTTGCGATTCGTCGAAATACTCGGCGTTGGCCTGGTTGCCGTGCGCGGCGCATGATCCAGCCCGATCACTGCATGCGGGCTCAAGAGTGCGCCCGAGCCGAGCGCGCTAATAAAACGGCCCGGCATCACTGCCGGGCCGCTGAATTGCCGCAAGACGAGTAGCTGCGTCGGTTACGGGGTAACGGTGATATTCACATCATCGAAGCTGGTCTTGCCGCCTGGAGCGGTGACCTTCAGACGCAAGGTGATGGTCTGCTCGCGAACCAGAATGACGCGCGCCGTTGCCTTGTTCTTGTCGAGGATGGCAACCGGCAGACCGGCAACCTGGCTCCACTCGAACTGCAGCTGGTTGTTGACCGCCGGGTCATCCGAACCCTTGCCAGTGATGGCGAAGATCTGGAAGTTTTTGGCGGTCAGATCAGGGCCAGCGTCGGCCTGCACACCCAGCACCGGGCACGATTGTGCATCCGCACCAAAATCAGTGAACGGCAGGTTGGTCACACCTTGGACATTGATGTTGTCAACCAGCCAACCGTTAGCACCGACGGTGACATCCGAGCCCACCCGGAAGCGCACCTTGACCGACTTGCCGGCAAGCCCCTTGCCACTGAGATCCAGCGAGGCCGGCTCCAGTGTCGGGAAGTTTTCGGTGGTACCGCCATAGCCCGGACGGCCGGTCAGTACGTTGCTGACATCGCCATTGAGATCGGCATTGTAGACCGGGAGCAGGTGGTCACCGGCATCCAGCCAGTCGCCACCATCAACCTGATACTCGACCACGCCGCCATCCCAGTAGATGTCGCCACTGAACTCGAAGTCGAAGGTCTGATCCCAACCAATCACCAGGCTATCGTCATTGCCCACGATCAGTGCCGGCGATTCCATCACGATATCGGACGGCACACCATTGTCCAGACCCCAGTGGATGAAGTCGGCGTCATCGCCGAGCAAGCCCGGAACCAGAATCCACGGCTGGCCGCCACCCGACAGCGTACGCAGGCTCCAGTCGCTCAGGCCCTTGTTGCCATCATCAAAGGTGCTCGCCGGCACCAGATCGAAGTTGGTTTCGATGGTGATGCTGTCTGCGACTGCCCCGGTAACCTCAGCCGAGGTGAAGCTGGCGTCGAGAGTCAGTGCTTCGCGCTGGGTGGCGCTTTCCAGCTTGACCAGTACCGTCGCTTCCCCTTCTTCGCCGACCGCGAGCTTGCCGAAGGAAACCACGTTGCCATCCGGGAAGCTGACATCGCTGCTGCTGCTCAGCGTGGCCTCGGCACTGTTCAGGTCTTCAAAGCCGTTGTTGCGAACGCGCACGGTGACCAACGCGGTTTCACCAGCATCGAGTACGCCATCTCCATCGCAGAACAACCCCTCTGCCTCGGGGTCGATGCTCATTCCGGCGCTGACCAATGCGGTGCCGGTACTGAAACTTTCCGTGACACCGGCATGATCCGTCGAGAAGCGGTCCGGTGCCACTGCACCAGCGCCCATGCCGCGCTTGGCGAACGCGGCAACGAACGACTGGAAGTCCTGCTCGTCATAGCCACGCACGGCCGCCAGCAAGGCATCGCGCGCATCGAGGAAGGTTGGGCTGGGCGGGGTCAGCTTGTAGCCGGCCACCAGATAGCTCTGCATCAGATACTGCGCATCGTCGAACGTGTAACGTGGGTCGTTGAGCAGGTTGACGTACGCCTCCCACAATGCGGTAGCCCATACCTCGCCGGAGTTGTGTACTTCTGAGTTGTTGGCACCATCGGCACCGAACAACACCTGCACGCCGGCCGGCAGCGGCACGCCGTTTTCGATGTGCTGGAAAGTCAGCGCATTCTTGCTCATGTCAGTGGTGTAAGGCACACGACGGATGCCGAAGAAGAACGTGGTCTGCGGCGCGGGATCCAGGCGACCCATGTCAGCATAGCCGCCTTGGGCATAGACGCCGCTGAAGTTTTCGTTGTTCGGCACCGCCAGATCGGCTTCCTCGACCGTCATCAGAATCGAATGGAAATCAGCCCAGCCCTCGCCCATCGAGCGACCCTGGTTGTTGTTCAAACCCAGAGCATCGTTGACCAGGCGGTTGCTGATGTAATGGCCCCACTCATGCGCCACGATCAGGTTATCGACGGTGGAGTCGCGTGACGGCACCACGGTGGAATCCATGGTCGCCGTCACTGCACCCGATGCCAGCGCGGCGATGATGGTGTTGCCATCAGCCTGAGAAATGCCCTGCGAGGGGATGGTGACCGTGGCGTCGGCGCCGCCCATGCCGGGCAGGCCGGCAGCGACGTTGTTATAGACGATGGCACCGATGGCACCGGCATCCTGCGAGTTTTTGACCTTGAGCGTGAAATTGCAGGTACCACGGCGGATCAACGCGATCTTGCCCGCCAACGCCTCGGGATTAGCCGCAGCCACGCAGCCCAGATCACCACCGGCACCGTCATCGATGCGGGCAATTTCGCCCTCAAGCAAAAACGCGGTCGGCCCGAAGCTGGCCTGCTGCACCGTGAACTGGCCGGCACTGGTTTGCACGAAGGCATCGCCGGCATGGGTGAACACGAACTGCTGCATGCGCGGCGAGCGGCCATCGGGCGGCGTGCTCATGTTGGCGTTGTTGGTGCCCGAGAAATCCTGGGCCTCGGCCTTCAGCGGGTCACTATCGATACCGCCACGGCCAAAGTTGTTGGTCTGCGCATTGCCGGCCGCTTCATCAAAGCCGACGTCGTAAAACCAGTCATGCAGCCAGTTGTTGGTGTAGAACAACTGGGTGATGGCAGCGAGTTGGTTGGTCGGATCGTTGGCGGCTTTGTTCGGATCCAGGGTGTAGTTGAAGCCCTTGGTCTGCACACCACCCACAGTGAAGAAATTGTTGACATCCGCCCGGAAATCCCCGGTTATGCGGAAGTATCCGTCCGGTGCCGCCAGATCGGCATAGGCATCGACATTGTTGCCGGAGGTTTCAGAGGCAATCGGCAGCAGCCACGGATCGCCGGTGCTAATCGGGCCGCTTTCCAGCACGACCAGATTCGACGCCTTGAACGTGGGCAAGAAGCCCGGTGCTGCCAGCGGATTGGGCTGGCCTTCCTTGCCCTGCGGGCCGTCCCACGGCACTCGCACGCCGCTCGTGTCGGCGTGTACACGATAAACGAACCGCTCATTCTCGGTGAAGTTCTTGCGGAACAGCATCTTGCCAGTCTTGGCCGACATCACATAACCGTACATGTCCGAGCTGGAGCCACCGCGCTCGCCGGCACTGATTTCGACGTAATACGCCGGCTCCAACGTGTTGCCCAGATCGAAATACACCGGCTTGCTGCGGATGAAATCGGTAAGCACATAGTCGCCCACCGCATCGGTTACCGGGTAGATCGAGTAATCACCCTGGCTACCCGATGCCTTGAGGCTGCCGGAAAACTTGCCGCCCATGTCGGCAAATGCCGCGGCGATGGCCTTGTCGGCGCCCAGCGCGAACTCGGCAGAGGCGGCGCTGCTTGCTGCGGCCGCGCTGGCCTTGCGCGTCTGCAGGCGCAGCAGTTTGTCCTTGGCGGCAGCGCGTGGCGACAGGTTGCCGGAGACCGACACCAGACTCAGATCGCGCTTCATCGCGACATTGAGCTCCTGCCCAAACACTTCAACGCCATTCACGCGCTGCCGGTACTTGGCGATGATTACGCCCTTGCCGGTGTCATGTACGTTCTTGAGCTCGGCGCCGGAAAGCGTCTTGCGATCCAGGCCATACAACGGCGCATAGCGGCTTACGTATTCACGTGCGGCTGCCGTTGGCTGCAGCTCGGCCTTGAGCGCCGATACATTGGCACGACTCTGCTCGGGATTGGCCCAGACAAAGCTCGGCACACCCAACTGCTTGTTGAACGACACCGCGTCCGAATCGGCGACCAGCTTTGCCTGCACGGCGCGCTGGATCAGCGCCGCCTGCGCGCTTGGCGGCGCCTTGTTCTTCTTCTTGGCGGCACTTGCGCGGGTGACGCTGCTTGGCGCGTGCGCGCTGAGCGATTGCGCATCAGCCCCTTGCTCGGCCAGCGCGTTGTAATTGGGAAGGTCCTCACGGGCATACGCGCCAGAGCATAGCGCGGCGCCAATAAGGGTACTGATTACGGTACGAACAGTGCCTAGTTTCATGTTGTTCTCTCCAGAGTATTGATATCGGCGCACCGAGTACGCCGCCCCCAACAACACAGCGAAATATGTGCTTTGGATCACGGATCGTATGACCTTGGCGCGACATTCGCAACCGGTTTAGCGTGAGTACAGCGTGAAGCCGGAACAAGGCGAAAAGTTCCCCCGTATTGATGCTGCATGGCAGCATCGACCAACCAAGAGCAACAAGCTGTTGAATGCACTACGGCGAACCAACTGCCCGCGCATGAAGCTGCCGGCGCAGATATTGCGACGCGCCAAAGCAATCGTCCATCGCAGAGCAACCGCGAGGGGTATGGATGACGTGCTATCCGGGTGCGCGCCTGACGTTGCTTGCGACGACATGGCTGCCGACCCATGGCGGGCGCGTCGCTTGGCGATCCCCAGGAACACGGCAAGGCAACGCTCAAACTCCACCATCGCATCCGCGCCATGTATTTGCATGCTTATGCAAGTGTTTGTATAGTTCGCCTATGCATCCGACGCCCAAGCCAGTTCGTTTCATCGGCAGCTCGAAAGACGATGTGCGGGCGTTTCCGGGCGATGTGCGTCGGGTACTGGGCGAGGAATTGATGCGAGTGCAGTTCGGCCTTGCTCCGGTAGACTTCAAGCCGATGCCGGCCGTGGGAGCTGGCGCCTGCGAAATCCGCGTCCGCTTGGGCCGCGCGTGGCGGATGATCTACGTGGCGAAGTTCGCAGACGCGATCTATGTGCTGCACGCCTTCCAAAAGAAAACTCAGAAGACCGCCAAGAGCGACATCGATCTGGCGGCCAAGCGCTACAAGCTGATTGGAGACTGAGCAATGAAACCCACCGATCCGCGCTGGAACGATACCCGCATCATCGAGGGCAGCGGCAACGTGTTCGCTGACCTTGGCTTTGATGATGCGCAAGCCCAGGTGCTGGCGCTGCGCGCCGAGGCGATGCTCCGTCTGAGCGAGCACTTGCGGGCGCAGGGCTGGACGCAGGCCGAAGCCGCGCGCCACCTTGGCATCACGCAGCCGCGCGTGTCGCGACTGCTCAAGGGCGCATGGCAGGATTTCAGCCTGGACATGCTGCTGACCTTGGCAGCGCGTGCGGGCCTGCATCCGCAACTGCAATTGGCGGTTTGAGCCGCGAACCCCAGGAACACGGCCAGACAATTACATGCAACATGCCAGTGCGGTGACGAGGGTTACGCCGGCCGCAATCCCGCCAGCGACTGCGCCACTTCCACCAGCCGTTCCGCACTGATGCCGAAGTGCTGATACAGCTGCTCGGCAGGCGCCGAGGCGCCAAACGAATCGATACCAATCACCGCGCCATCGAGGCCAACATACTTGCGCCAGAAATCGCTGACCCCGGCCTCGATCGCGACCCGCGCACGGCACCAACCCGGCAAAACACCCTCGCGCCACTCCAGCGGCTGGCGATCAAACACATTGCTCGATGGCATCGACACCACGCGCACGCGTTTGCCGCGTTGTTCCAGGATTTTTGCTGCCTGCACGGCGAGTTCGACTTCAGAGCCGGTGGCGATCAGGATCAGCTCGAAACGCGCTTCCGGTGGGTCGATCAGCACATAACCACCGCGGGCAATGTCAGCCAGCTGCTCGGCGCTGCGCGGTTGATGCGCCAGATTCTGGCGACTGAACACCAGGCAGCTCGGCCCGTCACGACGCGTGATCGCGGCTTTCCATGCCACCGCCGATTCCACCGCATCAGCAGGCCGCCAAACATCATTGTTGGGGATGTAACGCAACGCCGCCAGATGCTCCACCGGCTGGTGGGTAGGGCCATCCTCACCCAAGCCGATCGAATCGTGGGTGAACACATGGATGACCCGCGCCGGGATCAACGACGACATGCGCAGCGCGTTGCGCGAATAGTCGGAAAACACCAGGAAGGTGGCATCGTAGGGCAGGAACCCACCGTGCAGGGCGAGGCCGTTGCTGATCGCGCTCATGCCGAACTCGCGCACGCCAAAATGAATGTAGTTGCCGTCGCCACCTTCAGCGGTAACCGACTTGCTGCCCTTCCACAGGGTAAGGTTGGAATGCGCCAGATCGGCCGAGCCGCCGATCAGTTCCGGTAACGCTGGCGCATAGGCATCGAGGGTCATTTGCGAGGCCTTGCGCGATGCGACGACCGGCCCTTCAAGCTGCAATTTGGCGATGAACGCATCGGCGCTCGCGCTGAAATCAGCCGGCAATTCGCCGTTGATGCGCCGGGTGAACTCGCGCGCCAACTCGGGATGCTGCGCGGCATACGCTTCGAACAGCGCCTGCCATGCGGCCTCGCGCGCTGCGCCGCCGTTGCCCTCGCGCCAGCCGGCATAAATCGGCGCCGGAATCTCGAACGGTGCATGCGGCCAGCCCAGTGCCGCGCGCGCGCCGGCGATCTCGTCCTTGCCCAGCGGTGCACCGTGACTGGATTCCTTGCCCTGCTTGGTTGGCGCGCCGAATCCGATCTGGGTACGGCAGCAGATCAGGGTGGGTTTGTCGCACTCCGCCTGCGCGGTGCGAATCGCCTGTGTGATTTCGTCGGCATCGTGACCATCGACGTGACGGATCACCTGCCAGCCGTAGGCTTCGAACCGTGCGGCGGTGTCATCGGTGAACCATCCAGCAGTATCGCCGTCGATCGAGATCCGGTTGTCGTCCCAGAAGCCGATCAACTTGCCAAGGCCCCAGGTGCCGGCCAGCGATGCCACCTCATGCGAGATACCTTCCATCAGGCAGCCATCGCCCAGGAACACCCAGGTGTGGTGATCGACAACATCGAATTCCGGCCGATTGAAACGCTGCGCCAGCAGCTTCTCCGCCAGCGCCATACCCACCGCGTTGGCGAGGCCCTGGCCCAGCGGGCCGGTGGTGGTCTCCACGCCCGGGGTTTCAAACGCCTCGGGGTGGCCGGGTGTTTTTGAATGCAGTTGGCGAAAGCGCTTGAGCTGCTCGATTGGCAGGTCGTAGCCGCTCAGATGCAGCAGCGCGTACAGCAGCATCGAGCCGTGGCCGTTGGACAACACGAAGCGGTCGCGGTTGAACCAGCGCGGATTGGCCGGATTGTGGACCAGAAAATCGCCCCACAGCACCTGCGCAATGTCGGCCATGCCCATGGGCATGCCCGGATGACCCGACTTGGCGGCTTCAACCGCATCCATGGCAAGGAAGCGGATGGCGTTGGCGAGGTCACGGCGGTTTGCATTCATGGGCAGTTGATGGGCTGATTGGCGCCGGGCACGGCGGGAAGCCGCACATTTTCCCATTGTTGTCGGCGTTTGTCGCCTTCCCGCATCGACGTTCACAAATATCGGCTGTTCGTGGAAGATGCGTTGTCGGGGCGGTGTGCGGGCCAGCGGCGCACTCCGTAGGTGCGGGCCGCCGCGTCCGTGTGGGAGCGCGCCTGCGCGCGAAGCTTCTCGCCAGAGCATTCGCGGGC
>PGZE01000057.1 GCA_002840015.1 Gammaproteobacteria bacterium HGW-Gammaproteobacteria-2 | reverse complement strand
GCGTTGGTTACCCATCGCCAACTCGCCACGCCCAGGAGCGTATCCGCCGATGAATCAGCAATCACACGACCCAACCCTGTGGAACGCCGATCTGGCGCCCAGCGACGCCAGTCAACGCACGTGGGACTGGCGCGCCTACGCCGCGTTGTGGGTGGCGATGGTGGTGTGCGTGCCGACCTATCTGCTGGCTGGTGGGCTGGTCAGCCAGGGCATGGCGTGGTGGCAGGCGGTGCTCACGGTATTGCTGGGCAATCTGATCGTACTGTTGCCGATGGTGCTGATCGGCCATGCCGGCGCCAAGCATGGGGTGCCGTTTCCGGTGCTGTTGCGTTCGGCATTCGGCCCCAAGGGCGCGCGCATTCCGGCGCTGGCGCGCGGGCTGGTGGCCTGCGGCTGGTTCGGCATCAATACCTGGGTCGGCGGTTCGGCGATCTATGTGATCGCCAATGCGCTCAGCGACGGCGCGTTCCACGGCGCGCCGTTGCCGCTGCTCGGCATCGATCCGGCGCAGACGGTGTGCTTCCTCGGCTTCTGGGCGCTGCACCTGTACTTCATCAAGCACGGCACCGAATCGATCCGCTGGCTGGAAATGCTGAGTGCGCCGTTCCTGCTGTTGATGGGCCTGGCACTGCTGGCCTGGGCGTACGTGCAGGCCGATGGTTTCGGCAACATGTTGTCCACGCCTTCGCAGTTTGTCGCCGGTGGCGTCAAGGAAGGCCAGTTCTGGCCAACTTTCTTCGCTGGCCTCACCGCAATGGTCGGCTTCTGGGCGACGATGGCGCTGAACATTCCCGATTTCACCCGCTTCGCCAAATCGCAGCGCGACCAGATCGTCGGCCAGGCGCTCGGCCTGCCGCTGCCGATGGCGCTGTTCGCCTTCATCGGCGTGGCGGTGACCTCGGCCACGGTCACCATCTACGGCGAGGCGATCTGGGACCCGGTGCAACTGGCCGGGCGCATGGGTGGTTTCGGCGTGGTGGCAGCGTTGTTCGCCCTCGCCATTGCGACATTGACCACCAACCTCGCCGCCAACGTGGTGGCACCGGCCTATGGTTTCTCCAATCTCGCTCCGGGCCGCATTTCCTTTCGCATGGGCGGCTACATCACCGCTGGCATCGGCATTGCCATGTTCCCATGGAAGCTGATGGAATCGGCCGGCACCTATCTGTTCACCTGGCTGGTCGGCTACTCGGCGCTGCTCGGCCCGATTGCCGGCATCCTGGTCGCCGATTATTTCTTCATCCGCCGTACCGAACTGGTGCTCGACGACCTGTTCCGCCACGACGGCCGCTATCAGGCCAGCAACGGCTGGAACTGGGCCGGTCTCGGGGCATTGACCATCGGCGTGTTGCCCAACCTGCCCGGCTTCGCCCATGCCGCCGGCTTTGTCGCCTCGGTGCCGGCGTTGTTCGATGGCATCTACAGCTACGCCTGGTTCGTCGGCTTTGCGCTGGCGGCGCTGGTGTATCTGGGGTTGGCGCGGCGGGGATGATGGGGCTCCTGGCCGGCTCAAGCCGCACCGCGGTGGAGCCAACATCGCGACAAGCCACGACGCCGTGGCGGTGTCGGGTCCGCGCCGGTGGCGCTTGACCCGACCTACATGCCAACGCGTTCCAGCGGTTCGCGCGGCGCACTCGTAGGTCGGCTCAAGCCGCAACGCGGCGGAGCCGACGGCATGGTGCGATGATACATTTCGGTGGCGTGAGCGATGTCGGGTCCGCGCCGGTGGCGCTTGACCCGACCTACATGCGCAATCTTCCGCCAGTTCGCCTAAGCTTCCGTTTTCGACACGCAAACGACGAGGCCCAACATGTCACTCATCATTCGCGGCGGTACTGTAGTCAATGCCGACCGGCAATTCCGTGCCGACGTGCTGTGCGCCGATGGCGTGATCAAGGCCGTCGGTGAAAACGCAGTTGCCGTTCATGGGCACGGTGGCGTCGGAGGATTTCTACTCGGGCACGGCGGCGGCAATGGCCGGCGGCACCACCACCATCATCGATTTCGTGATTCCGGCGCCTAAGCAACGGTTGATGGATGCCTACCGACAGTGGCGCGAGTGGGCACAAAAGTCGGCCAGCGATTACAGCTTCCACGTCGCCGTCACCTGGTGGGATCAGAGCGTACACGACGACATGGGCACGCTGGTGCGCGAGGAAGGCGTAAACAGCTTCAAGCACTTCATGGCCTACAAGAACGCGATCATGGCCGATGACGAGATCATGTACCAAAGCTTCAATCGTGCGCTGGCATTGGGCGCGATGCCGACGGTGCATGCCGAGAATGGCGAGTTGGTATACCAGTTGCAGCGCAAGCTCTTGGCCGAAGGCATCACCGGCCCGGAAGGGCATCCACTGTCGCGGCCACCGGCCGCCGAAGGCGAGGCGGCGAGCCGCGCGATTCGTTTTGCCGAGGTGATCGGGGTGCCGTTGTACATCGTGCATGTATCGTGCAAGGACGCGCTGGATGAGATCATTCGCGCCCGCAATGCCGGCCTGCGCGTATACGGCGAGGTGCTGGCCGGGCATCTGCTGGTGGACGAGAGTGTGTACCGCAACCCGGATTTCACTTTCGCCGCCGCGCATGTGATGTCACCACCATTCCGCGCCAAGCCACACCAGGAAGCGCTGTGGCAGGGCCTGCAGGGTGGCAACCTGCAAACCACCGCCACCGATCATTGCTGTTTCTGCGCCGACCAGAAAGCCGCCGGGCGCGATGATTTCAGCAAGATCCCCAATGGCACCGGTGGTGTCGAGGATCGCATGGCGGTGCTGTGGACGCATGGCGTGAATAGCGGCCGGCTGACGCCGGAGGAGTTTGTTGCCATCACCTCGGCCAATGCGGCGCGCATCTTCAACCTGTATCCGCGCAAGGGCAGCATCAGCGTCGGCGCCGATGCCGATATCGTGGTGTGGGACCCCGAGGCGAGCAAGACGATCTCGGCCAAAACCCATCACCAGCAGGTCGATTTCAACATCTTCGAAGGCATGCAGGTTCGTGGCCTGCCCTCACACACCGTTTCGCAGGGCAAGCTCACCTACGTGAAAGGCGAATTGCGCGCCGAACGCGGCGCAGGCCGTTACCTAAAGCGCCCGGCATATACCTCAGCGTTTGCGGCGCTGGAGAAGATCGCATCGGCACAGCAAGCCAAATCCGTACCGCGCAACACATAGACGAAGGAACGTAGTAGCCCGGGTTAGCGCGTAGCGCGTAGCCCGGGGCAGCGGGATGACCACATCATCGCGGAAACACCCACGGCATTGCCCATTGCCGCGTTACGCATTGCCTTGGTTTTATCGGCATTTGCCGGGAGTTGCGGCGGCCCCGGGTTACGCCGCTGACGCGGCTAACCCGGGCTACAAAATCACGTCGCTGTGATCGTGCTTCGCGCTAACCCGCGCTACAAATCTACTGGGTGGCCACCGGCGGCTCGACCGGCGCCATATGCAGCGGCGGAATCACCAGGGTGGTGAACTCCTTGTAGCTGGCCATCGGCAGATCGCGCAATGCCAGCCGCTCGGCGCGATGGCGTTGTATCGGCATCACTGCGGCTTCATACAAAATCACTTCATGGCCGAACGGATACCAGCGCGACAGCTTCTTGACCAGCGCGCGCAAGCCTTCGGCCTCGGCGTGGAAGCGGCTGCAGGTCAGGTCGCCACTCAAGGCCACCTGCCACAGCAGCAGGTGCGCGCTGGTATCGATGCTGTGCTGATAGACCAGAAAATGCGTCGCCTCCAGCGACAGCACACCGCTGCGGCCGGGGTCGATACCCAGATCGGCGTACAGACACGCTTCAGCGGAAACCCCCGGCTCCATGCGCGCATCGATGCCCTCGCTGCGAGCCTTGCGGATCACCGCATGCGGCACATCGGCAAACACGCCGGGATGGCCATAGAACACCGCACACACGCGCTTGCCGGCGCGCACCTGCGCCATGATCGCGGCTTCCATTTCACGATAGGTCTGCCGGCGATCCTTGCCTGGCGCGTACAGCGGCGACAGATCGATCACATCCGGGCGCAACGCCAAAATCTGCGCGCGTGCCAATGGATCGACCAGACAAAAAACACACTGCGCCGCACGGATCTCCGAGAGCGTGCGCTCGGAGGCATGGCGACTCATCTGGATGCCGCTACCCACCACCACCAGGCCGGGCCGGGCCGGGCTCGGCGCAGACAGCCCATCTGCCATTGCTGCATCTGCCGTCGCCAACACGAGCTGGTCACGACCCGCCTGCTTGGCGCGATACAGTGCCTGATCGGCGCAGCGCACCACATCGGCCAGCGTTTTGTGTTGCTCGCCACGCTCACAGATGCCAAAACTCAGCGTTGGCGTTACCGTTTGCTCCCATGCCGAAACCGGCTCGATGCGCCGCTGCAATTGCTCAACAAGCGCCTTTGCCGCAGCTGCGTCACCGGCAAAAAACACCGTGAACTCCTCGCCACCGCTGCGCCCAACAATCGCATTTTCACCGAACACTTCGCGCCACCATAAGCCCAGCCGTCGCAGCACCTCGTCGCCCATGGCGTGGCCATAGCGATCATTGATTTGCTTGAACAGATCGATATCGGCCATGACCACGGTAAACGGCTTGGCCGCGCCCAGCGCGCCGGCATACGTCTGCTGACCGAGCCGATAGGCCTGTTGATGGTTGTACAGCCGGGTCAGGCCGTCACGCTCGGACAGCCAGCGGTAACGCAAACGTTCATCGCGGGTGCGGCGAAGCGAGTAACCCAAGGCCAGCACAATCACGAACAGCAACAGCACCACAGCGGCAATCAACCATTGCCGCTGGCTGGATTCTTTCAGGCGAAGCTGTTGAACGGTACGATCACGCTCCAATAATGCGATCTGCTGCTCGGCCACCTGCGAGTTGAACTCCACCTGTAAATAGGCAAAACGGCGGTCACGGATATCGGCCTGCTCCTTGGCGCTGGCCTGCTCGGCCTGCTTGCGATAATCCAGCGCCAGAGCCATGTCGCCGCGTCGTTCGGCCAGCTCGCTGTGCAGAAACAACACCCGCGCCAGATTGCCCCGCGCTCCCGATTGCTTCAAGTTCGCCGCACTGTCGTTCAATAGTTGTTCTGCCTCGGAACGGTTGCGATCCAGGCGCACCAGCACTTCGGCGATATCAATCTCGGATTCGCTCACACCATCTGCAAAACTGGCGGCCTGATACCTCCGATGCGCATCGCGCAACGGTGCCAATGCGTCGAGCAGATAACCTTGCTTCATTAGCGCGCCACCCAGTGCCGCCATGGCTTGGGCAACAAACACCGGGTCGCCAGCCTGCGAGCACACGGAGAACTGATCACGCGCAGTGCGCTCAGCCTCAATCAGCTGTCCTGCCTGGCTAAGCGCCAGAGCCATATCCGAACGCGCGATGCAGCGCGCACGCAAGTCACCGAGTTCGTCAGCGGATTGCAATTGTTGGCGTGCATAGGTGATTGCCTGTTCGCTTTCACCTGCCCCGCCATAAAGATAGGCCGCGTGCCCAAGCAGGGCAATCCGCTCTTTACCCTGATCCGGCAACTCGGTCAGCCCCTGTTTGAGCCAACTGAACGCACGAAAATAATCACCCACATTGACCGCGATATTCGCACCCAAGCCCAACGCGCGCAGCCGCAGTTTCGGAGTCAGATCATGGGCGAGCATCGCTTCGATGCCTTTGAGACAGCCTTGCAAATCCCCAGCCAACGCCAGATTTCGCAAACGCACCAATTCGATACGTGCGCGCTGTTCCGGTGTGGCTTGAGCAAGCTCAGAACCCAGCGCCTCGATCAATGCTGCCGATTCCGGCCACGGTGCCTGCACATTGCGTTGCTCGATTTCGCTGACCCGTGCTTCCAAACCCGGCGCGGCCCACAGCAAGCTGGCCTGCAGCAGCAGGGCCAGCTTGCACAAAGTACGGCAAGGATTGGCCACGGAACGGGTCAGTATTCGTCGTCTTTGTGATCGTAGGCCTTGATCGTGGTGTTGTTGGCGTAATAGCTGTCACTATCGCCCCCGCAGAGTTTTGCAACCGCTGCACAATCACCCGCCTTCATCGCCGCCTTTTGCTCGTCGCTCAAGCCGTACCGCGCCAGCACCGCGTCGGGGTCCGCCTCATACTCGGCAGCCAATGCCGCATCGCGGCCCAACGCGTTGACCAATTCCAGTAGTTTGTTTGCCATAGTCCCCACTCCCCAATTCCTGTTTGACGTGTCGCCGCATCATCACGATGAAACAACGCACCGGTTCAGAACCAAAACCATGATCCAGCGCATGGCGCAATCAATCGGCCATGCGTCCCCACCCAAGCGCCTTTCGGTACAGTGCGCCCCGCGCCATGCTAGCGTATGTCGCTGACATTTTCCTGGCTTTGGAGCACCCGCCATGTTCAATCACACGCATCGCGTTGGCCTGATGGCTGCAATCGCTGGTATTGGCCTGAGCACCGTCCTGATGGCTGAAGACATGAGTAAACAAGACCCCAACCTGTGGCTGGAAGACGTTGCCGGCGAAAAAGCGCTGGACTGGGTGCGCGCGCGCAATGCCGTCAGTCAGAAATCGCTGGAGGCCGACCCCGCATTTGCCAGCTTGCGCGACGATCTGCTCGCGATCCTCGATTCGGATGCGCGCATTGCCTATGCCCAAAAGATCGGGCCGTACTATTACAACTTCTGGCGCGATAAAACTGCCGTGCGCGGGATCTGGCGGCGCACCACACCCGAGTCCTATCGCAGCGCGCAACCCGAATGGGAAACCGTGCTCGATCTCGATGCGCTGTCCACCAGCGAAAACGAAAACTGGGTCTGGCATGGTGCGCAGTGCCTGCGCCCGGATTACACACGCTGCCTGATTTCGTTGTCGCGCGGTGGTGCCGATGCCGATGTCAGCCGCGAGTTTGCGCTCGATACCCGCAGTTTCGTCAGCGATGGCTTCTATCGCCCTGAAGCCAAGGGTGGCATGGACTGGATCGACCACGACACGGTCTACGTGTTCAGCGATTTTGGCGATGGCAGCCTCACCGAATCGGGCTATCCGCGCATCGTCAAGCAATGGCGGCGCGGTACGCCGTTGAGCGCGGCGAGCGTAGTCTACGAAGGCCGCAACGATGACATGTACATTGCCGCCAGCCACGACGACACGCCGGGCTTCGAGCGCGATTTCGTCAGCCGCACACTGGCGTTCTACAACGATGAACTGTACCTGCGCAGCAAAGATGGCAGCCTGCACAAGATCGATGCGCCAAACAGCGCCAACAAGTCGGTGGTGCGCGAATACCTGCTGCTGGAACTGCGCGAGCCGTGGACGGTAGCGGGCACGCAATACGCTGCCGGTTCGTTGCTGGCGACCAACTTCGCTGCGTTCATGGCCGGCGAGCGGAAGTTCGACGTGCTGTTTGCGCCCGATGCGCACACCGCGCTGTCGGGTTTCGGCGCGCTCAAGGATCACCTCTACCTCAACGTGCTGGAGGACGTGAAGAACCGGATCGTGATCCTGACTCCGGGCAAGGATGGCTGGCAGCGCGAGCCGCTGCGCGGTGCGCCGGGCTTTGGCACTTTGGGCTTCAGTGCAGTCGATGCCGATGAGAGCAACGACTATTTCCTGACCAGTACCGACTTCCTCACACCGACCAGCCTGGCCTACGGCAGCATCGGTGGCACGCCAAAGACGCTCAAGCAACTGCCGGCATTCTTTGACGCCAGCGCTTTGGCCATCAGTCAACACTTCGCCACCTCCAAGGATGGCACCCAGGTGCCGTACTTCATGGTCGCGCCCAAAGCGCTGACGCGCGATGGCAACAACCCGACCCTGTTGTGCCAGTGTTGGCCGTGGCTGGCTCAGCCAGGGCGGCGTGTATGTGCTGGCCAATATCCGCGGCGGCGGCGAGTACGGGCCGCGCTGGCATCAAGCGGCACTGCGCGAGCATCGCAACAAGGCCTACGAGGATTTCGCCGCCGTGGCGCAGGACCTGATCGCGCACAAGGTCACATCACCCTCGCGCCTTGGCATCCAGGGCGGCTCCAATGGCGGCCTGCTGATGGGCAACATGACGGTGATGTATCCCGACCTGTTCGGCGCGGTCGTTTGTCAGGTGCCGCTGCTCGACATGCAGCGCTATCACAAGCTGCTGGCGGGTGCCTCGTGGATGGCTGAATACGGCGACCCGGACAAGCCCGAAGACTGGGCATTCCTGCAACATTACTCGCCGTATCACAACGTCAGCGCCGAGGTGAAATACCCGCCACTGCTGTTCACCACCTCTACCCGTGATGATCGCGTACACCCGGGCCACGCGCGCAAGATGATGGCGCGCATGCAGGAACAAGGCCATGACGTGCTGTACTACGAAAATATCGAGGGCGGCCATGGCGGTGCTGCCAACAATCCGCAAGCGGCCTACATGCAGGCACTGGCCTACACTTTCCTGAAACAAAAACTGATGCGTGCGCGGTAAGCGCACGCCACCCAAAACGGCGGAAATCATCATGACCACACCACTGCGCTGGCTGACTGCAACCTTCCTTGCGTTGTTGCTTGCCGCCTGCGGCCAGCAGGCCCCTCCCCCGGAAACTCAGGCCCCAGCCCAACTACAACCGCCGGTGGCGGCAACCCGTCCACATGAAGTGGTCGCACCGCATGGCGCCAGCCGCACCGACGAGTATTACTGGCTGCGTGATGACAGCCGGGCCAACCCCGAGATGCTCGCTTATCTCAATGCCGAAAACGCCTATGCCGACGCCGTGATGGCGCCACATAAAGCCTTGCGTGACACGCTGTACAGCGAACTGATTGGCCGGATCAAGCAAGACGACAGCTCGGTGCCTTATCACGACAAGGATTACTGGTATTACACCCGCTTTGAAGAAGGCCGGGATTACCCGGTTCATGCACGCAAGCGCGGCAGCCTGGATGCGGCCGAAGAAGTAATGCTTGATGTAAACGCGATGGCCGAAGGCAAGGGTTATTTTCAGGTCGGCAATTGGGAAGTGAGCCCTGACCAGACGCTGCTGGCGTGGACCGAAGATGCCGTAGGCCGACGCCAATACGTACTGCGCATCAAAAACCTCGCAACCGGCGAAGTGTATTCCGAACAAATCGCCGGATTGTCAGAAGACATCGCCTGGGCCAATGACAATCGCAGTGTGTTCTACATCGAAAACGATCCGACCACACTGTTGACCACGCGAGTGAAGCAGCACACGCTGGGCAGCGACCCAACCAGCGATTTGCTGGTTTACGCGGAATCCGACCCGAGCTATTACATCAGCCTGATGCGTACCCGCTCCGAGCGTTTCGTATGCATCATGCTGTCGAGCACACTGACCAGCGAACAGCGCTGTACCAACGCCGACAAGCCGGGCGCGTTCAAGCCGCTGTTGTCACGTCAGGATGGCGTCGAATACGAGGCCGACCATCTGGGCGGGCGCTGGCTGATCCGCAGCAACTGGCAGGCGCACAATTTCCGTCTGGTGCAAGCCACTGCGAAAACCATTGCCGACGTGGCGCAATGGCAGGATGTGATAGCACACAACGAGCAGGTGTTTATCGAGGATTTTGCGCTGTTCGATGATTTCATCGCCATCAAGGAGCGCTCCGAGGGCCTGTCTCGCTTGCGCATCATGGACGACAAGGGCCAGAACTACGTCAAGGCCGATGACCCGGCTTACACCATGGCCTTTGCTGCCAATGCCGAGGCGAACAGCGACTGGCTGCGCTATACCTATTCCTCGCTGACCACACCCACCACCACGTATGAGTTGAACGTCGCCAGCGGCGAGCGCCGCTTGCTCAAGCAGGAGCCGGTGCTGGGCGGATTCGATAAAACCAATTACACCGTTGAGCGCCTGTGGGCGCCGGCGCACGATGGCGCACGCATTCCGATAAGCCTGGTCTATCGCAAGGGCTTCGTGCGTGATGGCAAGGCAGCATTATTGCAATATGGCTATGGCTCGTATGGCTCGTCGATGGACCCGCGCTTCAATGCCAGCGTGCTGTCGCTGCTTGATCGCGGCATGGTGTACGCCATCGCGCATATACGCGGCGGCCAGGAAATGGGGCGCAGTTGGTACGAGAACGGCAAACTGCTCAACAAGAAAAACACCTTCACCGACTTCATCGACGTGACCGATTATCTGGTCCGCAATCAATACGCAGCGGCTGACCGGGTGGCGGCAATGGGCGGCAGCGCCGGCGGCCTGCTTATGGGCGCCATTGCCAACATGGCACCGCGCAAATACCGCGCGATCATTGCCCAGGTGCCGTTTGTCGATGTGGTCACCACCATGCTCGATGAAAGCATCCCGCTGACCACCAATGAGTTCGACGAATGGGGCAACCCGGCCGACCCGACCTATTACCAGTACATGCTCTCGTACTCGCCCTACGATCAGATCAAGCGCAAGGATTACCCGGCGATGTTTGTCGGCACCGGGCTTTGGGATTCGCAGGTGCAGTATTTCGAACCAGCGAAGTACGTGGCGCGGCTGCGCGCGCGCAAGACGGACGTAATGCCGCTACTGCTGCGCACCAACATGCAGGCAGGCCATGGCGGCAAATCCGGCCGCTTGCAGCGCTACCACGACACCGCTGAATACCAGGCGTTCATGTTGTGGCAGTTGGGCGTGAAGTAGTGAAGCAGGATGGGTGCAATACCCATCCTGTGCAAACGCCTCAGACGGCGCGATCCACCAACTGCGCCAGCTGTGCCTTGCCCACGGCGCCCACCTGGGTTGCGGCAACCTTGCCATCCTTGAACATCATCAGGGTAGGAATACCGCGCACCGCATACTGACGCGGGGTGTTGGGGTTTTCGTCGATATTGATCTTGACCACCTTCACCTTGCCGGCGTAGCTGGCGGCCAGCTCATCAACCAGCGGCCCGATCATCTTGCATGGGCCGCACCATTCGGCCCAGAAATCGACCAGCACGGGGGTTTCGGATTGCAGAACCTGGGTTTCAAAATCGGCATCATTGACGTGAATGACGTTATCGCTCACGGGTAGCTCCTTGATTGCATCGGAATTGCGTTGACACCACGACGGCAGCAGGTGGACGCCTTGAGTTACACTAGCGTCCACACGGGGCATCATGCTCCGCCGGGCGAACACCTCAAGTTTGGGGCCGCGTCGCCGGGCACGCAAGCGCGACGTTACTCGCGCGGATACGGATTTCATGACCGATAAACCATTAACTGACGTTGCATTCTCCAATTTTGCACTCGCACCGGCGCTGCTCACCGGCTTGGAAGCCGCAGGTTTCAGCCGCTGCACCCCGATTCAGGCAATGACCCTGCCGCTGGCGCTCGCCGGCCGCGACGTTGCCGGCCAGGCGCAGACGGGTACCGGCAAAACGCTCGCCTTTCTGATCACCGTGATCAATCGCCTGCTCACCGGCCCGGCGCTGGCTGAACGCAAGCCCGAAGACCCGCGCGCGTTGATTCTTGCGCCGACCCGCGAGTTGGCCATCCAGATCCACAAGGATGCGGTCTCGTTCGCATCCGATCTCGGCCTGAAGTTTTCGCTGGTCTACGGCGGCGTGGATTACGACAAGCAGCGCAGCCTGTTGCAGGCCGGTGCCGATGTAATCATCGCCACGCCTGGCCGGTTGATCGATTACGTCAAGCAGCACAAGGTGGTTTCACTGCATGCCTGCGAAATCTGCGTGCTCGATGAGGCCGACCGGATGTTCGATCTGGGCTTCATCAAGGATATCCGCTTCCTGCTGCGGCGCATGCCCATCCGCACCGTGCGTCAGACCATGTTGTTCTCGGCAACGCTCAGTCACCGCGTGCTTGAGTTGGCGTATGAACATATGAACGAGCCGGAAAAAATGGTGGTCGAGACCGAGACCATCACCGCCGCGCGCGTGCGTCAGCGCTTGTACCTTCCAGCAATGGAAGAAAAAATCCCGCTGCTGATCGGCCTGCTCAGCCGCAGCGAGGGCGCGCGCAGCATGGTGTTCGTCAACACCAAGGTATGGGTCGAGCGCGTTGCCCGTGCGCTGGAGAAGGCCGGCTTCCGGGTTGGCGTGCTGTCCGGTGATGTGCCGCAAAAGAAGCGTGAGAGCCTGCTCAATCAGTTCCAGAAGGGCCGGCTTGAGTTGCTGGTTGCCACCGACGTTGCTGCCCGTGGCCTGCACATCGACAGCGTTACCCACGTATTCAACTTCGACCTGCCGTTTGATGCCGAAGATTACGTGCATCGTATCGGCCGTACCGCGCGCCTGGGCGCCGAGGGCGACGCCATCAGCTTTGCCTGCGAGATCTACGCGCAGGGCCTGCCGGACATCGAGGCGTTCATCGAGCAGAAAATCCCGGTCGAACCGGTAACTGCCGATTTGTTGATTCAGATGCCGCGTGCCGAACGAGAGCCATTGGCCGAGGGCGAGGAAGCCAACGAAAGCGTGTCGCAGATTTTCCGCGAAGCACGCGCAGAAGCAGATGCCAAAGCGGGTGGCAAATCCGCTGATCGCAGCCGTTCCGCGCGTCCGCCACGCTCCGGCGCGGATGGCGAACGAAGCCGGCCACCGCGCCGCCGCAGCAATCCGCCACAAACCAGCGACGCCGCGCCCAATCGCCCGGCAACGCCCGTCGCGGTGGCCTCGCCGCCAGCACAAGCACAGGTTGACGACGCCAAGGCACCACGCAAACGCCGTCGTCGCCCACGCCGCAGCGGCAACGCCGACGCCAGCAACACCGGCAGCAACCCCAATGCCGGCAATACACCGCCCGCCAGCAATGCGCCAGCCGAACCGACCAGTCTGTTCGGCCGTATTGCGCGCGGCATCAAGAAGCTGGTCAAGCGGCCACCCAGCCGCTCGCATTGAGCGTGCGGGTAGTTCAAGGCGTTAGCCCTGATTGAAATCATCTTGGCTGATCGTGCCGCTGTTTGCTAAGGTGCATGCACAGCGGTGATTCAGGCGGGGAAGGGGGCTCAACCGGAACATGGGCAAGGTGCTGGATCGTATGCAGGCCATCACGGATGGGCCAGCGTTGGCGCGCGTGTGCGTGCTGGCTCTGGCGATGCTGTGCGTGGCGCAGACGGTTCGCATCGCCTTGTTGCTGGTAGCCGGCCCGGCGCTGCCCTTACCCGCCACGTCAGCCAGCACCGTCAGCATGGGCTCGGCCACCAGCCCGGCTTCTATCGCTGATTGGCACTTGTTCGGCGCACCCGAAACGATTCAGCCGGCAGTGGCCGTATCCACACTGGCGCTGACCCTGCGTGGCACCTTCGCCACGGCCGAACCCGGCGATGGTCTGGCCTTCATCGCCGGTGCCGATGGCCGTGAACGCTCTTATGCCGTGGGCGACACCCTGCCCGGCGATGCTGTGCTGGAAGCGGTTTACGTCGATTCCGTGGTGGTGCGTAACGGCGCCCAGCGTGAGCGCCTGGCGCTGAGCGGGCAACCGCTGCAAGACAACGGGCAACCGCCGCAAATGCGTAGCACGCCGACCACGCCCGCCGACCCCAGCGGTGGCTTCCTGACCACGATGCCGGTGTTTGGCAGCCCCGACATGGCCACCGCCCGCGCCGCATTGACGCCAGCGGTGGCAGCGCTGATGGACAGCGCAAATGTGCTGCCGGTATCGGAAAATGGCCGCTTGATCGGCATCCGCTTGCGTGTGTCCGACCCCGCACTGCTCGAACGCGTTGGCCTGCGTGCCGATGATGTGATTACGGCGGTCAATGGCATCCCGCTCGATGGCCCCGAACGCCGCACCGAACTCGAAGCTGCGCTGCGTGCCGGCGGCGTAGTTACCCTTACCGTCCGCCGTGACGGCACCGACCGACCGGTTAGCGTCGGACTATAAGCCTGGAATCGCCAATGCCTTGTTCTCGAATCGTTCTGTGTGCCGTGTTGCTGTTGGCCGGCAATGCACTGTCCGCACAAACCATCACCCCGTTCGTGCCAACGGCATTGCCAGGTGCCAACCCGCCACCCGCGCCAGCGCCCGCCGGCAACCCGCGCAACGATACCGGCAGCAATGACATTGATCGCCATACGCTCAATCTCAAGGGCGCCGATATCAATGTCCTGATCCAGACGGTCAGCGAAATCACCGGCCGCAGCTTCATTGTCGATCCGCGTGTCGATGGCAAGGTGACGGTGATTTCGGCGCGGCCGATGTCGCCGGAGCAGGTGTGGAGCACGTTTGAATCGGTGTTGCGCGTCAATGGCTTCGCCGTGGTGCCCTCTGGCGGCATGTACAAAGTTGTGCCAGAAGGATTGGCTGCCGCCGATGGTGGCGTGGGCAACAGTGGCAGCAGCCCTGACAGCATGGTGACCCGGGTGATCGCCGTGCGCCAGGTGCCGGCAGCCGAGTTGGTTGCGCTGCTGCGGCCGCTGGTGCCGTCCAGTGCGCAACTGGCCGCACAGGGCAATGCTCTGGTGATTACCGATCGCGCTGGTAATGTGGAACGCATCGAACGGCTGATCGCACGCATCGACACCCCCGCCAACACCGGCGTGGAAGTGTTGCAACTGCGCCACGCCAACGCCTCGGAAGTGGTGCGTACGCTGGCGCAACTGGAGCCGCAGGTGGCTGCGGGTGCGGGCGGCGGCAACGTGGTCGCCGATGCACGCACCAACTCGGTGTTGCTGTCCGGCGACCCAGGCAGCCGCCTGCGCCTGCGCACCCTGGTCGCGCATCTGGATACCCCGCTCAGCGAAGGCGACGCCACCCAGGTGGTGTATCTCAAGTACGCCAAGGCCGCCGATCTGGTGGAGGTTCTCGAACAGGTATCAAACACCCTCACCGGCACCGCCAGCAAAAGCGAGGGCGCACATCCCGTCAGTATCCAGGTCCATGAAGAAACCAACTCGCTGATCATCACCGCCGCACCGTCCATATTCCGCGAGCTATCCTCGGTGGTGACGCAGCTCGACATCCGCCGCGCACAGGTGATGGTGGAAGCGGTGATCGCGGAAGTCTCCGACGATCTGGCCGATGAACTGGGCGTGCAATTCCAGTCCACCAGCCTTGATAATCGCGCCGACGGCAGCGTCGGCACTGGCGTGATCGGTGGCACCAACTTGCCGATTGGTGCTTCGGGCGGCATTATCGCCGCCGCGCAAAACCCGCTGAGCGTGGGTTCCGGGCTCAATCTGGGCTTTGTTGATGGCACCGTGCGCCTGCCTATCGGCGAAAACGGCGCGATGGTGGATGTGCTGCAACTGGGCGTGCTGATTCGCGCCCTGCGCGGCGATTCGCGCGCCAACATCCTGTCGCAGCCAAGCATCATCACCCTGGATCACCACGAGGCCGAGTTCAAGGTCGCGCAGGAAGTGCCGTTCATCACCGGCCAGTTCACCAACACCGGTTCCGGCGGCAGCACCCAGCCGCAGAATCCGTTCCAGACCATCGACCGCAAGGATGTCGGCCTGATCCTGCGAGTTACGCCGCACGTCAACGAAGGCGATGCCGTACGCCTGGACATCGTGCAGGAAGTCTCCTCGCTGCTGCCGCAGGTGCAGGGCGCGGCGGACCTGATTACCAACAAACGCGAAATCCGCACCTCAGTGATGATTCCCGATGGTGGCCTGCTGGTGCTCGGCGGCCTGACTTCGGAAGAAGTGGGTGAATCGGTGCAAGGCGTGCCTGGCCTGTCACGCATCCCGATCCTCGGCAATCTGTTCAAGACCCGCAAGACCACCCGCAGCCGGCGTACGCTGATGGTGTTCCTGCGCCCCTACATCCTGCGCGATGCCGCTGCCGAGGCGGCGCTGACCAACGAGAAATACAATTATCTGCGCAACGAGCAAATGCGAATGCGCGAGCGCTACGACGGCAAGATTCGCGGTGGCGACCTGCCCTCGGTACCGGAAAACTCCAATGACCTGTTCACCCGGCCACCGGCGGCACCGGATCTGATCCCGACTCAGCCTGGTGCTGCCCAACCCGCCGCGCAGCCGGCATCTGCACCATCGGCGGTGCAGCCTGTCGAAAACCCGACGAATGGCTGAGACCCGCCCGCCACGGCCATCGTATGGCTTTGCCCGCCGCCATGGTGCCACCGTGGCGGGCTGGGATGGTGAGCATGCGCTGATTGCGCACCGCCCGGGAGTAACGCCGGATGTGCTGGCGGAATTGCGCCGCCACTGCGGCGCGCCATTGCGGCTGCAAGCACATGGCGAGGCCGAGTTCGAGGCGCTGCTGCGCAACCTGTATGGCGAGGGCGACAACGCCGATGCCATGGCTGCCGATTTTTCTGCCGGTGAAGGCGATCTGGCCTCGCTCGCCGAGGCGCTGCCCGAGCCGCAGGATCTGCTGGAAAGCGACGACGATGCGCCGATCATCCGCCTGATCAACGCCCTGCTTACCGAGGCGGTGAAGCAGCGCGCTTCGGATATCCACATCGAACCGTTTGAAACCCGGCTGGTGGTGCGCTTTCGTGTGGATGGCGTGTTGCGCGAAGTGCTTAGCCCCAACAAGGCGCTGGCACCGGCCGTGGTCAGCCGGATCAAGGTGATGGCGCGGCTGGATATCGCCGAAAAACGCCTGCCACAGGATGGCCGCATCTCGCTGCGGGTAGCCGGGCGACCGGTGGATGTGCGTGTCAGTACCATCCCGGTCGGTGGCGGCGAGCGTGTGGTATTGCGATTGCTCGATAAACAAGCCGGGCGCCTGGACCTGGAACAGCTCGGCGTGCCGGCCGCAATGCTGGCGCAGCTCGATGCCATGTTGCATCGTCCACACGGTATCGTGCTGGTCACCGGCCCCACCGGCTCGGGCAAGACCACCACCCTGTACGCCGGCCTGACCCGCCTCAACGATGCCAGCCGCAACATCCTCACCGTCGAAGACCCGATCGAGTATTACCTCGATGGCATCGGCCAGACCCAGGTCAACAGCAAAGTTGACATGAGCTTTGCGCGCGGCCTGCGCGCGATCCTGCGGCAAGACCCCGACGTGGTGATGGTCGGCGAAATCCGCGATCTGGAAACCGCGCAAATCGCGGTACAGGCCAGCCTCACCGGCCACCTGGTGCTGTCCACCCTGCACACCAACTCCGCCATCGGCGCCATCACCCGCCTGCGCGACATGGGTATCGAACCGTTCCTGCTCGCCTCCTCGCTGATCGGCGTGGTGGCGCAGCGGCTGGTGCGCGTGCTCGACCCGGCGCAAAGCGAGACCTACGAACCCAGTGCCGCCGAATGCCGTGCCCTCGGCCACGACTGGCAACCGGGCCTGCGCTTTGCCCGGCCACACCCCGATGCCGGCCGCAGTGGCGGCTACAGCGGCCGCACCGGCCTGTACGAACTGATTGCCATCGACGACACCTTGCGCCGCCTGATCCACGAAGGCGCCAGCGAACACGCGCTGTTGCAACACGCGCGCCAGCGCAGCGCGGCACTCAGCGATGACGGCTGGGACAAGCTCTGCGCACAGGTCACCTCGGTAGTGCAACGAAGGCGTAGTTCGCGCAGCGAACGCTGTCGCGAAGCGACCGAAACCCATCACAACACTCGCAGGCAACAGGATTGATGGGTTTCGCTTTGCTCTACCCACCCTACGGTGATGCGACACCAAGCCAACACACGCTACAACCCACCCATCCGTGCCTTCAACACCTGCGCCTGGCGCCGGCTGACCGCCACCGCACTGCCATCGACAAGATGCGCGATCAGTCCGATATCGAGCTCGAAGCGCGCGATCGCGTCCAATCGCAGGATGTCGGAGCGGCTGACGCGGAAGAAATGCGCTGGGTCGAGCCGTTGTTCGATGCGGTTGAGCGAGCTGAGCAAAAACGATTTGCCGTGCGTGGTGTAGACCGCTGCATGATTGCCGATGCTCTCGAATCGGTTGATGTCGTGCAGGCGCACGATGCGCGCGTTATCGCCAAACTTCAGCAACAGGCCGTGGTCGCTGGGCAAGTAAACCGGTGCCGAAGCGCGGCCGCGTGCGCGCACCCGCTCCAGCGTCCTGGCAAGGCGCTCGGGCACCACCGGCTTGACCAGGTAATCCAGCGCATTGAGGCCAAAGGCATCGATTGCGTAACTGTCGTAGGCGGTGCAAAACACGAACTGGCAACGATCCTCGATTTCTTCGGCCAGTTGCAGGCCACTCATGCCCGGCATCTGGATATCGAGAAAGGCGATATCCGGCGTCAACGTCGCCAGCAGGTGCAAGGCTTGCTGCGCATCGGCTGCCTCGCCAATCACCTCGATCTGTGGATGCGCGGCAAGCAGGCGCTTGAGCTCGGCGCGGGCCAGGCGCTCGTCATCGACGATCAGGGTGTGCAGGCGTTCAGGCATGGTCGGCAGGATACTCAGTTTGGCAGGGTCAGGCGAACCATAAACCGCTCCGCCGATGATTCAACCTGCAACTGCGCGCGCTCGGCAAACCCGAGTTGCAGGCGTTCGCGCAGGTTGGCCAGCCCGGTGCCGTGGCTCGGCAGCGTGCTGGCATCTCCAATCGAATTGCTGACCTCCAGCACCCATCCCGCCATCAGCGGTCGCGCGCTGATCCGCAGCCAGCCGGGTTCGCGATTGGGCGCGATACCGTGCTTGATCGCATTCTCCATCAGGCACAACAAGCTCAGTGCCGGAATTTTGCGGGGCAGGCATACCGGGTCCAGTTCCACGTACCTGCGCAATCGCGCTTCCAGCCGCGCCGCTTCGATGTCGAGGTAGCACTGCGCCAGATGCCACTCCTCTTCCAGCGTTTGCTCGGTACGCAGTTCATGTTGCAGGTGGACGCGGAACAATTCCGAAAGCTGGGTCACCAGTTGTGCGGCGCGTTGCTGATCTTCGAAAATCAGGCCACGAATGCTGTTGAAGGTGTTGAACAAAAAATGCGGGCTGAGCTGGTGGGTGAGCTGACGCAGACGCGCTTCGCGCAATTGCGTTTGCAGGCGCCGCCGCCCCTGCAATGCTTTGTAGCCCAGATAGATCGCGGCCCAGATGGCGTATGCCGCAAACAGATTGAATATCGCGATGAGGTATAACAACCGACCCTGCAGCGCCATGCCGAACGTGTTGTCACCCGCCTGGAAGCGGATCGCGGAGATCCCGGAAACCTTGGCCAGCTCCAGCAATTCGATCAGTGCGCCCAAGCCAACGGTGATCGCCGCCAACACGATGAGCCAGCCGGCCAGACCAAGCCACGCACGCCAGTCGGGCGTTTGCCGCACATAGGCGATACGCAACAGCGGACGAATGCCGACATGGGTGGCAGCAAAAAACAGCATGGCATCAATCGTGGAACGAATCGTCAGTGCAACCATTGGATCGGTCGCGCCTTCAAGCAGCGTCATCGTCGGCGCGAGTGTGCTCCACAAGAACAACACCGACGACACCGCCACGATGAACTGAATCGCCCAATACGCCGGGCTGGCGTGTACCAGGCTTTGTCGCCATTGCGCGGCAATCGATCGTGGCGGGTTGGTAGTCGTAGTCGTCATCTACTCGTAACGCAGTGCATCGATCGGATGCAATCGCGAGGCCTTGATCGCCGGCGCCAGCCCGAATATCACGCCAATGGCGGTGGTGAAACCCAGTGCCAGCAGCACCGCCCATAGCGGTACCGCTGCGCCGCTCATGCCCGGTACCGCAAGCGCAATCAACAGCGCCAGCCCCCAACCCAGCGCCAGACCGACCAAACCGCCAAACAGCGACAGCACCAACGCCTCGACCAGAAACTGGATCAGGATGAACTGTGGCGTCGCGCCGAGTGCCTTGACGATGCCGATCTCGCGGGTGCGCTCGGTGACCGACACCAGCATGATGTTCATGATGCCGATGCCGCCGACCAGCAGGCTGATGCCGACCACCGCGCTGGCCACCATGGTGACGCCTTGAACGATGCTGTCGAAGGATTTGCGCGTGCGCTCGGCGGTCTGCACCTTGAACGGATCGGGCGCGCCGTCGGCCGTCTTGGCGCGTGCGCGCAGCACCTGTCGCACCTGCGCTTCGATGCTGTCGAGCGCAACGCCTTTGCCCGGGCGGTAGTAAATCTGTACGTCCTCGTCCTGCGCATTTCCGGCCAGTGCCTTCAAGGTTGAAAACGGCGCGATGACGTAATTGTCCTGATCGAACCCAAACAACGAACCTCGCGTTTCCGCGACGCCAATCACCCGAAACCAGTCACCGCCCAGTTCGATGAAACTGCCGACGGGATCGGCCGGCAGTTCCAGCTCACGCACCACCGTCGGCCCGAGCACCACGACACGGCGCCGACGCAGGTCATCGCTCTCCGACAAAAACCGGCCCTGATCGGTGTACACCCGCACCACGTCCTGGTAATTGCTGTCGGTGCCGAGGATCTGCGTCACCGTGCTGTGGCTGCCCTGCTTCACGCGTCCACCAAAGGATGGCGGCTGCATCATCGCGGTGATGTTTTCGATCCCGCGCACCCGCTCGCGCACCGCCAGAAAATCATCGTACGACAAGCGATTGCGCAATCCGATCAAGGCTTGTTGGGTGGGCGTGTCGGCGCTGACGATGACCATGTCCGAGGCCAGGTCATCGAGCTGCCGGTTGATCGTGCTCGACAGGCCCTGCATCACCGCCACCACCGCGATCACGGCGGCAACGCCAATGATGATGCCGAGCGCGGTCAATGCGCTGCGCAGCGCATTGGCGCGGATTGCCTGTAGCGCCGCCATGGTGCCTTCGAGCGTGGCGTGCATCGCCTTGCTGCGGCTTTCGATCATGTCGGCTTCGCCTTGCTGCGGGTCGGTTGCGGATCGTTGCGGCGATCCTCGACGATACGGCCATCGACCAGGCGCACCACGCGTGCGCAATGCTCGGCGATGTCGTGCTCATGGGTGACCAGCACGATAGTATGGCCCTCGGCATGCAATTCATCGAACAGGGCCATGATTTCGGTGCTGGTGTGGCTGTCCAGATTGCCGGTGGGCTCATCGCCCAGCAGGATCGCCGGCCGGGTGACCAGCGCGCGTGCAATCGCCACGCGTTGGCGCTGGCCACCGGAAAGCTGGTTGGGCAGGTGGCTCATGCGCTCGGCCAGGCCGACCCGGCGCAGCGCTTCCTGCGCTCGCGCTCGGCGTTCATGCGCGGGCAGTTGCTGGTAGATCAGCGGCTGGATCACGTTCGCCAGCGTGCTCATTCGCGGCAACAGGTTGAAACTCTGGAAGATGAAGCCGACCGAACGATTGCGTTCGTTGGCCAGTTGCGTCTCATCCAGATGCGCCACATCGCGGCCGTTGAGCCAGTAGCGGCCCTCGCTGGGCACATCAAGGCAACCAATCAGGTTCATCAGCGTGGACTTGCCCGAACCCGATGGCCCGACAATGGCGACATAGTCGCCACCGCGAATGCTCAGATCGATGCGATCCAGGGCCAGAAACGACGATTCCGCCATTGGATACGACTTCGATATCGATTCCAGCCGGATCACCTCCGCTGCCGTGTCGATTGCCGCTGCGCTCATTTCGCCGACTCTGCGCTGGTCGCAGCGCCCTCGGCCTTGGCCGACTTGGCGCGGATGCGATCTCCGGCCTTGAGCTGTGCGATAACCCGGCCCGGACCAGTTACCACGCGCTCACCATCGCTCAGCGTGCTGTCGACCGCCTGATCGAAATCATTGGCCATGCCCAACGTTACCGGCACCCGTTCGACCCGCTCATCGGCATTCACCCGCCACACGAACTGGCCATCTTTGTCGCGCTGAATCGCCGCCACCGGCACGTTGCGGGTAGGCTCGCCCTGCGCGGTCAGAATTTCCGCGCGGCAGCTCATCCCCGGATGCAGGCTCAACTGTTGTGGCGCCAACTGCACCCGCACCCGGAACGCGAGGCTTTGTGCGCTGCCCAGTTGTCGCGCCGAGGTGCCGATGTGTACCACTTCGCCCTGCAACGCCTGTTGCGGATAGGCCGCAGCAAACACATTGACGGACTGGCCCAACTGCACCTGCGCAATATCGGCTTCATCGACGCGCAATTCGGCCAGCAGCACGCTGGGATCGGCCAGCACCATCAGGTCCGACCCCACGATATTGACGGTGCCAGCGATCACCGTTTCGCCCGGCTTCACATCCACCGATACCAGCAAGCCATCGATAGGCGCGCTGAACACGCTGCGCTCCAGGCGGTCGCGGGCCAGCGCCTGCTGCGCCTGCTGCTGGTGCAACGCCTGCACCGCCGCGCGCACCGCGATTTGTGCCAGCTCGGTTTCGTTGGCCAGTTGCTCGAACGATTCGCGGCTGACCAGATGCCGCGCGAACAACACACGCTGGCGATCCAATTGCCGCGTGAGTTCCGCCGCCCGTGAGCGCCGCGATTCAATTTCAATCTCGGCGGCGCGCACGCCGGCGCCAGCGCTGGCCAGATCGGCATCGAAGGCCTCCGGGTCGAGCCGCATCAGTACCTGACCCTTGCGAACTCGCTCGCCCTCTTCCACCAGCACCTCGGCAACACGCCCGGTCACCTGCGAGCGCAACTGGATTTGCTGTGCGTAAACCAGGCTTCCCGAAGCCAGCGTGGTACTGGCCAGTGCCGCACGGCTTACCGTTGCAACATCCACGTCGATGCCACGGCCACCGGCGCGTTGGTGTTGCCACAACAGCAGCGCTGCAAAGCCCAATAGCCCAGCAACCGCGATGACCCGTTTGCGGGTAGCAGGCGTCACACCAACACCGCCCAGACGCCAAATACCAACACGTAGGGCAATGCGCCGAGCAGCAACGCGCGGCCCCATGCGATGGGCTGCGCCACCCGCACCGCGATCGCGATCAATACGCTGCTCCAGATGAAAAACACACTGAAAGCCTGTGCCCAGTTGTACCAGGGGTGGCCCAACGGCAGGTCGAGAATCAGACCGTTGAGCGATGCATAGTTGGCAACCGCCAGTGGTTGATCGGGTGATGCAGCCAACAGGCTGAGCACGATCAGCCCCAATGCATTGAGCAGCATCGGCATCTGTGCCCAAACGCTGATCGAGAACCATGAGCCATAGCTCTGGCGCGAACCGGACAACAGCCGCTCGCCGAGAAAGTACACCAGCGCGAGCAACGCGGGGAACAGCCCCACCATCATCACCGATGAAGCCGCCGAGATGTGCGCGATATTTGGCGCCATCGCCATCAGGGTAGAGCGCGCTGCCTCGGCCTCGTTGGCCGACAAGTTGGCTACTGCCAACTGCTGTTCAACGATCCACTCCGGGCTCATTGGCCCGAAGAATGCGTAGATCGAGGCGATTTGCACGGCGATCAGCAGCGCCAATGCCGCCCACGTCCAGGACCGGTGCGATGGCAGGGCGCTGAACAGATTGCTCGGCGCAAGAAATATGTCGGACAGCGCGGCGGCAATATTTTTGCTGGACAGGTTCATGCGTATGGCTCCCCGGGCTCAAGACGAATCAATGATGTACACCTGTAGAATGACACCAGCAACAACGGCTGCGGAAAATTATGTGATTAGCGGCAAATTGCCGTGATCAACGGTTCGCTTGACGGATAGCAGTGTCTGCAAGACCGGATCAGGCCAGGACGCGGTGATCGGACTGCCTGCTGAACACTGCAACTGCTTGCTGCGGAGGCATGGCAAGTGGTAGTGTGTATTCGTGCGGCGCGCATTCGCGCCCCGAGTTTTTATCGCAAACACCCCTCTCTTCCACACTCGCAACCTTCAAGGCGAGGTGCATCCCGTGTCCGAGCAACCCACCGAAAACGGCGACGCCGCGCAAGCTTCTGCGCGCGGTCAGGCTGATTCTTCCACCAACGACGCAACCAGCACGCCAAAAGCTGCGCCGGTGCCCAAGCCCGCTGCTGAGCCCAAGCCCGCTGCTGAGCCCAAGCCCGCTGCTGAGCCCAAGCCCGCTGCTGAGCCCAAGCCCGCTGCCGAGCCCAAGCCCGCTGCCGAGCCCAAGCCCGCTGCTGAGCCCAAGCCCGCTGCTGAGCCCAAGCCCGCGGCTGAGCCCAAGATCGCTGCTGAGCCCAAGCCCGCTGCTGAGCCTAAGCCCGCTGCTGAGCCCAAGCCCGCGGCTGAGCCCAAGCTCGCGGCTGAGCCCAAGCTCGCTGCTGAGCCCGCAAAAAACGCTGGCGGTTCAGGGGCAAATGACAACGTGCCTGGCGATGGCAGCTCAGGCACATCGAACAACGACAATGGCGACAATAATCAGACGCCGCGCGAAAACGCCCGCCGCGAGCGCCACCGCCGCAATCGCCGTGACCGCGATCGCGACCGCGGTGCGCCGGCTGTGCGCGCCAACAACGATGATTCCGAAGTTGAGCCGCGCGACAACCGTCCGCCGCCGATGATCCCGGCCGACTTCCCGACCTACAGCCTGAACGATCTCAAGCGTTTCCCGGCGCACAAACTGCTGGACATCGCCGAGCAACTCAACATCCATGACGGCGTGGCGCGCGCACGCAAGCAGGACGTGATCTTTGCCCTGCTCAAGGTGCTGACCCGGGTTGGCGATGGCGTAGCCGGGCCAGCTATCTGGCCGGCCCCGACGATGTCTACATTTCGCCCAGCCAGATTCGCCGCTTCAACCTGCGCACCGGTGATGAAATCGCCGGCCGCATCCGCAGCCCCAAGGATGGCGAGCGTTACGTCGCCCTGCTCAAGGTGGACACCATCAACGGTGAGCCGCCGGAAGCGTCCAAGAACAAGGTGCTGTTCGAAAACCTGACGCCGCTGTTCCCGCGTCAGCGCTTCACCCTGGAGCGCGGCAATGGCTCCACCGAGGACATCACCGGTCGCGTCATGGACCTGATGTCGCCGATCGGCAAGGGCCAGCGCGGCCTGATCGTGTCGCCGCCCAAGGCCGGCAAGACCATGCTGCTGCAGAACGTCGCCAGCGCGATCATGTACAACCATCCAGACGTTCACCTGATCGTGCTGCTGATCGACGAGCGCCCGGAAGAAGTGACCGAGATGCAGCGCACGGTGCGCGGCGAAGTGGTCAGTTCAACGTTTGACGAGCCGGCGGCACGTCACGTGCAGGTTGCCGAGATGGTGATCGAGCGTGCCAAGCGCCTGGTCGAACACAAGAAGGACGTGGTGATCCTGCTCGACTCGATCACCCGCCTGGCGCGTGCTTACAACACCGTGGTGCCCAGCTCCGGCAAGGTGCTCACCGGTGGTGTCGATGCCAATGCCCTGCACCGGCCCAAGCGGTTCTTTGGCGCTGCACGCAATGTCGAAGAAGGTGGTTCGCTGACCATCATCGCCACCGCGCTGGTGGAAACCGGCTCGAAGATGGACGAGGTGATCTACGAGGAGTTCAAGGGCACCGGCAACATGGAAGTACACATGGACCGCCGTATCGCCGAAAAGCGCGTCTACCCGGCGATCAACATCAACCGCTCCGGCACCCGCCGCGAGGAACTACTGATCGATGCCGACCTGCTGCAGAAGATCTGGATTCTGCGCAAGCTGCTGCACCCAATGGACGAGCTCAGCGCGATCGAGTTCCTGCTCGACAAGATGAAGAACACCAAGACCAACGAAGAGTTCTTCGGCTTCATGAAGCGTTGAACCGCGGCTGGGCCTGCGAGGATTTATCCTACAAGCCCAGCACCAGGTCGTCGGCCGCCACGTTGTCCAGACGAATCTTGTTGACGAACAGCGAGAAAGCCAGCATCCCGGCGAGGCCATTGGCGCGTTGCATCCACGGCGGCAAAAAGCCCGGCGCGGCAACCGCGCCGCTGGCTAACTGCGATTCCAGCGCGAATACATCTTCCAGCGCCATCTTGCCGGCGAACAATTGCCGAGCGCGGGCGAGTTGGCGATGCCGCAAACACCAGCGGAAGAACGTATGCACCGCGAGCAAGCCGTGCAGGTAGACGGTGTCCTTGGTGAACGCGCCGCCGCCGGATAAGGGTACGCCGCGAAACACACGCTGCGCCGAGGTGAAACTGTCGATATCGGTCTGCCCGGACTCGATGAAGAAGCGAAACACCTCGACGAAATCGGCACCGTGGATAGCCTTGTCGATGGCAACGATACGCAGGCTGATGCGCTTCATGCGGCCGATGTCCATCGCGCCACTGAGCATTTCCGAAAGCGTCGCCAAGCCTTCCTGGGTGGCGGTAGTGCGCGGCGCGCCGCGTGCCATCGATTTGAGCCAGGGCTGCTCGCGGCCATTGAGGCCGGTCAGGGTGTGAACAAAGGCTTCGTGCATCAGCAACTGATTGCGATCGTATTCGCTGAAGCCGGTGTTGGTACGCAGGCGGATGCGAGTCGGGCTGGCAGCGGCCTTGGCGATCAGGTTGGGATCGAGTTCGACGCGTATCTGATGGCCGACAAAAAACGTATCGATGGCCTGCTGCAATTCGAGCTGCACCTGCTCGGCAGGCAGCACATAGCTGGGCTCGGCGTTGCGCAACTCCTGATCCAGCTCGTTGGCCAGATCGACGAAATGGCGGGCGGCTTCGAGATTGGTCGGGCCGTTGGCCGGCAGCATTTCCACCGGCCGCCCGAACAAGCGGGCGGAATACGCGGTGACGCGATGGCTGCCAAGCACATCGAGCAAGCGGGTGGCGATGCGCCAGCTTTCGCTGGTCTGTTGCAGATAATGACCGAGCGGATGGTCGGCGTCGGCGGCACGATGGATGGCATCGAGTTCGCTACGCACGTCGTGGAAATCAAACCGGGGGTACGCGATCTGCGGCATGCTGATTTTGCCTGCGCGCCAGGCAGCAAGAAATGATTCCTGCACCTGCGCCGGCCAACTCACCGCTTCCAGCATGCGGATTGGCCGCACTGCGGCGACCAGGCGCGCGTCGAGCGCGGCATGATGGCTCAGTGCCGGGTCGGTGGTCACCGGTCACGCCCGTATTTATCGACCCCGCGCTTGTGCGCCGGCTTGCCCTGGTTACGGGCATCGTCACGCTGGGCCTGACGTAGGGCCAGTTGCGCCGCTGCCCCACCCAGTTCCCCTGACAACTTCAAATAGCTGGCAAGATGACCCGCATCGAGGGTGCCGGCATCAATCGCGGCACGCACTGCACAACCCGGTTCGCTGCCATGCACACAATCACGGAACCGGCAACGCGCTGCTGCGGACTGAATGTCCTCAAACCCACTGCTGTCGATTTCCTCCTCGCCAGTGAACTTGATCTCGCGCATACCCGGCGTGTCGATCAAACATCCTCCGTGCGGCAGCGGCAGCAGGGCACGATGGGTGGTGGTATGACGGCCGCGTGAATCATTGGCGCGTACCGCACCAGTGGCCATCCGCTCGCGCCCGAGCAGGGTGTTGGTCAGAGTCGATTTGCCGGCGCCCGAGGAGCCGACCAGCACGACCGATTGTCCGGCGCCGAGGTACGGGGCAAGCACGCGTGTTGCTTCGGAGTCTTTGGCGTTGAGTGCAAACACCGGCACGCCACCCTCGCACATTCCCTGCAACTGCGCCTTGGCGGCCTCGACATCGACGCCGGTATCGGCCTTGGTCAATACGATCACGGGTTGCGCGCCGCTGCTTTGCACCAACAGCAGGTACCGCTCCAACCGGCGCGGATTGAAATCACGATCCAGCCCGGTCACCACCAGCACCGTATCAACATTGGCCGCGATCGGCTGGCAGCGGTAATGTTCTCCTGCCGCCGCACGCGCCAGCAACGAGCGCCGTGGCAGCAGCCCCAATATCTGCGCCGCATTGACATCGAGCAGCACCCAGTCGCCCACCGCAGCGCGCTGTTCGGGCGGAAAACGCGCCCGCGTCCATGGCAGCGGCGCGTTGGCGCGAATCCGGGTATCGAGATCAGTTGCCACGTCATAGCCGCTGCGGTGCTGCGCCACCACCCGGCCGAGGCACGCGTTGGGCCACTCGCGCAGCGCCTGCGCCAGATCGTCGCGGGCGCGCGCATCATCGGGCCAGCCAAGTACATGCAGCAAATTGGTATCGAAATTCATTTGGGAAGTGTAGCGCGAGCCAATCCACGATACGCTTGCGGCGTGCATGCGATGGTAATCGCAGATCCCGCCCTCTCCTCCTGCCCCGCCCATGACCGAAAAACCTCTGAACACCCGCAGCCGCCTGAGTCAGGTGCGCTATGAAATCCGCGGCGAACTGGCCCGACGTGCGCGCGAACTTGAAGCCCAGGGCCGCGAGTTGATCAAGCTCAATATCGGCAACCCCGGCGCATTCGGTTTTCGCGCCCCACCGCATTTGTCCGACGCCATCGTGCGCGGCCTGGCCGATAGCGATGCCTACGCCCATCAACAGGGGCTGGCGCAGGCGCGCGAAGCCGTTGCCGCGCAGTTTTCCGCACGCGGTGTCAACGGCATCGATGCCAATGCCGTTTTCATCGGCAATGGCGTGAGCGAGCTGATCGATCTGGCGCTGCGTGCCTTGCTCGACCCCGGCGATGAGGTGTTGTTGCCCAGCCCCGACTACCCGCTGTGGAGCGCCGCCACCCTGCTCAACGATGGCGAGCCGGTGTATTACCGCTGCGCGGCGGATAACAGCTTTTTGCCCGACCCGGATGAAATCGAAAGCAAGATCACCGCGCGCACACGCGCACTGGTGCTGATCAACCCGAACAACCCGACCGGTGCGGTGTACCCACGCGAACTGTTGCAGGATCTGGTGTCGGTAGCCCGCCGCCACGGTCTGCTGTTGATGAGCGATGAAATCTACGATGGCATCACCTACGACGACGCCCGCTTCGAGCCGCTGGCGCCGCTTGCCGGCGACGTGCCGTGCCTGAGCTTTGGCGGCCTGTCGAAAGTCCATCGCGCCTGCGGCTACCGGGTCGGCTGGGCCGTGCTCAGTGGCGAGCGCCGCCGTATCGCCGATTATCACCACGCGCTGGATCTGCTCGGCGCCTTGCGCCTGTGCGCGAATGTGCCGGGACAATGGGCAGTGCCGGCGGCACTCAACGGGATCAACACGATTGCCGCCCTGTGTGCGCCTGGCGGCCGCCTGTACGAGGCCCGGCGCGCAGTGATCGATGCCTGTGCGCAAAGTGAGTGGTTGACGCTGAACCACCCGGCTGGCGCCCTGTATGCGTTTCCGGCGGTTGTCGGTGAGGCCGCACTGGGCTTTGATGATCATCAATTCGCGGTTGAGCTGCTGGAACACGAAAGCGTGCTGATCGTGCCCGGCTCCAGTTTCAACGTGCCCTATCGCAGCCATTTCCGGGTAACGCTGCTGCCCGAGCCGGAGCAGTTGCGCGAGGTGTTCGCACGTATCGATCGCACGCTGCAACGCCGCGCCAAGCGTCACCCACAGCCGGCGGCATCTGCCGCATTGGTGTGATGCGCACATCGATTCAGGGCTTTCTTGCGCTCGGCGATTCCTACACCATCGGTGAAGGCGTCACCGCTGAGGCGCGCTGGCCCAACTGCCTGGCACAACGGCTGACCGATACCGGCCTGGATCTCGGCCGACCGAAGATCATTGCGCAGACCGGCTGGACCTGCGCCGAGCTGGCTAACGCGATTGCCGCCGAACAGCCGCTCGGCCACTGGCGGCTGGTGTCGCTACTGATCGGGGTGAATGATCAATACCGTGGCTACCCGCTGGCTGAATATGGCCCGCGCTTTGCGCAGTTGCTCGATCAGGCCATTGCGCTCACTGCCGGGCATCCGCAGCGGGTCCTGGTGCTGTCGATTCCCGATTGGGGCGTCACCCCGTTTGCCCGCGCCGATGGCCATCAGCCGGCGCTGATTGCAACACAGATCGACCAATACAACGCCATCGCGCGGGTGCAGGCTGTGGCACGCGGCGCGGCGTTCCTCGACATCACCGCCGTTTCGCGGCGTCACGGCGATGACGCCGCCATGCTGGCCGCCGATGGCCTGCACCCTGGCGCTGCCATGCATGCGCTGTGGGCGGAGTTGGCAAAGCCTTTGGCAGCAGCCGCACTTGCGCGTTGACGCTGCTCCTCCTTCACGCGGAGATCAGTAGGCGAACTCGCGAAACAGCGGATCCACCGAGCCCTGCCAACGACCATGAAACAATTCCAGCTTCTGCTCGGCTGGCGTCTGGTTGGCCAGCGCGATCTCCAGCAACGGCTCGATGAAAACCGTTTCATCGCCACCCTGGGCACACAACACGCGGCGCCGGGCCAGCCCCGCCTCAGCAATTTTCAGCGTTTCAATGGCCAGCTCGCGCACACTGGCACCTCGGAACGGCAGCTTGAGCGCGTACTTGGGCACGCCATCACGCAAGGCATGGCGCTCTTCGCTGGTGAAGTCGCGCACCAAGTCCCACGCTGCATCCAGCGCGGCATCGTCGTACAACAAGCCAACCCAGAACGCGGGCAGCGCGCACAGGCGATTCCACGGGCCGCCATCGGCACCACGCATCTCCAGAAACTTCTTCATCCGCACTTCGGGAAACGCGGTGGTCAGGTGGTCGGACCAATCGTTCAGCGTGGGCAGCGCGCCTGGCAACGGCGCCAGTTTGCCGGCCAGAAAATCACGAAAACTCAGCCCGCTGCAATCGATGTATTCGCCATTGCGATAGCTGAAATACATCGGCACATCGAGCATGTAGTCCACATATCGCTCGAAACCGAAACCCGCATCGAACACGAAATCGAGCATGCCGGTGCGACCCGGGTCGGTGTCGGTCCATATCTGCGAGCGATAACTCAGATAGCCATTGGGCTTGCCTTCGGTGAACGGCGAATCGGCGAACAGTGCGGTGGCAATGGGCTGCAACGCTAGGCTGACGCGAAATTTCTTGACCATGTCCGCTTCGTTGGCGAAGTCGAGATTCACCTGCACGGTGCAGGTGCGGGTCATCATGTCCAGACCGAGCGAGCCGACCTTGGGCATGTAATTGCGCATGATCTGGTAGCGGCCTTTGGGCATCCACGGCATGTCCTCGCGCCGCCACTTGGGCTGAAAGCCCATGCCCAGAAAGCCGACCCCAAGCGCATCGGAAACGGATTTCACTTCACGCAAATGCGCCGAAACCTCTGCGCAGGTTTCGTGGATGCTGGCCAGCGGCGCTCCCGACAACTCCAGTTGTCCGGCCGGCTCCAGCGTCACCGATGCACCATCGCGGCTGAGCGCGATGATATGACCATGCTCGGTGATCGGGGCCCAACCATTCGCTGCCAGACCACGCAGCACCGCTTCGATACCGCGCTCCCCATCAAACGACAATGGACGCAGATCATCGAGCTGGAAACCGAATTTCTCGTGTTCGGTGCCAATCCGCCAATCGGCCGGCGGTTTGCTGCCAGACTCCAGATATTCGACCAACTGCTTGCGATCTTTGATGAGCGTGCTGGGTGCGGCGCTTGGGCTGGACACGGAGGTATTCCTGTAGATTCATTCGATCGATAACGCGCGAATGGTAGTGGCGTGTGCTTTGCTGCGGGCGGATGGCTATTGCGTGTCCAGCGCAGCGGGTGGCTCCGAGGCATCCAGGCCGAGCCATCCGGCCACGATGTTGCGCGCTTCATCAATGCCAACCTTCTTGGTCGCTGAAAAAAGCTGGGCGGTGGCGCCAGGTGGCAAGGCATCGGCGACTTTGCGCAGCGTGATCACCTGATCGCTGCGCGATATCTTGTCGGCCTTGGTCAACAGACAATGCACAGGCAATCCGCGCACGGTGGCATATTGCAGCATCTGCTGATCGTATTCGCGCAGCGGATGACGTATATCCATCACCACCACAAGGCCGCACAGCGCTTCGCGGGTCTGAAACCAATTGTTGACGAACTTCAGCCAATGCGAACGCAGGTCCTTACCCACCTTGGCATAGCCATAACCAGGCAAGTCGACCAGATAAGTGTCTGGCGCGCACAGAAAGTAGACCAGTTGCTGGGTGCGGCCCGGAGTCTTGGAAGTGCGCGCCAAGCCATTGCGACCGGTCATGGCATTGAGCGCGCTGGATTTGCCGGCGTTGGATCGCCCGGCAAACGCAACCTCTCGCCCCACATCAGGCGGCAGCTGGTGCGAAAGGTGCGCGGAAAGCAGATAGCTGGCTTGTACAAGGGGATTGGCCATATAGCCGTGCAGCCTGTGCAATCAAGAACCCGCATGATCGCTGTTTATGCGCCGCGACACCAGAAAATCAGCCGGCAACATGCAATAGCGCGCTATGTTACGCGCGAGCTGACCCGCCGCAGCCCCCACCTCGCGCCAAGTTCGTTGACCACCACTGCCACACACTGGGATAATCGCAGGGTTTTCGCGGTTGCGCCGTAGGCGCCAGCCATTTCGTCACATTCCAGCATCCCGGAGCCTGCTCATGACACCCTCGCGCAACCTGGCCATGCTCGGCCTGCTGTTTGCCAGCGCTTTGCTCGCCTCGCCCGCGCTCGCTCAGTCTGATGGCGCAACGGTCATCCCTGTTGAAGATGCACCAGCGTCAGCAGTACAGGAGCTTGCCGCAGCTAACCAGGTGCCAGTCGCTGGTGATGCTGTTGCCGGGCAAACAAAGGCTGCCGTTTGTGGCGCCTGCCACGGCATCGATGGCAATGCCACCGATCCGCAATACCCCAAGCTGGCCGGTCAACATGAGCGTTATATTGCCCGCCACCTCGCCCTATTCAAGAGTGGCGAACGCGCCAACCCGATCATGCTGGGCTTTTCCGCCATGCTCAGCGCGCAGGATGCACGCGACCTGGGGGCCTGGTTCGCCAGCCAGGCCGCTCTGCCCGGCGTCGCCGACGAAACACCGATCAGCACTGGCCCCAACAGCGGCAAGAAGTTCTATCAGGTGGGCGAGAGCCTTTATCGCGGTGGCGATGCCATGCGCGGCATACCGGCTTGTGCGTCTTGCCATGGCCCCACCGGCCGTGGCAACCCGGGCCCCGCATACCCGTCGCTGGCCGGCCAACACGCGCGCTACAGCGCCGATTTGCTGCGCCGTTATCGCGACGGCACAAGCTACGGCAACGGTGAAAACGCCAACGAAGTGATGAAGGGGGTTGCAACATTGCTCACAGACGAGGAGATAGACTCGTTGGCAAGCTACATAGAAGGCCTGCACGCCGCTTCGCCAGAGAGCACCGCAGCGCGCTAAACAACCAGCCGCCGTTCAGCAGACGACAGTTAGGCTGCAACCGCATACATCACCATCTTCGGGAGAGTTCAATGATTCGTCACATGGCATTACTCGCTATCGCCAGCCTGCTACCGATAGCTGCCCAGGCACAAGCGGGTTCAGACGACACCACCCCGCAGGAAGGCCGCGAGTTCACCACTATGGCTTCAGCGCAGCCGATGGCGCCAGTTGAGGGCAAATTTGAAGTGGTTGAGGTATTCAGCTATGCCTGTATCCACTGCGCCAATTTTCAGCCGTTTGTGAACAACTGGAAAAAGGACCTTCCGGAAGACGTCAACTTCATCTACATGCCAATGTCGCAAGGTGGTTCATGGGAGGCGTTTGGCAGGGCGTTTTATGCAGCCGAGAGCATGGGGCTGCTGGACAAGACGCATGATGCGCTGTTCAAGGCAATCCATATCGAAAAGCGCCCGTTTTCCTCGATCTCCGAAATCGCGGCATTTTACGGCGACTACGGCGTTGAACCCAAGGTGTTTGAGTCCACCATGCAGAGCTTTGCAGTGAATGCGAAGATCAATCGCGCTCGCCAACTCGCACCGCGCTGGATGATTCAGGGCACGCCAAGCTTGGTCGTTGCTGGCAAGTATCGGGTGATGGCTACCCCGGAAACTGGCCTGCCGGGCATGCTCAAGACTGCTGAATACCTGATTGATCGAGAGCGTGAGGCGGCAAAACAAGCCGTTGCGCAACAGTAACTCCAAAGTATGCGTCAAAAAAAGGGTCGCAGTGCGGCCCTTTTTTTTATACCTTCGCAATAGCACAGCCGATAAAATATGCCAACGGACACGCGTTACGCACCATGTAGCGTGCTGATGTTCCGTCACCTGTACTTGGCCCAGGTTCGTCGTTGAACGAACGTGTTCATCCGGTAGTCTTAACGCCATGGCCGAGCGCACACTTACCCTGTTGACATGCAACATCCAAGCCGGCTCGCGCACTGCAAGCTATGGCGATTACATCACCCGTGGCTGGAGTAACGTGCTGCCTGCCGGAAAGCGCAGCACGCTTGATGCGTTCGCGAACATGATCACCAGTTACGACCTGGTTGGCCTGCAAGAATCCGACCCCGGCAGCCTGCGCTCTGGCTTCATGAACCAGACCCACTATCTCGCTCAACAAAGCGATATGCCCTTCTGGAGTCACCAACCGAATCGCCGCATTGGCGGCATCGCCTCCAGCGCCAATGGGCTGCTCAGTCGATTGCCATTGCTTGAGGTGATTGACTATCCCTTGCCCGGTCGTCTGCCGGGGCGCGGTGTGTTGGTTGCACGGATGGGCCAAGGCATCGACGGCCTGACAGTAGCAGTGGCACATTTGTCGCTCGGCGCCCGCTCGCGCCGTGTGCAGGCAACATATCTGGCTGAGTTGCTCAGTGAATTCCCAAACGTGGTGCTGATGGGCGACTTCAATTGTCCCCCTGACGCACCCGAACTGGAATGCCTTTACCGTAACACGCAGCTACAACCGCCAGCGTGGTCACAACCGACATTCCCAAGCTGGAAGCCACAGCGCCCACTCGATCACATCCTCACCAGTTTGCGTACGGCCGAGCCGGCACCGAGGGTGTTACCGGCCGCCGGTTCGGATCATCTGGCCGTTGCCCTGTCCCTTCGCGTACCCGAATCAGCACTTCAGGGTAGTGCCCTTTCTGCGTGACTCTGGTGCGGTCCGAGACGCTGGAGCCAGTGTTTTAATTTGCGGTTATGCAAAAGCAAAACCCCCGCACGTGAGTACGGGGGTTTTGGGGATAAAGACCCTGGCGATGACCTACTCTCACATGGCAAATGCCACACTACCATC
>PGZE01000056.1 GCA_002840015.1 Gammaproteobacteria bacterium HGW-Gammaproteobacteria-2 | reverse complement strand
GATCCGAACCAGAAGCACGAAGTGCGTGGTTTGATCCGTGAGATGTCGCCGGGCCGCACGATCCTCATTTCCACCCATATTCTTGAAGAAGTGCCGTCGGTGTGTACGCGTGCGATCATCATCGCCGCCGGTAAGGTATTGGCTGACGCGACGCCAGCGGATCTGCTGGCGCGCTCACGCTACGCCGGGGCGTTGTCGGTGCGCGCAGCCGATACCGTGGCGGCTCGTTCGGCGCTGGAAGGGGTTGTCGGCGTGGCCGGATTGGAAAGCGACCCGGTGGATGGTCGGATGATCGTGCTGGCTACGCCAGGGCATGATTTGTTCGCGGTCGTTTCCGCACGGTTACAAGAGCGCGGCGTCGCCTTTGCGCAGTTGCAGGTCGAGCCGGCACGCCTTGAGGACGTGTTTCGCACCATTACCCAATCCACCACGGTGTCGCCATGAGTGCAACGATCACCGTCTTCCGACGCGAGCTGGCGAGCTATTTCGCCACCCCGGTCGCCTATGTCTTTATCGTGATCTTCCTGCTGTTGGCCGGAATGTTGACGTTCTATCTGGGTGGCCTGTACGAGCGCGGTCAGGCAGATTTACAGCCGTTCTTTTTGCTGCATCCGGTGTTGTACCTGTTTCTGGTACCGGCCGTATCCATGCGGCTGTGGGCTGAAGAGCGCCGCACCGGCACGATCGAACTATTGCTCACCTTGCCAGTGACGCTGTGGCAAGCGGTGCTGGGCAAGTTTCTCGCAGCATGGGCTTTTGTTGTACTCGCGCTGACGTTCACTTTTCCGGTGTGGTTGACCGTCAATTACCTGGGTTCCCCGGATAATGGCGTCATCTTCGCCGGCTATGTGGGCAGCGCGCTCATGGCCGGCGCATTTCTCGCGGTGGGTGGCTGTCTATCGGCGGCAACCCGCAGTCAAGTGATCGCATTCATACTCTCGGTTGTGGTCTGTTTTGGCCTGTTGTTCACCGGTTATCCCGTGGTGCTCGATTTCGTCCGTTCATGGCTACCAGCGGTGCTGGTTGATGCGGTTGCCCAACTCAGCTTTCTCACCCACTTCCAGGCCATTGCCAAGGGCGTGCTGGAATTGCGCGACATGGTGTTTTTTCTGCTGGTCATCGCGGCCTGGTTGTACGCAACCGTGTTGGTGATCGACATGAAAAAGGCCGATTGAGGATTGACCATGAGTCGTTTGCAAAACCGTTTGCTGGGTGCGTCCAATCTCCTGGTTCTGATGCTGGCGTTTATTGCGTTGGTAGCAATCAGCACCATCACGCTGCGCGGCTGGCGCGTGGACCTTACCGAGAATGCGCTGTACACACTTTCACCCGGCACCTTGAACATTATCGAGAAGATCGACGAGCCGATTCATCTGTACTTCTATTTCTCCGATCAGGTCGCACGCGACATGCCGCAATTGCGCACGTATGCGCAGCGGGTGCGTGAACTGCTGGAGGAAATGGCATCGCCCGTTCTCGGAAGCCGAAGATCGTGCTGGCAGCTATGGCCTGCAATCGGTTCCGATCGGCAGCTCGGGTGCTACTTTGTTTTTTGGTCTGGTGGGAACCAATGCAACCGATGGTCAGACCATCATTCCGATTTTTCAGCCGAACAAGGAATCATTCCTTGAATACGATGTTGCCAAGCTGATTTCAACCTTGAGCAGCGACAAGCGTTCGGTCGTAGCCCTGTATTCCAGCCTGCCGATGGCACCCGGATACGATGCTGCAACCGGTCAGGCCAGTTCAGGATGGGTGATCGACAACGAACTCAATCAGCTATTCGAGCTGCGCCGCCTGCAGCAGCCGATCACCGATATCGCGCCGGATGTGGATGCGCTGGTATTGGTGCATCCCAAGGGTTTGAGTGATGGCAGCGAGTATGCCATCGACCAGTTTGTGCTGCGTGGCGGCAAGTTGTTGGTTTTTGTCGATCCCTATTCAGAGGCGGCCGTTGGCGCTGGCGATGGCGATCCGACCACGATGTTCGCGCCGCACAGCTCGGACATGGGCAAACTGTTTGCTGCCTGGGGTGTGCAATACGATCCGGGCAAGGTAGTGCTCGACTCGCGCTACGCGTTGCAAGTACAAAGTCCGGGCAGTTCACAGCCAGTGCGTCATCTGGGTGTGCTGGGTTTGTCGGCCGAAGCCCTCAACCAGCGCGATGTCGTGTCCGCACAGATCGAGTCGTTCAATTTGTCCACGGCCGGTTCACTGACGCTGAGCAAGAACAGTGGGCTTACCCTGGAGCCGCTGGCGCAGTCATCGGATTCCGCCGGAATAACCAGCGTGGACAAGGTGCGCTTCCTGCCTGACCCCGCCAATTTGTTCGAGGATTTCAAGGCAACCGGTGATCGTTACGTCCTCGCTGCCCGTCTCAGTGGGCCACTCAAAACGGCGTTTCCCGAACGCAAGGCTGTCAACCAGCTCATGCAGGGCAACGCCGATGGCTCGATCATTGTGGTAGCCGACAGCGATCTGCTGGCGGATCGCATGTGGGTAACTGTGCAGAGCATCCTTGGCCAGCGCGCATTCAATCCGTTTGCCGGCAATGGCGACTTTGTTATCAATGCGGTCGATAACCTGGTTGGCAGTACCGATCTGATAGCGGTGCGCACGCGCGCCGGTTCAAGCCGACCGTTTGAGCGCGTCGAGGCGCTCAAACGCCGTGCCGAAGAGCGTTTCCGGGTCAAGGAAAGCGAGTTGCAGGCGCAGTTGATCGAGACCGAGCGTCGATTGTCGGCTTTGCAAGGGCAGCGCAGCGAGGGTGGCAGCCCGCTGCTTGGGCCTGAACAGCAGGCCGAGTTGGAACGATTCCAGCAGCAAAAAATACGCATCCGCAAAGAGCTGCGTGATGTGCAATTGGGTTTGAATCAGGATATCGAAGCCTTGGGCATGCGCCTGAAGCTGATCAACATGCTGGGCATGCCGCTGCTGGTAAGCCTGATCGCGCTGGGTTTCGCGTTGTTGCGTGTGCGACGACGCAGGCAGCGCTGAGTGGCGCGATGGCTAACACGCATTGAGGAACGGGAATGACACGGACCATCATTCGACTTGCGATTGCCGTTTTACTGCTCGCTCTTGCGGCCGTGTTGCTGAACAAGCGTGCGCCTGAGCGCGCCGATGTGGGTAAAGGCCCGTTGATCGCGGGCCTCAATGAGCGTATCAATGCGATCGACGAAGTGCGCATCAGCAGCGCCGATAACGGCGAGATCGTGCTGAGCCGCAGCGACGACGCATGGCGGGTTCAGCAGCGCGCCGGCTGGCCGGCCGACACCGGCAAATTGCGCGATTATTTGTTGCGGCTGGCATTGACCCAGCGGGTCGAAGCGAAAACCGCGCTGCCGGAAAACTATTCGCGCCTGGGCGTCGAAGACACCGATAGCAAACTTGCTCGTGGTGCGCGGCTCGATATCATCGGCGGCGGCGAGCCACTGGCATTGATCATCGGCCTCAATAATCCACAGGGGCGTGGCAGTTATGTACGGGTGCCCGATGCGGCCCAGTCGTGGCTTGCCGATCTGGACATTGCGCCCGAGCGCAAGGCAGAAAACTGGTTGCAGCGCGATCTGATCGATGTTGATCCGCGCCGGATCGTACGCATCGAAATCAAGCCAGGCAAAGGCGAGGCGATTGTATTGCATCGTGCTGCGATCAACGACAGCCAATGGCAACTCGACGCTCTGGCCAAGGGCAAGCAACTGGTACAAACCGCTGTCGATGGTGTGGATGGTTTTTTGCAGGGCTTGCGGCTGGAGGATGTTGCCAAAGCCGAGGGCGAGCCTCCGGCTGACGCGCTGCATGCGCGCTTCGTAACCGCTGACGGTCTCGACGTGGGTTTGACGCTCTGGCAACACGAAACCGTGGCGTGGGGACGATTCACGGCGCACTTTGATGAAGATCAGGCGATGAAGCATGCCAGCGAGCGTGAAGCGTTCGAGCGTGCGGCAGCAAAAGCGGCGCCGGAAAGCCAAAGCGACGATGACGCGACAACAGCGCCCGGGATTGCCAGTGCGCAATCGCGGGTGGCGCAGTGGCGTACGCAAAGCGAGACGTTCGCGCAGCGGATCGATGGCTGGCAGTTCGCGTTGTCGCCGTACAAGGTTGGCAATCTGCGCAAACCGCGTAGCGCATTCATCGAACCGGCCAAGTGACAGCATCTGCCGATGTGGCGTATTTCAGCCGTGCTCTGCGCGCCATAGCGGCGTTACTGGCAGCGCTGGCAGTGGCCGCTGCGGCGTATGCGTCGCACGGGTTGTCCGGCGATGCGCAGGCACGGCTGTCACTGGCTGCGGCGTTCGCCTTCGGTCATGGTGTGGCATTGCTGGCACTGGCGGGTTTTGCTGCGCGGCGTGTGTTTTGCGTGTTGTTGATGGCAATGCTTATCGGTCTGGCATTGTTCGCGGGAAGTCTGGCTGGCGCCGCATTGTGGGGCACGTCTACCGCGTTGGCGCCGTTCGGCGGCAGTGTGTTGATTCTGGTCTGGCTGGGTCTGGCCTTCGCTTTCCTGTTTTCCGCAGCGGAGTAAGTCGATGGCGAAGTACACGCGTGGATTCGATCTGACCGCTGCGCAAGCACACCTGGCCAAGCGCGATCGCAAGCTGGGCGCGTGGATCAAGCGCATCGGCCCGATCGAACCCGATGGCTGGCACAAACCGTTTGAAACCGTCGATTCGCTGGCGCGTTCGATCTTGTACCAGCAGCTTTCCGGCAAGGCCGCCGCCACCATCGTTGGCCGCGTAGAAGTGGCGCTAGCATCGCGCCGGCTCAATGCCGATGCATTGTTATCGGTCGATGAAACCACCTTGCGTGGCTGCGGTGTGTCGGGCAACAAAGTGCTGGCATTGCGTGATCTCGCGACTCGCGCCAGTGCCGGCGAAGTGCCCAGTGCGCGGCGGCTGACTGGCATGGATGACGAGGCCATCATCGAGGCATTGACCGCCGTGCGCGGCATCGGCCGCTGGACGGTGGAAATGTTGCTGATGTTTCGCCTTGGCCGCCCGGATATTTTGCCGGTTGACGATCTGGGTGTGCGCAAGGGCGCGCAAATTGTCGACCAGCTCGACGCAATGCCCGCGCCTAAGATGTTGGCCGCGCGTGGCGAGGCCTGGGGGCCGTATCGCACCCTGGCCGGCCTGTACCTGTGGCGGATCGTTGATAGCGCAAAGCAAGTGCAGGCACCGGTCAAACGCTCGCAGGATTGATTGCACTGTTGATTAACGCGCGCGATACGCCCAATGCCACGGCTCGTACACAATGCCATGCGGGTTGTCGCGTGGATAGCTCATGTAAAAGCCGAAGGTTTCGGCGTGTGTACACAACCACGCAAACGCAGCGCTGTGCTCGAAACGGGTTTCTGCCGGTGGCTCGCCGGGCGTGCCGATGTCGATGGCGAAGCCACCGTGGTGTTCGCTGAAGCCGGGCGCGGCGTTGACTGCCAAAATCTCGGCCACCGACAGGCCGCGCGCGAGTTTGCGGCGGAAAATGCCAAGCTGATAAGCATGACTGCGAAAACCTGAAATTGCTTCCAGCGTCACGCCCTGTGCTCGCGCTGCGTTGCGCATCGCCTGCCATTGCGTCGCCGCATTTGGCAGCAGCCACAATGGGCGCTGATAGCGATCAGCGCCGGCATGGGTGAGGCGGGTGGGCTCGGCGATGGCCATCAATTGGTGCGCAGTGCCGTAATCGGCGGGAATGCCGAGTGCATCCAGATGATGGCGCAGCCCGGCCAACGACAGCGCCTGCTGGCGCGGCGTTGCAATCAACAATTGCCGCAGCGCCTGTTGTTGCGCTGCCGATAGCGGCAGCAGCGGTTGAATCTCGGCGCTGTGATTGGCGGTCGCGAGATAACGGCCATCGGCTTTTCGACGCAACAACCACTGCGCAGTGGCCAATTGCCGCGATACTGCCACGTTGCGCCCACGTGCCAGCATTGCCGGCATCGCATCGGCCCAGGCGCTGTTGTGCAAGTGATGTGGTGTACGCACGTTGCGCATTATTGCGCATGGATCCAGTTGGCGATGTCGGCAATCACGCCGACATCGACATTGCCGGGCTGTGCATATTCAGCCGGAGTCGAAGGGCCATCACCGGCCATGAACAGGTGGTTGAGACGGGGATAGTCTGTGAGTGTGACGCGCGGGCTCACTTTACTGTCATCCGCCCACGATGCCTGTTGCCAGCGCGCAAACTCGGCAGCGGTGACCTGATAATCGCGCCCGCCATGCAACACCAGCATTGGCAGCGTCAGCGTCAGTGCGGTGGCGACCGGGTCGTAATCTTTCAGGTCGAACCAGTAGGATGCGGGGAGGTTCAGCGGCAGGGTGTCTGCTGCTGGCGTATCGCCTGTTTGCAACGCACGCACGCGCTCGCTCTGTTTACGCACGGTGTCGATCGCGGTGCGCTCGTCACTGGTAAACGTGCCGTCGATACTGGCCAGGTAGGTCATCTGATCGACGATTGCATCCTGTAGCGGTCGTGCCGGTGGTGCCAGCAAGATCAGGCCAGCGATGCGCTTGTCTTGTGCGGCGATGCGCGGCGCCAGCATCGCGCCAAGGCTGTGGCCGAGCACGAATACATGGCGGCGGTCGATGTGCCGCGTTTTACGCAACAGCTTGGCAGCCGCCAGCGCATCACTAATCACTTCGTCATCGACGGTGTAATTGCCGGCAGCGAAGTCCTGCGGGCGGGCGTGGGTGCGTTTGTCGTAGCGCAGCACCGCAATGTTCTGGGTGGCGAGACCGTAGGCCATATCGCGCAGCGGCTTGTTCGGGCCGATGCTCTCATCGCGATCATTCGGGCCGGAACCGGCGAGCAACACCACCGCAGGGAAGGGGCCATCGCCACGCGGCATAGTGAGGGTGCCGGGCAGGCTGCTTCCCTCCGCGCCAATCGTGACATCGTGTTCGCTGAACGGCGCATTCTGCGGTGCTGGCGCAACCGTTGGTTGCGGCGGTTTGCCCGGCACCAGGCGAAAGCCGTTGATGCGGTCTTCGTTATCGAAGGTGACCAGCGCGTCGAGGCTGGCCAGGCTGAAATGCAGCGGCGTCACCACCGCGCTCAGGCCGTTGATCTGCTCGGGATGTGCGGGGCCGCGCCCGGTGCTGGCACCCAACTGTTGCGGCAGCGATTCCCACACCTGGCGCAGGCGCTCGGCGGGCAAGGATTCGCTCACCGCAGCATCAAAATCAGCGCGCGCAGCTTCGTATTGACCGGCATCCAGCGCATCGAGCAGCGCTGCGGCCTTGCGTTGCTGCTCGGCGTAATCCTGCGCCACGGCCAGGCCCACGAACAATGCCGAGCAAACCATCATTGCGCGTAGCAAGGCAGGCATGGGCATGGCACTCTCCATCGCTCAAAGTGGACGCTTGAGGATCGCACGAATTGGTTGGAATGGCTTCTGCGCGGTGTCGGCACTCACCAACTCCCAACCCTGCAAGCCGAGCCGGTTCAGTTCTTCTTCCATCTGCTGGGCCGAAACCGTGGCACGAAAAAAACTACCCTTCAATTCGATGACTTTATAGTTCCAACGGCTATCGTTCATGGCTATACCTCATCAGATTCAAGGGTGTCGTCGGCCGCTTCCGACGCTGGATTTTTCAGTCGCCCACTGCGGCGCAGGGCATCACGCAATGCATATTCGATCTGCGCATTGACCGAACGCAGCTCGTCATCGGCCCAGCGCTGCACCGCGGCCAGAACGTCCGCATTGATGCGCAGCGGGTAGGCCTTTTTCTCGGCCATTTCAGTACAGCGAGCCGGTATTCACCACCGGTTGCGTGGCACGATCCGAGCACAACACAACCAGTAGATTGCTGACCATCGCCGCACGCCGTTCCGGATCGAGATCGACAACGCCGCGGTCCTTGAGTTGACTCAACGCCATTTCGACCATGCCAACCGCGCCCTCGACGATGCGGGTGCGGGCCGCGATGACTGCGCCAGCCTGTTGTCGCTGCAACATCGCCTGCGCGATTTCCGGCGCATAGGCCAGATGGCTGATGCGCGCGTCGATTACGTTGACGCCGGCGGTGGTCAGGCGCTCGTCGAGCTGTTCTTTGAGGTGCTGCGAGATTTCCGCCGAGTGCGAGCGCAGCGAGATGCGGTCGTCGTCGTGCTGGTCGTACGGGTAACTGGTGGCCATCGCACGCAACGCCGCTTCGGACTGGATGTGGACGAAGCTTTCGTAGTCATCGACGTTGTACACGGCTTCGGCGGAATCGACGACCTCCCAGACGATGACCGCCGCGATCTCGATCGGACTGCCTTCCAGCTCGTTCACCTTCAGCCGCCCGCTTTCGAAGTTGCGCACGCGCAGGCTCACCTTTTTCTTGGCGTAGAAGGGATTGTTCCAGCGCAGGCCCTGATCCTTGACCGTGCCAACATATTTGCCGAACAGACTGAGCACGGCGGCCTGATTGGGTTCCACCATGTAAAAACCGCCCAGACAAAACAGCAAAACGACGGCGACCAGAATCAGCGGCAGGATCAGCGACGGTCCCGCGCCGGACGCGACTGCATTGACGATGATGTAACCATCAGCGAGCAGCGCGGCAATCAGTGCCAGCACCATCGGGATACCGGGAAGCGAGCGAATCGGTTGTTCTTTCATGGCGGTCCTCCAGTTGAGTTGAAAAGATATCATAAAGATATCTAAATGCAAGTGGTATTGAAAATCGATGGTCCGCGCCAGCGGAGTGGTCGACACGCGATCCGCCGCAGCGCGTTGGAACGCCACGATCGCCTCACCGGGCAGGCGTTACAATGAATGCTTGTCTCGAACAGCCAAGGTGTCACCGCATGAGCACACCCGCCCGTCCGCTCGCCGTAGCAATCTCGCCGCCGCAGCAAACGCGCGCCGAAGCCGGTCCGGCAGCCAGCCCGCTGCGCTTTGTCACTGCCGCCAGCCTGTTTGATGGGCACGACGCCGCGATCAACATCATGCGCCGGCTGATCCAGGCACAGGGCGCGGAAGTGATTCACCTTGGCCATAACCGCAGCGTCGAGGACGTGGTACGTGCAGCCTTGCAGGAAGATGCCGATGCCATCGCGCTGTCGAGTTATCAGGGCGGCCATGTCGAGTACTTCAAATATATGGTGGACATGCTGCGCGAACGCGGAGCCGGCCATATCCGGGTGTTCGGCGGTGGTGGTGGCACCATCACCCCGGAAGAAATCAAGGAATTGCAGGATTACGGCGTCGAGCGTATCTACCACCCCAATGACGGCATGCACCTGGGGCTGGTGGCGATGATCGAGGATGTGGTGGCGCGGGCGGCCGGGAGCCGGGACGCGCAGAAGCCGGGGCTGGGGGCTGTTGGAAGCCGGGACTCGGGACTGGGGACTGGGGACTCGGAAAAGCCGGGACTGGGGACTCGGGACTCGGGACTCGGAACAGCAGAGAAGCCGGGTATTGATGACGAGATTGCGATTGGTCGGATGCTGTCCGCTATCGAGGATGGTTTTTTTTCAGAGCAGGAGCTGGTGCGCTTGCGCGAAACTTGGGCTTTGGCTTCCGCTTCTCCCCAGTCCCGAGTCCCCAGTCCCGAGTCCCGGCTTCCAACAGTCCCGGGTCCCGGGTCCCAGCTGTCGACGCCCGTCATCGGCCTCACCGGCACCGGTGGCGCCGGCAAGTCCAGCGTTACCGATGAGCTGATGAACCGATTTTTGCAGGCGTTCCCGCAGATGCGCATCGCGGTGATCTCGGTCGATCCCACCCGCCGCCGCAGCGGCGGTGCCCTGCTCGGTGATCGCATCCGCATGAACTCATTGAGGTCGTCCCGCGTCGTCATGCGCTCGATGGCGACGCGCCGCCAGCATGCCGCCACCAACGTGGTGCTGCGAGACTGCATCGCCTTCCTCAAGAGCCTGGGCTTTGATCTGGTGATGGTGGAAACCGCCGGTATCGGGCAGAGCGATTCGGAAATCGTTGATCTGGTCGATTTTCCGGTGTACGTGATGACCTCGGATTTCGGCGCGCCCAGCCAGCTCGAAAAAATCGACATGCTCGATTTCGCCGAACTGGTGGTGCTCAACAAGTTCGACAAACGCGGTGCCGAAGATGCCCTGCGCGACGTGCGCAAGCAGTGGAAGCGCAACCGCGTGGCGTTCCAGACCAAAGACGAAGACGTGCCGGTGTACCCCACCATCGCCAGCCAGTTCAACGACCCGGGTATCACCTGGATGTTTGTGAATCTTTGCCGCCTTGTGGCGGCAAAGATGGGACTCGGGACTGGGGACTCGGGACTCGGCAGCGTGCGTTGCGGCTGGAAACCCGCATTGGACACAACCCTCAAGGAACCGCGTGCCACGGTTCTCATCCCCGGCAATCGCAGCCGCTATCTGGCCGAGATCGCCGAACAGGGCAGGGCGATCAACCGACGTATCGAATCGCAGGCCGACATCGCCGACCGTGCGCAGAGCTATTTCGACGTGCTGCGCGACCTCGGCGATCCACTGCTGCCAAACACGCTTGATCTGTACCCGGCCGACGCCTTGCTTGCTTCCCCGAGTCCCGAGTCCCGAGTCCCGAGTCCCGGTTTCAACGAGTCCCGAGTCCCGAGTCCCGAGCTACACACCCTGCGACAACGCTACAACGATGCCATCGGCGCACTCACCAGCGAAAACCTCAAGCAGCTGCGCGAATGGCCGGCGCGGCGGCGGTCGATCACCGATGAGGTCACCGAATACGAAGTGCGTGGCAAGGCGATCCGGGTCGAGAACTATCGCGAGTCGCTGAGTCATCAAAAAGTGCCGAAGATCGCCGCGCCCGGTTACAAGAGCTGGGGCGAGCTGCTCACCTTCCTCGGCAAGGAAAACCTGCCCGGCCACTACCCCTACACTGGCGGCGTGTATCCGTACCGGCGCAGCGGCGAAGACCCGATCCGCATGTTTGCCGGTGAAGGCACGCCTGAGCGCACCAACCGGCGCTTCCATTACCTCAGCGTCGGCCAGCCGGCGGTGCGCCTGTCCACCGCGTTCGACTCGGTCACGCTGTACGGCGAAGACCCGGCGCCACGGCCGGACATCTTTGGCAAGATCGGCAACTCCGGGGTCAACGTACCCACCCTGGACGACATGAAGAAGCTGTATTCCGGCTTCGACCTATGCGCGCCCACCACCTCGGTGTCGATGACCATCAACGGCCCGGCACCGATGATCCTGGCGATGTTCATGAACACCGCCATCGACCAGCAGGTGGAGAAATACCTCAAGGCCGACCCGGCGCGCTGGGCCGCCGCCGAAAAAGCGATTGATGCCTTCTTCGCCGGCCGCGAACGCCCGCGCTACGCCGGCGAGTTGCCGCCGAGCAACGATGGCCTTGGCCTGGCTTTGCTTGGGGTTACCGGCGATCAATTGTTGGATGCCGAAACCTATTCGCGGATCAAGGCGCAGACGCTGGCCAGCGTGCGCGGCACCGTGCAGGCCGACATTCTGAAAGAGGATCAGGCGCAGAACACCTGCATCTTCAGCACTGAGTTCGCACTGCGCATGATGGGCGACATCCAGCAGTATTTCGTCGATAACAAGGTGCGCAATTTCTATTCGGTGTCCATCTCCGGCTATCACATTGCCGAAGCCGGCGCCAACCCGATCAGCCAGCTCGCCTTCACCCTGTCCAATGGTTTCACCATCGTCGAGTACTACCTCGCGCGCGGCATGGACATCAATGATTTCGCGCCCAACCTGTCGTTCTTCTTGGCGCGCGCCATGCGCGAGCGCTACGGCGCCAACGAGCGCAGCCAGATGATGAAGTACCACATCCAGACCTCCGGCCGCAGCCTGCACGCGCAGGAGATTCAGTTCAACGACATCCGCACCACCTTGCAGGCCCTGTACGCGCTGTTCGACAACTGCAACAGCCTGCATACCAACGCCTACGACGAAGCCATCACCACGCCCACCGAAGAATCAGTGCGGCGCGCGGTGGCGATCCAGATGATCATCAACAAGGAGCTGGGCCTGAACTTCTGCGAGAACCCGTGGCAAGGCAGCTTCATCGTCGATCAGCTCACCGACATCGTCGAAGAGGCCGTGTACAAGGAGTTCGAAGCGATCAGTGAACGCGGCGGTGTGCTCGGCGCGATGGACACCATGTACCAGCGCGGCAAGATCCAGGACGAGAGCCTGTACTACGAGCACAAGAAGCACGACGGCAGCCTGCCGCTGGTCGGCGTCAACACCTTTCTGCCGAAAGAACACGCTGGCGACATCGTTACCGCGATCGAGCTGATCCGCAGCACCCCCGAAGAAAAGGCCCAGCAGATCGACAACGTGCGCAATTTCCAGTCTGTGCGTAACGCCATCGCCCCGGCCGGCGAAACTTCGCTCACGCACCGCGCCGATGCCGACGAAGCCGCGCCGCAAGCACACGACGGCCACGGCCTGGCGTATCTGCAAAACACCGCGCGCGAGCGCAACAACGTGTTCGCCGCGCTGATGGAAGCGGTCAAGACCCACTCTCTCGGCCAGATCAGCCACGCCCTGTACGACGTCGGCGGCGAGTATCGGCGGAATATGTGATTGGCAGGGCATGGCGATGAAAGTGACCAAATACTTTCTGGCACACGCATTCGCCCGGATCGGTGCGGCATACGTGATGAGTGGATTGAACGTGTGATTGCGCAACCGTTGCGAACGCAGCGCCAGACCGACGGTCGAGTGCGTTGTTGGGCATCGATTGCCGAGGCGGATGGTCGCTATCTTCGCGTTGTGCTGTTGGAGGATGCTGAGACGGTGCACAATGCTTTTTTCGACCGAGACTTCATGCCATGAAGATCAAATACTTTCGCGACACGGACACGCTCTATATCGAGTTCCGTGCGGCCGGAATTGTCGAGACCCGAGATCTGGATGAAAACACGCAGTTGGATATGGATGCCGATGGCAATGTCTGCGCGTTGACCATGGAGCACGCGAGTGAGCGCGCCGATGTGCCGGACTTTTCCTTCGAGCAAATTGCCGCCTGATACGCTGTCGCCGCGACGTGCGCACGGCCTGAAACGATACCGAACATCGCGCTGCGGCGTTGCCGCATGCAAAACGTATCGCGCATCACACGCCGGGCGTTCCTGAAGACCGGCAGTGCCCGTTTTTTGTAGGAGCCCACCCTGTGGGCGACCAGCGTGCCGCGATTTGAGAAATTACAGTCGCGCACACAGTGCTCCCACAGCGGAGTGGTGATCGGCTTTTGCAGGAGCTCTGCGTAACTCGCCGGTGCCAATCCGTGCCGTTGTGGGAGCCGGCCTGTCGGCGAACCATCTTGCGACAGCTTCGCGCGCAAGGCGCGCTCCCACAAACGCCTTGAAGCACCCTGTAGGAGCCCACCCTGTTGGCGATCAGCGTGCCGCGATTTGAGAAATTACGGTCGCGTGCACAGTGCTCCCACAGCAAAGTGGTGATCGGCTTTTGCAGGAGCCCTGCGTAACTCGCCGGTGCCAATCCGTGCCGTTGTGGGAGCCGGCCTGCCGGCGAACCATCTGGCGACAGCTTCGCGCGCAAGGCGCGCTCCCACAGGGGACAGCATTTGCAGGAACCCACTCTGCAGGCGTTTCGTCGTCGACACAACCTCGTGTGTGCATCTTGTGTGTGCATCTCAAGCAGTGAAACTGCGCACGCCGGGCACGACCGCTGCCAGCATATCGATCCATCGTAGCTATTGTTGCAATCAAAACAAACGATTTTATCTATCGTATTCGATGCGCCAGGATGGTTGCGCAGTGGGATCCCCACAACATCAGGAGTGCAGCATGTCTACCGAATCCAAATGTCCGTTTGCCGGTGGCGCCGGCAGCCACACCACCCACCAGGGGCGGTCGAATGCAGACTGGTGGCCCAATCAACTCAATCTGAACATGCTCCACCAGCATTCAGCCAAGTCCAACCCGATGGGCGAGGAATTCAACTATGCCGAGGAGTTCAAGACCCTCGACCTCGATGCCGTGATCGCTGACCTGCACGCGCTGATGACCGACTCGCAGGATTGGTGGCCGGCCGACTACGGCCACTATGGCCCGCTGTTCGTGCGCATGAGCTGGCATGCCGCCGGCACCTACCGCATTGCCGATGGTCGCGGTGGCGGTGGCTCCGGCGCGCAACGCTTCGCGCCGCTGAACAGTTGGCCCGACAACGGCAACCTCGACAAGGCCCGCCGCCTGTTGTGGCCGATCAAGCAGAAGTATGGCCGCAAGATCTCGTGGGCCGATCTGCTGCTGCTCGCCGGCAACGTGGCGCTCGATTCGATGGGCTTGAAGACCTTTGGCTTCGCTGGCGGCCGGCCGGATATCTGGGCGCCGGACGAGCACACCCACTGGGGGCCGGAAACCACCTGGCTGGGTGACGAGCGCTATCAGGGTGATCGCGAGCTTGCCAGCCCGCTCGGTGCGGTGCAGATGGGCCTGATCTACGTCAACCCGGAAGGCCCGAACGGCAATCCCGACCCGCTCGGCTCGGCGCGCGACATCCGCGAAACCTTCGCGCGCATGGCGATGAACGACGAAGAGACCGTGGCGCTGGTCGCTGGTGGCCACACCTTCGGCAAGGCGCATGGTGCCGGCGATACCGCACTGGTCGGGCGCGAACCGGAAGGTGCCGGCATCGAGGAACAGGGCCTGGGCTGGCACAACCGCTTGCGCAGCGGCAAGGGCGGCGACACCACCACCAGCGGCATCGAAGGCGCGTGGACGCCGACCCCGATCCAATGGGACAACAGCTATTTCGAAACCCTGTTCGGCTACGAGTGGAAGCTCAGCAAAAGCCCGGCCGGCGCCCACCAGTGGACGCCCACCGACGCGGCGGCGGCGACCACCGTGCCCGATGCGCATGATCGATCCAAGCGCCACGCGCCGATGATGACCACCGCCGACATGGCGCTGCGCATGGACCCGGCTTATGAAAAAATCTCGCGCCACTTCATGGCCAACCCCGACGCCTTTGCCGATGCCTTTGCGCGTGCCTGGTTTAAGCTGTTGCACCGCGACATGGGCCCGCGCAGCCGCTATCTGGGCAAGCTGGTGCCGGACGAAGTGCTGATCTGGCAAGACCCGATACCCGCCGTCGATCATCCATTGATTGACGACAACGACATCGCCGCGTTGAAGGCCAAGGTGCTGGCATCGGGCCTGTCGATTGCCGAGCTGGTTGCCACCGCGTGGGCATCGGCCGCGAGCTTCCGTGGCAGCGACAAACGCGGCGGCGCCAACGGCGCGCGTATCCGCCTTGCCCCGCAGAAGGACTGGCCGGCGAATCAGCCGGCGCAACTGGCCAGGGTGCTGGCGGCGCTGGAAGCCATCCAGCAGCAGTTCAACGCATCCGCATCCGGTGGCAAGCGGGTGTCGCTGGCCGACCTGATCGTGCTTGGTGGCTGTGCCGCCGTTGAGGCCGCAGCAAAAAAAGCCGGCGTCAACGTCACCGTGCCGTTCACTCCCGGGCGCATGGACGCTTCGCCGGAGCAAACCGATGCCGACTCCTTTGCACCGCTGGAACCGCTGGCCGACGGTTTCCGCAACTACGCCCGCAAGGGTCTGGAGAATGCAGCGGCCGAGTTGCTGATCGACAAGGCGCAGTTGCTGAATCTGAGTGCGCCCGAAATGACTGTGTTGATCGGCGGCCTGCGCGTGCTCAATGCCAACGTGGGCAAAGCGCCGCACGGCGTATTCACCCAGCGCCCAGAGACACTGAGCAACGACTTCTTCGTCAACCTGCTCGACATGCGCACCCAGTGGCAGCGGGCCGGCGGCGAAGGCGTGCTGGAAGGCCGCGACCGCAGCAGTGGTGAACTCAAATGGACCGCCACCGTCGTCGATCTGGTGTTCGGCTCGAACGCGCAATTGCGCGCACTGGCCGAGGTGTATGCCGCAAGCGACGCGCAAGACAAGTTCGTACACGACTTCGTGGCGGCCTGGGACAAAGTGATGAACCTCGACCGCTTCGACCTGGCGTAATCGTGAAGCCGGGGCTGTGTGCTGCACAGCAATCAGCCCCGGCCGGCCGCTCTTGTGCATCCGGCTGCTCTATCCCATCAGGTTATAGCCGCAGAGCGGCGCAACCTGGGGCGCATCGCGCCGACATCCAAACTCGGATGTTCTTTGCGCATTTCCTTTGCGTTGTTTTGCGTTGTTTGCGGACCAAGTGCTTTACGCTTTTCCCGACCCCCGAGGCCGCAGGATGGGTAGAGCATAGCGACCGAGCGATGCGGAGGCGTAGTTCGCGCAGCGAACGCTGTCGCGAAGCGACCGACCGAGCGAGCGCAGCGAGTGAAGGCGTAGCTTGCGCAGCGAGCGTTGTCGCGAAGCGACCGA
>PGZE01000055.1 GCA_002840015.1 Gammaproteobacteria bacterium HGW-Gammaproteobacteria-2 | reverse complement strand
CCGCGCGCCTTCTCTTCCGGCGCCGCGTCGATCTGGTCGTACGCCTTGAACTCGCCACCAAAACGCTCGGCACCAATCTTGGTCAGCGCCGCGGTCAGCGTCGTCTTGCCGTGATCGACGTGGCCGATCGTGCCAACGTTTACGTGGGTTTTGGTGCGCTCGAATTTGCTCTTGGCCATGACGAAACGGTTCCGATTGAATACAGGGATTGGAATGATGTGGTGCTCATGACTGGAATCGAACCAGTGACCTCTTCCTTACCAAGGAAGTGCTCTACCGACTGAGCTACATGAGCAATGTTTGTTACCACCAGCGCCGACCTCCTGTCGAAACACCGGCAGTTCGCGACAACCGCTTTCCTTTACCGCAACAGTCCGCGCATCCTGCGTGACTGCCTGAAATCCAACTCGTACTGCGCAGAGCTCAATGGAGCGGGAGACGGGAATCGAACCCGCACAATCAGCTTGGAAGGCTGAAGTTCTACCATTGAACTACTCCCGCCCAGGTGGAACGGAACAGCGCAACTATCTGCTGGTGGAGGGAGGTGGATTCGAACCACCGGAGGTGGATTCGAACCACCGAAGGCGTAAGCCAGCAGATTTACAGTCTGCCCCCGTTGGCCGCTTGGGTATCCCTCCGGCAAAGAGCCCATTATTTTCACTGGCATTGGAGCGAAAGTCAATGCCTGTGATGAAACTCGGGACTCGGGACTCGGGACTCGGGACTCGGGACTCGGGACTCGGAAAAGCAAGAGCAACAACGCAAAGGCTCGCAAGGCAAAGGCTCGCAAGCGTGCAATCCCGAGTTCCGGGGTGCCGCGCTGCGCCGCGCTACACGTTGAAGCGAAAATGCAGCACGTCGCCCTCGCGCACCACGTATTCCTTGCCTTCCAGGCGCAGGCGCCCCGCTTCCTTGGCGCCAGCCTCGCCGCGATAGCGAATGAAATCATCAAATCCGATCGTTTCCGCGCGGATGAAGCCCTTCTCGAAGTCGGTATGGATCACCGCTGCCGCCTGTGGCGCGGTGGAGCCGGTCTTTACCGTCCACGCACGCACTTCCTTGACGCCCGCGGTGAAATAGGTCTGCAATCCCAGCAAGGTGTAGGCCGCACGGATGACGCGATTCAGGCCTGGCTCCTCAAGACCCAGGTCACGCAGGAATTCGTCGCGATCAGCATCTTCAAGTTGCGCCATCTCGTCCTCGATGGCAGCACACACCGGCACCACTTGCGCGCCCTCTGCTTCAGCTCGTTCGCGCACCCGATCAAGGAAGGGGTTGTCGTGAAAACCATCCTCGCGCACATTGGCCACATACATCACTGGCTTCAGGGTGAGCAGAAACAGCTCGCGCAGCAGCGCCTTGTCATCGGCACTCAAACCCTGCGCCCGCGCGCAAATGCCTTGATCGAGTGCGGCACGCACACGCACCAGCACATCGCGCCGCGCCATTGCCTCCTTGTCACCGGCCTTGGCCAGCTTCTCTGCGCGAAACAAGGCCTTCTCGACGGAGTCGAGGTCGGCCAGCGCCAGTTCGGTATCGATGGTTTCGATGTCGGCTATCGGATCGATCTTGCCGGCAACATGCACGATATCGCTATGTTCGAAGCAACGTACGACATGAGCGATGGCATCAACCTCGCGGATGTGGGCCAAAAACTTGTTGCCCAGCCCCTCGCCCTTGGACGCACCGGCAACCAGACCGGCAATATCAACAAACTCCATCGCGGTGGGCAGCACCCGCTGCGGCTTCACGATCTCGGCCAGTTGCCCCAACCGCGGATCGGGTACCGGCACCACGCCGGTATTGGGCTCGATCGTGCAGAACGGAAAATTGGCCGCAGCAATACCCGCCTGGGTGAGCGCGTTGAACAGGGTGGACTTGCCCACATTGGGAAGCCCGACGATGCCGCATTTAATGCCCACGGCGTACCTCGGGACTCGGGACTCGGGACTCGGGACTCGGGAAAAGCAGGCTGGCGCTCATGAATTGAGGTTTCCTAAAAAAAGTGGGCACAAAGTGAAACAGGGAGATTCCACGAACCGAAGCTTCTACGAGTCCCGAGTCCCCAGTCCCGAGTCCCCGGCCCCCGCCGTATGCAAACGCTTCATCGCTTCATTGATGTTGCCGGCCACTGCCAACGGCATCACCGTCAGCGCATCATCGATAGCGGCCGCCATCGCCGCCGCGTCATCGCGACCTGGCCGACCGAGCACCCACGGGGTTACCCGATCCTTGTGCCCCGGATGGCCAATGCCAATCCGCAGGCGATGAAAGGCGCCGTGTCCCAGGTGCGCAACGATGTCGCGCAGACCATTTTGACCACCGTGGCCGCCATCAAACTTGAGCCGCGCAACACCCGCTGGCAGATCGAGTTCGTCATGCGCCACGAGACATTGCTCCGGCTCGATTTTCCAGTAGCGCAACGCCGCCGCGACGCTTTGACCACTGCGATTCATGAAGGTGGCCGGGCGCAGCAAGCGCACATCGTCATCGCCGATTCGTAGCCGTGCCGTTTCACCGAACAGCCGCGATTCCATGCCAAAACGCTCGCCGGCCTGCGCCGCGAGCGCATCGACGAACGCAAACCCGACATTGTGCCGGGTCCCAGAATATTCGGCCCCGGGGTTACCGAGGCCGACGATAAGACGCAAGGGAAGCATCGCAAGCATCGCCCCACCGCGCCGGCCATTCGCCAGCGCGGTAGATGCCGATTACTTCTTCTCTGGCGCCGCTTGCTTGGCTGCCGGCACTTCGGCACCCGCAACCGCTTCGCCAGTCTCTTCTTCGGCGTCGGTGCGCGCGTGCTTGGCCGAAACCACCGCCACATCGTGCTCCTTGCCTAGCTTGAGCGCCGGCACTTCAACACCGGCCGGCAACACCAACTCGGACAGGTGAATGATGTCGCCAAGCGCGAGGTTGGCCAGATCGACGGCAATGAACTCCGGCAGATCCTTGGGCAGACAACTCACTTCGAGCTCGGTCATGTCGTGGTGGATCACCACCGAGGCACTCTTGCCGGCCGGCGAGCTTTCCTGATTCAGGAAGTGCAGCGGCACGCGGGCACGCAGGGCCTCGTTCTCGGACACGCGCAGGAAATCCAGATGCAGGATCACCGGCTTGAACGGATGGCGCTGCATATCGCGCAACAGCACACGCTCGGCCTTGCCATCAATCTCGAGCTCGATCAGCGAAGAGTAAAACCACTCGTTCGCCGACGCGAGAAACACGTCGTTATGATGCATCTCGATGCTGGCGGGCTCTTGGTGGCCGCCGTAAACGACAGCCGGCAACCGGCCGAGACGACGCAGGCGGCGGCTCGCACCCTTGCCCTGGTCGCCACGCGCGGTGGCTGAAAGTTTGTGAGTCTGGGACATAATTCACCTGTGGTATGGAAAAACGCCCACCTCGCGGCGGGCATGCACTCCCCCGCGACCAGGGGAGTCGTTGCGGGAACCGACTCGAATCAATCCACGTACAGCGAACTGACTGACTCGCCAAATGAGATGCGCCGTATGGTTTCGGCCAACAATTCGGCGACACTGAGTTGACGGATACGTGGACAAGCCTGCGCTTCGTCGCTCAATGGAATCGTGTCGGTTACCACCAGCTCGTCGAGCTGGGAACCGGTTATATTAGCAATCGCCGGGCCAGAAAGCACGGGGTGGGTGCAATAGGCCACCACTTTGAGCGCGCCATTGGCCTTCAAAGCGGCAGCAGCAGCGCAAAGCGTGCCTGCGGTATCAACGATATCGTCAACCAGCACACAGGTCTTGCCCTCGACATCGCCAATGATGTTCATCACTGTCGCCACATTGGCGCGCGGCCGGCGCTTGTCGATGATGGCCAGATCGGCGTCGTCAAGACGTTTGGCGACAGCGCGAGCGCGCACCACGCCGCCCACATCCGGCGATACCACGATCAGGTTGTTCAGCCCCTGGGAACGCCAGATATCGGCCAGCAGCAATGGCGAGGCATAAACGTTGTCAACCGGAATATCAAAAAAACCCTGTATCTGGTCAGCATGCAGGTCGATGGTAAGCACCCGGTCGGTGCCAACGGCACTGAACATCTTGGCTGCCACCTTGGCGGTGATCGGCACCCGCGCCGAGCGCGGCCGGCGATCCTGACGGGCATACCCGAAATACGGAACTACTGCGGTGACACTTGCCGCCGAGGCGCGCTTGAGCGCATCAATCAGCACCAACAATTCCATGAAGTTTTCAGCAGTTGGTGCGCAGGTTGGCTGCACCACGAACGCGGCGCGGCCACGCACGTTTTCCTCGATTTCGACCTGCACTTCGCCATCGGAGAAACGCCCGACCAGAGCCTTGCCAGGCCGCATCCCCAACTCGCGACAAACCGAACTGGCCAATGCACGATTGGCGTTGCCGGAAAACACGACCACGCTATCAGTATTCACTGCGGCCACTTTCTTCACCCGTTTTCAGATCGTGTCGGAAGTATCTGCTGCGCGACTTTGCAATGATGTCGATAAAAACCGCCAGCAGCATTGTGAGCCGCGGTGTAGCCACCGATCCAGCGGCGGCAGGATATGGCTGGGGCGGTAGGATTCGAACCTACGCATGCCAGGATCAAAACCTGGTGCCTTAACCGCTTGGCGACGCCCCAAAAACCTGATTACCGTGACACTGGCGACGCTGGCGCATCATTGCCACTCACTGCGCGCAGACAGTCATGCAGCGGTGAGTGTGACAGACCGCGAACCACCCTTGCCTGCAGCGCCTCTGGCAAGGCGGAACAAGCGGCGCATGCTGCTTCGCGGCTGTCATAGGCCGCAAAACAACCCGCCCCGGTGCCGGTAACCCGTGCTGAACCGACCCGCGACAAGGCGACAAGCGCCTGCTCAATCACCGCATCACGGCGACGCAGCAGCGGCTCGAAGGCATTATCGCGGATTTCGCCGGCAACGAACTGCGCTATTGTCGCCGGCTCGGCGGCTCGGGTCAATTCGGGATCGCTGAACAATGCGCTGGTCGCTATATGGACTCCCGGAGCGATGATCACGTACCACGCAGGGCTCAGCGTGATGGGCCTGAGCAACTCGCCAATACCTTCGGCCCAGGCGTTGTCGCCGCGCACAAACACCGGCACATCGGCACCCAGGCGCAGGCCGATTTCGGCCAGGGTATCCAGCGACAGCCCCGTTCGCCACAAATGATTGAGCGCCACCAAAACCGTGGCGGCATCCGACGAGCCACCGCCGAAGCCACCTCCCATCGGAATGCGCTTGGTCAAGGCGATGTCAACGCCGAGCGCACAGCCACTTGCCTCGGCGAGCGCATGCGCGGCGCGAACGCTCAGGTCATCGGCCGCCGGCACTGCGGCCGGCCCGGCCACTCGCACGATCTGGCCATCATCGCGCGTTCGCAAATGCACTTCGTCTAGCCAGTCGATTAGCTGAAACACGGTCTGCAACACGTGATAGTCGTCAGCGCGGCGGCCCAGAATGCGCAAAAACAGATTCAATTTGGCGGGGGCCGGCCACACCGTCCACTCCGGGCCAGCCATCACACTCATGGCTGCGCCTTGGCAGCTTGCTCGGCATCGCGCCAGGCATCGATGACCAGCCGTACCTTGGCGTCACCACGGCTTGCAAATACCCGGCGCGGCATCGGCATTGGCCCGTCATTCGACCAGGTGCGAAATTGCACCAACCACCCTTGTTGCTCGATCTGCGCCGGCAGCCCCAGATCATCAAACTGCATTGTCGCCAGCCCGTTCGCGCGCATCCCACGCAGCCACGCCGACAGTGCCTCCAGTGGCACCTCCCAGCCCAGGCTTTCGCGCAGCAGCGCCTGCGCATCGGGGCCTTCATGCGTGCCATCCTCCAGCCCTTCCAGCCGCGCCCAGCCTTCGCGCGCACTCAGCCGCCAGCTCTGCCGCGATACCGGCGCACTGACCTGAATCGAATAGTCGGCGCCATCGTGCTGCCACAGCAGCCGGCCACTACCACTGTCATCGCCCAGTGCCAGTGCGATTCGGCCCTGCATTTGCCACTGCTTTTGCGTGGCAAGGATTGCCTCTCGCTGCGCTTGCGCAGCCAGCAACAATGCATCGCCCGGACGGGTGCGCGGTGCGCTGACGCAAGCTGCCAGCAACACCGTCAACAGGGCAAATGCCAGGCTACGCCCGGCCCTGCCACCGCCAATGGCTCGCGGCATCACGGGTTGATCCACTGGTCGGCACGCAACACCGCGCGATGTTGTGGCGCAATTGCGCGAGCGCGTTCCAGCGCCGCTCGTGCGGCTTCGCGCTCATCGTTGCGCCAAAGCGCCTCGGCCAAATGCGCCAGCACTTCAGCATCAGGGCTCAGTTCGGCTGCGCGCTGCAAATGCGGCAGTGCTTCAGCCACACGACCCAACTTGTACAAAGCCCAGCCCAGGCTATCCATGATCGCGGCGTTGTCCGGCGCCTGATCGTAAGCCCTCTCGATCAGGCGCAAGCCTTCCTCCAGGCGCTCAGTACGATCAACCAGGGTGTAGCCCAACGCATTGAGTGCCGCAACATTGCCGGGGTCCATTTCCAGGATACGACGGAAATCCGCCTCCGATTTGCCAATCTGATTGCCTCGCTCATGGGCCAACGCACGTGCATACAGCAATTCGGGGTCGTCCTCGAACACGGCCAGACCACGATCAAGCGCCATTACCTCCTGCGCCATGCCTTCGTGCTCGCCGCGCAACCCGGCCTCCAGTAGAAAACTGTCGCGGCGCACTTCACCATCGATCTGGGCATCGGTTTGCAGGGCGTCGAGTTGCACCATGGCGGCAGCAAAATCGCCGCGTGCGTTCAGCACCACCGCGATCCGTACTTGCGCCTGATCGCGCGGCGCGCCAGCGGCAACGGCGCGATACCAGTCCAATGCTTCGTCATGGCGCTCCAGTGCTTCGGCCAGCTGCCCGAGCAACAGCAACCATTCGGCATCAGACTCACCTTGAGCGACGCGTTTGCTTTGCTCGTACAGTTTGGCCAAACCTTGCTTGTCCTCGGCTGCATTGAGAAAGCCGGCACGTGCGCGCAAGGTGCGCAGTTCCTGCTTGCCACTGGCAAGCACCGCAGCAGCAGCGGCCGGGTCACCGAGCCGTGACAGCTCGCCGGCGAGAGCCATGCGCAAACCCACATCCTCACCGACAGAAGCCAGCGCCTGATCGACTGCCTTTCGCGCCGCTGCGGTATCACCTTGTTCACGCAATCGCCCCGCCTTGAGCAACCATGCGCGCGGTGCATCGGGAAAGCGCTCGATCAGCCCATCGACCACACGGTTGGCCAGTGCATCGCGGCCCAGACGTTCAGCCAGGCCGGCAAACGCGAGCCACGCCGTCAGTTCGTTCGGCAGCGCATCATCATCCAGCAAGTGATCGATTATCTGCGTCACACGATCCGCCGGCACCGGGCCGGATAATATTTGCACCGCGCCTCGCCAGCCATCCTCGCCCGCTGTCAGGCGATCACGCAGCGCTACGACCACGGCAGCAGCATCGCCGGTACGCAACGCCAGGCTGGTGCGTGCGTCGAGTAATCCGGGCGCCTTGGGGGCGAGTTGCTGCCAGCGTGCAATTGCGGCGTCGATCCGCTCGATGTTGTTGCTCGCCATCGCCGCTGCCGTGGCGCGCTGCGCTACGGCTGGGTCTGACGATTGCCGGGCGGCGGCCAGGTAGTGCTCTGCGGCAAGCTCATAATTACCCTGTTGCAGGTAAAACTCGCCGGCCAGCAGCGGTTCCAGCACCGGCTCCAGCGGAGTCTTTGCCGCGTCAGCCGCCCAACCCGTGAACGGGTAAGCAAGCACAATCAACGAAATAGTCAGCGTGAGTTTGCGCCAGATCATGGGTAATTGGTCCATCTACAGATAGAATCGCGCTCTGGAGCCACTCTAAAGAGCCACATGGGAAGCTTACCGCATCCCAATCATCCATCATGACCCTGCTTGCCATCGGCCTCAATCACGAAACCGCCCCACTCGCTTTGCGCGAGCGGGTCGCGTTTGCGCACGAGACATTGGCACTGGCGTTGCGCGACCTGCTGGCAATCGATGGCGTCCACGAGGCGGTGATGTTGTCCACCTGCAATCGTACCGAGATCTACGCACACACTGAAGATGGCCAGGAGCACGTGGTGGCACAGTGGCTGGGTGAGCACCACCAGTTGGGATCGGCGCTCGATGGCTACCTATACCAACACACCGGCGCTGATGCCGCCAAACACCTGTTCCGGGTGGCCACCGGCCTGGATTCGCTGATTCTTGGCGAACCGCAGATTCTGGGCCAAGTCAAAGAAGCGTGGCAAATCGCACGCAACGCCGGCGTCATGAAGACCGCACTCGACCGTCTGTTTCAGCACACGTTTTCAGTCGCCAAGCGGGTGCGCACCGATACCCGCATCGGCACCCACCCGGTATCGGTCGCCTTTGCCGGCGTGCGACTGGCGCAGCAGGTGTTCACCGACCTGCGCGAGGCGACGGTGCTGCTGATCGGCGCCGGTGACACCATCGAACTGGCCGCCCGCCACCTTTCCGATGCCAAAGCCAAACGCCTGCTGGTGGCCAACCGCACCCTCGCCCACGCGCAAGACCTCGCCAGCCGTCACGGTGGCTACGCCCTGGCCCTGCCCGACCTCGATCGCCACCTGGCTGAAGCCGACATCGTGATCGCGGCCACCGCCAGCCGCGAACCAGTGCTGTCGCGCCTTAGCGTCGAAAAGGCGCTGCGCGCGCGCCGGCAACGGCCGATGTTCATGCTCGATCTGGCGGTGCCGCGCGATATCGAAGCCAGCGTGCGCGACCTCGATGACGTCTACCTGTACACCGTCGATGACCTCGATCAGGTGATTGCCGAGAACCGCCAGTCGCGGCGCGAGGCCGCCGACCAGGCCGAAGCGATCATTGACCTGCAAGTGGCGCATTTCATGGGCTGGTGGCAGGGCGCCGGGCGCCAGACCACCATCACCCGGGTGCGCAGCCAGAGCGAGCAGATCCGCGACGAAACGCTGCACCGCGCACGCGCCTTGCTGGCCAGCGGCAAAGACCCTGCCCAGGCGCTGGAGTTTCTCGCCCACAACCTCACCAATAAACTGCTGCACGCACCTTCGGCCAGCCTGCGCCAGGCCGCATTGAGCGGCGATACCGACCTGCTGCGTGCTGCAGAACGCCTGTTTGATCTCGCCACTCCCGAAAATCCCGATGACGCCGAGCCTACGGCCGGGCACCGCCGCCGATCCCAAACGCCTGCGCGAGCTGGGCCGCGAATACGCGCAACTCGAACCAATGGCGCTGGCATTGGCGGATTACGACGCCGCGCTCGCCGAAATTGCCGCAACCCAGGCGATGCGCAATGACCCGGAGCTGCGCGATCTGGCCGAGGCCGAATTGCCGGCGTTGCAGGCGCACGCCGAAGCGCTGGAACATCGGCTCGGCCTGCTGCTGATCCCGCCCGACCCGCGCGATGAAGCCAGCCTGTTTCTGGAAGTGCGCGCCGGCACCGGCGGTGACGAGGCCGCCATTTTTGCCGGCGACTTGTTCCGGATGTATACAAAATATGCCGAAAACCGGCGCTGGCCGGTGGAAGTGCTGTCCAGCAGCGTCGGCGAGCACGGCGGCTTCAAGGAAATCATCGCCCGCATCGAGGGCCGTGGCGCGTTTTCGCGGCTGAAATTCGAGTCCGGCACCCACCGCGTGCAGCGCGTGCCGGCCACCGAAACCCAGGGCCGCACTCACACTTCGGCGGCGACCGTCGCGATCCTGCCCGAGTTGGAGGACATCAGCGAGGTGGAACTGCGCGACGCCGACCTGCGCATCGACACCTTCCGCGCGTCGGGTGCTGGTGGCCAGCACGTCAACAAGACCGACTCGGCGATTCGCATCACCCATCTGCCCACCGGCGTGGTGGTGGAATGCCAGGACGAACGCTCGCAGCACAAGAATCGCGCCCGCGCGCTGTCGCTGCTCTCGGCGCGACTACTCGATGCCCAACGCAGCAAACAAACTGCGGCGCAGGCGCAGGCGCGCCGGCTGCAGGTCGGCAGTGGCGATCGCAGCCAGCGCATCCGCACCTACAACTACGCGCAGGGCCGGATCACCGACCACCGCGTCGAAGGCCTTACCCTGTACCGCCTGCCCGAGATTCTGGAGGGCGACCTCGATGAGTTGATCGACCGCCTCACCCAGGAAAATCAAGCCGACGAACTCAAGCTGCTGGTCGATGCCGCCTGAATCCACCTGAACCCACCGGATATTCGCTCATGACCGCCACCGCCGAATTCATTCCGCTCTCGCTGTGCGTGCTCACGGTGTCCGACACGCGCGGCCCCGACAACGACACTTCCGGCGACTACCTCGCCAACGCGCTGCGCGAAGCCGGACATCGCCTCGCCGAACGCGCCCTGCTGCCCGATGATCGTTACCGTCTGCGCGCACAGGTATCGCAATGGATTGCCGACCCTGCCATCGATGGCGTGATCGTCACCGGTGGCACCGGTTTCACCGGCCGCGATTCCACCCCCGAAGCGCTGCTGCCGCTGCTCGACAAGACCATGCCCGGCTTCGGCGAAATATTCCGCCAGCTCAGCTACGCCGAAATCGGCACCAGCACCATGCAATCGCGCGCCTTCGCCGGCCTCGCCAACGCCACCTTCGTGTTCTGCCTGCCCGGCTCCACCGGCGCCTGCCGCACCGCCTGGGAAAAGCTGATCCGCGCCCAACTCGACGCCCGCACCAAACCCTGCAACCTGGTCAACCTGCGCCCGCGGCTGCGCGAGCAGTAGCCACAAGGAACCGCGATGAAACGCAAGGAATACGAAACCGCCCTCGAACCGCTGCAGCTGGAACTCAACAACCTCGCGCGCTGGCTGGCGCATACCGGGCAGCGCATGCTGGTGCTGTTCGAGGGCCGCGATACCGCCGGCAAGGGCGGCGCCATCGCCACCATCGCGCAGACCCTCAACCCGCGCCAATGCCGCATCGTCGCGCTGCCTAAACCCAGCGAACGCGAGGCCAGTCAATGGTACTTCCAGCGCTACATCGCACACCTGCCGGCCGCCGGCGAGCTCGTGCTATTCGACCGTAGCTGGTACAACCGCGCCGGGGTCGAGCACGTGATGGGCTACTGCACCGATGCCCAATACCAGCAATTCCTCAAGCAAGCCCCGCGCTTCGAAAAGATGCTGGTCGATGACGGCATCCTGCTGTTCAAGTACTGGCTGGCGGTGGATCAGGCCGAACAGGAACAGCGTTTCGCCGAACGCGCCAGTGACCCGCTCAAGCGCTGGAAGCTCTCGCCGATCGACCTCAAGGCTCGCGAGAAATACGCCGAATACGGCGCAGCGCGCGAGAAGATGTTCGCCGCCACCCACAGCAAACACGCCCCGTGGGTTGCCGTGAATTTCAACGACCAGAAAACTGGCCGCCTCACCCTGATTCGCCACCTGCTCGACCACGTCCCCGACCCGCGCCTGCCCGACGACGTGATCGAACTGCCGCCGCTGGCCGGGCGCGCACAGAAGGAGCGGTTCAAGGGTGAGGTGAAGTTGTTGGGGTGAGTTGCGACACCCCACATCGCGCTGACGCCGCGAGCGGGTGAGCGCGCGTCAGCGCGCGAAGCGAGACCTGCCGAGAACCCGTTCTCTCAACTGCTGACCTTCAACTATGTCGCATGCAACTCGTGTTCTCGCGCTCCTCGAAGGCATCGGCCCCGATGGCCAGTGCGACGATTGCTTATCAGCATCGCTGGCGATCACGCCACGGCAAACCATCAACCAGATCTGCAATGTACTTTTCGACGCCGGAAAAATCGAGCGTTCGGAAGGCTGTTGTGCGCGATGCGGCAAGCACAAGCTCGTAAACTGTTCCCGTGTTGCACCGGCCCCGCCGTTCCCGCCACGTGATGCGCCGGTCAGCGGACGCGCGCCGATGCCGGGCGCACCGGTTGAAGGAGGCCTCATGAAAATCCTCGGTTTCGTGTACGGCGTGATCTGCTACGCCGTGTTCCTTGCCAGCTTTCTGTACGCCATTGGCTTTGTCGGCAACTTCGCGGTGCCCAAGACCATCGACTCGGGGCTGCCCGGCCCGCTCGGCGCGGCTTTGCTGATCAACAGCGTGCTGCTGGCCTTGTTCGCGATCCAGCACAGTGTGATGGCGCGGCAGGCATTCAAGGCGTGGTGGACGCAATTCGTGCCACGACCAGTGGAGCGCAGCACCTATGTGTTGCTGGCCAGTCTGTTGCTTGGCTTGCTGTTCTGGCAGTGGCAGCCGATGCCCGGGGCGGTGTGGAGCATTGGCAATCCGCTGGGCCGCATCGCGTTGCAGGCGCTGTTCGGGTTGGGTTGGCTGCTGGTGCTCTGGTCAACGTTCATGATCAACCATTTCGACCTGTTCGGACTGCGCCAGGTTGCCCTGAACTTGCGCGGCGTGCCTTACACCCACCCGGAGTTCGCCACCGTGGCGCTGTACCAGTTCATCCGGCATCCGATGATGCTGGGGCTCCTGATCGCGTTCTGGGCCACCCCGGACATAAGCGTCGGCCATCTGCTGTTCGCATTCGCCACCACTGTCTACATCTTCATCGGCATCTTTTTTGAGGAACGCGACAACATCCGATTCATCGGCCCGCCGTTCGAACACTACCGCCAACAGGTGCCGATGATCGTTCCGCTGCCGAGGCGCAAGGCCGAGTGAAGATAGGGCATGTGCGGGACTCCGGGTTGGCCGTCATGGCGAGGAGCGGCCGCCCGCAACGACGCCGGGTGTGGCCGGTTCCGAGGCTCTTGCGCAGAGACAACGCGTCAACCGCCACAGCGCGCACGGCGGCACTCGGCTCGCATTCTGGCCAAGTTAGCCAGATGCGTTATACTTGCTCCGCCGCAGTGCTGCGAGGCGACGCCCCATGAAAGTCAACATGCTCGAAGCAAAGAACCGCTTGTCCGAGTTGGTGAAATCCGCGCAGGCGGGCGAGGACGTGATCATCGCCAATCGCGGCGAACCGGTAGCGCGCCTGATCGCCGTGGGCAAGCACCGTGGCATCCGCACCAAGCCCGTCGCCGGCGGAATCGTGGCGTGGCTCGATGCACACCCACTGCCCGCGCGCATCGCGCGCTCGCCGCAAGCCATCGCCGCTGCGCTGGCCGAGGAACGCGCGGCGTGGGATTGATCTATCTCGATACCTGTCTGCTGATTTATGCGTTCGAACGGCACCCGGATCACGGCGAGCGCGTGCGACACGCGCTGGCAGCGGAACCTGCGGATCGCTTCGCGATCTCGCCTCTGGTTCAGTTCGAATGTCTGGTCGCGCCGATGCGCGATGGCAACCTGGAGTTGCAGCATTATTACGAACAAGGGTTGGCGCAATTCGTCCAGTTGCCGATGTCGGCGACGGTGTTTATCCATGCTGCGCAACTGCGCGCACGATTCGGGCTGAAGACGCCCGATGCGCTGCACCTCGCCGCCGCTCAGCACCATGGCTGCGATGCGTTGTGGACCAACGACAACCGCCTGATCCAAGCCAGCCAAGGGCTGGCCATCAACGTGCTGGCTTGAGTGGATTTCAACGCCGCTAGGCCGCATCAGGGCATAGCTGGTAGTGGACGAGGCGATCAGCATCGATCAGGGCAACGTAATTCTCGCCATCCTTGGTGATGGTTTTTTCCGCACCCGCTTCGACCTGATCGGCCGTTCGGTCAGGGTGATATGAGCGTGGGCAAGTGTAATCAGGCCGATGGCGGCGTTCCGTGCCAGATACCTGTGCGTCATCGGCTTTGTCGGCAACTTCGCAACGCCCAAGAGCATACGCGCGATAACATTTGGCTGGATGCTCGCGAGGCACCACGTAAAAAACGCACAGACCATTGCTGCTCGTTTGCAAGGTAGCGAACATGCGTCCTGCCGCCTCTAATCGCAGCCCGGTTTCAATCTGGTTTCAATCTGATTTCAGTCCGGCCTCACTTCTGGCGAACACCGGCACACATGCGGCCGCGCGTACCGAAAAAATGCATAACTGTGATGCGAATCACGCAGTGGCAATGCATTGAAACGGTTAAATGCGGATCGCGCCACGGCGCACAATAAAAAAAATGATTGGGGATAAAAATAATGAATTTCATGCGCAATGGCCTGCAATGGAAAGTGCTGACCGGCCTTGTCATCCTTACTGTGGTAACCGTTGGCAGTCAGTTGTGGAACACCAGTCTGTACCGCACCAGCGTGGCGCGTTACACCGTGCTGGGCGAAGTGCAACAATTGGAAACCACGGGAGAGGCGCTACTGGGGCGCGGGCAGCACTACGTCAACAATGCAGCTCGCGACTTCGAGAGTTACGCGCGCGATGTCGCGTTGTTCAAGCGCGAGCTGATCGGCGATGTCGCACGCTTCGACGACACTCTGAAGTCACTGCAACTGAGCATCGCAGCCCACGACGCGATAGCCGACGACGCGCTTGTAGAAGGTATTGCCAGGCTTGATGGCGCGTGGGCTGACTATCGCAGCGGCTTGCACGAACAACTCGGACCCGATGAGAACGAACCGCGCCTGGAATGGGGCGCGCGGTTCGTCAGCAATAACCAGCCCGCGATCAATGCCCAGGTTCACGCCTTGGTGGAACAGTTCCAGGCTGCTACCGACAGTGATTCGCGCAAGGCCTCTGCCAGCGGCATCGGCTCGGTACTTGTCTCACTCATCGTTACTGCCATAGCACTGCTATGGTTCTTTTTTGGTGTCACCCAGCGCATCCGTGCCACCGTGACCGGTTGCCAGCGCGTGGCGTCTGGCGATTTTGGCTACCAAATGCCGGTAGGCGCCAAGGATGAGCTGGGACAACTGGCCATTGCCTTCAACAGCCTGTCTTCACGCACTCGGTTGGTGCTCTCGCTGCTCGATCATCTGCAACGGCGCTCCAATCTTGCCACCAGCTTTGTCGAACTGGCGCGCGAATCGGCTCCATACATTCCAACCGATTGGCTGGCGCTGATTGAAGTCTCGGATTCGGGCAACGACGGTACGGTGCGTTATGGAGTGAGCAGCACACCGAAAACCGCACTGCTGAACGAACGCGTGAGCTTGCTCGGCCTGTTCGCACAGCGCGACTTTGCCAAAGCCAGCACAACCCATCTGCCGGATTTGCGCCGCCATACGGTCGAACACGGCGAATCGCGGCTGGCACGTGAGTTGGCTCGCCTCGGCTACCAGTCTGCCCTGCTGGTGCCGCTCAACACCAGCGAATGGCGTGGCCTACTGGTGTTCGCGCACCAGAGTCCTGGAGCCTTTGTGGAAGACCAGGTCAAGCTGATGAACTCGCTGGCTCCCATGCTGGCCAATGGCCTCGCCCGCAATGCGCGAGTTCAGGAGGCAGAACCCGCGTTGCTGGAAAGCTGAGCGCCTGCACTCAGAACGCGCCCATGTAATCGAGCTTGCCGATCTCGACGCCGTTGTGGCGCAGCAGGGCATAGCTGGCCGCGTGATGGAAGAAGAACTGCGGCAGGCCGTAGTGCAGCAGGTAATCCTGCCCGCTCAAGCGACGCTCCTTGGGCGTACCGGGCCGGAGCACGATCTCGCGGCCTTCGGCACCGGTGAAAGCGGCTTCCGGCAACGCGCCGATAAATGCCTGTACGGTGTCGATGCGTGCCAGCAATTCGGCGAAGCTGAGCTCGTTGTCCTCGTGTACCGGCAACTCGACTTGCGCGAGGCGGCCACACACGCCCTTGGCGAAATCGCAGGCGATCTGCACTTGCCGGGTCAGCGCAAACATGTCCGGCGACAACCGCGCGCCGAGCAGGGCCTGTGGCTCGATTTTCTTCGCCGTGGCGTGGGCCTCGGCCTTGATGAGGATGCCTTTGAGGCTACCCAGCATTTGCTGGAACACGGGGACGGATGCGGCGTAAATGGAAAGGCTCATGCGCTGTAGCTCCGTTGCGGGCTGTGGTGGGGAGCACATGGTACGCCACTCGACAGCGCAACCGCCGTGTCCATCCGCGTAAACTGCGCGCTCCAGCCCTCGCCCACCGCAACCATGCCAAGCACCCGCAAAGCCCTGTGGCAAATCCACCTGTGCGTGCTGCTGTGGGGCTTCACCGCCATCCTCGGCAAGCTCATCACCTTGCCGGCGCTGGCGTTGGTGTGGTGGCGCATGGGCCTGGTGACGCTGGCGCTGCTGCTGGTGCCACGGGTATGGCGCGGCCTGCGCACGTTGCCGCCACGCCTGCTGTTGGCCTATGCCGGCATCGGCGCACTGGTGTCGTTGCACTGGCTCACCTTTTACGGCGCGATCAAGCTGGCGAATGCGTCGGTGGCGGTAAGCTGCATTGCGCTGGCGCCGGTGTTCATGGCGGTGCTGGAGCCTCGCATCACCGGCCGCGCTTTTGTCTCACGTGAACTGTGGCTGGGCGCAGCGGTGGTGCCGGGGGTCGCGATGGTAGTGGGCGGCGTGCCCAGCGGCATGCTCGCCGGCTTTGCCGTGGGCACGCTGTCGGCATTGCTGGTGGCGGTGTTCGGTGCGTTCAACAAACGCCTGGTCGATCGTGCCGACCCACTGACCGTGACCTGCCTGGAACTGGGCGCCGGCACCGTGTTTCTCACCCTGCTGGTGCCGGCGCTCGGCAGCACCGGCATGACCGCACTCCCCTCTGCACGCGACGCGCTGTTGCTATTGGTATTGGCACTGGGGTGTACCTTGCTGCCGTTCGCGCTGTCGCTGCTGGCGCTGCGCCATCTGAGCGCCTACAGCGCGCAACTGGCGGTCAATCTGGAACCGGTCTACGCGATCGCATTGGCGGTGGTCTTGTTCGGCGAACAACGCGAACTGGCGCCAGCGTTTTATTTCGGCGTGGCAATCATCCTGGTCGCGGTGTTCGTGCAGCCGTGGCTGTCCGGGCGGCACCACGCGCCGGTGGCGGAATTGCTGGCGACCGCTGAACCCAAGAGCGCGGCGGAGTGATGGCGCGGCGCGATTCCATCTCATTGTGATGGTTTTGCCGCCATCGATCACTGCAAGTCAACCGGCCAACCACTGCCGCAACTGCGCATACACCGCCGGATGATCGAGCAATTGCAGGTGGTTGATGCCATAACCGACCCACTGTCGGGATTCGGGAATCGGCAACATCTTCGCCGGGTCGGAGTGACGGCCCAGCGCACTTTCGACCGAAACCAGGCCATCACCCAGCAGGCGGTCGCCGAGATCGCCCGCCTGTTTGCCGGTGCTGGCAGCGATGGCATAACAATCCACGTGTACCGGCAGCGCCAGCGGCTGACGCTGATCGCCTGTGCGCGCGAAGCGATCCTGGCCGTGCCAGTCCTCATCGCGCACATAGCCGTAGCGCAGATCGGTGATGCCGGCGCTGCGGAGCTTGCCTAGCCGAGCGAACGGCGCGGTATACGGGCTGGCGCCGAGCAGCAGATCAAGCCCATTGCCGCCACGCTCCAGTGCGGCACCGTGGTGCGGGCTGCCCAGAAACACCATCGTGCGCAATCGCGCCAGCCAATCGTGGCCGGCGAGTGCGGCGTGATGACAGGCGCTGCGCGACACCAGCCCACCCATGCTGTGGCCGAGCAGCAGGAGTTCCTGGATCGGTTGCGGCCACTGCCGATCCAGCGATTGCAACAGGTCGGCAAACTCGCGGCCATTGTGCGAGATATGGCGACCGCTGTTGTAATGCAGATGCAGCACGCTGTAACCCAGTTCGCGCGCCAGTGCTGCTGCGGCACCGTGCGCCGCATCTGGCACGCTGCGCGATCGCGCCCATTGCCGGTCATTCATGCACAGCCCGTGTACCAGCACCGCAACTTTGCTGGTCGCATCCGCCACCGTGCCGGCTTGCAGCGGCACACCATCGCAGCGCAGACGCATCGGAATCGCCAGCGGGTTGGCAGTGGCAGCAAGGTGATCGCCAAGCACGCCATTGAGCGCCGCCAGTACCGCCTCGCGCTCGGGTGACGACGCTGGCGTGCGGTCTGCCAGCAGTGGTTGCAGATGCGCCAGCGCCATCTCCAGCGTGCCACCCACCAGCGTGGTGACACCGCGGATGCTGCGATAAACCAGTCCGGCAATGCCGCGTGTATTTCCCGTACGCTCGGCACCCAGCGGCAGCGGAGTTTGGGTGATGGTGTGGTGTACCGACTCCACCAGCCGTGTCATCTGGGTAACCGCCTGAATCGACAGGCGGCCCAGTCCATGCAGATCAGACGGTTGCAGGTGCGCGCGTTTGCTCATGGTTGCGAGTCCAGGTGTTTGCCAGACTCTACCGCAACGCCGAGCGGCAGGAGTTGGCGAAAGTCAATCAAGCAAGGGCGTACTCAGCGTCTTTGCCGGTGTACCGTGAAGCAGGTCGGTGGCAATCGCGCGCAGATCCTGCACTGATACTTGGCGCCGTTTGCGCAACTGCTTCACCACGTCATCAAGGCTGCGTTTGCCATCGCTGCGTTTGCGCAATTCGGCATCGAGATCGGCCAGCAGTGCCACCGCACGTGCGGTGCGTGGGCCACTGGAACGATCCGAATGCAATTGCTTGATGCGTTTGCCGTGATTGCGCATCCAGGCGATGCCACGCGCCAGACGCGCGTCACTGAGCAAGCCCGCACGATGCAGCAGCGCCATGGAGTAGTACTCGGCAATACCCTCGACAATCCAGTCATCACCTGACACTGCGTGCAGCCGGGTGATCACATGCACCATTTCGTGCATCAGGGTGCTGCTGCCGTTCTCGCTGATCAGCGGTCGATCAGAATGCACGAACAGTGAGTAAGGCCCGGAAAGACCACCACGCCACATCGGGTCACCGGCACTGATAATCAGCACTTTTTGCGGCAAGCTGCCAAAGGCCTCATACATCGCCGGCGCCGTAGCGTGGACAACACCAAGAATGTCGTTGCGACTTACGTCTTCACCCTTGGGCGCGGCTACCGATATGGCGAAGCAACCGACACCACAATCCAGGTGCCCACAGTCCAGGCAGCCGCCCGACTCCACCTCGATCAGATCACGGCGTACACCCAAATCGCCGGCAATGATCCAACCGGTTGGACGGTCAAAGTTGCGAGACGGTTCATCAACCCGGAATACCCGGCCCTCGGGCAACGGATGCCACGGGGTTTCAAAGCCGCTCCAGCCGGGTGGCAATACCGCGCTTAACCGTGCCTCGGATTGCGCCCCGCGCGTGGCACGCACCGTAACCGACGGCACCAGGTTATCGCCACGCACGATGGCGAAGGTCGGCGTGATCCGCGCGTCATAGCCGCCACTCTTGCGGCGATGCTCGATCGCATAGCGGTAATGCAGGCTGCCGCCCGCGTGCGGCGGCTTCCAGGTCAGGTACTCGCCCTTGCGAACAATTTCGCCGTCGCCCTGGATTGCGCTGTAGCGCGTGGGATCCATGCGAAAGCGCAGTGAACTGACCCGGCCCTTGCCCGAGGTCAAGGTGATGCTTACCCGCGCGCTCTTCTGCGCCGGCTCGAACGCAACCTGGTAATCCACACGATAGGTGGGCGATGCGGCAATCCCGCTGACCGCGACGAAACAGAACAACACGAACACAACGGCACGCATCGGCAATACTCCGAAAAGATTGGCAAGGGTAGCGCGGGCGGGATGAACGCGCGCCGCATTAGTCAACGCGCGTCAACGGTGTTGTTGCCACCACTGCGCCAGAAACACCGCCGTAGCCGAGGCCACGTTGAGGCTTTCCACCCGGCCGGTGCCGGGGATGCTGACACGCAGCGCCGACTGCGTCAGCCAATGCGCGCCGACGCCGCTATCCTCGGCACCCATCACCAGCAGCATGCGTGGCGGCAACGCGGTATCGAACAACGACTTGCCGCCGCGCACCACTGACACCACCGGCTGCCATCCGGCCGCGCCGAGCTTGGTCATCGCCTGCTCGCGCGCACCAATACGCACCAGCGGCACCGCTTCGGCGCCGCCTTCGGCAACGCGTGCCGCGGCGCCGCCGGCCGCCAGGCCGGCATCGCCGGACAGCATTGCCCCAGCGACACCGAACTGCGCCGATGAACGCAGAATCGCACCGATATTGTGCGGATTGGCCACGCCATCAAGCCAAAGTGCCTGTTGCGCGCCCCTGGCAGGCTGCTGTGCCAGCCAGGCGTCCAGCGTCAACGGCGCCCGCTGGCTGACCGCAAAACACACGCCTTCATGATGCTGGCTGCCGGTTAGCCGGGCCAGGTCCGCGTCTTCGACCACGCGATAACCGAGCTTGTTGGCAACACAAAACGCCAGCACCGGTTTGAGCGCCGGGATGCGCGACTCCAGCAGCCATACCTTGCGCAGTTCCTGCGGCCTCTGCGCAAACACCGCGAGGCAGGCGTTCAAGCCGTAATAGCGATCTTCACTGTTGCGCAACTCTGGCGCCGGCAGTGCGTTTTGTGGGCGTTTGGCTTGGTCACGAACCGGGCGATGGGGACGCGGGCGGTCGGTTTTTGAATCAGGCGGGCGCATGGTGATCGACATCCTTGGTACGCGTCGCCAGTTCGTCGATGCGGTGGGCCAGTGCTTCAGGGGAGCGAGTATACGGTGCCAACAGGGCATAGAACGCCGGCACCACATACAACGACAGCACGGTGGACAGCGCCACGCCGAACACCACCACCACGCCAATCGCGCTGCGGCTGGCCGAACCGGGGCCGCCAGCGACCAGCAACGGCACCGCGCCAACAATCGTCGCTACCGAGGTCATCAGAATCGGGCGCAGGCGGGTCTGCGAGGCTTCCAGCACCGCATCGAGCACCGAGCGGCCAGCATCGCGCCGCTGATTGGCGAACTCGACAATCAAGATGCCGTTCTTGGCGGCCAGCCCCACCAGCATCACGATGCCGATCTGGCTGAACAGGTTGAGCGTGGAGCCGGTAATCATCAGCCCGAGCAAGGCGCCCAGCACCGCCAGCGGCACCGTGAGCATGATTACCAGCGGATGGATGAAGCTCTCGAACTGCGCCGCCAGCACCAGATACACCACCAGCAACGCCATCGCAAAAGTAAACAGCACCGCACTGCCGGCCTTCTGGTATTCACGCGATTCGCCCTTGTAATCGAGCGAAGCGGTTTGCGGCAGTTCCTCGCGTGCGACCTGCTGCACCCAATCGAGCGCTTCACCCAGGGTATAACCCGGCGCGATACCGGCCGACAGGGTGATCGCACGCAGCCGGTTGAAGCGATTCAAGGTGCCCGGCTCTGCGAGCTCCGACAGCGTTACCACGCTGGCCAGCGGGATCAACTGGCCGCTGCGCGAACGCACGTAAAGGTTATTAAGGTCCGATGGCGTGGCGCGATCGGCTTCTTGCGCCTGCGCGATCACGTCGTATTCCTCGCCATCGCTGACGAACGTGGTGACCTGGCGCGAGCCCATCATCGTTTCCAGGGTGCGGCCGATATCGGCCACCGACACGCCCACATCGGCTGCACGCTCACGATCCACGGTGACCCGCAATTGCGGCCGGGTTTCCTTGTAATCGGAGTCGGCAGCAAACAATCCCGGATTTTCGTCCATCCGCGCCAGTAGCCGATCACGCCATTGCGCCAGTTCGTCATAATCCGGCCCGCCCAGCACTACCTGAAATGGCTGACCACCGCTGCGCACCAGCCCGGAACGCACGGTAGGCATGGCACGTACGCCGGGAATGTCGGACAACTCGCCACGCACCTGCTCGGCCAACTGCGCGGTGGAAATATCGCGCTGCCTCCAGGGCTTGAGCAGCACGATGGCCTGCCCGGTATGCATTTCTTCGCTGGAGCCAAAGCCGCCCGGCACGCGGGTGATCACGCGATCGATCGGACCGTTTTTGCCGGCATGCGTCAGCAGGCGGCGTTCGATCTCGCGTACCTGGCTCACGGTGTAGTCAAAGCCGGCACCCTCCGGCCCCTGAACCAGGGTGAAGAATGCACCGCGATCTTCCGGTGGCGCCAACTCGCGCGGCACATTGAAAAACAACACGCCGCTTATTGCAACGGCAAGCAGCATCACCGCGCCGAACAGCCACGGCCGGCCAACCAGCCGCTGTAAGCTGCTGCGATAGCCGCGCTCAACCGCGCGCAGGCAGCGATCCACCGCCGCGTTCAAGCCGTGTTGCTTGGTGTGCGGCCGCACCAGTCGCGCGCACATCATTGGGGTCAAGCTCAAGGCCACGAACGCCGAAATCGCGATGGCCCCGGCCAGCGCCACCGCCAGTTCACGGAACAGGCGGCCGTTGTTGCCCTCCATGAACGCCACCGGCAAGAACACCGCGATCAACACCGCGGTGGTCGCGATCACCGCAAACGCTACCTGCCGGGTGCCGCGCTCGGCCGCCACTTCCGGCGGCTCGCCCAGATCGACGCGCCGTTGCACGTTTTCCAGCACCACGATGGCATCATCCACCACCAGGCCAATCGCCAATACCAGCGCCAACAGGGTGAGCAGGTTGATCGAGAAACCGAAGGCATACAGGGCCATGAACGACGCGATCAGGCATACCGGCACCGTCACCGCCGGAATCAATGCGGCGCGGGCGCTGCCGAGGAACAGCCAGATCACCACCAGCACCAGCGCCACGGCCTCGAACAAGGTGGCAAAAACGCGCTCGACTGCGGCTTCGATAAACACGGTGGCATCGTAGGCCACCACCAGGTGCATGCCTTCGGGAAGGGTCGGTGCGATGCGCTTGGCCTCTTCGGCGACAATGCGCGCTACTTCCAGGCTGTTGGCGGTCGAAGTTTTGATGATGCCAAGCCCCACTTGCGGCTCGCCGTTGCCGCGATACCAGGCGCGCCGATCCTCGGCGTCCACTTCCACCTTGGCCACATCGCCCAGGCGCACTACGTAACCATCGGCGCCCTTGATCAGGGCCATGCGCCGGAATTGCTCGGCATCGGCGTAGCCACGCTCGATACGCAGGGTGAAATCGCGGGTTGCCGACTCCAAACGTCCCGCCGGCAATTCGACATTCTCGCGGCGCAATGCAGCCTCGACATCGGACACTGTCAGATTGCGTGCAGCGAGCGCCTTGCGATCGAGCCAGATGCGCATGGCGTAGCGTTGCTCGCCACCGATCCGCACGCGCGCCACGCCTTCGATGGCCGATAAGCGATCAACGATGTAGCGATCGGCATAATCGTTCAGTGACAGCGGATCGAGCCGATCCGAATTGAGATTCAACCACAGGATCACATCGGCATCGGCCGACACCTTGGCAACCTCGGGCGGGTCGGCTTCTTCAGGTAGCCGATCCACGACCCGGCTGATGGCATCACGGACATCATTGGTGGCACTTTCAATATCGCGACTGAGCTTGAACTCGATGGTGATCGCCGCGCGGCCGTTGCGGCTGGATGATTGCAGGGTATCAATACCTTCGATACCGCTGACCGCATCTTCCAGAATCTGGGTGATTCGGGTTTCTACCACTGCCGCAGACGCTCCAGGATAGTTGCTCTCCACCGACACCACTGGCGGATCGATATCAGGCAACTCGCGCAGCGCCAGCTTGGTGTACGACAAAGCCCCCAGCACCACCAACAGCAGGCTCATCACGGTAGCCAGCACCGGGCGACGGATGGTGATATCGGACAAATGCATGGCTCAACCCTTCTATGTTCCACCACACTGGCGCCGGGACGCAGCTTCACGGTGCCCTCGACCACTACACGGTCACCAATCGACAGGCCATCGCTGATTTCCACATCGCCGCGCCGCCGTGCGCCGATGCTCACCGGCACCTGCTCGACAGTGTTGTCTTCGCGCACCCGGAACACGAACGCCTGGCGACCGATCTGGATCAATGCCAGTTCAGGCAATACCAGCGCCGGTCGCGGCTCCTGCTGCACCAGCACCGTCATCAGCATGCCCGGGCGTAATTTGCGCTCGACGTTCGGAATTTCGGCACGCACGGTAACCGCACGAGTAACCGGGTCTACCCGCGAATCGACGCTGCGCACAACGCCCACGAAATCCTTGTCGGGCCAGGCGGGGCTGCGCGCCTGCACCTGCAAGCCCTCCTTGAGCACCGAGAGAAACGACTCGGGCACCGTGAAATCGAGTTTGATCAACGACACATCATCGAGCGTGGTGATCGGATCGCCGGGGCGCAACAAGGTGCCCGGGCTGACCTGGCGCAACCCCAGCACACCGTCGAACGGCGCGGTAATGACGCGATCGGCCAGCCGTGCACGAATCGCATCCATGCGCGCACGCGTCGCGTCGCGGGTCGCACGCTGGGCGTCGAGCTGGCTGGCCGGAATCAGTTGCCGCGCCGCCAGTTGTTGGTTGCGCTCGAGTTGTTGCTGCGCCTCGCGAAACTGTGCGCGCGCTTCTTCAAGCTCGGCCAGTTCCACCCGACCCGACAGATCGACCAGCACCGCGCCGGCCTCGACGTAATCGCCGCTATCGAAGTTGACCCGCTTGACGGCCTCATTGACTTTGGCCGCAATCACCACCGACTCATTGGCGCGCGCGGTGCCCAGCGCCTCGATACCATCGCGCCACGGCTTGCGCTGCAATTGCACGCTGATGATTTGCACCGGTGCGCTGGCCTTGCTTGTGCCGTCATCATCACCGCCATGACACGCCGCCAGCGCTAGTACGGCGACAATCAGCAGCAGCTGGGGCAGGCGATGCACAAGCGCTGCAGAATGGATGTTAATGGGCACAGGTATTGGCTCTCTTCGGTGAATCGGTGGCTGCGGCGCAAGATCAACCGTGATGTTCATGATGCGCAACAGGGCGTCAGCGTCGCATGAAGTGGACCAAAAGTGGGCCAAGCGGCATCGTTCGACCACGCGGGCAGGCTCAGGTTCCGTCAGCCAATGTAGTGCTTCATTCGGTTTGGAGCTTATCTTGTCAGGCGACAGCCGCAAGATCTTTCGACAACAGCGCCACACTGCGCAGGCCGTCGCGAGTGTTCGCATCGATGAACGCGCTGGTCGCCCACAGGGTGGGCTCCAGGGATGTATCGTTGCTTTTTGTAGGAGCAACTGTGTTGCCAGTTGGTGCGTTTGAGAGGTGTTCAGGCGGGCAGCGGGGCGGGCCTCCACGGTTGTTGATCGCGGACCATGGCGTTGA
>PGZE01000054.1:18318-33125 GCA_002840015.1 Gammaproteobacteria bacterium HGW-Gammaproteobacteria-2 | reverse complement strand
ACCATCATCATGCCTTCAATGGCAACACCCGCTCCACTCTTTTTTCGCCGTGCGGGCTGGTGGAAATCCAGCCGCGAAGGAGAGTTTTGCAAGAGCCTCACAAGTCTCTGATTTATCTGGGCTGCACGGGCGTATCGCCCGTGTCTTTGGCGCAAGTCAGGCAGATAGGCCCAACTTTGAGCCAAGCCTAAGCCGGCTTGACAAAAATGCCGCTTGGGATAGACTTCCGCGTTGAGTTCACTGCCTATCGGCTTTGAACCTATCGAGGTCTCGGCCGCTGAACCCGCGTAGCGAATCAGCGGCCTTTGTTTTTTCTGGGCTGCCGTCACGGGCCACCTCCCAGCAAGCGGAGGCATGCAGCCCGGAACCATGCCGGCGAACTTCTGATCTTTCCGATGCTGTTGTCGGCCTGGTAACAGGTGACGAAGTTGGCTTTCAGCGAACCGGATGTCAGGACATCCGGATTGGCTTCGTCGCAATACACCTCGAACTTCATTTCTTATCCTCTCAGATCAATCCAGCACGATCAGAAACTCGGTGGCTAGCGCCTCCGGGCGCACAGCCCGGGTGTCCGGGCTGCGGTGCATCTTGACCAGCCCGTGACGCTCCAAATGACGCAGAGTGCGCGACAGGTTGCTGGCCGCGCGGCCTGACCACTCGGCCAACTCCAGCACGGTGCGCGGTTGCCTTTCACGCATCAGGCGCAGCAGCGCGCGGTTTTCGTCCGACAGCAGGCTGGCCATCTGCCGCCAGGAATCGAACCAGACGGTCGGCGTGGGGCCGTTGGCGTCATCGACTGCCTGACGGCCGGATTTGGCCGGTCGGATGCCAATCACTGTGCGCATGCTTCGATTTCCCCGATGTGGTTTCAGGATGCTATTAGATGCAGATGGTATCTGTCGCTAGCAGTGATCTTCTGGGCGCACGGGAAAGGGGTTAATAGCCGCTGCCATTGCCCAATTGGCTTCAGGATTACCCTGTTCGTGAAGCGAGCAGCCTGTCGGGCTTGACCGATCGTAGCGTGGTACCGGCAATACCACCGCGAAATCCCGCAGCAGCAAGCATTCGCAGAAACAAAAAACCGGCCGCGAGGGCCGGTTGTTTGTGGATTAGTGGTGGAGCGGATGGGGATCGAACCCACGACCTTCGCATTGCGAACGCGACGCTCTCCCAGCTGAGCTACCGCCCCACGAACGCGGAATGATACCGGGCTGCGCGACGAGGCGCTAGTGCTTTCGTCGCTGGAATTGCACTTCAACGCGTGCTGCGGGACTTGCTCTGGGCGGCGGGCTTGGTCAGCGGGTCGGTCTTGATCGAGCCCAGCACGCCCTGCTGGAATTGCTTCCACAAATCCATGTTGCGCTCGGTGAGCTGGTTGAGCATCGACCACGGCGCCTGGCCCAGTATGTTGTTGAGCTGGCTGCGGAACTGCTGCTGCTGCTCAAGGAAGGTCTGCATGCTGCGTTCGAGGTAGCTGCCCATGAAGCCCTGCAACGAGTCGCCATAGAAGCGGATGATCTGGCTCAGCAATTCGGTAGACAAAATCGGCTGGCCGTCCTGTTCCTGGTCGGCAATGATTTGCAACAACACCGAGCGGGTGATGTCTTCGCTGGTCTTGGCGTCGCGCACTTCGAACGGTTCGTTGTCCACGATCAGTTGGCGCACATCCTCAAGCGTGATGTAGCTGGAGATGTCGGTGTCGTACAGGCGCCGGTTCGGGTATTTTTTGATGATGCGGGTTTGGGCCATGCGTCGCGAATTCCCATCGAATGATGCAGTGCAAGAAGTGCAGCATGACGCAGCATGCTGCACCGTGCAAGTGGCATCCGCGCTGGATGTCAAGTGAGTTTTTGATGTTGCGGCGGTGATCGTGTAATCGCAATCGATTGCTGCACCACAATGCGCAGCACCACAAGACGCGCACTCGCGTTCACGGCGCAGCAAATGTGGTGCTCACCAACCCATGTAGTGGCCGCCGTTGACCGACAGGTTGGCACCGGTGATCCAGGCGGCTTCATCGGGAACGAAGAACGCCACCGCATAGGCGATCTCTTCCGGGGTACCAAGGCGGCCGGTGGGGATCTGCGCCACGATCTTGGCACGCACGTCTTCGGGCACCGCCATCACCATGTCGGTGGCGATGTAGCCGGGCGAGATGGTATTGACGGTGATGCCCTGACGCGCGTTTTCCTGCGCCAGCGAAATGGTGAATCCGTGCATGCCGGCTTTGGATGCGGCGTAGTTGGCCTGCCCGTACTGGCCCTTCTGGCCGTTGATCGAACTGATCTGGATGATGCGGCCCCAGCGGCGCTCACGCATGGATTCGATCACCGGCCGGGTGACGTTGAAACAGGCGTTGAGGTTGGTGTTGATCACTTCCTGCCACTGCAACGCGCTCATCCGGTGGAAGGTCGAGTCGCGGGTGATGCCGGCGTTGTTGACCAGAATGTCGATCGGGCCGAGTTCGTTGGTGATCGATTCAACCAGTGTTCTGGCGGACTCCACTTCGCTGACATCGCCGGGAAACACCGACACCGCAAAGCCCTCGGCTTTCAGCTTGGCTTGCCACTCCTGGCCGCGCTCAAGATTGCGGCTGTTGGTGGCCACCTTGTGCCCCATCGACGCCAGACGTTTGCAGATGGCGGTACCGATGCCGCCGGTGCCGCCGGTTACCAGTGCGATCCGTGACTGCATGATATCCCTCCCAGGATAGTGGTTTGCTGCGTCGATTGTACGCAAGGACATGCCGTGTTGCAGAGGACTACGTATGCATGGATTCAAATGCAATCGCGGTGCGGTGTGGCAGGGCCTCGGGCCGGAACGCCGCCACTGCCGCAGCCAACCAAGTTGACACATCGGGTGCGCTGTTTGGCAATGGCTGCGACTGCCCGAGTAACCCCCATAGCCGGCTCAACACGCGTACCGGGTCGCCGTTGTCGATACCATCGCTGTGCGCGGATTTGCTCAGCTTCTGGCCATCGGCGCCAAGCAGCACCGGCACATGTGCGTAGCTTGGCGTGGGCAGTCCGAGTGCGCGCTGCAAGGCGATCTGGCGCGGCGTTGAGTCGAGCAAGTCGCTGCCGCGTACGATATCGGTAATGCCTTGTGCGGCATCATCCACCACCACCGCCAGTTGATATGCCCACAGGCCATCGGCGCGGCGCAGCACGAAATCGCCGGTCGTCTCTGCCAACGACTGTCGGTATTCGCCCTGGATGGCGTCGTGCAGCACGATCACCTCCGCATCGCGGACGCGAAAACGGATTGCCGGTGTCGGCCGCTGCCGTTTGGCCGTGCAATCGCGATGCACGCCGCCCGATTCAGCCAGGTCGCTGCGTGAGCAGTGGCAGGCGAACGCTTGGCCGCTGGCCAGCAACTGATCCAGCGCGGCCTGATATGCGTGGTAGCGCTGGCTTTGTCGCAGCACCGGCATATCCGAGGTCAGCCCGAGCCGCTGCAATGCCGCGAGTTGTGCCGCGCTGGCGCCGGCCACTTCGCGCGGCGGGTCGAGGTCTTCGATGCGGATCAGCCATTGGCCACCCGCCTGCCGCGCCAGCAGCCAACTGGCCAGCGCCGTGTACGCCGAGCCCAGATGCAGCGGGCCGGTTGGCGAGGGCGCAAAGCGGCCGCAGTAGGTGGGGGCGGGCATGTGATGAGTTGTTCAGGCAATGATTGGCAGAATTGAAACAGTCTACCCAATCATGGATAGCGCAGCGGCGCTTGAATTGCGCCAAACCGGCCGCAAATGGTGTGGACAGTTGCTGCATTACCGGGTCTGTCGATTATCTGGAGCCTTGCCCATCATGAAACGCATTCTTCTGCTCATCGCGACCAACTTCGCCGTAGTGATCCTGCTCGGCGTGGTGCTGTCGATCCTGCAAAGCGTGTTCGGCATCCGTCTGGGTGAAAACAGCGTGCTGCTGTTGTTCGCCTCGATATTTGGCTTCGGCGGCGCGTTTGTGTCGCTGGCCATTTCCAAGTGGATGGCCAAGCGCGCTACCGGCGCGCAGGTGATCACCCAGCCGCGCAACGAACTGGAAATGTGGCTGCTCGGCACCGTGCGCCGGCAGGCCGAGGCCGCCGGCATCGGCATGCCCGAAGTGGCAATCTACGATGCACCGGAAATCAATGCCTTTGCTACCGGTATGCGCCGCGATGCCTCACTGGTGGCGGTTTCCACCGGTCTGCTGCGGGCGATGAGCCGCGATGAGGCCGAGGCGGTGCTCGCGCATGAAATCAGCCACGTTGCCAATGGCGACATGGTGACCATGACCTTGCTGCAAGGCGTGCTCAATACCTTCGTGATCTTCTTCGCGCGCGTGGTCGGGCGCGCGATCGATGCCTGGATCAGCGGCAACCGAGACGGTGGCCCGAGCTTCGCCTACTACATCATCGTGTTCGTGCTCGACATGATTTTCGGTATTGTTGCGTCGCTGATCGTGATGGCGTTTTCGCGCTGGCGCGAGTTCCGCGCCGATGCCGGTGGCGCGCGGCTGGCTGGTCGCCAGAAAATGATCGGTGCGCTGGAGCGACTGGCGCAGACTTACGGCGTCAGCACCCTGCCCAACGAGGTGCGCGCATTCGGCATTTCCGGTGGCGTTGGCAGCGGCCTCAAGCGCCTGTTCATGAGCCATCCGCCGTTGGCTGAGCGCATTGCCGCGCTGCGCAATGGCTGAGTGATTGCCTGCGCTGTGCCGCCGCTTGGCGGCGCATCAATCGCGATGTGCCGCGCTGCGGTCGCGGCCGGCACCAAAGCGTCGATCAAGAAAACCGGCCAAGCGCTTGACCAGCCGCGAGAAGCGCCCGCGTTTGGTCTTGCGCAGCTTTTCTTCTTCGCTGGTCAGCCACGCCACCTGGATCACCCGCCGCTCGCCTTCGAAGGGCAAGTGACCGTGAAACGAATTGTCGGCACGGCGGAACGCCGCCAGCGTGCCGTACAGCGGCCGGATCTCCGGCGCTACCAGCGCATCGACATCATCGATGCGATCCAGAAAGCGCAAGCAGCCTTCGCTGATCGGTGGCCAGTCGCGATTGAGGTAGAGCAGGGCCGTGACCACCTTGGACCGGCTATCGGTGTGGATGGTGCCGTGGCGTTTGTTGAGTGAGCGGCAAAGCGTGACCAGCGTCGGGTAGCGGCCCAGATCAGGGACGCCCAGGTGCTGGCCGATGCGGTCGGCAAATGCCGGCGCAGTCAGTTCTGCCACCAGCTGCTGCACGTGCTCGCCGCAATCGGCCGGGTCGTAGGGAAAGAAACCGGCGCCGTGGTACTTCGGAAAGTCGTCTTCCAGTGCCTTGTACTGCGCCTCTGGCAACTGGTTTTCGGCGACCAGAAACGCGAATGGCGAGGCAAATACGCGGGTGTCTTCGCTTTCCAGGCTGTTGTCGGTGAGCAGGGACATGACGGGGTTCCCGTGGCGCGTGATGCACGGACGTATGGTTATACAAGAGTAACGCCAGGGTCCACCTTCAGGAGTTGTTCTGTACCGTTCAATTCGCAACAAAAGCTTTCGTGAGCAAAAACGGGCGGCAATGGTTTATTGTGACGTGGCGCGATCACACCGACGGTGTGACATGCCTGCCCAGGAGAAGCATCATGACGGTGTGCCCCGTTGCCATTGCGGTCGGTTGCCGGCGTTGCCCGGCGTTTTCGTTTTGCCCCGCCACCCGTTTGCTGGGTGATCAGCCCGAGGTCGCCGCAACTGCGGATACGGCGAGCAAGAAAAAATCGCCAGGCGGCAAGAAGAAGTCCTGAATCCGTGATGCGTGCTGGCTTTTGCCAAGGCCGCGCCACGCCAATCGAGAACGTTGCATGAGCTGGATACAATCCATTACCCCCGATCAGGCCAGCGGTCGCCTGAAAGTCCAGTACCAGCGGTTGCTGGCACCTGACGGCCGGCTCGACAACATCATCACCGTGCATGGCCTGCGCCCGCACACACTGGAAGGGCATCTCGCGTTGTATCGTGCGGCCTTGCATCACACCGCCAATACTTTGCCCAATGCCTATCTGGAGGCGGTTGGGGTGCTGGTGAGCCGGCTCAATGGCTGTGCCTATTGCGTGGCGCATCATCGTGCCGGGTTGTTGCGCGAGGCGGCCGATGCGGCCACTGGCGAGGCAATGCTGGTGGCGCTGGACAGTGATACTCCGGGCGCACCGTTCACTGCGGGCGAGCAGGCGGGCCTGGCGTACGCCGGCAAACTGGCGCTGGCGCCGGCCACGGTATCGGTAGCGGATATCGAAGCGATGCGCGCAGCCGGGCTCGATGATGGGCAGATTCTCGAAATCAACCAGGTCACCGGCTATTTTTGTTATGCCAACCGGGTGGTGCTTGGGCTCGGCGTTACCCTCGATGGCGAAGCGCTGGGCCACGCGCACGGCTGAAGCGTGGGGCCACCGGACCACGGGAAATCCAAAACGTGTAGCAATAGCTCAGGGCGAGAGTTCGCAAGCTTGTCGTCCCGAGGCCCCGAGTTACGACCAAGCGTAGCGTCAAGGCAAGCAAAGCGTTTCACCGGCCTGCGGCCGGCGAATCCCTCACGTGGCGGAAAAGGACCGACGCCTTGCGCCGGGCGTAGCGATGCGCTGTGCTTCTCGGCAACTGCTCCTGCATTGCTCTATCTCTCACCAAACATGCGCCAAGTCTTTGACTTTGCTTTTGCGTTTCATGCTGCTTTCGACACCCCTTCGCGGGCATCACGCACCAATGTAAACACGGCCTTGGGCCCAGCGCTCGTTGCTTTCATACCCCCATTTCCGCCACAGCGCATCAGCTCGCCCCATGTTTGATGCGCGAATGAGCGCACGACCCGGGGCGACCCGGACTCCACAGGGAACGTTCACCGCTTCCGTGGGAGCGCGCCCCAGATCAAGTCTGGGGCAGGCTCTGCGCGCGAAGCTCTTTTGCCAGTTCGTTCGCCGGCAGGCCGGCTCCCACAGAAGCAGTGGCTCGCAACAGCGCGCAACACAGTTGCTCCACAGGTCGCCCACCCTTGTGCTCGACCTGCCTGCCTGCCTGCCGGCAGGCCGAGCGAAGGCGTAGCGAGCACCGCGAGCGCTGTCGGGCAGCGACTGAATGCCGAATGCCGAGTTCCGCCTACTGCGTAGCAATCCAGCGATCAATCTTGGCTTCCAGTACATCCAGCGGCAGCGCACCATCTTTCAGCACCTGCGCGTGAAACTCGCGGATGTCGAACTTGGCACCGAGTTTCTCGCTGGCGCGTTTGCGCAATTCTTGAATCTTGAGCTCGCCGATCTTGTAGGCCAGCGCCTGGCCGGGGATCGCGATATAACGCTCGGCTTCGGCAATCGCATCGACGTCGGTCACCGCCGAGTTGTCGTGCATGTAGGCGATCACCTGTTCGCGGGTCCAGCCTTTGGAATGCAGGCCGGTATCCACCACCAGACGGATCGCGCGCCACAGCTCGCCCTGCAAACGCCCGAAGTACATGTACGGATCGGTGTAGACGCCCAGGTCCTTGCCCAGCGATTCAGCATAAAGCCCCCAACCTTCAGCAAAGGCGGTGGTGCCACCGAAACGACGGAATGCCGGTACGTCGCCCAGTTCCTGTTGGATTGCGATCTGGAAGTGGTGGCCGGGAATCGCTTCGTGCAGGTACAGGTCTTCCATGTCCCAGGTTTTACGGGTGGGCAGGTCGTAGGTGTTGACGTAGAAGATACCGGGGCGTGAGCCATCGGCGCTCGGCGACTGGTATTCGCCGCCGGCTGAGGACGCCGCGCGGAAGGCTTCGATCGGGCGAATCTCGAAACCGGCCTTTGGCAATAGCGAAAACTGTTCTGGAATCCTGGCGTCGATACGCTCACGCAGGCCATTGTAGGCATCAAGCAGCGCTTGCTCGCTTTTGAACTCGAATTGCTTGTCGTTGGTGAGGAAGGCGAAGAAATCCTTGAGATCACCCTTGAAGGCGACCTGCTGCATCACATTGCGCATTTCGCCCTGGATGCGCGCCACTTCATCAAGTCCGATCTGGTGGATTTGCGCTGGAGTGAGGTCAGTGGTGGTTTGCGATTTGGCATTGAATGCGTACCAGGCTTCACCATCGGGAAGTGCCGAGAGCGACACGGTGTCGCGACAGGCGGGCAGGTAATCGTTGGCGATAAAATCGCGCAGCCGCTGGTAGGCCGGCAGCAGGCGCTCACCGATCATGGCGCGATAGGCGTCGGTGAGTCGTCGCTTGTCGGCGTCGTTGAAGTCCGCCGGCATGCGCGTGATCGGGCCCCAGAAATCGCTGTCCTCGGGATTGGTCTTGATCACTGCATCGAGCTGCGGCAGTACCTTGAGCATCAGCACCTTGGGCTGCACCACACCAGCGGCCATGCCTTCGCGCATGTTGGCGATGGCCTGATCGAACAGGGCCACCAACGCATCACCACGTTTGAGCCAGTTATCGTAATCAAGCACGGTCTTGAATGGTTGCGCGCTGCTGCCAGAGCCCAATTGCACGGCAAAACTGGCCATCGAGCTGAACTGGTTGATTGGCTGCATCCAGTCCGGGAAGCGCTCGGATTCCAGTTCGGATTTGAGGTCGCGCACAAAGATGTCGTACGAGATGCGCGCTTGCCCGCTCAGCGGGGTCGGGTCGATGGTTTGTGCGCGCGCCAGCCATTGTTGCGTGAAGTCATGCGCCTGCTGCCGGTAGTCGGCACTCAGGAAATTGGGGAGTTGATCGTTGTAACGCGGGTCACCGATAAAGGTGGCTTGCAGAGGGTTGAGCTTGAGTGATGCTTCCCAGAACTCGGCGTACATGGCATCGAGTTGAGCGGCGAACTGCGCCGGGTCGACCACCGGAGCGCTGGCAACAGGCGCCTGATTCGAGCCTGAACAGGCTGCCAGCAAGGTGGTAAGCGACAGGCCGATAGCGAGCGCGAGTGGACGAATATGCATAGGGAGTCCTCAGCAGACAGTGTAGGCAAGTTTAAAATCGAAGCGTCAGCCTGCGCGTAGCATCGTGTCGCGGCAAGCGCCATTGGTCATGGCTCGTTGACGGCGCCAGTTTTGATTGTAGACGGACTGGCGGCTGGTGCGGGGCGGCTGTAGGGAATCTGATCCGGGCTTACCGCACCGCCGGAAATGATAAAGGCCATTGCTTGATCGACACTCCAGTCGGTCGGGGTAAGGTTTTCGACCGGCACGATTTCAAGATAACCCGAGGTCGGGTTGGGCGTGGTCGGCACATACACCGCAGCCAACTCGCGGCCGTTGCCTTCCTCGCGGATAACGCGGGTGACAAAACCCACCACTTTCATGTCGCGGTTGGGAAAATCGATCAGCACCACACGTTGCGCACCTTCGGGTTTGGCGGCCAGTACCGAGAGCAGTTTTTTGGTGCCACCATAAATCGAATGTACCAATGGGATACGTGCGATGAGACTGTCAATCCACGACAACAGGCGTTTGCCGATCACACGGTTGGCCAGTGCGCCCAGGCTGTATAGCACCGCCAGGGTGAGCAGTACGGCTAGTGCGAAACGCAGCCAGCTCAGATCGAGCATGTAGGTTGAGGACGGGAACAGCGGCGAGAGTATGTTGAATACTGCGTCAACGATGGGCGCACCGACCTTGGACAATTGGGTGAGCACCAGCTCGAACACGACCCAGGTAAGCCACAACGGAAACACGGTGAGAAACACGGTGAGCAGGCCGGTAAACAGAAAACGCTGGATATGGGGAATGCGCATGTGTCAATTCTACAGGTAACCGGTTGAATGATACGGTGTGATCCATGTCGTTTATCGCAGGATTTGGGTGCGGGCAAGGGTGGGGTCGCCCTGCGCTATTTATCTGCTTTTCCGTTTCATCCCGCTGCAATCATTGTTCCTCATCGCAGGTTGTAGCCCGGCTTAGCGCGAAGCGCGGCCCCTCTTGTGCATCCCCATGCAGTCGGGGCACTTGCACATCCATGTGCGGCGTAACCCGGGACCGAGTCACCGTTTCGATAGTGCGATGACAAACACGACAGTGCGCGCCGTGATGCAAACTTCGTTTTGCCTTTGCGTCCTTTGCGGACCGGAAGCATTACGCACTTACCGTGGTCCCGTGGTCCCGTGGCCCCGTGGCCCCACCCATGCCACGTTTGCGATCACCCGCAACCGGGCGCCAGCAACGCGCGTACCGGTGCAAAACTGCGGCGGTGTTCGGGGCAGGGGCCGAGCCGACGCAGAGCATCGAGGTGCGTCGGGGTGGGGTAGCCGTGGTGCTGGCGAAAGCCGTAACCGGGGTAGTGGGCGTCCAGGCCGTCCATGTGCCGGTCGCGGGCGACTTTGGCAAGGATCGAGGCGGCGCTGATTGCCGGTTCAATGCCATCGCCACCGACAATGGCTCGCGCCGGGCAGGGCAGCGCCTTGGGCAGACGGTTGCCATCGATCAATGCCAGGGTGGGCGGTCGCTGCAGGCCGAGCAGGGCAGCGCGCATGCCGTCAAGAGTTGCGTTGAGGATATTGACCCGATCAATTTCAGCGGCGGCGACAAATACGATATGCCATGCCAATGCTGATTCGATGATCTGCGGATAAAGTGCTTCGCGTCGTTGCCGGCTGAGTTTTTTCGAGTCATCAAGCCCGGCAATGGGGCGTTGTGGATCGAGAATGACCGCCGCCACAGTGACCGGGCCTGCCAGTGGCCCTCGCCCGGCTTCATCGACACCGGCAATCCACTGCGGTGTGTTCACCGACGCAGAGCCAACACGTCGATGACCGCGTCCGCTGCTTTTGTGCTGGCGTTGCCACTCAATTGTTGGTGGATGGCGCGATAGGCCGGCAGCAATGCTGCGCTGGCCCCCGGTGCTTGCAGCCAAGGCAGTAGTGCCGCCGTGATCGCGGCGGGGCGGCAGTCGTGTTGCATCAACTCGGGCACCAGCAGATGGCCAGCGAGCGCGTTGGGCAGGCTGTAGCGCCGCACTTGCATCAGTCCAAGGCGCATTACCAAGGCATGGGTGAGCGCGGCAATGCGGTAGGCCACCACCATCGGCCGCTTGGCCAGTAATGCTTCCAGCGCGGCGGTTCCCGATGCCAGCAGCACCGCGTCGCAGGCCAGCAAGGCGGTGCTGGCCTGGCCATCGAGCACGATCGGCTTGGCGGCCAGTGCATGGTTGGCGAGCACCGCGTGGATGGCGTCGGAACAGGCGCCATTGGCGGCGGGGATCAGTACCTGCAATGCAGGAATCGCCTCGTGCAATTCGGCCACGGCGTCCAGGAACGTCGGCAGCAGGCGTTGAATTTCGCCGATGCGCGAGCCGGGCAATACCGCCAGCACGCGTGCGTCATCGCTCAGACCCAACTGTGCGCGAGCACGGGATTGGTCGGGCTGCATGGCATAGGCATCCGCCAGCGGGTGCCCGACAAAACGCGCGTCCACACCGAAACGCTGATAGATCGGCGGCTCCATCGGGAACAGGCAAAGCACGCAGTCGGCGTTCGCGCCCATGCGTTGTGCCCGCTTGCTGCGCCAGGCCCACACGGAAGGGCTGACGTAATGCACGGTGGTGACTCCGCGTGCTTTCAGGCGGCGTTCCACGGGCAGGTTGAAATCGGGCGCGTCGATGCCGATGTACAAATCGGGTTGCCATTGTTCAAGACGCGAGACCAGTTGCCGACGCAGGCGCAGTAGCCGCGGCAGATGCCGCAGAACTTCGGCCAGACCCATCACCGCCAGTTCACTGCAATCATGCCAAGCATCAAGGCCGGCTTCGCGCATCTGCGGGCCGCCAATGCCGGCGAAGTTGACCGCGCCGAGGCGTTGCCGCAATGCCGTCATCAAGCCGCTTCCGAGGCCATCGCCGGAGGCTTCACCGGCCACCAGTGCAATTCGCAGCGGGCGGGTACTGGTGGCGCTCATTGCACTCAGCGCACCAACGAGCGCTGACTGCGATCGATGAACTCAAGAAGCAGTCGAACATCGGCCGAGTGCTCGGCCTGTTGCGCGAGTTCGGCACGCGCTTCAGCCAGCGGCAGGCCAGCCTTGTACAGGGTGCGGTAGGCGCGTTTGATGGTGAGGATGCGCTCGCTGGAAAACTCGCGCCGGCGCAGCCCCTCGGCGTTGATGCCGTGCGGTTTTGCATAGGCACCAGCGACGGTGATGAACGGCGGCACGTCACGATTTATCACGCTGCCCATTGCAGTAAATGCGTGGGCACCGACCTGACAAAACTGGTGTACCAGGGTGAAGCCGCCGAGGATTACCCAGTCATCGATCACACTATGCCCGGCCAGCGACGAGGCGTTGGCAAACACCGTGTTGTTGCCAACCACGCAATCGTGGGCAATATGCACATAGGCCATGATCCAATTGTCATTGCCGATGCGGGTAACGCCGTTGTCATCGTCGGTGCCACGATTAAAGGTGACGAACTCACGGATGGTGTTGCGGTCGCCGATTTCCAGCCGACTCGGCTCGCCGCGATATTTTTTGTCCTGCGGCTCGCCGCCCAATGCAGCGAAGGAATGGATGCGATTGTCGCGGCCGATGCGGGTAGGGCCGTCGATCACCACGTGCGAGCCGATTACCGTGCCCGCAGCGATCTCCACACCTGGACCGATCACGCAGAATGCACCGATGCGAACTCCTTCGGCGATACGCGCATCCGGGTCGATGCACGCGCTTTTGTGAATCATGGTGCGTCACGCTCGGCGCAAAGAATTTCGGCGCTGGCGACCTCTTTGCCATCGACGAGGGCGCGGGTGTTGTAATGGCCCATGCCGCGAAATGAGCGCTTGAGATCGACATCCAGCACCAGTTGGTCGCCGGGCGATACCACGCGGGCAAATCGGGCTTTATCCACCTTGACCAGGTAGTACAATTTTTCTGGAGCATCCGGCGTACGCGGCAGGTTGGAGAGTTGCGTCAGCAGCCCCGCAGCCTGTGCCATGGCCTCGATCACCAACACCCCAGGCATCACCGGGTAGCCGGGGAAGTGGCCCTGGAAGAACGGCTCGTTGATGGTGACGTTCTTGATCGCCTGCAGGCTGACGTTGCGCTCGAACGCGAGCACCCGATCAACCAGCAAAAATGGATAGCGGTGCGGCAACAGCGATCGGATGCGGGCAATATCGAGCGGCATCGTGAGTGGCAATTCGAGGTTTTCGTGCGTCATTTATCCGGGTCCGTTTCCTGATCGGTTGGCTTGCGTTGGCATTCGCGCAGCACGTTATCGAGCTGCTTGAAGCGCACTGCATTGCGACGCCATTGCGCACTGGGTTGCAACGGGGTGCCCGATGCGTATTCGCCTGCTTCATGCAGGCTGTGTGTCACCAGGCTCATCGCCGCAATGGTAACCCGGTCGGCAATTTCGATGTGGCCAACGATACCGGCTGCGCCACCGATCAGACAATGCCTGCCGATGCGCGCCGATCCGGCAATGGCAACACAGCCAGCAATTGCGGTATGCGCACCGATCCGTACGTTGTGGCCGATCTGTATCTGGTTGTCCAGACGCACGTCGGCTTCGAGGATGGTGTCATCCAGAGCGCCGCGATCAATGGTGGTATTGGCGCCGATCTCGCAGTCATCGCCAATCACCACGCCACCCAATTGCGGCACCTTGAGCCAATGCTCATCTTCCATCGCGATACCAAAACCGTCGGCGCCGAGTACCGCGCCGGGGTGGATTCGCACCCGTTGTCCGAGCTGAACGCCCTGCACCAGTGTCACCCGTGCCACCAGCACGCTGTCGACACCGATCACGCAATCCGCACCGATCACACAGCCTGGGCCAATGATGGCGCGCTCGCCAATCACGCAGCGTGCTCCGATGCAGCACAGCGGCCCGATGCTGGCACTGGTTGCGATCCGTGCATCGTTTGCGATGATGGCGCTGCCATGGATGCCGATAGTGGTTTCCGGTACCCGTTCGAACAGCGCGGCGATGCGGGCAAAGGCGGCGTAGGGGTTGTCGCAAAGCAACGCATTGGCCGGGCATTCGGCGGCATGCTGCGCATGCAACACCACCGCGCCGGCGGCGGTGGAAGCCAGCATGCGGCGATAACGCGGGTTGGCCAGAAACGCGATCTGGTCGGGGCCGGCATTGGCCAGTGTGGCAACGCCGCGAATTACCCGCTCGCCATCGCCCTGCAACTCGACGCCGACGGCGTCGGCAATCTGCCGCAATGACCATTGGCGCGAACTCACGGCGCGCGGCTTGACGCGAAACAACGCGGAGCGTTTCCTAGTCCTCCTCTCCCTTTGGGAGAGGGCAGGGGTGAGGGAAACGGCATGGCTAGAAAATGTTTCATGATGCGGGATGGTCAATCGCCATGTCCGTTAGAAGCGTCCGCCGAAGGTGAATTGCAACTGTTCGGTGCGGTCGCCGTCCTTGGTACGCAGTGGTTTGGCGTAAGAAATCACGATTGGCCCCACCGGCGCCTGCCACTGCATCGACACGCCGGTGCTGGCACGAAACTCACTCAATGAAACCGCGTCGATATTGCGGAACACGTTGCCGAAGTCGACAAACGCGCTGATGCGGGTGGATTCGGATTTGAACAGGGTCGGGAAGATGAACTCCAGGCTGCCAACGGTCTTGACTGAACCGCCAATCGGCTGCAAAAAAGTACTCAATTGTGCGGTTTCCTGCGGGCCCAGGGTGTTGTCCTTGAAGCCACGCACCGAGTTGGTGCCGCCAGCGAAGAAGTTTTCGAAGAACGGCAGTTCCTTGACGTTGCCGTAACCATCGCCATAACCCAGGTTGGCGGAGGTTTGCACCACCAGCCAGCGTGACAGCGGCCAGAGCTTGGAGAAGTCATAGGTGGCGCGGTAGTACTCGGCGGTCGAGCCGGGCAGCGCCACTTCGACGCC
>PGZE01000054.1:0-18230 GCA_002840015.1 Gammaproteobacteria bacterium HGW-Gammaproteobacteria-2 | reverse complement strand
GTGTTGGCGTCGCCGGAATTGAAGTCGCTGAAGCGGATGTTATAGCCGACCGAAACGCCCGAATCGGTAAAGTACGGATCGGTAAAGCCAAACGAGATGTTCTTGGAGAAGGTGTTGGTGGAGGCGGATACCGAGACGCTGTTGCCGGTGCCAAGGAAATTGTCCTGGCTGACTGCGACCGAGAACGTCAGTCCGGCGAGCTGCGAAAAGCCCAAGCCGAAAACAAACTGACCGGCGCTGCGTTCCTTGAAGTTGACTACGACATCAACCTGATCTCCAACGCCGGGCACCGGTGTTGTATCAACATTGACTTCTTCGAAGTAACCGGTGCGCTGCAGGCGTACCTTGGAGCGGTCGATGGCGGCTTGCGAAAACCAGGCGCCCTCGAACTGGCGCATCTCGCGGCGCAGAACCTCGTCGGCGGTTTTCGAGTTGCCCTTGAACACGATGCGTCGCACATGCACGCGTTGGCCGGGTTCGACGAACAGCTTGACGCTCAGTTGTTTTTGATCTTCATCAAAACTCGGGATCGGGGTCACCTTGGCGAAGGCATAGCCGATGTTGCTCAGGGTGTTGGTGATCGTATCGGACGAGAACTCCAGCACGCGGCGCGAGAAGATGTTGCCCTTGCGCAGCAACACCATCGACTCGATTTGTGATTTCGGCAAAATGGTATCGCCGGTCACCTCCACCGAGCTGACGCGATAGATTTCGCCCTCTTTGATGCTGGCGCTGACAAAAACATCTTTCTTGTCCGGGCTCAGCGATACTTGCGAGGATTCGACCTCAAACTGTGCATAGCCGCGGTCGAGATAGAACTCGGAGAGCTTTTCCAGATCGCCGGAGAGTTTTTCGCGCGAGTACTGATCGTCGCGCTTGTACCAGGATAGCCAGTTTGAAGTGTTCGATTCCCAGCTGTCACGCAATACTTCTTCGTCGAACTGGGTGTTGCCAACAATATTGATGTGGCGCACCCGCGCCGCTTTGCCTTCCTTCACCTCGATGATGATATCGACCCGGTTACGATCCAATTCGCTGACGCTGGGCTTGATGGTGGCGGTGTACTTGCCGCGGTTGTTGTATTGCCGGATCAGCTCCTGGGTTACCCGTTCAAGGTCAAGCCGGTTGAAGGTTTCACCCTCAGCCAGACCGATGTCTTTCAAGCCTTTCATCAGGTCGTCAGTCTTGATGTCCTTGTTGCCGACCAGAGTGATTTGGTTGATTGCCGGTCGTTCGGTGACGGTCACCACCAGGATGTCGTTCTGGCGTTCCAGCTTGACGTCATTGAAGAAGCCGGTAGCGAACAGAGCGCGGATGGCATCGCCTGCGGCCTGGCTATCGAGCGTCGAACCGCGTTCAATCGGCAGATAGGTGAACACGGTGCCGGCGGCAATACGTTGCAAACCTTCAATGCGAATGTCCGACACCACGAACGGTTGCATCGCTTGCGCGGAGGCTGAATGGGGCATGGCCAACGCGGCGGCAAGGGCGATGGCGAGAAGGCGGGGCTTGGTGGTGCGCGTCATCCGTCAAATCCGATTAGCGGGTGGCGTTATGCCATCCCTGTGTGTGTCAGGTTTGCTACAGCGGGACTGGCAAGCGGTTGTTTAGGTAAATATGCGCACAATGTCGCTGTAAAAGGCCAGTCCCATCAGGCCAACCAACAGCGTCAGGCCCACGTATTGGCCCGTTATCATCGCACGCTCACTGACCGGAGAGCCCTTGACCAGCTCGATAAGGTAATACAGCAAGTGCCCGCCATCCAGTATCGGGATCGGCAGCAGGTTGATTATGCCAAGACTGAGCGACATAAGTGCCAGAAAAAACAGGAACCAGGCCAGGCCGAGTTGCGCCGAGGCATTGGCGTACTGGGCGATGCTCAGCGGGCCCGACAGGTTGTGAATCGACGCTTTACCGGTGAGCATTTGCCCCAGCATGGTCAGCGTTCCGCCGGCAAGGCGCCAGGTTTCGCTCAAGCTGGCGGCAAGCGCATCAACCGGGCCATGACGCAGCACCGTGTCGTAGGCGGCTTCAGCGGCTTGCGGGGTAATGCCGAGAATCCAGCGCGGGGTTTCGCTACTGTCATCCAGACGCGGCTGAATCGCAAGGTTCAGCACATCGCCAGCACGCCGCACCACGATCTGTAGTGGTGCATCGGCTGTCGCATCGGATTGGATCGCGGTGCTGACCTGATCCCAGGAATCAATGGAATGACTGCCAATCCGCGTGATCTGGTCGCCCACTTGCAGCAGGCCATTGCCGGCGCTGTCTGCTGCCAGCGTGCCGATGATCGGCGGCAGCAAAAACTGGCGTGGCGTCAGGCCAACAGCCTGCATGATGCGCGAAGGTTTGGTATCCGGGGTGAGGCGATCGAGCATCAGGTCGCGTTGCAAGCGCGTCCCCGAAGTCAGCTCAAACTCGATTTTGACCGGCTTGCGCTCACCCGCTGCCTGCGAGAGTGCAAAAGCGGCATCGGTCCAGGTGGGCGTCGGCAGGCCATCGATTGTGAGCAGACGGTCGCCATGGCTCAGGCCAGCAGCAGCTGCAATACCCTCAGCGCGGCCGACCAGCGGCAGGTAATCGGGTTTGCCAACCAGATACATCAACCACAACAGCGCCACACACAGCAGCAGATTGAATACCGGGCCAGCCGCCACCACGGCAATGCGCTGCATCACCGGTTTGCGGTTGAAGGCGTGGGGAAGGTCTTCGGCGCGCACCTCTTGTTCGCGTTCGTCGAGCATCTTGACGTAACCGCCAAGCGGGATGGCCGCAATCTGGTACTCGGTGCCATCGCTCCCGAGACGGCGCCACAATGGCGCACCAAAACCGACCGAGAAGCGCAGCACCTTGATGCCAAACTTGCGCGCTACCCAGAAATGCCCGAATTCGTGGAAGGTCACCAAAATGCCGAGGCTGACGATCAACCACCATACCGAGCCAAAAAATGTCTGCATGATCAGTTGGATTCCAGAATGTTCAGATGGTGGGTGGCGGCTGCGCGAGAAGCGTGATCGGCGGCAAGCAATGCGTCGATGTTGTTGGCCGCCGTGACTGGCACCTTGTCAAGAGTGCGCGCGATCAACTCGGCAATGCCAAGGAAACACAATTGCCCCTGAAGAAACGCTGAAACGGCCACTTCATTGGCCGCATTGACAATCGCACCGGCGGTGCCGCCCAGTTGCAGTGCATGGTAGGCCAGATCGAGGCAAGGAAACGTTAGCCGGTCGGGTGGCTCGAAATCCAGGTGGCCCAGGCGTGCCAGATCCAGCGCGCCAACGCCAGACTCGACCCGCTCGGGCCAGGCCAGCGCCTGTGCCAGCGCCGTGCGCATGTCGGGCAGGCCAAGTTGGGCCAGCATCGAGCCATCAGCGTAATCAACCAGCGAGTGTACGATGCTCTGCGGGTGTACCAGCACTTCGATGCGCTCGGGTGGCAGGCCGAACAACCAGTGGGCCTCGATGACTTCCAGGCCCTTGTTCATCAAGGTGGCGGAATCGACCGATATTTTGCGTCCCATCACCCAGTTGGGATGGGCGCAGGCCTGCTCGGGAGTAATCGTTTCCAGATCGACGCGTTGCTTGCCACGGAAAGGGCCACCGGAGGCGGTCAACACCAGCCGCCGCACGCCTTTGAGCCGATCCCCAGCCACAGGCAAACACTGGAAAATCGCATTGTGCTCGCTGTCGATCGGGATGATTTGAGCGCCACTGCGCGCGGCGGCATCCATCAACAGGGCCCCGGCAAGCACTACCGATTCCTTGTTGGCCAGCAACAGCCGTTTGCCGGCCTGAGCTGCGGCCAGTGTGGACGCCATGCCAGCGGCGCCGACGATGGCGGCGATAACAGTGTCGGTATCGCTCGCTGTGGCGGCGGCAATCAGCGCGTCGGGGCCGGCCAGCGGCTCAGTGGTAAGCCCGGCCGTGCGCAGGCCAGCAGCCAGAGTGTCCAGCAAGGCGCAATCCGCGATCACCGCGCGTTGTGGTTGAAACTTTTGACACAGCGCCAGCAACGCATCCACGCCGCGATGTGCGCTTAGCGTGGTCACCTGAAAACGCTCGGGATGGCGGGCGATAACGTCCAGCGCCGAGCTACCGATGGAACCGGTAGCACCCAGCACGGCAATGCGACGTTTTGCGCTCACAGCCCGAGCAGCAGTTTGAACACCACGAACACCGGTAGTGCGGCAAGCAGGCTGTCGATGCGATCGAGCACCCCGCCGTGGCCGGGAATCAGCGCGCCGGAATCTTTGCTGCCGGCCTGACGCTTGAAGACGCTTTCAAACAGATCACCGAATACCGAAAACACTCCGGTGACCAGCGCCAGCAATGCCAGTGCGGGTATCTCCAGCCAACCCAGACCCAGCGCCGGTGCAGCGATCAGGGTGATCAGCACACAGCCCGCCAGCCCGCCCCAGAGGCCAGCCCAGGTTTTCCCCGGGCTGATTTTTGGTGCCAATTTGCGCTGGCCCCAACGGCTGCCGGAGAAGTAGGCAAAGCTGTCGGCGGCCCAAACTGAAACCAATGCCAGCAATGCCCAGCGCGGCCCCAGCGCGCCATCGCCATGCAGCAGCAATAGTGCCGACCACGCCGGAATTGCCGCCAGTGAACCAGCCAGTAATTTGATCGCGACATGCTGCCGGGAGGGCCCGGCAAAAGCACCGGGATAGGCGAGCCAGAGCGGTACCAGCAGCCAGAACGCCGCACCGATAACGACCATCCCCAATGCCAGTCCAAGCCAGACCGACCAGACCAGCCAACACATGACCGCTACGTTTGCGGCGAGGTAGGCGAGTCGCAAGGCCAGTGTTTGCAGGCCAATCAGGCGAGTCAATTCCCACAGGCCAAGCAAGATGATTATGCTCGCCAGACTGCCCAGCCAGGGTGTGGGTAGCCAAAGTACGCAGGCTATCGCTGCTGGCAACAGCAACAGGGCGGTCAGGATTCGTTGACGCATCAGGTATGGTTTCCTTGGGCGATCTGCTCACTGGTCAGCCCAAACCGGCGCTCGCGCGCAGCGAAGTCGGCAAGCGCTTGCTGGAGCAAGCTGGCATCGATATCCGGCCACAGCACCGGAGTGAACCACAATTCGGTGTAGGCCAACTGCCACAACAAAAAATTGCTGATCCGTTGATCGCCGCCGGTGCGAATGAACAGGTCGGGGTCGGGTAGGTCGGCAAGGCACAGGGCTTCATTGATATGCGTCGGGGTAATCGCATCGGCAGACAGATTGCCGGCGGCTACCTGAGTTGCCAGCTTGCGCATCGCCTGGGTGATGTCGTTGCGCCCACCATAACCAGCTGCAATGCACAAATTCAAGGTGGTGTTGGCACGGGTTTGCTGTTCAGCCTCGCTCATGCGCTGGCGCATGACATCGGGGAAGCGTTCACGCTCGCCAATGAACCGCAAGCGCACGCCACGGCGGTGCAGTTCATCAACTTCGCGTTCCAGGGCGCGCAAAAACAAGGTCAATAATGCGCCGACTTCATCCTTTGGCCGTTGCCAGTTTTCACTGGAAAAGGCGAACAGGGTGAGAGTTTCGATTCCCTCGTTCAGGCAAAACTCGATACACAGATTGACCGCGCGCGCGCCGGCACGATGTCCCACGGTACGCGGCCGCTGACGCTGTTTTGCCCAACGGCCATTGCCATCCATGATGATGGCAAGGTGACGCGGGATGCACGGCGCAGAAGTGTTGGTATCAGGCATGGCGGTGATGGTGGCGCCAATCCGGGCTCAGACCGCCATCAATTCCTGTTCCTTGGCGCGTACCACTTCGTCCACTTCCTTGACGAAACGGTCGGTTAGCTTCTGGATTTCATCATCGCTGCGGTGCGCATCGTCCTCGGTGATGTTCTTTTCCTTCAGCAATTCCTTGACTTGGTGCATGGCATCACGGCGGATGTTGCGGATGGCGACCTTGGCGTTTTCACCCTCGTGCGAGACGTGTTTGGACAACTCGCGGCGACGCTCCTCAGTGAGTGCAGGCAGATTGATGCGAATCACTGTGCCCATGGTGTTCGGGGTCAGGCCGAGGTCGGAAGCCAGAATGGCCTTTTCCACGGCCGCCACCATCGGCTTTTCCCAAGGAGTGATGGTGAGTGAACGCGCATCGTTGACGGCGACGCTGGCAACTTGCGACAACGGCACATCCGAGCCGTAGTAATTGACTTTCAGGTGATCGACCAGCGCAGTGCTGGCGCGGCCGGTGCGCAGCTTGGTAAGTTCCAGACGCAGCGCTTCAACGCTTTTGGTCATCCGGGTATTGGTATCGGTCTTGATGGTGTTGAGCATGGTGGGCTCCAGCGTAAAGCCGTGGACAAGCCGGCGATTATAGGCGGAATGGCCAGATGCTGCGCTTTGCGCGTGCGCCTGGCGTGCAATACGCGGGGCAGTTTGTGGGGGGTGCCCACGCGTAAAGCTATGCAACAGATGGATTCGCCGGCAGGCTGGCTGGCCACAGTGGGGCTTGACCCCTCGCGGGCAAATGCGGCAGGGAACTACATCCCCGGAGCCGACGATGATCTGCGCGATTGCAGTCGCGGTAGCATTGATCTCATAATCGCAACGCTGCCCAGCCCGGCAGGTTCAAGGAGCGAACGTATGCGTAACCCCTTGCTTGCTACCGCCATGGCTTTGGTTATTGGCCTTCTCGCCAGCGCCGTACATGCGCAGAACAGCGGCTTTTTTGTGCGTGGCAGTGTCGGCAGCTCCGATCTCAGCAACGCCGACACCAGGTTGAGCAACAACAGCGAAACCGGGTTCGGCCTTGGCCTTGGTTGGCGCATCCTGCCGTGGTTGGCAGTGGAAACCGGCTACAACCAGTTTGGCGAGTTCGAGCAAGATCGGAATTTCTGTCCACCCGGAGTGTTTTGCCCGGCGGTGGTTAGCCCGCCGCTCGAACTCGACCTTGACAGCGTTGAACTCGGCCTCGCCGCACGCACAACAATCGCCGACAGTGGGTTTTTCGGCCGGGTGCGCGGTGGCTTGCATCGTGGCGATGCCGGCCCGGTCGGTTCCCGCACCGATCTTTACTACGGCATTGGCGTCGGCTACAGCTTCAACCCGCGCTACAACCTGAGCTTGAACCTGGATCGCTACGAGTTTCGTTTTTTTGATGTTGATCGCATCAGCCTGGGTTTTGAAATCGCGTTCTGATTGCTGGCATCGATAACCCGCTGCACGTCCATCACCCAGCAGCATCGCTCAGCAATGCTCTCGTAGGTCGGCTCAAAGCCCTAAGGGCTGGAGTCGAGTGGCAGAGGCCATAACGCATTGCGTCATATAACGCGTAGCGGTATAGTTTGTCCGTGATCCGGAATTTTGCTGTCAAGGAAACCGAAAAGATCTGGAACGGCTTGGGGTCGCGCCGACTGCCGGCCGACATCCAGCAGGTTGCCCGACGCAAGCTGCGCATACTCAATAACGCCGCCACGCTGGACGATCTGCGGATTCCGCCGGCCAATCGCCTGGAGGCGTTGAAGGGCAATCGAAAGGGTCAGCACAGTGTCCGGATCAACGACCAATGGCGTATCTGTTTTCGCTGGCGCGACGCCGACGCGCACGACGTCCAAATTGTCGACTACCACTGAGTCTGAGGCCCATCATGAAACTCCTCGCCAACATTCATCCCGGTGAAGTCCTGCTGGAGGAATTCCTGATCCCACTCGGCATCAGCCAGAACGCACTCGCGCGTGCCGCACGCGTACCGCCACGGCGCATCCGTGCGGTTAGCCACAGCACTTGGCACCAGCGAACGGTTCTGGCTTGGCTTGCAGACAGATTACGATCTGGAAGCGGCTCGCCGCGCACTCGGCAAGGCAGTCGAGCAGATCGAGCGGATTGCCGCTTGAAGCCGGCAGTCGATTGTGGCGATGATCAACAACTGCTCACCTATCCGCCAAGGCAACCCCAGCCGCTAAGCTAGACCTGACCATCGGCTCCTTGTCGGATCCACGCCTGCGGCGCTTGATCCGACCTACATTCGAGGCGTGCGCGCTGCTCTCGTAGGTCGGCTCAACTCCAACGGCGCGCATTGCTCTCGTAGGTCGGTTCAAAGCCCGAAGGGCTGGAGCCGACACCAACCTTGTCGCATCGTCACCCGGTCGCTATGCCGAGGCACCGCACCGCACAAACTGTCGGATCCACGCCTGCGACGCTTGACCCGACCTACATTCATGGCGTGTGCGCTGCTCTCGTAGGTCGGCTCAAAGCCCGAAGGGCTGGAACCGACACCAACCTTGTAGCATCGTCACCCGGTCGCTATGCCGAGGCACCGCACCACACAAACTGTCGGATCCACGCCTGCGACGCTTGACCCGACCTGCATTCATGACGCTCGCGCTGCCCGGTCTACGCGATCTTCTTCGCGAACAATTCGCGATGATGCAACAGGAAGCCGGATTCCTCTGGCCGGAACGCGTTCACGCGCCGCGAAGGATCGATCGACCACCGATCGAGTACGTCGGGTGGCAAGGACGGGTGCACATGCATCGTGCCATCGTCCTCGAAGGTGATCAGGCGGTCATCGAACAGGGCGTCCACATGCGGCGAGAGCAGGATGCCGTTGCGATTCGTTCGTGTCTTGGACGCGACCAGGATCGACTAGCCGGTGAATGAGAATGTTACAAAGCTACCTGTCCATCTACGCTCGAGTTCGCCTTCGTCTAGGATCAACATCAAGCTTCCGATGGCTCGAATGCTGGTGGCGGTATCTCGATAATCGGAGAACTGCCGGGCAACCAACCTGCGAGTAGATCGGTAACAGCGGTCACCTGTTCCGATCGCTTCAACGCGCACTCCCAGACCGTTGCCAAGCGCCAGCCCTGCTTGGTGATCAGTTGTTGCACCTCTCGGTCTCGGCGTGTGTTCTCGTCAAACTTGGCTTGCCAGAACTCTGGTCGCGTCGAGGGGGACGTGGCAAATCGGCACCCTTCGTGTCTGTGCCAGAAGCAGCCGTGAACCAGGATTGCTGTGCGATACTTCGGCAGAACGAGATCCGGGTGACCTGGCAGGCGGCGGTCATTGAGGCGATAGCGGAAGCCGCGCGAATGAAGAGCCTTTCGAAGCGCGAGTTCCGGCTTTGTATTCTTGCCCCGAATACCGGACATCATTCGAGACCGAGTCTTGCTGTCCACGACGTCAGTCACTCGACTTCGCCTTTGTCGTGTAACCCGGTATATCTTGACAGAAACATGACTGAGGAGCCTGATTTGCCTGCGACCTTCGGCGTTGTGGATCTTTTTGCCGGGCCGGGCGGGCTTGGTGAGGGCTTTGCATCGCTGGTCGAGGCTGGCCATGCCCCTTTCCGAATTGGAATCTCAATCGAAAAAGAGGGCTCGGCGCATCGTACCCTGACTTTGCGAGCCTTCCTGCGAGAGTACAAGGAGCGCCACGGTGTGCTCCCCAAGGAGTTCATCGACTTTCATGCAGGTTTGACCCCCGGTGCTGATTGGAAAGCCGTTGACGCTGAATCGTGGAAGCATGCCGCTAGAGAGGCGCGTTGCCTGGAACTTGGGACCGACGACGCGACAGACGCGATCGACCGCGCCATCAAGCCACTTCGACGTGATTTCGATGAAACGATACTGATAGGTGGCCCCCCCTGCCAGGCGTATTCGCTTGTGGGCCGCGCCCGGGCAAAAGGGAAGCGCGACTACATTCCCGAGAATGACGAGCGGCACTACCTGTTTCGAGAATACATTCGCGTGCTCGATCGCCTGAGACCCGCCGTGTTTGTAATGGAAAACGTCAAAGGCATGCTTTCCTCAACAATCGAGAGTCGGCTGGTTTTCGAGATGTTGATTGAGGACCTAACCTCGCTTGGCACAGGTCGTGGCCATCAGTACGAGTTGCGGGCAGTAAGGTTAATTGACGGTAGGGCGCGCCTGATGAAGGCAGTACAACCCTCTGACTTCGTGGTGCGGGCTGAAAACTTTGGCGTGCCGCAGCGCCGTCATCGCGTAATCATTGTCGGAATCAGGTCAGACCTCATATCTGGTGCCGAAACCGCATCTGTAGAGATATCTCCCATGACGCGCACGGTTTTCGATGCTATAGGGAACCTTCCTTCGCTTCGTAGTGGTATCAGTCGGCAGCTTGACGATTCCGAGGCATGGCGCGCAACGGTTGTTTCTGCAGCGAGACGTTTGGCCTCCACCTATGGGCGAAGTAAGGACCGAACGCTTGGCGATGCTTTTTCAGCAGTGGCTGCAGGTGTTGCGGACGCAACTCTCCCGCGCAGCACGAAGGACCTGCCCAAGGGTTATGGCGCTTCCAAAGACGATCTGCGCCAATGGCTTGAACGCCCAGCACTCTCGGCAATTGCCCAGCACGAGACGCGAGGGCACATGTCGTCCGATCTTGGTCGCTACCTGTTCGCGGCGGTGTTTGGGGCGACCTACGGCTACAGCCCAAAAGCTGAGGACTTTCCTTCATCGCTGTCCCCGGATCATCTGAACTGGTTCAGCGGTGTCTTCAGTGATCGATTCCGCGTTCAACTTTCCCGGGAATCCTCGACTACCGTCACCAGTCACATCTCCAAGGATGGTCACTACTACATCCACCCAGACCCGCTACAATGTCGTAGCTTGACGGTCCGGGAGGCTGCACGCCTACAAACTTTTCCAGACGACTACCTTTTCCTTGGAAACCGAACACAACAATACGTGCAAGTAGGAAACGCCGTGCCACCTTATCTGGCGCGTCAAATCGCAAGTCTCGTCTGTCGATCGCTGACCAATGCGGTTGCTCGGCCTTCGCCGAGAGGAGCGAGGCACGACAGTCTGGGGTGGTAGAGTTGATATGACCGGCAACCTTAAGCAATGGCCATCCGCAGCTAGACGTGCCGACGCCACACCTCACGCGGCTTCGCTGATCGAAGGGTTGAGGGACATCGGCTATTCACTGGAGACAGCCCTCTCCGACATTATCGACAATTCGATCACGGCGCGCGCGCGCGAAATCCAGATCCATACAGATTCGATCACGGACGATCCCTTCATCGCCATCATCGACGATGGCGATGGAATGACTGAAGAGGAACTGATTGCAGCGATGCGGCCAGGCAGCAAAAATCCTTTGGTTGCACGAAATGAGCCTGACCTGGGTCGCTTTGGCCTTGGCATGAAAAGCGCCAGCTTCTCTCAATGCCGCCGGCTGACAGTCGTCTCGAGGAAGATGGGAAAGACGTCTGTTGCCGTATGGGATATTGATGAAGTGGCAGAGCGGAACGAGTGGGCCGTGCAGTTGCCCGACGACTCCTGCGAAATTCCTGTCATTGAAAAACTTGGCCCCAAGGGCACTCTCGTCCTCTGGCAAAAGCTGGATCGTCTGACCGGTGGCTTCTCGAATAATGTTACCAAACGCACCGAAGTCATCAATCAGCGGATCGCGGAGACGGAACGTCACCTCCGGCTCGTATTCCACCGATTCATGGATGACGCGAGGCAATTACGTATTTCGTTGAATGGCCGGGTGCTGCGATCACTGGATCCTTTCGCCAGCAAGAGTCCGGCGACCATCGCTGATCCAGAAGAGAGGCTAGCGCTGACTCATGGTGATCTCGAGATCCAGAGCTTCACGCTGCCGCATCACAAACAGATGACCAATGGAGAGTGGGAAGACATTGCAGGTCCAGAGGGTCATCTGAAGTCCCAGGGGTTCTATCTCTACCGTGGAAAGAGGCTGATCCTGCATGGCACCTGGTTCGGGCTCTGCCGTCAGTCGGAGCTGACCAAACTGTCACGGGTGCGGATAGATATTCCCAACAGCATGGACGCGGACTGGAAGATTGACGTCAAGAAATCCTCTGCCCAGTTACCTCCCATCGTTCGCGACCGACTCAGGAAAGTGATTGCGCGTATCCAGGACGGTTCGAAGCGCACCTATCGCAAGCGCGGGCAGAAGCTGGTCGATCAGGAGCGCCTGCCGATGTGGCATCGAGTACAGGCTGACGGTCAGATCCGTTATCGGCCGAATATCGAACATCCCGCGTTCACGAGCTTTGCCGCGACTCTGTCTCCTGAGCTCCGTCGAGGGTTCCTCAATTGCATCGCGTTGGTCGGTGCCTCCTTGCCAATCGAAACACTGCATACCGACATGGCTGGCATGGCCGAACAGATCGTTCCGGACAGAGTGGATGAAGATACCTTGACTCAGGCGGTTCAGGCCACGCTGACCGTGCTCTTGGGGGCTCAAAAGGACATCAAGGAAATCATGGTCTTGATGAGAGACGTGGATCCGTTTCGGTCGGCGTGGGAAGACACGCAGCGCATTGTTGCGAAAGCTCTAGAGTCAGAGGAACAGCCTTGAATCCCTTGCTGAGCAGCTTGGAAGGCATGACGTCGATGTATATGACGTCACAGGCCGGGCCACATACCGCGGACACGATTCGCGACATCATTGCCCAGCTCCGTGACACGCCAATGTTTGCCGCAAAGATTGGTGATGAGGAAGCAGAGGAGCTTGCCCGCCTCATAGAGGAGAAGCACGGCATCAGCATGGGTCTTGGCGCCATTGTTGATGCCGAGGATTTTCGGCCTTGGCTGCGTGATGCGAGGATCAACAACGAGATCGATGATTACTATTGGAGCCGGTACCGCAAGCTTCTGAGCTTGAAGGGTCTTCCAAAGTCGGTCATCGACTCGACCGACGCCGTGACCGACCTGGTACTGGACCGCTTGGGAAACCCCAAGAACATGAGTCCCTGGAGCCGGCGTGGCATGGTTGTCGGCAACGTCCAGAGCGGCAAGACCCAGAATTACGCTGGGCTCATTTGCAAGGCCGCCGATGCTGGCTATCGATTGATAGTTGTAATTGCGGGTATCCACAATAACCTGCGAAATCAGACCCAAGCACGTATCGACGAGGGTTTCATCGGCCGCGACACGGGGCGGTTGGCTCATGCAAACAGGGCGCAGCGGCAGAAGATCATCGGCGTTGGAAATTTCGATCAACGAGAGTTCCCGGTTTCGTTGACGAACACCTTGCGAGACTTCAACAAGGCAACTGCCACCACGAATACGAGCCAGATTGGGCAGTACAACGTGCCGGTTGTCCTGGTGATCAAGAAGAACTCCAGCACGCTGAAGAATCTGCTTGAGTGGCTGAAGGAGCATTCTGTCCACCAAGGCACACAAATGGTCAGCCAGCCCATGCTGCTGATCGACGACGAAGCGGACAATGCCTCAATCAACACTGCCTACCCGCGTAATGAGGTCACCCGGATCAATGGACAGATTCGCGAGCTGCTGTCCTTGTTCTGTCGGTGCTGCTATGTCGGCTACACGGCAACACCATTTGCCAATATCTTTATTGATCCAGACACCGATGACGAGGCCCTGAAACAAGACCTTTTCCCGCGCCATTTCATCATCGGGCTGGATGCGCCATCAAACTATTTTGGTGCACAGAAGGTTTTCGCCGACGCGCGCGAGAAACATGTGCGGCTGATCGACGATAACGAAGATGTGTTTCCGCTGAAACACAAGATCAACCACCCCGTCGATGTACTGCCAAAAAGTCTTGTCCAGGCAGTACGCACATTCATCGTCGCTCGCGCGCTTCGCAATGTTCGTGGTCAGCAGTCAAAGCATGCCTCGATGCTGGTGAACGCCTCGCGATTCACCGATGTGCAGGGTCGGTTGCGGTCGCAAATATTCGATGTCGTGGGTCGCATGAGTGATGCCATAGCGGTGGACGGTGGTAAGGGGCACGGCGCGCTACGCAATCCGGAGATTGCGGCGCTGCAATCGGTCTGGGAGCAGGAATACGCCAAAGCAGAGGACGCGAACTGGCCCGAAGTACAGGCACGACTGCACGAGGTCTTGGTTGCGGTTCGCGTCGTGGAAGTAAATTCGTCAAAGCGGACCCAGACACTTGACTACACTGATGGCGGCGAGCATGGCGTGACTGTAATTGCAGTTGGCGGCTTCTCGCTGTCACGGGGGCTGACGCTGGAGGGGTTGACAGTCAGCTACTTTCTCCGAAACTCCATCATGTACGACACGCTCATGCAAATGGGGCGTTGGTTCGGCTATCGGCCGGATTATGAGGACCTTTGCCGTGTGTGGATGCCGGCAGACGGAGTGGGGTGGTATGCCCATATCCATGAGGCGATGGAAGACCTCCAGGCTCAGCTCAAGCGAATGGAGTTGGCTAGAGCCACACCGGAGCAGTTCGGTCTCGCCGTTCGCAGCCATCCGCAATCCCTGATTGTAACCGCGCGCAACAAAATGGGTACTGGCAGAGAGTTCCCAGTCAAAGTGGGCCTTGCGGGAAAACTGATTGAAACGACGAGAATCAGCATCGACCCAGGTCAGCTTGTTCGTAACTACAAGGCTGGCCGAACTCTGGTGGAAGAGATATCGAATAGAGGATTTCCTTCGACACAGCCATCGAGGGGCACTCTTTACAAGTCTGTCCCAGTCGACGTTATACGCGATTTCCTGCGCGTGTTCAGGGCCGACGCGGCTAACCCGCTCACGGATCCTCGCCTAATGGACGACTACATCGACGCTCGCGCCGAAAGCGAGTTAAATGCGTGGGATGTTCTTTTTGCTAGTGCTCAGAAGACGGAGGGAAGTTCTGAGGAGCTGCAAGGGCTGCGTATGAAGCCATTCCTCAGATCTGTCGGGCAAGAGGATTTTCGACAAGGTGTCCTTGCGATAAGTGGAACAAGTAGGCGGGTTGGATCGCCCGGTGACGAGCAGGTTGGCCTGACGTCAGATCAAATTAAGAACGCTACCAAAGCGTTTCGGGAGGAGCGCATAGAGGCAGGAAAGTCGGTTCCCGCAACTCTGCCGCCTAGAATATTTTGTGAAGTACAAGGACGGCGGCCCCTGATCATTCTTCGCTTTGTAACTCCTGATCTCGATGACGCCGATCTGAAGGCGAAATTACCAAAGGCCGTCCTCGCCTGGAGCATCTGCTTTCCGCCGTCGCGCATCGAAGGAGGTACCGTCGAATACGTGGTGAATACGATACGTCTGCGCGAGATGTTCGGTGATGAGGAAATAGAGGAGGAGGCGCTCGGTGATACCGAATGACACCCCATGGTCCGGGCTGGAAGCCGGCAAGATCGATACGCGCCGCGTAGACGCCTCTGCAAATTGGAACTGGTTCTGGGCAGTGTTGCCGAGGGCGGATGTTGCTTTGGTGTTGAAGTTGTCCAGCCTCCCAGAGCCACTCCCAGATCTCCCCAATCTGAAAAACCTAGAGATTCGGTTTCAGACGCTTCCAGGTGGACCCATCCTCTACATCAGACTGAAGGACAACGCGCAACTGGAATTGTTCGAAACCCTTTGTCGCGACGTGATGGCGTCTGCAGAGCTTGCCGAAACGGAGGCTGGAGCGCTGGATCGGGCCATCGCACGGACCTTTCGCTGGCACTACCTTCTGCGAGGTGGAAAGCAAGAAGCATTGGCAGAGGAGGCACAAAAAGGCTTGATCGGCGAGATTGAGGTCCTGAAGCTTCTGATCTCGACTGTGGGCACGACACCAGCCCTGGCGGCATGGACGGGACCATCGGGGGCTCCGAAGGACTTCGAGCTCAAGGCTGACTGCATCGAAGTTAAGGCGCGGCGTGGAGCCTCCCAGCCCTTCGTGAAGATTGCCAACGAGTATCAACTCGCCGACGTACCGGGCCGTCGTCTCTGGTTGGGAGTTCTCGCCGTCGACAAGGTGCATGCACCCCATGGCAGGACGCTGACGGAGTACGTAACCGAGGTGACGGACCATCTTCAACAGATGGAGCCTCACGCCATCACGAGTTGGGATCTACATCTCGCCGACGCAGGATTTGACACTGCGCATGACTATTCAGCGTGGCGATGGATCGTCTCCAAACCCGACTTTTACGTTGTGTCCTCCGATTTTCCGCGAATCGTTTCTCCTGTCCCAGAAGGAGTCGGCAGCGTGACCTATGCCCTTTCGCTTTCTGCTTGTGCGCCATTTCAGACTGATTGGGGCAACTTGCATTCGAACTTGGTCGAGGAGGATGAGTCGTGAGTGAGCTTGACGCCTATTACAAGGAACTCGTCGCTGACATTCGCCGTGAGGCAGACACAAGCGGCATCATGATGGTCGAGGCATTCTTCGACCGAATGACCGAGCGGTTGACGGAAGCTGGTGAGCTTGAGGTGGCCGACCGGTCCTACTACCAGACGGGAGAGGGGGGACAGAAGCTCAGAATTGACGGTTATGCGGGCGATCCGCGGGACAGCGATGGCGTCTTGGGCTTGATCGTCTGCGATTTTATCGACGGTGACGAGGTCAAGACCTTCGGCAAGGCGGACGTGCCACCAATCCTCAATCCGCTGATTCGCTTCCTCAAGAAAGCACAGACTGCGGAGTTTCGAGACTCGCTGAGCGAAGTGAATCCAGCCTTCCAGGCCTCGGACCTCATCATCAGTACCTGGTCGCAGATCACGAAGGTAAAGCTGATCCTCGTTTCCAACCGGCAATACATTGGCCGCGATGACACGGTGAAACTCGCCGACGTGGGAGATGTACCGATCACTTGGTCGGTGTGGGATCTTGCCCGGTTCGAGCGTTTTGATCGCTCAGGCCAGGCGCGCGAGGACATCGTTATCGATTTCGCAAACGACTTTGGGTCCGCGCTGCCTGCACTCAAGGCTTCGCAAAGCGGCGCGAGCCTGGAAAGCTATCTGCTTATCGTTCCCGGCGCACAGCTCGCTGCCATTTATGATCGTTGGGGAGCTCGCCTCCTAGAAGCCAATGTGCGTTCCTTCCTTCAGGCGCGTGCCAAGACCAACAAAGGAATCCAGAAGACCATCAAGGAAGAGCCAGAGCTATTCTTCCCCTACAACAACGGTCTGTCGGCGACGGCTGACGAGGTTAAGTGCGTTAGGACGGCTGATGGTCTAGCAGTTTCCTCGATCAGCAATCTGCAAATCGTCAACGGCGCGCAGACTACCGGGTCAATCCACTCCGGATTGCGGTCCGCAGAAGAACAGCTCTCGAAGGTTTTTGTACAGATGAAACTGACAGTCGTGCCCTCGGATCGTTCCGAGAGCGTCGTGCCGAAAATTTCGGAATACGCAAACACCCAGAACAAGGTCAACGCTGCCGACTTCTTCTCCAATCACCCTTTCCACATCCGAATGGAGCAGTTCTCACGGAAGGTGATTTTTGCCGCGCGCGAAGGCATACGCCACGACAGTAAGTGGTTTTACGAACGGTCACGCGGGCAGTTCATCAATGCCCGGATCCGTTTGACGCCAGCCCAGCAAAAAAAGTTCGATCTGGAATTTCCGAAGTCGCAGTTGTTCAGCAAGACTGAGCTCGCTAAATTCGAGTTCTCGGCTACTGGCAGGCCTCACATTGTTTCGCGTGGCGCACAGAAGAACTTCGCGGAGTTCGCCAAAGAAATAGGCGATGCCTGGTCGACTAGCGAAGCAAGGTTTGACGAACTCTGGTACCGGCGGCTCATCTCCAAGGCCATCATCTTTCGCAAGCTCGAGGCCGAAGTCCCGAAGCAAACATGGTACGAAGGCGGTTATCGGGCAAATATTGTTACCTACGCCATGGCAAAGGTATTTCACGATGCCAACGGTGAGAGAGATGTACTCGACCTCGATACGATTGCCAGGCGACAGGAGCTCCCTGACGCGTTGGTTGGCGCGCTACTTGTTGCAGCAGCGGCAGCTCATGACGTAATCACCCATCCGGCAGCCGGAATGCGAAACATGTCCGAGTGGGCGAAGCAGCAAGCTTGCTGGAATGGTCTGGCTCGACTTGAACTCGAGTACGGGACGGACTTCGAAAGCTGTCTGATCCTGAAGGACACCGCAAAGACGAACGAACGCGACGAGCGAAAGAAGAAGCGAGAGACCGACGGAATTTCCGCCCAAATGGAAGTAGTCACGCTGGGAGGAGGCTTCTGGGGAGAGGTTCTTTCCAAGGGGATTGAAACGAGGCAACTATCGCCCAAGGACGAGCAGATCCTTCGGGTCTGCGCCTCCATACCGCGTCAGCTCCCGAGTGAACTCCAGTGCAAGCACGCGCTCAATGTTCTTGAGCGAATCAAAGAGCAGGGTGGTATTTGATCGTGAGACGCGGCTGAACCGCCCCGGGTTCCGTGGAGGCTGTTTGGTTTAAGTCAGGCCTTCGCCTTGGCTGCCTGACTGGCGAGTTGCCGGTAGTAGTTTGCCTCGGCCTCGGCCGGTGGGATATAGCCGATGGGTTCGAGCAGTCGGTGGTGGTTGAACC
>PGZE01000053.1 GCA_002840015.1 Gammaproteobacteria bacterium HGW-Gammaproteobacteria-2 | reverse complement strand
GCACCGCGCGCTCGCGAACCTCAGGGGAAAACTTCGTAGACTTGTTCATGGCTCCATTCTCTCAAGAGTTGGAGCCTCCTCAAATCCCGGGGCGGTTCAAAGCGCCCGTCAGGCGGCGCGCTAGACGCGCTTGAGAAAATCCGGATGCCGGCTGAACACCCTGCTGCGCCAATCCGCCTGGGCCCTGTCGAGCAGATCAACCGCCAGGTTAGGGAGGTGCCCACAAGCCTGATTGCGGCCTTCCTGTTTGGCCAGATACAGGGCGCGATCAGCGATGGTGATGACAAAGTCGAGGCTGAACAATTCCGGGCGTTCGCGATAAAGCGGGTAGACCGACCAGCCCAGCGAAGCCGTCGGCTGGATGAGTACACCGCTGTCGAGTTCGACGTTGAGCAGGGCAATCGCTTTAATGATCTGCTCTGCGAGTATTTTGCCGTCATTGCGGTGGCAATTGATGCCCAGGTAGACAAACTCTTCGCCGCCAAACCGGAAAATCAGGTCTTCCTTGCGCTTGAAGCCCAGCAGCCGATTGGCTACCGCCTTGAGTACGGCATCACCAGCGGCATGCCCGTGCTGGTCGTTGACCAGCTTGAAATGATCCAGATCGATTGCTGCGACGAACAGGTCCACAGCATCATCGTCTTTGGCTGCGCTGGCTTTGGTCTGGATGGCGGCTATCTCATCGTGAATCCATTCGCTGAAGCGATGACGATTGCAAAGCCCAGTCAGTGGGTCAGTAGTAGCGGCAATATGAAGTGCCTCGGTTTTGGCGGCAACCAGGCGCTCGAGCTCGGCGCTGCGTGCGCGCAGGGCACGCAGGCGCCATTGCACACCCATCCAGACCAGGGCCAAGGCCAACACCCAGAAGGCAATAACAGCCCAACTGCGTTGATACCACGGGGCAACCACCGTGATCGGCACGCTCGCGATGCCGCTGCTGCCGCCAGTGGCATCCAGCGCTTCCACCTCGAATACAAACGCGCCGGCTGGCAAATTGGTGAAATCGCGGTGGGTTTCGTTGCTCCACTGGCTCCAGTCTTCAGCGCCATCCACAGTACGGATGCGCGATCGGTAACGATTCATTTCGGGTGCGCGGTAGCTCGGCAGGGCATAACCAAGGCGCAAATTGGAACCGGCATTGACCGATACTGCGGGCACGCTGCCCGCACCGGCAAACAAGGGCGTTTCGTTGTTGGATACTTCGCGGATCAGCACCTGTTGCGGCTTGGCTTTTGGCAATTCGATTCTGGGGTCCACTCGGACCACGCCTGCGTCGGCGGCCAACCAGACAACGCCGTCGGGATCAACCAGAATCGAACGACTGATACCGATGCCGGTAATGTCATCAAAAACACTGCGCTGAACCCGGAATACGCCGGCGATGTCGCGTTTGAGCAAGCGAATGCTGCCGCTGGCATCGGTTGCCAGCAGTTGCATGGGGTCAATGAACTTGGCAACGACGATGGCCCCGGTTTCGCTCAAAGGAACGGTGGCACTGGGCACAAAGCGCCCGTCCTGAAACTCCAGAAAGCCACCGCGATCAACCAAAAACAAAAGGCGATCATCCAGTTTTTCGATGGCAATCGCTGCCTTGGGCAGGCCCGCCTCCTGGCCAAACTCCAAAATGCTGGCCGCTTGCAAGTCACCGGCACTTCCCAGGCTCAGGCGCGCCACCCGCCCAACCCGCGAGCTCAGCCACAACGTGCGTGCATCGACTTGCTGGATTGAAATCACTTCGAAAGACACATCCTTGCGCAACGTTACCCCCCAGCCGCCGGCTTTCCGCTGCAACAGCGCGATACCATTGCGCAGCCCAGCCCAGATACGTTCGGGGTCGTTTGCAACCGCGGCAATCTCCAAAACATGATCGGTGGGCAATGCCGGGCTACCACCGTCCAGCGGCCACAGGCCCTGTATCGTGGCTGCGTAGTCGGATCCGTTAACGCTGTTCAGGTTCATGATCACCGGTGTGCGGCTTGCCTGTTGCTGCAATGCCCAACGCGCGGATTGCGCGTTGGGCGCCAGCACAAACAGGTTCGGCCCACGCCAAGTGGTAACCCCAAGCTGGGTTCGGGCCAGGTTCAGCGATTCGCCATAGACCGCGTCGGGCATGGTGAATAGTGAAATGCGTGAGGGGTATTCGATCCGCGAAAGGGCGCTGCGCCAGGCCACCCAGAGCCCACCTTCACGATCAAACATCATTGCCTGAGCCCCGGGCGCTACACCCAGATCGCTGGCCTCGATGCGTTCTTGCAGCATGCCCTCGGCATCGAGAATCGCCACACCGCCGTTTTCCTCGGGCAGCACCAGGCGCCCTGGCAATGGCTGTAGGCCGATGCCAACCGGGAATGCGACACCTTGCATGGTGGCTGCCGTGTTTCGCGTCGGCGGCTTGCCCTGGCTCCACTCCCATAGCCCTTGCGGTTCACTGGTGACTGCCGTGATTCGCCCATCGGCCGACTCGACCAGGGTGCTCAGGTTGATGTCTGCAAAAACATCACCGCCAGCAATCAGCTTCGGGCCGTCACCGGTGACGCGGCTGAGCCCGACATGCATCTCCTTGATGTACGGCTGCGCAAACCAGCAGGAAATTGGAGCGAGCACACCATTGCTCGTGGTCTTCGGCGAACTCCCAGAACTCGCCACTGCCATGCAAGCCATCGGCAAGCTCGCGGCCAAGGTCTTGCCCCTGCAGCGGCATCGTCATCTGCGCAAAGAACATCAGGAACTCGGGGCCGCCGACCACCAGGCCACCACTGCGCGGCGCGCCCAACAGCGTGACTGCGCCGGGACTATCCAGCGGCAGACGTCGCCATTGTCTGCCGTCAAACTCCAGCAGCCCGTAGCGGTCGCCTGCGTAGATCAAGCCTTCTTTCGTCTGAGCCAGGGAATAGAACGGCGGGTCGGGATGGGCTTGGTCCGCCTGCAACTGACGTACATCCCAGGTTTTTGTCGGCAGCACACCCACTTCCGCCGCGCCGGCGAGCGCACAGAGCCATAGACCAGAAATGGCGAAGAACACTCGAAACATCGTCATTCTGGTCGGTTCGGCTCGGGTCTGGGCATTCCTTGCACCATAGTTACTTGCGCATTGACCTGCAACAAGCGGTACGCGTAGGCTTGGCCGGAATGCAGTTGTCGCTGCAGTCTGTCACACAACTCACGGGGAGAGTCCGATGCATAACAATGGCAATGGCGAAAATGCGGTTTCGGTTCCGGCGGGCCTGGTCGAGCAACTGCAGAACCTTACGACGAAAGGCGAGAGCAGCATGCAGTTTGCACCGGGAATGCCCAATCCCTCGCCGCGACCGCAGCAGGAAGTCCGCGCCGAAGATTGATCCATGCAACGTGCGGGAATCGAACTGGCGCTGAACCCCGGCGCCAGTATCGCCGTGCAAGGCGATGACGCGTCGCCCGCGTTTTTGGTGCGGGCTCCGGTCAAGGCGGCGGCGCTCTCGATGGTGCTGGTCCAGGCCAGCAACTTTCCGGCGGCGCATGCCTTTTTGTGCTCGACCCTGGTCGATGGCCGCAGCGATGCGCCGCTTTCTGCACAAGGCGCGGATGAGCTGCTGCGCATTGGTCTGTTCGCGCCCCGTGACGCGTTACCGCAAGCGGTCAGCTACCCATTGGCCACACTCGAAGCCTCAGCGGCGGCACAAGCCCGTTCGCAAAGCGAAGTCGAGGCGTTGTCCACCGACCCGGCGCGCGCGATCCGGCTGCAACTGCCCGACGACTGGCGGGATTTGCAACTGCACTTCGTACCGCACCACCACGGCAGTGTCTGGGCGCCGGTAATCAAGCCATCGATTGTGGCTTCTGGAAATGACTGCGTGGTTGCGGCTGCGGGCCGTGAGCCCGCATCGGCAACGGAACTGGACAGCGCAGCAACGCGTGAGCAATTCTGCCGCGAGGGTTTCGCGACACTGCAAGACCTGCTGCCGGCAGTACACGTGCAGGCGCTTGGCCAATACTTCCGCGAGCTCGCCGCCGAGGGCTATCTGGCGCGGGATGACGGCGGCGGTACACGCCGCTTCATGGCGCACAATCATCCGGTTGCCAACTTCTGGCACCAGCAGTTGAATGAGCGGGTAGCGCAATTGGCTGGTCGGCGCACCAAGCCCTCGTATTCGTTCGTGTCGGTCTACGACCAAGGCGGCGATCTGACCTGGCATACCGACCGCCCGCCCTGCGAATACACCATTACGCTGTTGATCGACTATGCGCCGCTGGATCAGGATCATCGCTCGCCATGGGCCTTGAAAATCCGTGGCCGTGATGGCCGCTTGCATGCCGTCCATCAGTGCCTGGGCGAAGCGCTGATCTTCAAGGGGCGCGAGCTGCAACATAGCCGCGATGTGTTGCCCGGCGGGCATCGCTCGACCTCGATCCTGTTTCATTTCGTTGATGACGATTACCACGGAGTGATGCAGTGAACTGCAACGTGTCGGCGATAGCCGCAGGCGCCTGGCAACGCGTCGTTGCCTGTATTGCCGGCGCAACGTAGATGCCGATGGCTAGCGTGCAAAATCAATTGGCCGCGCTGCGGATCACGACCGCGCCGCCGCACCGCGTCGAAAGCTTTTTCAAGGCGCTGGGCGAAGCCATCGCCGCTGAAGTTGGCACCGAACGGGACGCGGTGTACGCGCGGATCGAGTCGGTTGCCGCTGCGCAACTGCAGGCGTTCAATCCTTCCGCGCACATCACGCATGCCGATCTGATCGACTATGTGTTGAGCGCAGAGCAGCTCTGCCGGCAACACGACCTGGATGGCAAGTTCGCCGAGCCGCCGCTGTCGCTATATCGCGGAGAACACTTCGATATTTCTGCACTGACCTGGCTCGATGGCACCACCAGCATTCATCAGCATGGCTTCTGCGGCGCCTTCCATGTGCTGGCTGGCTCCAGCATCCATAGCCGCTATCGCTTCGAACCGTGGCAGCAAGCATCGCTGAAACAGCGCGCCATTGCCGGGCAACTACAGCTAAGGGATATCGAGGTGCTGCGGCCCGGCGACACCCGTGTGATCGCGCGCGGTGACGCGTTGATCCACGCCCTGTTTCACCTGATCCGGCCCTCGTTGACGATTGTCGTTCGCACCATTACCGACGACCCCAATACCGAGGTGCAATACGATTACCGCTGGCCGGGGCTGGCCGTCGATCCGTTTCAGCGGCACGCCGCCACACTGCGCAAACTGCAAACCCTGCGCATGCTGCGCGTGTTGAATGCGGAAGATCACGAACGGCATTTGCTGCGCGTGCTTGGCAACGCCGACCTGTTTCTGGCGTATACGCTGATTGGTGAGCAAACACTGATCGGCGCCGACCTCGTCGAAGCGCAGCGTCTATGCGATCTGTGTGTGGCGCTGCCGCCGGCACAGCGCGAGCTGCTGTTTCAGGCCGTCCACAACGACCTGGTCAGTCGCAGCATTGTCGAACTTCGGCGCAAGTTGCACGATCCGGATCATCGCTTCCTGCTCGCGGTGCTGCTCAATGTATTTGATCGCGAGGAACTGCTGGGCCTGGTGCGCAGAGAGTTTCAGTACAGCGATCCGGTTGCGAAAGTGCTGGCCTGGGTGGCTGAGATGACCGGCAATACCGAGCGCTTTGGCAACCTGCTCGGCCTGGATTTCAATGACACCGCCCTGGACATGCTGGACGCCATGCTCAGGGGCCATGGCCTGGCGGCAACGCTGAGCCAAATGGCGCAAAAATACGGAGCAGCTGCCGTTGCTGCCGAACGCGATGCACTTGGGGCTCTGTTTCACGGCCTCAAACGCTGCGTCCTGTTTCATCATGTGTTTGCGAAACTGGGCGATTGAACTGATGCCGCAGCCATCGCGCCGGGAGCAGCAGGCGTTCGGTATCCGAAGGCGTGTAACACAGCGAATCTCGGCGGCATTAATCGGTAAGGTGTAGGCAATGCTAGCGCTGTTCGCGGGCAATCAATTCAAAGCGGATCGTCACAGCATCCTGCACCGCTAGCAGGCCCAGCAGTGCCGAATACGGGGTGATGCCGAAATCGCTCTGGCGCAAGGCGAGTGCGCCGGTGACGGTGAGTTCGGCTTGCTCGTGATGCACCAGCAACGGTACCGTCATTGCACGGGTGACGCCGTGTAGGGTGATTTCGATATCGGCAACCAGCGCCGGCCAGTCGCCGGATATGGCGCTTGCATGCACGCGCACATCCGGGAATCGCGCGGCGTCCAGATTGTCCGGCCCCAGCATGTTGTGCTGGGTGCTGGCAATGTCGGCTGCCGAGCGTTCGCCAGCGAACGCATCGCCGGTGGCGGCGCGCAGTTCCGGCTCATCGATCAGCAGTTGCGCCAGCGGCACGCGCAAATCGAAGCGTGCCCCGGTAGCTGCGGCGCTGGCAGGCACATGCACATAGCCATTGATCTGCGTGGCGCGTAGCACGTGATTGTGCCCGAGCCTGGCCATGGTGCCGCCACGATAGGCGTAGATCAGCAGCCGCGAGCGCGCGGCATCGATGACATAGAGTTGGCCGCCGCGTTGGGCGAGGCTGGCGTACTCGGCGCGCAGCGCTTCGTCGCTGGGTGCTGCGGCAACCTCGGTTGGCGTATCGGTGGTGCTGCGCGGCGCAGGCGCCTGGCACGCCGTCAGCAGCACGGGCAGAACAAGCAACAGGCATGCGCAAAACCGGTGCCGTTGCGTCGAATGCAGGCTTGGCTTGCTCAAATGCACTCCCGCTTCAATGCGCTGTTCACCCGCTCAGTGAACCTCACCGCGGCGCAATGGCGAGCGGTGATAGCCGTACAGCGCATACAGCGCAATGCCGATCACGGTCCATGCGCCGAACCGTATCCAGCCGGCGGCGCTCACCGACGACATCAGGTACAGGCAGGCGAGCACGCCAAGGCTGGCGGTGAAATCGGCGAACGGCACGCGGAACGCGCGCTTGAGATCAGGCCGGGTACGGCGTAGCACCGGCACCGCCGCGCACACCACGCTGAACGCGGCCAGGGTGCCCAGCGAAATCAGCTCGCCCAGCACATGCAGCGGCAGCAGTCCGGCCATCAGCATCGCGGTGCCGGTGCAGATCACGATCAAAATTGCCGGCGTGGCAAAACGCGGATGCAAGCGAGCCAAACGTGTGGGCAACAGGCCATCACTGGCAACCGCGTGGAAGATGCGCGGCAAGGCGGTGAGGATCACCAGCAGCACCGAAGTCATGCCGGCTATGGCGCCCCATTTGAGCCACGGCGCCAGCCACAGCAGGGCGGCGGTGCGATCCAGCGCCAGCGCTACCGGCGCATCGACATTCAGATCGCGGTAATCGACCAGACCGGTCACGACCATTGCCACGGCAATGTAGAGCACGGTGCATACCGCCAATGCGCCGAAGATGCCGATCGGCACATTGCGCTGCGGCTGCTTCACTTCCTGCGCCATCGTTGCCAATGCATCAAAGCCCAGATAAGTGAAAAACACCATCGCAGCGCCCTGCATCACGCCGGTCCAGCCGAACTGCCCGGCAATGCCGGTATTTTCCGGTATGAACGGCAGCCAGCGCGTGGCATCAACGTGCCAGATGCCAAAGACGATGAAGCCGAGGATCACGAACAACTTGATCATCAGAAACACCGCGTTGGCGCGCGCACTGTTGCGCAGGCCGGTGTAGGCGAGCGCGCCCATTACTGCGATCACCGCCATTGCCGGCAAGTTGAACAGGGCGCCGCTGCTTTGCCAGCCGGACGCGGTATGCGCCAGCGGCGCCTGGGTGAGCGCTGCGGGGATGCTCACGCCGACATCCGCCAGCGCGCTGACCAGATAGCCCGACCAGCCGACCGCGACCAGGCTGGCGCCGAGCAGGTACTCCAGAATCAGGTTCCAGGCCACGAACCAGGCTGGCAATTCGCCGAGGGTGGCGTAGGTGTAGCTGTAGGCGCTGCCCGATACCGGGATTACCGTTGCCAGTTCGGCATAGCACATTGCCGCCAGCGCGCAGGCAAACGCTGCGATGACAAAACTCAGCGCCACCGCTGGCCCTGCATGCAAGGCGGCGGCGGTGCCGGTGAGCACAAAGATGCCGGTGCCGATGATGCCGCCGACGCCGAGGGCGATCAGTCCCAGGCCACCGATCTGGCGGCTGAAGCCTTGGCTGTTGGGGGCGGCAATGGGGCGGCGGGCGAAGATCTGGGGCATATGTGGAACTCGTGTTGGCGATGCAGTGGTGCAGCTTAGCCGAAGTCGCGCATGAAGCTGTAGAAAGCGTCGTGAGCGCGTTCCATACGTATGCGAAGCATTGCTCAATCGCTGCGGACGTGTAGGCTTTAGCGATGACCCCAATCCATATCCCCGTTGAACATCCCTTGCTGCGCGCAACGGATTTGCCCGCAACCGACCAGGCATTGCGCGAAGATGTACGCAAACTGGGTGCATTGGTTGGCGACATTCTGGCCGAACAGGAAGGCGAAGCTTTTCTCGACAAGGTTGAGAGTGTGCGCGTTGCTGCCATCGGCCGCCGCGAGGCCGGGCAACCGGCCGCCGAGCTGGCGCAGACGCTGCAAGGGCTTGACCTCGAAGCGGCCGAGCAACTGGTGCGCGCGTTTTCGCTGTGGTTTCAGGCGGTAAACCTGGCCGAGCGCGTGCATCGCATCCGGCGCCGCCGCGAATACCAGAAAGCCGGTGCCGCCGCGCAACCGGGCAGCCTTGAAGCAGTGCTGCAGGAGCTTCGCGATGCCGGTGTGGGCTATGCCGAGGTTGAAAGCGCGTTGGCGCATTTGTGCGTGCAGCCGGTGTTTACCGCGCACCCCACCGAAGCGGTGCGCCGGGTGCTGTTGCACAAGGAGCGCGAGGTGGTGCGGCGGCTGGTCGATGACATAGACCATACCCTGACACCGGCAGAACAGCGCAAGGGCCACGAGCGAATTCGGGTTGCGTTGACTTCAGCCTGGCAGACCAGCGACATGCCGATGGTAAAGCCGAGCGTGCGCGATGAGATGGAGCACGTTGGCTATTACCTCACCGAAGTGCTGTACAGGGTGGTGCCGGGCTTTCATGAAGCGCTGACCGAGGCGGTTACCGCTGCCTATGGCCAGTGCCCAACATTGCCGCCGGTGCTGCGATTCGCCACATGGGTGGGCGGCGACATGGACGGAAATCCCAATGTTGGCGCCGCTACCATGCTCGATACGCTGCAAGCGCAGCGTGCGGCGGTGTTGCAGTGCTACCGGCGCGACGTGCTGTCGCTGCGCACCGTGCTCACCCAATCGTTGTCGCGGGTGGCAGTGGATCAGGGCGTGCTGGACTTGCTCGCCGCCTATCGGCAATTGTTGCCGAAGGTGGCGGCACGCAAACCGGCGCGCGAAGCCGACATGCCGTATCGCGAATTGCTTGATCTGATCGCTGCACGCCTCAGCGCCACCGCGCGTGGCAGCGATGCGGGCTACCAAAGCCATCAGCAGTTCGCTGCCGATCTGGCCTGCATCGATGCCAGTCTGGCGACACATCGCGGCGGCCACGCCGGCCAGTTCGCGCTGGAGCGTCTGATCCGTCGCCTGCAATGCTTTGGCTTTCATCTGGCCACGCTCGATTTGCGCCAGGATTCGGCGATCCACGACGCTGCGCTGGCGGCCTTGTTGCAGCAGCCGGGTTATGCCGAGCGCGAGCCCGCGGAGCGCGCACCAACACTGCATGGCCTGATTGCCGGGCAATCGCCAGTACAGCCCGATGCCGACGTGGCAGCGCCGGTGCTGGCGGTGTTTGCGGCGCTGGCACAGGCGCGAAAACGCTATGGCGCACAGGCAATCGGCCCGTATATCGTCAGCATGAGCCGCAGCGCCGCCGATGCCCTGGCGGTGTTGGCGCTGGCGCGGGTGGCGGGCTGTGTCGAGGACGGCAATGCGATCCCGATCGATGTTGCGCCGCTGTTTGAAACCGTTGCCGACCTGCAGGCGGCCGAGGCAACGCTGCGTTCACTGTTTGCCGACCCGGTGTATCGAACCCATTTGACCCAGCGCGGCGACCGGCAAATGGTGATGCTCGGCTATTCCGACAGCGCCAAGGATGGCGGTTTGCTGGCCTCGCGCTGGGCTTTGCAGCGTACCCAGGTAGCACTCACCGCGCTGGCGCAGGAAAGCGGCATTGCCATCGCCTTCTTCCACGGACGTGGTGGCTCGGCCAGTCGTGGCGGCGGCAAGACCGAGCGTGCAGTGATCGCTGCGCCGCGGGGTTCGGTCAACGGCTTTTTGCGCGTTACCGAACAGGGCGAGGTGATCCATCGCAAATACGGCGTGCGGGCATTGGCCGAGCGTCATCTGGAACAGGCCGCCGGTGCGGTATTACGCGCCACCTTGCGCCCGCGTCCGGCCGATGGGCGCGAAGACCTGTGGCGCGAGCGGGTGGGCGCACTGGCGCAGCAATCGCGGCAGCATTACCGCGCACTGGTACACGAAGATCCCGGTTTCGGCGATTACTTCCGCGCCGCCACCCCGATCGATGTGATCGAGCGGCTGCGCATCGGTTCACGGCCATCGCGGCGTGGTGGCAGTGGCGGCATCGAACGCCTGCGCGCGATACCGTGGGTGTTCGCCTGGAGCCAGAACCGCGCCGGCCTGACCGCGTGGTATGGCCTTGGTACCGCGCTCGACACCGCGGTCAGCGATTTTGGTCGCGATGCGGTTGCCGAAATGGTGCGCGACTGGCCGTTTTTCGCCACCTTGATCGACGATCTGGAAATGGTACTGGCAAAGTCGGATCTGGCGATATTCGAGCATTATTCACGGCTCGCCGGCGCCGCGCATGCGCAGTTCTTTCCGCGCATTGCCGCCGAGTTTCAGCGTTGTGTCAGCGCGGTGTTGGCGATCAAGAGCCAGGAATACTTGTTGCAAGGTGATCGCCGGTTGGCGCAGAGCATTCGTCTGCGCAATCCCTATGTCGATCCGATCAGCCTGTTGCAGGTTGACCTGCTGGCGCGCTGGCGTGCCGCTGACCGGCCCGAAGATGCGTTGTTCCATGCGCTGGTGGCAACGGTCAACGGCATTGCCGCCGGTATCCAGAACACCGGCTGAGGCGGCTTCGCCGCTGCGCGCCTGAACACCTCTCAAACGCACCAACTGGCAACACAGTTGCTACAGGGGTGCTTCAAGACGTTTGTTGGAGCGCGCCTTGCGTGCGAAGCTGTTGCAAGATCGTTCGCCGGCAGGCCGGCTCCCACAAACAGCACGGATTGGCACCAGCGAGTAGCATAGTTGCTCCTGCAAATTAGCGTAGGCGCTTACCTGTAGGAGCCCACCCTGTGGGCGACTTGATAGTGCGGTTTCTGGTCGCGCACAGGGTGCGCTCCCACAGAGGCAAATCAGCACCCTGTGCGCGATCTGATGCGCGATGGATGCGATCGCTCACGAGCGCTTGTCAGGCAGCAGTCACATCGTGCAGCGCCCAGCCGTGGCCGGCGAGCAGCCGCAAGCGGTGGCGCAGCACCGCGCCGGGGATGCTGGTGGTGGCGATCAGATCAATCGACAAATCCTGCTGCGCGCCGCTGACGACAGCATTGGCGTCGGTCACGCCGAGCCCCGGATCAACTGCGTCCGGGTCGGGTTGTGCCGCTTTCCAGCGAGTGAACAGACTGTCTTCGCGCAATGCGTTTTCCAGTTCCTCGGCGAAGCCTTCCGCACTGACCGCACGAAAGGCCAGGCCCGGGTCATTGCCACGGGCTTTGGCCGGGTCGGACAGGCGCAGGTGATAGCGGCTTGGCATGGGCTGCTCGCGTCGCTCAGTCAGCCCAGAGCCCAGGCGTAATCGTTGGATGCACGGCGGCGGCGAGCGTGCTGTCGGTGTTGAGAAGATTGATGGCATCGGCAAGAATCGCCGCGCTTTCTTTCACCAAGGCATCGGGCCGCTCTTCGCGCGCTTTTTCTTCGGCAACCTGGGTGGCGATATCGCGTTCATCGGCTTGCAAGCCATCATCGGCCTTGGCCAGCGATGGCGTATCCAAGCCGGCTGCCTTGCGCTCGGCTTCACGCTGCTTGCGCTTGGCATCCAGTTCATCCCGCTCGGCGCGGCGCTCGGCGATGTTCAGCGATATTTCCTTTCGTTCGCGTTGCTTTCGATATTCGGCCACGTCGCTGGCCCACCACGCAAACTCGAGGTCCTTGCTGGCGCGTTGTTCATGGCGCGTGGCGAGTTGGCTCAGCAGCGGCGAAAAATTGCCGAGCAGATGGTGTGCGGCCGGCGCGATATGGGTCCACGGCAGTGCGTTTTCATAGGTGCTCTCGCCATATTCGCTGGCATCCAGGCTGACCGGAAACGCAATGTCGGGTACCACGCCCTTGAGCTGGGTGGTGCCGCCATCGATGCGGAAGAACTGCGCCACGGTGAGTTTCACCTGACCAAAGCGCGGCTTCTCACTTGGCGGCCAGCGATCCAGATCCACCAGATTCTGCACGGTGCCCTTGCCAAAGGTGGGTTCGCCAATGATCAGGCCACGGCCGTAATCCTGGATCGCAGCAGCGAAAATCTCCGACGCCGAGGCCGATGCGCGGTTGACCAACACCGCCAGCGGGCCGCTCCAGGCAACACCGGAATCATTGTCGGCTTCCACGCTCACCCGGCCCGCTGCTTCACGCACCTGCACCACCGGGCCGGTATCGATAAACAGACCGGTCAGTTCGATCGCTTCGGTGAGCGAGCCGCCGCCGTTGTTGCGCAGGTCGATGACCACGCCATCGACTTTTTCCTGCTTGAGCTCGCCCAGCAACCGTGCCACGTCGCGGGTAGCCGACGTGTAATCGGCTTCGTCGCGGCGGCGCGCCTCGAAATCCAGATAGAACGTGGGCAGGGTGATCACGCCGATCCGGCGCTTGTCCGGGCCGTTGTCGATATCGATGATCGAACGCTTGGCGGTTTGCTCTTCCAGCTTCACCTTCTGCCGGACCAAGGTGATGTCGATGCGCCAACCCACCACATCCACCATCGGCCCGGACTTGCCCTGACCAACGGCGGCAATGCGATCGCCCGGGCTGAGCTTGCCCGACAACCCGGCCGGCCCGCCCGGCACTACCGAGCGGATCACCACGTAGTCGTCCTGGCGTTGCAGTACTGCGCCGATGCCTTCCAGCGACAAGCGCATCGAGATGTTGAAATTCTCGGTGGTGCGCGGTGTCATGTAATTGGTGTGCGGTTCGATGGCGCTGGCGTAAGTGTCGAGGAAGGTCTGGAACACGTCCTCGCTTTTGATCTGCTCGACCCGCTCGGAAAGATTGGCGTAACGCTTGTCCAGCGTGCTGGCGATGGCGGACGGCTTCTTGTTGGCCAGTTGCAGGCGCAACGCATCGTTTTTCACGTATTTGCGCCAGATCGTTTCCAGTTCGGTGTCATCCTTGGCCCATGCGGCGTCTTCGCGGTCGAAGCGGTAGCTTTCCTCGCGGGTGAAGTCGAACTCTTGCTTGAGCAGGCTGCGCGCAAATGCTACGCGCTGGCCAACGCGCTGGATGTAAACGTTGAACATGTCGAACGCCGGTTGCAGCTCGCCATTGCGGATTGCGTCATCCAGGGTGGTGCGATAGGCGGCGAACGCGTCGATATCGCTCTGGGTGAAGAACAGTTTCTGGCTGTCCAGCGACTTGAGGTAGTCGTCGAAAATCTGCGAAGACAACGTGTCATCGAGTGGCCGCGGCTTGTAGTGATAGCGGCTGTCGCTGAGCAGGCCATAAACGCGTTGCGCCGCAAGCGCCTGGTCGCGGGTTGGCGCGCGCGCCACCGGCTCGCTGGCGGTGGCTTTGGCGAACACGGTTGCCGGTGCCGCTGTGACCAGGGCCAGCAGGGCGATAATGGCAACGTTGCGAATGCGTTTGAACATGCTCTTTCCTCGTCCCGGGGCCGGGTTCGCAGAATGGACAGTGTGCCTGATTGGTCGCGTCTGGCGAGTGCCAAAGGTCGCAACCGTCATGTGCTGTGACCCGTGCCGGGGGCGCGAGTTCGCACTATGCCGCAAAATCAGCGCGCAAACTGAGCGCTGGCTGACGCTGAGGGTGGCCCAGTGCGGGTCAAGCCTCCGTGAACCCGGCCTGCGCCGCCATCCGGTCGGCGTGGTAGGAGCTGCGCACCATCGGCCCGGAAGCGACATGGGTGAAGCCCAGCGCGTTGCCGAAGGCTTCCAGCGCCTTGAACTCGTCGGGGGTCCAGTAGCGGATTACCGGATGGTGATGCGGCGTGGGTTGCAGGTACTGGCCGATGGTGACCATATCCACTTTATGCGCACGCAGATCGCGCAGGGTTTGTTCCACCTGTGCCAACGTCTCGCCGAGGCCGAGCATGATCCCGCTCTTGGTCGGGATGTCGGGATGCTGTGCCTTGAACTGTGCCAGCAACGTTAGCGACCACTGGTAATCGGCGCCGGGACGCACGTTCGGGTACAGGTCGGGTACCGTTTCCAGATTGTGGTTGAACACGTCCGGCGGCGCGGTGGCGAGGATTTCCAGCGCCCGCTCCATGCGCCCCTTGCCGCGAAAATCCGGGGTCAGGATTTCGATCTTCAGCGCTGGCGACAGCGCGCGTGTCGCGCGGATGCAGTCGGCAAAGTGCTGGGCGCCACCATCGCGCAGGTCGTCGCGATCCACCGAGGTGATCACTACGTAGCGCAGGCCCATGTCGGCAATGGTGCGCGCCAACGCTGCCGGCTCGCTGGCATCGGGCGGCTTGGGCCGGCCATGAGCGACATCGCAGAAGCTGCAACGGCGGGTGCAGACTTCGCCGAGAATCATGAAGGTGGCGGTGCCATGCGAGAAGCACTCGTGGATGTTCGGGCAACTGGCTTCCTCGCACACCGTTACCAGCCGGTTCTCGCGCAGCTTGGCTTTCAGCGTTTGCACCGCATTGCCCGACGGCAGCCGCACCCGGATCCAGCTTGGCTTGCGCAGCACCGGCGCATTGCTATCAAACTGCACCGGGCTGCGCGCGATCTTGTCGCTGCCCAGTTGCTTGCGTCCAGGCTCAAGCGTGGCCGGGCCATCGCCCAGAACCTGAAGCGGAATCGACTTGCTGCTGGAAATCTCGGACATGGTGGGCTCGGAAGGCGCGTGCGGCGCAGGTGGAGGGTTTGCAGGCCAGCCCGGTGCTGGCGAAGGCGTTCCAGTTTAGCGGCAACGGCGCGGCGCGGCCATAACGGCTGCGAGGGCGAGCGGGAAACCGCTCGCGATGCGTGAGCATTAACGACGCTGTTCGCCATGTTCCGGGTCGCGGTGCTGGTGACGCAACACCAACACGCGGATGCCCATATCGATCTGCCGATAGATGATGGAGTACGGGAAGCCGGCGAGCGGAAACCAACGGCGGTCATCCGAAGTAGGCGAGCCAATTCCGGGGTGCTCGATCAGCAATTCGACCGAATGCTCGAACTCGTCAAGGAAGCGTGCCGCCAGCGCGCGGCCACCTTCGCGCCGATAAAAGCGTGCCGCATGCGCAAGCTCGCGCTCCGCGTCGCGATGCAGCGTGTAGCTCACGTAAGTTCAGAACGCAGGCGGGTGATGGCGTCGCGACCGGCGATGGGTACTGATTCTCCGCGTTCGATCCCGGCGTCGCGCGTGGCGGCGACGGCGTCCCATGCCTTGTCTCGGGCCTTGTCGGCATCGAGGCTGGCGATCACGCGGTCAAGCAACCGCGTGCGGTCAGCGGGCGGTAGGCGCAACAACTCAAGTTCCAGGACTTCAAGCGGGAGCGACATGGTAATAACCCCTATCTTGTGGGCTGTGGGATGTAGCTTGCCACAATGCCGATTCTGGCGTGTTGCACACTCCAAATTTCGCTTCTTCAGCGGACTGGGTTGCGGTCGCTCGTCATTGAGTTCGTCTGGGTGCGGGTGGCTCTTCATCAAGGTTGCGACCTCGTTTATGCGCTTGTGGCTTTGCGGTATTGACGTTCAGCAAGGAGCCACATGGCGACCCCGAAAAGCGCGCCTCCCATCAGCCAAATCAGCGCCGGAGCGGCGAGCATCTTCGGGCTGAGATTGGCACGATGAACGAAAAACGTCATGACGACGAACATGGGCACGCCCCATGACAGCACCCCGGCTAAAAGGACAAACCGTTTCATTTCGAGCGCCCGGCTCTTTTGCCATTGGGCAAGCGCTGCTGGTTTCATGGATGTTGGGATCTCAGATCAGTGGTGGACCGGCGCTCAATAGCCGGAGAAAACACGCGGCCGGTTGCGCGTCACGCCACCTGGACGCGGCGCACACCCAATGTCGCCGCGCACGGCTGCAACTGCCACAGATCGTAGGCACCCTGATGGCCCAACCAGCTCTGCGCGCTCTTGCCGAACGCCAATTCCAGCCGAAGCGCCATCTCGGCCGTCACCGCCGAACGCCCGTTGACGATCTCGGACAGCGTTTTGCGCGACACCCCCAACTGTTCGGCAGCGGCAGTGATCGACAACCCTAGGGGTGTGAGCCATAGCTCGCGTAGGAGCTCGCCGGGGTGGGGTGGGTTGTGCATGCGCATGGCGGTGCTCCTTCAGTGATAATCCTGATAATCGACGACATGGGCATCGCCGTCTTCGAAGCGAAATGTGACCCGCCAATTGGCTTGCACGGTCACCGCCCATTGGCCCTTGAGTTTGCCCTTGAGCGCATGCAGCCGCAGGCCCGGCGCATCCATGTCGTGTGCGAGTGTGGCCTGATCAAGCAGCGCCAGGATCAGGCGCAACCGGGCCGCATGGATGGCCTGAATCCCAGCCGTACTGCCGGAGACAAAGAAGCGCTGCAATCCCTTGTGCGCGAACGTCTTGATCATGCACGACTGTAACCCGCTGGGTTACGATGTGCAAGACGCAGGCGCGGTGGCGGTGATGGGTGCCTGAATCAGGCGGCGCCGGCATCACGGTTGTTTGCCGTAATGTGCGACACATTGCCATCGCCGTACGAGCGGATGACTTCAGAAATGACGATGTGATAGCCGTCATACCAACGCGCATATTGCCGCTTCGCTTGCTGGTGCGTGGGGTGGTCCGAGAACAGTTTGAGTGTTTCCAGATCGGCCCAGTAGTAATTGGCGCAACGGCGGGTTGAATCCGTCGCCTGCCATGACTCGACGCCAAGGTAGCCAGGCAGACTTTGCGCAACCTGGTCAATCAACGCATTGAGCCGGTGGAACTCGGCATCGTAGCTGCCCGGCTGCCAGATGAAGGATGCGCAATACACAAACACCTCCGCGACATGGGAACTACTCGACGACGTACTCGGCGGCCAGGCGCAAGTTACGCGACAACGCCGCCACCAGTTCGGGTTTGACTGCGGCCAGGCTCGACGGGCCGCCGAGGTCGGTCATCGAGGTTACCTGCAAGCCCGCAAAACCGCAGGGGTTGATGCGGTGGAAGGGTTCGAGGTCCATGGCGATGTTGAAGGCAAGGCCGTGAAAGCTGCAACCACGGCGCACGCGCAGGCCGAGCGCGGCGACCTTGGCATCGGCAACGTACACGCCGGGTGCGCCGCAGCGGCGTTCGCCGGTGATGTTCCATTCGGCAAGCACGTCGATGATGGATTGCTCGATGCGATCAACCAGTTCGCGCACGCCGATCTTGGCGCGGCGCAGGTCGATCAGCGGGTAGGCAACGAGTTGGCCGGGGCCGTGATAGGTGACCTGGCCGCCGCGATCCACCGGCACCACCGGAATGTCGCCGGGCAGCAGCACATGCTCCCACTTGCCGGCCTGGCCGAGGGTGAATACCGGCTCGTGTTCGACCAGCCACAGTTCGTCGAGCGTGTGTTCGTCGCGGGCGTCGGTGAACGCCTGCATGCCACGCCAGATCGGCTCGTACGGCTGGCGCCCGAGGTCGCGTACCAGCCAGTGCCGGGTGGTCGTGTTTACAGCGTCCATTTCACTCCGGGATGGGCGCGCAGGGCGCTGTGTGCGGCGTCGTAGTCGGCGCGGCTCGCGGCTTTGCGCTTCGAAGTGGATGCTCACCGACACGTAGCGGCCAGCGCTGGACGCGCGCACGCGCAGGCTGGCGCGGTCCACGCTCATGCCCAGCGCCTCGATCAGTTCGGGTAGTGCATTTTCCAGACCAGCATCGGCAGCGCCCATCGCGCTGAGCTCGAAGCGTCCGGGAAACTGGAATCCTTTGGGGTCGTTCATGAGCACATTATCGGGGCGCTGCGTCTGCGGTTAAAGGGCTGGCACGCAGGGTGCGACGGCTGCCGACCAAACGCGCGTCAGCCGGCAGGCTTGGTGACAGCGGCGCTCGCGTCGCTATCGGGAGCCACCGGAGTTGGCGCCGGGGATTTGTCGCCAAACACGCTCAAGCCCTTGAGCATGATCAACGCTTCGTGGATGGCGTAGTCGGTTTCTGCTGTCACCTTGGCAGTATCGCCATCGCCGCCATCGCTGGTCGCACCACCCGCTTTCAGGTGTCCGGGCAGGTCTGCTTCGCGCGGCAGTATTTCGTTATCGTCTTCATCAAAATGCGCGGTTTTCACGATGACATCCGGGCGGATGCCGCGTGCCTGGATCGAGCCGCCGCTGGGGGTGTAGTAACGCGCAGTGGTGAGTTTGATGGCATCGCCATTATCGAGTGGCAATATGGTTTGCACAGTGCCCTTGCCAAAGGTGCGCTCACCCATGATCAGGGCGCGGCGATGATCGCGTAACGCTGCGGCCAGCACTTCCGATGCGCTGGCGCTGCCGCCATCGACCAAAACCACAATCGGCGCACCGTTGAGCAGATCGCCACGAGTGGCATTGAAGCGGGAATTGGAAAACGGCAGGCGGCCCTTGGTCGCCACAATCAGGCCTTCATCGAGGAAGGCATCCGCGGCCTCTACCGCTGCACCAAGCACGCCGCCAGGGTTGGAGCGCAGGTCAAGCACCAGCCCGAGCAGTGGCTTGCTGGTGGACTGGATGCCGGTAATTGCCTTGCTCAATTCGGCGCCGGTTTCGCTCTGGAAAGTGCTGATGCGCGCATAGCCGTAGCGTGGTTCGAGCAAACGTACACGTACGCTGGTGACACGGATGGTGTCGCGCTCGATGGTCAGTTCCAGCGGTTGCGGCTGCTCCTCTCGCAGCACGCGCAATACCACCTTGGTGCCAGGTTCGCCGCGCAACTGTGATTTGCCGGCATCGGCGTTATCGACATCCACCGGTTTGCCATCGATGGCGATGATGACATCGCCCGGCAACAGGCCCGCGCGTGCGGCCGGTGTGCCGTCGATCGGAGCGATTACCCGCAGGCTGCGGTCGGGCAATTGCACCAGTTCGACGCCGACGCCGTCATAGCTGCCGTTGGCGAACTCGTCCATGCCCTGTGCCTGCTCCTTATTGAGGTAGGCGCTGTGCGGGTCGAGGTCGGTGATCAGCCCGCGCAACGCGGCTTGCATCACTTTTTTGTCGGGCAGTTCGTCAACATATCCTTGGCGCACTGCGCGGTAGACCGAGACAAAACGCTGGATGTCGGCGAGCGGCACCGTGCCCTCGGGCGCGGGCGCGGGCGTGACGACGGGGGCGACGTCGACTTGTGCATCGACCGGCGAATCGGTTTGGGCCAAAGCCGGCGTTGCGGCGAGGCAGCCTAAAAGAAATACAGTGCGAAAGTTCATCGGTGGATTATGGCGCATTTGGCCCGTGGTGGTTGCGAACGGCTTCGCTACGGACTGCGGACGCCGATCAGTAGCGTGCAACAGCAGTCCGCAAAGAACGCAAAAGGCGCAAAGTTTTTCTTTCCGTGGCACACCGGGCATTCGTTGCGATCACACTGACGGCGAGGAGCGGTAGTCAGGCCACGGTTCCGTGTTCGGATCATCAGCGTGGCGCACGCGCACCAGAATTGGCGTAATTCACGCAACAAATATTTCCCTGAAGTGCTTCCTTTGCGCCCTTTGCGTCCTTCGCGGACCCAATGCTCTACGTACAGCCAAATGCGTATCAGCGGCGGCGCAGCCAGCTGCGCGGATCCACCGGTTTGCCGTTGCTGCGCAATTCGAAATACAGCGCCGGCCGGCCCTGGCCGCCGGAACTGCCGACGGTGGCGATCGGGTCGCCGGCGCGCACCCAGTCACCGCCGTCTTTGAGCAAGGCATCGTTGTTGGCGTACAGGCTCATCCAGCCATCGCCGTGGTCGATGATCAGGATCAGGCCGTAACCGCTCATCCAGTCGGCAAACGCGACCCGGCCGTGGGCGATGGCGCGCACATCGGCGCCCGCCGTGCCAGCGATCAGCCAGCCGCTGCCGGTGCGGCCATCGGGCAGGCGGCCGCCAAAACCGCTCAGCAGGGTGCCACTCAATGGCCACGACAGGTTGCCACGGCGGCTGCTTAGCGGTTTGGCATCGTCGAGTTGCCGTGGTACGTCGGCGAGCACATCGCGCAGGCGCGCCAGCAGTGCCAGCATCGCTTTTTCGTCGCTGCCCAGTTTCTGGATGGTGTCGCTGGTATCGCGGTATCGGCGGTCGAGGCCGGCAACCAGCGTGCGTCGCTGTTCGCGCTGCGTTTCCAACTGTGCCAGTTGCCGCTGTTGATCCAGCCGGGTGGCATTGAGCAGATCGCGGGTGGCGTCCACACGCCGGCCAAGTTCACGCAGTGCGTCCAACTCGCTAATCAGGCCGTGGATGCGGTCGAGCCGGTCGACCTGCACGTAACGATGATAGGCCAACACCCGCGACAAATCGGCGACATGATCCTGCGCCAGCAGCAGCTTGAGTTGCTGGTGCCGGCCCAGCGCATAGCTCGAACGCAGCAGTGCCGACAACGCGCTGCGCTGCACGCCAAGTGATTGGTTCAGCGCGGCGCGTTGTGTTTCCAGCCGCGCCAGTTCGCTTTCCTGGGTGGCCAATGCCGCTTCGGATTTGCGCAGCGCACGGTTCAGCGCGGCGACTTCGTCATCCGCTGCGCGCAGTGCTGCAACCATGCTGCCGCGTTCATTGTCCAGTGCGCGCCGCTCTGCGCTCAGGGTGCGGATCTGGCTGCGTAGCCGATCGAGCCGCTGCGCGGCTTCTGCTTCCTGCTTTTTCCGTTGGGCTTCAGTCGACTGCGCGGATGCGCTCGCAGTAAATGCAAGCAGAATCAAAAGTGCCAGTACACGCCACACTTAGATCAACTCAAGCAGCGGTTGGCCGGTCATTTCGGCCGGTTGCGGCAGACCCATCAACCGCAACACCGTGGGTGCCAGATCGCGCAGAGCGCCACCACTGCGCAGACGTGCCGCGCGGCCAACATAGACCAGTGGCACTGGCCCGACCGTGTGCGCGGTGTGTGGCTCACCCGTTTCCGGGTCGCGCATCATTTCCAGATTGCCGTGATCGGCGGTGACCAGCATTTCGCCGCCGACGACTTCGATGGCGGCGCGAATCTCGCCCAATGCCACATCCACCGCTTCCACCGCACGGATCGCCGCTTCCAGGATGCCGCTGTGGCCGACCATGTCGGGGTTGGCGATGTTGCACACGATCAGGTCGTGGCGCCGGGCACGGATGTCTTCGGTCAGTTTGGCGGTCAGTTCGGGGCAATTCATTTCCGGCTGCAGGTCGTAGGTGGCGACCTTGGGGCTGGGAATCATCACCCGATCCTCGCCCGCCAGCGCGGCTTCACGGCCGCCCGACAGAAAGAAGGTGACGTGCGCGTACTTTTCGGTTTCGGCGATACGCAGCTGCTTCAAGCCGGCGTGTGCGATCACATCGCCCAGGGTGTTGTCGAGGTTTTCCGGGGCGAACGCGACCGCAGCCGGCAGCCGTGCATCGTATTCGCTGAGGCAGACGAAGCGGCCCAGCGCCGGCACCCGCGCGCGCACAAATCCCTCGAAGCCGGGCGTGACAAAAGCAGCCGTGAGTTGGCGTGCGCGATCGGCGCGGAAGTTCATGAACACCACGGCATCGCCATCGTTGATCGGCGCGCCATTGGCGATCACTGTGGGTTTGATGAACTCGTCGTTTTCGCCGGCGGCATAGGCCGCGCTCAAGGCCGCGCTGGCGCTTTTCGCGTTGCTTTCGGCGTTGGCGTCAACGATGGCGCTCCAGGCCAGCGCAATGCGCTCCCAGCGTTGGTCGCGATCCATTGCGTAATAACGGCCGCTGATACTGGCGATACGCGCATTGCCGGCTTCGGTGCAGGCTGCGTTCAAACGCTCGATGCTCGGCCCGGCCGAACGCGGCGGGGTGTCGCGGCCATCAAGAAACGCATGGACGGCGACCCGCTTGACACCCTCGCGGCGGGCCAGTTCGAGCAAGGCAAAGATATGCAGTTCGTGGCTGTGTACGCCGCCAGGCGAGAGCAGGCCGAATACATGCAGGGTGCCGCCGCTGGCATTGACATCGCCACAGGCGCCACGCAGCTCGGGATTGGCATAGAAACTGCCGTCCTCGATTGCGGCATCGATGCGGGTGAGGTCCTGATACACCACCCGGCCGGCGCCGATGTTCATGTGCCCGACTTCGGAATTGCCCATCTGGCCATCGGGCAGGCCGACGAAGCGGCCTTCGGTATGGATCAGGGTGTGCGGGCACTGCGCCAGCAAGCGCTGCCAGTTGGGCGCCTTGGCCAGGGCGATGGCATTGTCGGCAGTTTCTTCGCGATGGCCCCAGCCATCGAGGATAAGCAGAAGGACGGGTTTCGGGCGTTGCTGGGTTGAGCTAGGCATTTCGGCACAGGCGTTTCAGGTGGCGATGGGTGATTGTACTCATGCACTGGCGTGGCGGTGGCAATGCCGCGCCAATGCGCATACTCAACCTCGGGGAAAAGTCATGTCACGTATCGCAGCAATGGTCATGTTGTCACTGTTCACGCTTGCTTCGGCACATGCCGAAGGCAAGGACATCGACAAGGTCAACGGCGCCATCGTCGCCAGCGCGGGAGAAACCTACGGCAAGCTGGAAACCGTCAACGGCGCAATCCGGATCGAAGAGGGCGTCAACGCCAACAGCGCGGAAACCGTCAACGGCAGCATCACGGTTGCAGCCAAAGCGCAGGTCGGTAGCCTGGAAGCGGTAAACGGTGGCATTCGTATTGGTGAGGACGCGGTGATCGCGCGTGGTGTGGAAACCGTGAATGGCGGTATTACCCTGGCCAGCGGCGCGGCGGTTGGCGGCACGCTGGAAACCGTCAACGGCTCGATCCGCCTGGATCATGCGGTGGCCGGTGCGATCAAAACGGTCAATGGCGATATCGTGCTCGGCAATGGCTCGCTGGTGCGCGGCAACATCTTGATCGATCAATCGCATAGCTGGAGCCTGTTTTCGTTCGGCAAACCACGGGTGCCGAAGGTCGTAGTCGGCACGCATTCAAAGGTTGAGGGCGAGATGGTATTCAAGCGGGAGGTCGAGCTGTGGGTGCATGACAGTGCCACGGTAGGCAAAGTCACCGGCGCCACGGCCAAGGCATACAGTGGCGAGCAGCCGCCGGAAGAATAATCCCTGCCATTAGGGCTGGTGCCTTTTGTAGAGCAACTGTGTTCAATCCGTGCTGTTGTGGGAGCCGGCCTGCCGGCGAACAACCTTGCGAAAGCTTCGCGTGCAAGGCGCGCTCCCACAGAAGCAGGTCGCCGCTCGTGTAGGAGCGCCCGTGGGCGACCTGCCGGCAGGCCGAGCGAAGGCGTAGGCCGCGTAGCGGTCGATGCTGCGAAGCAGTCAACCGGAACCCGCAACCCTTCAACAAGTCGCCCACAGTGTGGGCTCCCACAAACCGCGACAGGCCGTACAATCGCGGTTTCTGTCGCTGTTGAGGTTGCCCATGAATCGTTATCTGTTGCCCTGTCTGGCGGCCAGCCTGGTGCTGGCGGCCTGTGCGCCATCTGCGCCCGAGCCAAGCGCTGCTGCTGCGCCAAAAGCCGTCACCAGCCACGGTTTTGGCCCGGAGGTTTCGGCCGAGGATTTCAGTGCCCACGTGCGCACTCTGGCTTCGGATGAGTTTGCCGGCCGCGCGCCGGGCAGTGCCGGTGAGCAGCTCACCGTGGATTACATCCAGGCGCAATTCGAGCGGCTCGGGCTGAAGCCGGGCAACGGCGACAGTTATCTGCAAACCGTGCCGATGGTGGAATCGGAAGTCGATCCCTCCGCGCATCTGGCGGTGCAGGTGAAAGGCGAGGCGCTGGATTTTGCGTTCGCTACCGACATGGTGATCGGCAGCCGTTCCGGCCAGCCCTTGGTGACGCTCGAGAGTAACGCGCTGGTGACCGTTACCCAGCAGGCCAAGGTGGCGATTGAAAACAGCCCGCTGGTATTCGTTGGCTATGGTGTCAACGCACCGGAGCAGGGCTGGAACGATTACGCCGGCCTCGACGTGAAGGGCAAGACCGTGGTCATGTTGGTCAACGATCCGGGTTTTCATGCTGGTGATGAAACCCTGTTCGACGGCAAGCGCATGACCTACTACGGGCGCTGGACCTACAAGTTTGAAGAAGCCGCGCGACAGGGCGCCAGCGCGGCGCTGATCATTCACGACGATGCCGGTGCCGGCTATGGCTGGGGCGTGGTGCAGAACAGTTGGTCGGGCCCGCAGTTCGATCTGCCGCGCACGGTGGATACCGAGCCGCGTCTGCCGGCGCAGGGCTGGCTCACCGGCGATGCCGCCAAGCGCCTGTTTACTGCGGCCGGGCTGGATTTGAATGCGCTGCGCAGCGCGGCCAATCAGCGCGGCTTCAAGCCAGTGCCACTCGACGCCAGCGTGACCACCGCGCTCGATACCCGGCTCAAGCAGACCCAATCGCATAACGTGCTCGGCTTGTTGCCCGGCAGCACCCGGCCGGATGAGTCGGTGGTCTACATGGCGCACTGGGATCACCTCGGCACGCATGAGGGCGAGGCTGGCGACAACATCTACAACGGTGCCGTGGATAACGCCAGTGGTGTTGCCGGCATTCTTGAAATCGCCGAAGCCTTCGTGACCCAGAATCCGGCGCCGGAGCGCTCGGTGCTGTTTCTGGCGGTGACCCTGGAAGAGTCCGGCCTGCTTGGTTCGCGCTACTACACCGCCGAGCCGGTGTTGCCGCTGGCCAAAACCGCTGCCGTCATCAACCTCGATGCGATGCCGGTGCTTGGGCCGACCCGCGACATGGTGGTGATCGGCAAGGGCAATTCGGAGCTGGAAGATATCCTCGCCGAGATCGCCGGCAAGCAAGGTCGTACGCTGGTGGAAGAGGACGCGCCGGAAAAGGGCTATTACTTCCGCTCCGATCACTTCAACTTTGCCAAAGCGGGGGTGCCGGCGCTGTATGCCAAGGGCGGCACCGACAGCACCGAGCACGGCAAGGAATACGTGGCCAAGGCAACCCAGGATTACCTGCTCAACCGTTACCACAAGCCGTTTGACGAGTTTGATCCGGCATGGGATCTGCGCGGCGTGGTGCAGGATATCAACGCCCTGTACGCAGTTGGCAGCGTGATCGCCGGTTCCGGGCAATGGCCGAGTTGGTATGACGGCAACGCCTTCCGCGCCGCGCGCGAGCAAAGTGCGGCTGAACGCGCAACGCCCTGAGGAAATATCGATACCAGCGCGGGGCTTCGGCCCCGCGCTAACTATGCAGACCCTGTGCCAGGTAGCGATCCTTGAGCCGCAGGTAATGCTGCGCCGAGTAATACAGCGCTTCGATCTCCGCATCCGATAGCCGGCGTACGCAGCGCGCCGGGTTGCCGAGCCATAGCTCGCCACTGCCCACCACTTTGCCCGGCGCAATCATCGCGCCGGCGCCGACGAAGCCGTGTTTGTGTACCACCGCGCCATCAAGCACGATTGCGCCCATGCCGATCAAACAGGCGTCCTCAATCGTGCAGGCATGGATGATGGCGCCGTGGCCGATGGTGACATCGTCGCCGATATGGGTGGCAAAACCGCCGAGCTTGGCATGCGGGCCGTCGTGGCTGACATGCACGATGGCACCATCCTGCACATTGCAACGCGCGCCGATGCGGATGAAGTTGACATCGCCGCGCACCACGGTGCCCGGCCACAACGAGCTGTCATCGCCGAGTACCACGTCGCCGATGAGCGTGGCGGCGGGATCGACATAGACACGCGCACCCAACTGCGGCAGATGGTCGAGATAGGGCCGTAGCGTCATGCTTGCTGCACGCCAGTCTGGTGCGTGCTTATTCCCATTCATAAATCTTGAAATACACCGGCGCCACGTTGCTGTTGGAGTCGGAGAAATCGATTTTGCCGTCGTTGTCGGTATCGCGCAGATAGTAGGTGGGGCCGCGCTTGGGGGTGACCTTGACCATGACGATGCGGCCATCCTGGCGGTACTCCTCGATCTTGTCGCCATTCGGGCCAGTGCGCAGGGTGAGGTTGGGGTCGATATCGTACTGGCCTGGCGGCAGCGCACTTTGCTCATATTGTGAAGCTGTTTCCGGAACGGCAGCACCGACACCCGCATCGCTGATGTCCGGTGGCGGCAGGGCCGGGTCGGATTTCGGCATCGGGGTTTGGGCAAGAGCAAGCGGGCTCAGGGCGAGAAGCAAAAGCGCGATGCGCATGGCGGACTCCTTGAACGTGGGGGCAGGTTGCCTGCGGTGTTGGCCGCATTGCGCATCAACGCCGATTACTGAGCGACGGTGCGGATGCGCGGTACCATCATAGACTACGCCGGAGTGCCGGCAGATGTGTAGTCAAGCCATGCCCCGCCTTGTCCTGATCGATGGTTCCAGCTATTTATACCGGGCTTTTCACGCCCTGCCACCGCTGACTGCGCCCGACGGAGCCCCGACCGGGGCCTTGCTAGGGGTGCTGAACATGCTGCGCACGACATTGCGTGAAAAGCCCGATTACGCGGCGTTCGTGGTCGATGCGCCGGGGCCAACCTTCCGCGACGCGATGTTTCCAGCATACAAGGCGCAGCGCCCACCGATGCCCGATGAGTTGCGTGCGCAGATCGAGCCGATGATGCAGATCGTCGAGGCGCTGGGTTTTCCGATCCTGCGTGAGTCCGGCGTGGAGGCGGACGATGTGATCGGCACACTGGCGTTGCAAGCCGCCGAAGCCGGGATCGACGTCGTCATTTCCACCGGCGACAAGGATTTTGCGCAACTGGTGCGCCCGGGCATCACCCTGGTTGGGCGACAACGTCGATAACATTCCCGGCGTCGATAAATGCGGCCCCAAGACCGCCGCCAAGTGGCTGGGCGAATACGGCACCCTGGATGCGGTGATCGAACACGCCGATGCCATCGGTGGAAAGGTCGGTGAGAACTTGCGTGAGGCGCTGCCGCGGCTGCCACTGAACCGACAACTGATTACCATCAAGACCGATGTCTCTCTGGCACAAGCGCCTACCGACCTGCATCTGCGCGAGCGTCACAATGAGCAACTGCGCGCGTTGTACACACGCTTTGGCTTCAATGCCGCGCTGCGTGATCTGGATGGCAACGCGGCAGCGGCGGGCAAGCCGACCGCTACCGGCGTATCGGCCAGTCCGGCACGCCTGCCCACGCCGGCGCCGGAACTGGCGGCGAAAGGCGAGTACGAAAAAATACTGACACTGGCGCAACTGGATGCCTGGATCAAGCGCCTGCGCAGCGCCGAACTGATCTGCGTCGATACCGAAACCGATGCGCTGGACCCGATGCGCGCCGGTCTGGTTGGCATCAGCCTGGCTGTCGAAACCGGCAAGGCCGCCTACATCCCGCTGGCGCACAATTATCCGGGCGCGCCGGAGCAACTGCCGATGCGTGAGGTGCTCGATCGTCTGCGGCCGATTTTTGAGGACACTGCGATCGCCAAGCTCGGCCAGCACGGCAAATACGACATGCATATCCTGCGCCGGCATGGCATCGTGTTGGCCGGTTATCACGACGATACCCTGCTCGAAAGTTTTGTGCTCAACGCCACCGCCAGCCGCCACGATATGGATTCGCTGGCGCGCAATTATCTGGGCTACACCACCACCACCTTTGAACAGGTGGCAGGCAAGGGCAACAAGCAGCTTTCGTTTGCGCAGGTGGATATCGACACTGCCACCGATTATGCGGCCGAGGATGCCGACATCACCCTGCGCCTGCATCGGGTGTTGGCACCGTGCCTCGCCGCCGAACCGTCGTTGCACAGCGTCTATCGCGACATCGAGATGCCGCTGGTGCCGGTACTGGCGCGGATCGAGGCCAATGGGGTCTGTATCGATGCCGAAAACCTGCATCGGCAAAGCCACGATCTGGCCAAGCGCATGCATCAGGTGCAAACCGAGGCTCATGCCATTGCCGGGCGCAGCTTCAATCTGGAATCACCCAAACAATTGCAGGCAATTTTGTTCGATGAGCTGGGCTTGCGCGCGGTAGTGAAGACACCCAAGGGGCAGCCCAGCACCAACGAGGAAGCGTTGGAGGCGATCGCCGAGGATCATCCCCTGCCGCGCCTGATACTGGATTTTCGTGGTCTGGCCAAGTTGCGCTCGACTTACACCGAAAAACTGCCAGAGATGATCAACCCCGATACCGGGCGCGTACACACCAGTTATCACCAGGCCGGGGCCGCGACCGGACGGCTCAGTTCCAGCGATCCGAACCTGCAAAATATTCCGATCCGTAGCGAAGATGGACGGCGGGTGCGTACCGCGTTCATCGCACCGCCGGGCCGGCGCATTGTGGCCTGCGATTACTCACAGATCGAGCTGCGGATCATGGCGCATCTGTCCAGCGATGCCGGCCTGCTGGCCGCGTTCGCCAGCGGCCAGGATGTGCATCGCGCCACCGCCGCCGAGGTGTTCGGCGTACCGCTGGCGCAGGTCAGCAGCGATCAGCGCCGCGCCGCCAAGGCGATCAACTTCGGCCTGATGTACGGCATGAGTGCGTTCGGCTTGGCGCGCCAGCTCGGCATCGCGCGCGGCGAGGCGCAGGATTACATCGCCCTGTACTTCAACCGCTACCCCGGCGTGCGTGAGTACATGGATCGGGCACGGGCGCAGGCGCGTGAGCAAGGTTATGTAGAAACTGTTTTCGGTCGCCGTTTGTACCTCAACGAAATCCATTCGCGCAATCAGGCGCAACGCGCCGGTGCCGAGCGCGCGGCGATCAACGCGCCGATGCAGGGCACCGCCGCCGATATCATCAAGCGCGCCATGCTCAGTGTCGATGATTGGCTTGCCGCGCATCGCCAGCGCGCGCTCATGATTATGCAGGTACACGATGAACTGGTATTCGAGGTTGACGAAGATTTTGTCGATACCCTGATCCCTGCGGTCAATGAACGCATGCAAGGCGCCGCCGAATTGAAGGTGCCACTGCTGGTGGAGACGGGGACTGGCGCCAACTGGGATCAGGCGCATTAGCTCGGGACTCGGGACTCGGGACTCGGGACTCGGGACTCGGGACTCGGGACTCGGGACTCGGGACTCGGGACTCGGGACTCGGGACTCGGGACTCGGGCTTTTGCTTCTGCGTTGTTGCTCTTGCTTTTCCGAGTCCCCAGTCCCCAGTCCCGAGTCCCGGCTTCTTGGCTTTTCCGAGTCCCCAGTCCCCAGTCCCCAGTCCCGGCTTCTTGGCTTTTCCGAGTCCCCAGTCCCGCGATGCGACGTCAGTCGGTATGCCGTGCCATCGCATCGAGCAGATGCTGGCCGGCAAGCGGCTTGCGCAGGAAGTCGTTCATGCCGGCGTCGCGTGCCGCCGGCTCGGCTTCGGCATCGGCGCGTGCGGTGATCGCTATCAATGGCAATCGATAGCCGCGACTGCGGATCAAGCGCGCCAGAGCCAGGCCATCAAGCCCGGGTAGATCAAGATCAATGAACGCGAGATCGAATGACTGCGCTTCAAGTTCGCTGATCGCACTCAGCGCATGTCCGGCATGAACCACGCTGTGGCCCTGGTTGCGCAGCAGACTGCCGACCACCTCGGCCACGGTTATGTCGTCTTCGACCAGCAGGACGTGGCGTGATACGGCGCGACTCGGGCTGGTTTGCTGGGCGGCTTGTGCGGCGGGCGCGCTGGCAATCGCCAGCGGCAGGCAGACTGTAAAGCGTGAACCCTGTCCAGGATGACTGCGTACCCGGATGGTGCCGCCCATTGCCGCTGCGAGTTCCTGGCAGATCGCCAGGCCCAGGCCGCTACCGCCGTAGCGGCTCGCCGTGCGCGCCCCTTCTGCCTGCTCAAAGCGCGCGAAGATGCGCTGGCATTGTTCGGCATTCAGGCCCGGGCCGGTATCGCTGACCATGATGTGCAGCTCATCATTGGCCCAGTTCACATGCAAAGTCACCGAGCCATGATCGGTGAACTTGATCGCATTGGTAGTGAGGTTGAGCACGATCTGACGAATGCGGTCGGCATCGCCGGCCAACCACTCGGGTACGCCGTCAGCAACGCTGAACGCGAAGTCCAGGCCCTTGCGTTCGGCCAGCGGTTGCAGCAGTTGGCGCACCTGCTCCAGCACGGTGCGTGCAGCGAATGGCGCGATGATCAAGGTCAGCTTGTCAGCTTCGATGCGGGCCAGATCCAACGCGTCATCGACCAGCCGCAGCAGGTGTTGGCCCGCTTGCCGGATTGATTCGGCGTAGCGGCGCTGCGGCGCTGACAACGGGGTGCCGAGCAGCAATTCGGTCATGCCCATCACGCCACTCATCGGGGTGCGTACTTCGTGGCCCATGGTCGCCAGAAAGCGGGTTTTCGCCAACGACGAATGTTCCGCCAGCTCACGGCGTTGCTCTGCCATTTCAAAGGCGTGGCGACGGCGCAGACGGGTTCGGTAAGCGATGGCAAACAGGGCGATAACAAGCAGTGCAGCGATGACGTAGGCCAGTCGCGCTAGTGTGCTTGCCCACCACGGAGGACGTACCTGCACATCCAACGGTGTAACGTGCGTCCAGTTACCCCAGGCATCGGCAGCCTGTACGTGTAGTTGATAGCGCCCCGCCGGTAAATGGGCGAACACGCGCTCTCCATGGCTGGCAACCGTCACCCAGTCATCGTCGTAACCCACCATGCGGTAGCGATAGCGGTGCGCCGAAACGTCCGCATACGAGAGCAGCCGGGCCACGATGCGCAAGTCGCGATCGAGTGGCCCGAGCATGACAGGCGCGTTATTCGGTAGCTTGGTATCGTCATTGGCGCGACGCACGGTGATGTTTTCTATCACCAACGAGGATGGCTTTTCCGCACGATCAAGGCGTTGGTCGGGCTCCGGATCGAACAGCAGCAAGCCACCTTGGGTGGATGCAATGCCCAGCCCATCGGCGCTGAGCAGGGGCGGCCGGTCGTAAAAGGCCTGGCTGGGCAGGCCGGCGCGTAAACCATAGAGTCGGAGCATGTCGCTTTCAGGCGAGTAACGCACCAGTCCACGTGGGGTGGTTGCCCACACCTCGCCCGCTCTGCCGATCAGCACGCCACCCGGCGCCACTGCCGGGAAGCCTTGGCGCTGATCGATGCGCAGCATGCGTTCGAGCTGCTCACCATCCCAACGGTAGCGCTCCAGAGCGCCCAGCAACGCCAGCCATACCGCGCCGTCACCGGCCAGGGCGAAACCGTAGACCCTTTCCTGTGGCATGCCAGTGATCGGCTGCAAGCGGTGTTCGCCAGCGTTCCAGGCGAGCAGGCCATCGCCACCTGCCACCCAAAGCGCACCATCGGCGCCGATACCGATCTGCTCGACATCACCGGCTTCGAGCCCTTTGCCATCGCCAACGATAATGGTGTCGATCACGCGGCCGGCGGGGTCGCGCGCCTGCATGCCGATACCCAGGTTCATCGACCAAAGGGTGCCATCGCGCATTTCGATGAACTGGTCGCTGTTGCCGGTGAGTGGCGCATCGGCGGCGTCGCCAACATGCCATAGCCGCCGTGCGCCGGTGCGCGGGTCGATGCTCAGCAATTTGTCACGTTGGCTGATCCATAACGAGCCGTCTTGACGCTCGCTGATGGCGTAAAGAAGCGCTTTGCCGAAACTCCCCGTCCACGCAGGTGGCGGCAGCAATTGACCCGTGCCGGGATCGAGTCGGCGCAGGCCTAGTTGGCTGGCATTGGCCCAAATCATGCCGTCGTGACTGCTGGACAGGCTTCGCGTCATCTCGCCGGTGGAAGTAGAACCATCTTCGGGGCCGGGATTGGGGCTGGCAAATCGGCGCCAGCCCGGGGGCAGATGCAGCAGACCCATACGGCTGGCAAACCAGATGCCGCCTTCGTGATCGATCAGCATGTCATGCACTGCGGTATCGGATTTTCCAAGCATGTGCTGGAGAACAAGCGGCGCAAGATGCGCTGTGTCATCGACGCGGTAAATGCCTTTGTTCGTTGCAACCCAGTGTTCACCGCGCGTATCGGCAAGTACCCGCAATACGTTTGGGTCAGCCAGTCTGTCACGCCATGCCGCAGGCGCTATCTGGCCATCTGGCGAGCGGTAAACCAGCCCGCCACGGGTCCCGATCCACAAGCCGCCTTTCGCATCCGCAGACAAACTCACAACCAGGGGTTGCGTGAGATTGGCATTGTCGATGCGGTCGAAACTGCTGCCGTTCCAACGTGCCAGGCCGTCGATGGTGCCAACCCACAGCGTCCCTGTTGCATCTACAGCCAACGCAATCACGGTATCGCTGGGCAAACTGTCGGCTTGCTTGGGATCGTGCCAGAACCCACGCAGCGTGCCATCGCTGTCCAGGCGATACAGGCCGCCGGCATAGGTGCCGAACCAGATCGCACCATCGCGGGTGCCGGTGATGGTAAATACATCGTCACTTTGCAATTCGGAATGCGTTTTGCGTTGCCAGTGGACAAAATGCTCGCGTGCCGGGTCGAGCATGCTCAAGCCACCGCCTTCAACTCCGACGAATACCCGATCGCGGGCATCGATATACAGCGCTTGCACCACGTTGCCAGGTAAAGACAACGGATCGTCGGGGACGTAGCGATAAACCTTGAACGCGATGCCGTCATAGCGCGCCAGGCCATCTGCTGTACCCAGCCACAGGTGGCCGGATAGATCCTGCGCGAGGGAGCTGACGAAGGTTGCCGGCAAGCCGTCGGCTGCCGTGTAGCGGCGCAAGGCAGGTATTTCCGGTACGGGTGTGGCCTGTGCGGATGCTTGCAGCAGCACAAGGAACAGACCTATCGTTCTCAGCATGCAGTGCATCCGGACCCCCCGATTGCATCGTTTGCTCGCCATGGTGGCAACACAGTGTTGCATCGGCAAGTAGGCTGTCACCTGTAAACTCCCGGTGGGTTGTCACCATTACACCAGCGAGCTTCGCACGATTCGTTATCAGGAGATCGGCGGCACCATGCAACTGCGCAATTCAAACACACGCTGGGGAGTGGTCAGCCAATTCCTGCACTGGCTGGTCGTGCTGCTGATCGTGGTGATGGCGGTGCTCGGCCTGACCATGACCGACTTGCCCAATGGCATCGACAAGATCAAGACCTATGCGCTGCACAAATCGATTGGCATCACCGTGCTCGCGCTGGTGCTGTTGCGCCTGTTGTGGCGGCTGTCGGCCGGACCGGCGCCAGTGGCGCCGGGACCGTGCTGGCAGCGGCGGGTGGCCACTATCACCCATGCCGGATTGTATGCGCTGATGCTGGCAATACCGCTCAGCGGCTGGGCTTTCAATTCGGCAGCCAATTTTGCACTGCGCTGGTTTGGCTGGTTCAATCTGCCGCGGCTGGTACCCGCCGACCCGGGGTTGAAGGTGTTTTTTCGCGAGGCCCACGAATGGCTGTTCTGGCTGTTGGTTGTCGTCGTTCTGGTGCATGCCGCGGCGGCGCTGAAACATCACTTTGTGGACCGTGATCAGGTTCTGGCCCGCATGCTGCCATGGTTGCACAATAAAAAGGATGGACATGATGCGTAGAGTTCTGCTGGCCTTGTTGTTGCCGTTATCGGCGTTCGCCGCCGACTACCACGTCGATACCGTGCAATCGCAACTTGGATTCGTCGGTGCCATGCAAGGCGAAAGTTTCGAGGGCCGCTTTGCTGCGTTCAGCGCCGATATCCGCTTTGACCCGGATGCGCTGGCCGACAGCCGCTTTGATGTGCGCATCGATCTGGCCAGTGCCGACAGCCAGAATGAGGAGCGCGATAGCACGCTCAAGGGCGAGGATTTTTTCGCGGTCGAGCGCATGCCGCAGGCGCATTACCGCGCAGAGCGGTTTCGCCGGCTCGATGACGGGCGCTTTGTCGCCGATGGCGAGCTGACCCTGCGCGGTATCACCCACCCGGTGAGCCTCACGTTTCGCTGGACGCCCGGCAATCCGGCGCAGTTGCAGGGCGAGGCCGAGCTCAAGCGACTGGATTTTGGTGTGGGCGGCGGCGAGTGGGCCGATGAGGACACCATCGCCAATGCCGTGCGCGTGGTTACCAGCCTACGCCTGACCCCTTGAGCGCCGCGCGCACCAAACTTTCAAGGTGTTCGAGGTACATCTCCAGGTAATCGGTGCCACCGTGCTCGTCGCGTAAAAACGGATTCATCAGGGTGTGCCGCAAGATCAACAAGCGGCCGTCTTCGTCGGCCCCCGGCGGGTCGAGGCCGAGCATATCCAGCACGCGCTGGTAATCGGTGGGGCCCAGGGTTTCGGGTTTGAGGGTGGTGATCGAGCCGAAAAATGCGCGCTGCTGAATCGGTTGCCCGTCGACGACGCGCAACTGGTCGTAAAGGCTTTCGATCAGCACCCGCATCGCGGCGATGTTGCGATTGCCGCGCGCGTTGATCGCGATGCAGATCAGGTTGGTATCGGGTAAAAACGGCAGACAGACGGTGGCGATATCGGCCAGACGCTCGGCGAAGCGCGCGATCGCCTGTTCGAAGACCTCAGCCGAGCGCACGGTTTGCTGCGGAATGCGGCCAAAGTGTTCGCGATCCAGCGGCAACACCTTGTGGGTGACATACACCGCCGCCGCCGCTGCGCCGGATTTGGAGCCTTCCAGGATATAGCGGCCAAGGTTGCGAAAGCGCTGCCGATAGTTGTCGGAGCTGGCGCCGAAGACATAGTCGGCATCTTCCGCGAGCAGTTCCATCGCCGGATCAACGGTGATCGAATCGGCCTCGGACAGCGCCGCAAAGGCTTCGTAGACTTCGCTGCTGGGGAACTGGGCAAAGCCCTCGCTTACCTTGTCGCGCGCCAGCAAACTGCCATCCGGCGCGCGGAACAGGGTGGCCAGATAGCCGCCCCAGGCGGCATCCACATGCACCCAATGGCCCAGTCCGCGATGTCCCGTCCGCACTGTCCGCACACGATTCGGTTACCGGCGAGGCCCGATTTTCGCCGGATCATCGCCGCAGATTGGTCATTGCTTGCTCAATCACGCATCCACTCACCTCGATCTCCATCCGTGCCGCGACCATTGCCTGCCCCATTCGTGACGTTTCGTCGGCATTGGCGCAACTCGCCTGCGGACAGTGTTCACTGTCCGGTGGGTGTCGTCAGCCAAGTACGCCGCGTCGGGTGTCATGGCGGAAAGAACCACCCCGTGATCCGTCCATTCCACACTTCAAACCACTGCGGCTGCCTCGTGGACTTGGCGCGGCCATCCCAGGCTTCGGCGGGCGTGTAGCCGTGCAGATGCTGATGCGTGCGCACGTGGTTGTACCAGGCGCGGAACTCGATCAGCTTGCAACGCAGGTCATCGCTGTCCGCGACGGTGACCCGATCCAGGTGTTGTTTGAAGGTGCCAAAGAAGCGTTCAATCCGGCCGTTCTGCCAAGGGCAATGCAGGTCGGTGGTTTGCAGGCGAATGCCGAGCAGTGCGAGCGCACTACGCATCAGGCGCGAGTTGAAGCACGCTTCATTGTCTACCCGCAATCGCTTGGGCAAGCCAAAGCGCCTAAACGCGGCGATCAGCTCAAGCAGGATCGTCACGCTGCGCTTGTCTGTCAGCGCGCTCAACCGCAGGCAAGCGCGCGTGCCGTGATCGAGCAAGCCCAACATCATCTGTTGGTGCCCATTCAAGTCCGCCTTCCCCGTCAGATCGAGCGCCCATACCCGGTTGCGCGGCATCGCCCTCGGCACGCGATGTTTGAGGGTGCGGCGCAGACGCACGATGTCCGCCGTGGCGCTGCGTAGCGTGGTCGCGACATACGTCCTGCCGACGCTGACGCCTCGTTCCGCGAATTGCCGATTGAAGACCTCGGCGAGTTTCCGGCAGCTCAGCGCCGGCGACCATGCCCGCAGACGGATCACTTCACACCGCACCCACGGCGGCTTAGGGCGGTTGCGAACGTTCGACACGTGCGCGACTGCATCATGGATGGACACGCGCCGACTCCCTCGTCGCGCATGGCGTGCGACGCGGACGTACTCCGTCACGAGCCGCCATAGCCACCAGACCATCCATAGCCCAACCATCACGCGCTCCGATGTGAAATCGCGCAGCATACGGCGGCATCACAACTCCGGCGTCACCCGCCTGCAGCCGGACCAGCGCATGGCGCTGACCGCCAGCGGCGGCGGCTACCAGATCACCACGGTACAGGACGGCGCCCCGACCCAGGTCAGTGTGTTCGATGCCTTCGGGCGGGTAATCAAGGCCCGGAGCAAACTGCTCGATGGCAGTTGGTCCACGGTCGATACCCAATACGACGCGCTGGGCCGGCAAACCGCGACCAGTACGCCCTACCGCAGCACCCCGAGCTTCACCCGCATCTCCGGCTTCGATCTGGCCGGAAGGCCGCTGGGCAAGATATCGCCCGCCGATGGCGACGACGGCAACGCCAGCCGCGTGACCACCTACAGCTATGTGGGCCGCGAGACCCGCATCCACGTGTGCGGCAATGTCGGTGGCGTGTGTCTGGACATGAGCCGATCGCAGGACAGCCTGGGCCGCTTCGTGCGCACGCTG
>PGZE01000098.1 GCA_002840015.1 Gammaproteobacteria bacterium HGW-Gammaproteobacteria-2 | reverse complement strand
GTGCGGCAATGTCGGTGGCGTGTGTCTGGACATGAGCCGATCGCAGGACAGCCTGGGCCGCTTCGTGCGCACGCTGGATGCGCAGGGCGGCCTCACCCGCACCTGGGCCGATGGCAGCGGCAACGTGGTGGCGTTGCAGGATGTCGCCGGCAGCACCATTCGGGCGACGTACAACGCCCTAGGCCAGCGCATCGCGGTGAACGACCCCAATCAGGGCAGCTCCAACTTCAGCTACAACGCCCTTGGCGAGGTGCTGAGCAGCACCGACGGCCGTGGCATCAGTACCAGCAACAGTTATGACAAACTCGGCCGCTTGATCGGCCGCAGCGCCAGCGTGGATGTCGACGGCAACGGCAGTGCCGACAGCGTGCTCGATCAATGGACGTACGACCCGGTGGGCGCCGCCGGCGCCCTGCAATCGAGCCAGCGCACCCTTGCCGGCGTGCTCGAGCGCAGCGAGCAGCACAGCTACGACCTCCACGGCCGTCGCCTCCAGACCGACACCACCCAGGCGGTGTTGCTGGGCGAGCCGCGGGTCTACACCCAGCGCTTTGCCTACGACGCCAGCTACGGCCGCCTCAAGGCGCGCAGCCTGCCGCACCTCACTACCGCCAGCGGCGAGGTGATCTGGACCCGCTACAGCGCCTACGGCCAGCCGACCCGCGAGAGCGACGGCCGCACCGGGGTCGACTACCGCCAGATCACCGCGGTCGACGCCAGCGGCCAGCCGACCCAGGAACTGCTGGGCGGACACTGGTAATCGAGCACTGGCCGGCGCGAAGCCACGGGCTCAGTGACCGGCGTCGGTCACCGCTTCGACGGCGCACTCCAGCGCCGCATCGACTACCGCTATGACGTCTACGGCAACCTGACCGAACAAGCGCTCGACGGCGGTGCGGTGATCGAGAGCCTGCACTACGACAGCCTGCATCGGCTCACCCAAACCAGCCGCAGCGGTGCCAGCAGTGGGCAGGTCAACTACGGCTACGATGCCGCCGGCAACTTCCAATACAAGAGCGACTTCAGCACGGCATTAACCAACGCCTACGCCTACAGCGGCGGCGCCTGCGGCGGCGGCCCGAACGCGGTCAAATCGGTGCAGCTCAAGGCCGGCGGCAGCCGCAGCTACTGCTACGACGGTGCCGGTAACCTGATTTCCGACAACAGCGGCATGAGCCTGCGCTACGACGCCAGCCAGCGCCCCACCGTGATGCACCGCGGCACCGCCGACAGCCAGTTCCGCTACGGCCCGGACGGCGACAAGGCGCGCCAGTGGGGCAGCACCGGCCAGCGCCTGTACGTCGGCGGGATCGAAGACCGTCCCGACACCAACGAAACCGAGAGCTACCTCGGCGACTACGCCCTGATCCAGACCAGCCCCAGTGGCCGCAAAGTGCAGTACCTGCTGCGCGATCGCCTCGGCAGCGTGATCGGCGTCGCCGACGACGCCGGCGCGGTGGAATGGCGCGGATTCGATGCATTCGGCGCGCCACGATCAGGCAACTGGGCCGACAAGAGCCCGAACATCCTCGGCCCGAACGCGCAGACTGCACACGGCTTTACCCAACACGAACACCTCGACGGCCTGGGCCTGATCCACATGAACGGCCGGGTGTCGACCCGTTTATCCAGTTCCCCGGCAACAGCCAGAGCCTCAACCCGTACAGCTACATCCTCAACAACCCGCTGGCAGGGACGGATCCGACGGGGTATGTCGTCCGCGACCAGCGCTCGATTTGCTTCCGCTCGCCAGGGAGTTGCCCAAATGTGCAAGGCGCGGAAGACAATGCTTCCCGCAAGGTGGAGTCCAAGCAACGCAACGGCAAGTCGTCGGGGCAGAAGTCTGCGGGTGCGCAGGGGTCGAGTGGGGGTGATGCGAGCGATACGGGGTCGCCCGATGGGCGCGATAATGCATCATCGGGGAAGGGATACTTTGGGAAAGCAGCTGATGCGTTCGTCGGCGTATTTAAGGGCATCGTCGATAATTACATTCTCCAGGCTGCCGCGCTGAGCGGAAATCCCGCGGCAGTTGCCGAACTACAAGCCCGAGCCGAAGAAGACGACTTTGTGGCCGGATTTCGAGCCGGCGTGGCCATCGTAGACGATGCGCGGGAAGGTGGACCGAAAGCTGTTGGAACGGGAGCGGCGCTGGCGCTTACTGCTGTCGTTGGTGGGCGCGCTGCAGTCGCGGAAGGTGCCCCAACGGGTGCAACGAGATTCACACAGACGACCGCATCTCCATTTCTTAGAAACGGCCCGTTCGCAGGCAGATCAATCGGTGATGTCGCTGCTGGGTTGCGATCAGGCTTAATAAAACCGAGTGACCTTCCTGTTGATGTGATCGTTCGAAATGGTGAAACCTTGGCGCTCAATTCACGGTCACTGCTTGCGCTGAGACGTGCTGGGATTGACCAGAGTGAAATAGTGTTTCGAAACGTCACTGGCAATCCGACCTCCTGATTAGCGCCATATCTCAGCCAGCGTCGCAGCTGGTGAGACAGGCGAGCGGTAGGGTGAGTACTCCCGTCGTTGCGGAGCGCTGGTCATGGCCAT
>PGZE01000052.1:28489-38811 GCA_002840015.1 Gammaproteobacteria bacterium HGW-Gammaproteobacteria-2 | reverse complement strand
GATGCCTGGACCGCGCTTGGCGTGCCGGCCCTGATGCTGCTGGTCGGTCTGGCGGCGGTGCTGCGGCCGCTGTATGTCGCGCTGCGGGTCGATCCGATGGTGGCGCTGCGCTACGAATAGGGAGTCTGACCATGCTGCATGTGTTTCGGCAACTGTTTCGCGCACCCGGCTTCGCGCTGATCGTGACGCTGTTTCTTGGCCTCTCGGTGGCGGCGTTGCTGGCGTTGGCGACCGCGGGCTGGGCGCTACTGGCCAAACCGCTGCCGTATCCAGCAGGGGATCGTTTGTTCGATGTGGACGCGTATTCGAAACAGGTGGGATACGGGGTCGGGCTTCCCGTTGCGTTGGCCGAACGGCTGACCGAGTTCGAAGCCGTCGAGGCGGTGGGGTATTACGGCGGTGGCACCGAGATCGACGACGAGCAGGGCAATCCGTTGCACATGGCAAGCGTCTCTGCCTCGTTGCTGCGAATGCTGGGGGCGCGGCCGTTGTTGGGGCGGTTGCCGGCCGAGGGAGAGGCCGACTCAGTAGCGCTGATTTCCGAGAGCCTTTGGGAGCAGCGATTCAATCGCGACCCGGGTGTGCTCGACCAGATCATCGAGTCGCCGGGCCAGCGCCTGCGGGTGATTGGTGTATTGCCCCGCACATTCGGGTTTCCGCGACAGACCACCGTCCTCTGGCAGCCACTGGTGTTCAGCGCAGCCCAACGCGATGCCAACTGGTCGATTCCGGTCTACGTGCGGCTGCGGCCGAGTGTCGGGCGGGAAGCGTTCGAGGCGTCAATCAACGCGGCGTGGAGCGAGGCGCCCGAGCTGGTGTCGATGCGAAATTTAATGGGGCGACTGAACCTTCAGGTAAAACCGCTGCGCGAACTCTGGGGCAGTGAGCGTGCCGACCTGTTGCGCGGGCTGTCGCTGGCTTCGGCGCTGGTGCTGTTGGCACTGTCCGCTAATCTGGCCAACCTGTGGCTTGGGCGCACGCTTGGCCGTCAGCGCGAACTGGCGGTGCGTCGCGCCTTGGGTGCGGCAGGCTGGCGCGTGGTGGCTCCGGTATTGGGCGAGATCGCGGTGCTCACCGTGTTCGGCGTGGCACTCGGGCTGGTGCTGACGCCGATCGGGTTGGAGCTTTTGCAGAAGCTGGCCGTTATCGATCCCGGTTCGCCGTTGCCGGTACGGATGGACGCTATGACCGCGGCGGTCGCAGTGCTCGGCACCGGCCTGTTGTTCGGGATGCTGGCGCTGGGGCCGTTGTGGCTGGTTCGGCGCGGCATCGGGGTGGGTGAACTTGCGGGCGGTGCGCGCACGCTTGCACTCGGCGCGGGGGGTGCTCGACTGCGCCGGGGGCTGGTCGCATTCCAGATTGCCGTGGCGGTTACCTTGCTGGCTGGAGGCGGCCTGTTGCTGAAGAGCCTGAGCGCGTTACTCGAAGCAGACCTCGGTTTCAATGGACGCGGCTTCGTGATGGCGAACGCGTCGCCGAAATTCGCCGGCGTCGATGGTGCCAATGACTTGGGCCAGAGCCGAATGGCGGCGTGGTTCGATGAGGTGATCGCATTGCCGGGCGTGCGTGCCGCAAGCTTCGCGTCCTCTCCGCCACTGACGGGGAATGGTAACTTTCTCAGTGTCGAACTGGTCGGTGAAAAGGACAAGGTCAGCGCGGGCCGATTCATCGTTGGACCTGCCTACTTCAGCCTGATTGCTCAGCCTCTGTTGGCTGGCCGCGCCTTCGATCCGGCCGATTCCGGCGCGGATGTGGTGATGGTGGACGAGTTGTTTGCCAGGACCTATCTGGCTGGGCGCGACCCGCTGACCGTCAGCCTCGGAGTGCCCATTGGCCCGGATCCGGCCGATCCCGACCGCCCGCTTTACCAGCACATGCGCATCATCGGTGTGGTGAGCACTCAGCACTCGCCGGGCGAGAAGCCGACTACCGGCGGCGTCTACCAGTACCGCGACTCGCTGATGCATTCGGACTTGTTGGGGGCATATGTACTGCTCAAGACCGATGGCGCGATCACTGCCATGGAGCCGCGCTTTCGCGAACTGGCTCAAGCACACGGCCTGCGTCTGTGGAAAGTGGCCGTGATAGACGACTGGATTCGTTCCAGCGTCTCTGATCGCATGCCGCTGCTATGGCTGCTGTCCGGGTTTGCCGTCACCTGCTTGCTGCTGTGTTGCACCGGCCTGTTCGCGCTGGTGCAGTTCGCGGTGCGCAGTCGGCGCGGCGAATTCGGCTTGAAACTGGCACTCGGTGCAACCGCTGCGCGGTTGTCGCGGGAGGTATTGCTGGATGCATTGCGCTCAATGTGGCCGGGGTTGGTTCTGGGCACGATCGGTGCGCTGATCATTGGCCATTTGCTTGCGTCGCGGTTGTATCAGGCTTCACCGTATGACCCGATGACGCTGGTGCTGGTGGCGCTGTTACTGGGTGCGGTTTCATTGGCCGCAGCATGGTGGCCGGCGCGGCGTGCGGGAAGGGTGGCGCCGATCGAGGTGCTCAGACAGGAATGAACATGATCGAACTGGAACGCATCGAGAAGTCCTACCCGCTCGCCGCCGGGCGGCAATGGGTGCTGTGCAATATCACCCTCGGCATCCGCGAGGGCGATTTCCTCAGCATCATGGGGCCTTCGGGGTCGGGCAAGACGAGCCTGCTGTCGGTGCTGGGGCTGCTGGATTCGGACTGGCAGGGCGAGTACCGCTTCGACGAACAGGCGTTGCACACGATGAAGGAAAAGCAACGCAAGGCGTTTGCGCGCGAACATCTGGCGTTCGTGTTCCAGCACTATCACCTGCTCGACGACCTGACGGTGGCGGAGAACCTCGACCTGCCGTTGAGCTACCGCGACATCCCGACCTCCGAGCGCAAGGCGCGGGTTGCCGATCTGCTGGATCGTTTCGGCATGGTCGCCAAGAAGGATCTGATGCCGCGCCAGCTTTCCGGTGGTCAGCAGCAGATGGTGGCGGTGGCGCGCGCGGTGATAACGCGGCCGCGCCTGCTGTTGTGCGACGAACCCACCGGCGCCCTGCATTCGAGCCAGGGCGAGATGATCATGGACCTGCTGGCCGAGCTCAATCGCGAGGGCACCACGATCGTGCAGGTGACCCACAATCCGGCTTATGCCGCACGCGGCAATCGTCAATGCCAGTTGTTCGATGGCTGGTTGCAGGAAGACACATGAGTTATGATGCAATCTAGACAGTCTAGACAGAATTGAGCGGAGGCCAACCATGAGCTGGCAAATGCAAGAGGCCAAGAATCGCTTGAGCGAAGTCGTTCGCGCTGCGCAAACCAAGGGCGCCCAGATCATCAGCGTGCACGGCAAGGACACCGCCGTGGTGCTGTCGTTGGCCGACTATCGGCAATTGCAAGCACAACGCGAGCCGTTGGGGACGTTTCTGATGCGCACGGCTCCGCGCGATCTGGATATCGATCCTGATGAGTTGTTCAAGCGCGTCCCTGAAATCGATCGGCCCGTCGACCTATGAGCGCGGGCTTTCTGCTTGATGCCTGCGCTATCTCCGAACCAGCGCGGGCCAGGCCGGATGCGGCTGTCGTCGCATGGCTCGATCAAGACCATACGGTGCAGCCGTGCTACATCAGTGTCATCACCGTGGCGGAAGTCCAACAGGGCATCAGCCGGCTCGGCGACGTGGTGCGCACCGGGAAGCTCAACGCCTGGCTCAACAACGTCGTGCTGCCGAAGTTTCATGGACGCACCTTGGATGTGGACATGGAAACCGCGAAATTGTGGGGTGATATGCGTGGTCAGGCGATGCGCCAAGGGCGGCCGCTGACCATGGTGGACTCTCTGTTGGCAGCCACGGCGCGTACCCACGGTTTGACCGTGGTGACACGCAACGTGCGGGATTTCGAAACCATGGGGGTAAAGGTTTTCAACCCTTGGAAAAGCACTCGATGAACCCGCGCATCCTCATCGCCGACGACCAGCCCGACGTGTTGCAGGCGATGCGCCTGCTGCTCAAGGGCGAGGGCATCGCCTGCGTGGCGGTGTCCACGCCGGAACAGGCGCTGGAGCGGCTGCGCACGGAGTTCTTCGACGCCGCCTTGATCGACCTGAACTACCGCCGCGACACCACATCCGGTGCCGAGGGTCTGGAACTGCTGGCGGCGCTGCGCACACTCGATGCCGAGCTGCCGGTGGTGGTGATGACGGCATGGGGCAGCATCGACATTGCAGTAAAGGCGATGCAGGCCGGTGCCGCCGACTTCATCGAGAAGCCGTGGGACAACCGGCGTCTGCTCAACGTGCTGGGCGCGCAGCTCAAACTGGCGCACAGCCGTCGTCGCGAGCAGCGTCTGGATGCCGAAAACCGCCTGCTGCGCAGCAGCGGCGAGGAACCGTTTATTGCCCAGGCGCCGAGCATGCAGCCGGTGCTGGAGTTGCTGCGGCGGGTGGCGCCTTCGGATGCGAACGTGCTGATCCTGGGCGAGAACGGCACCGGCAAGGGCGTGCTGGCGCGGCAGTTGCACCGGCTGTCGCGGCGCCATGCACAGCCGATGATTTCGGTGAACATGGGCGGCATTGCTGCCAGCGTGTTCGAATCGGAGATGTTCGGCCACACCCGCGGCGCCTTCACCGATGCCAAGAGCGACCGCATCGGGCGCTTCGAACTGGCCGATGGCGGCACCCTGTTTCTGGATGAGATCGCCAACATCCCGGCCGAGCAGCAGCCCAAGTTGCTGCGGGTGCTGGAAGACGGCGAGCTCGAACGCCTCGGCTCTTCGCGCACGATCAAGCTCGATGTACGGGTGATCTCGGCCACCAACGCCGAACTGCCGGCGGAAGTGGCGGCCGGGCGCTTTCGCAAGGATCTGCTGTATCGGCTCAACACCGTGGAAATCCACCTGCCACCGCTGCGCGAGCGGCGTGAGGACATCGCGAACATGGCCGCGGATATGCTGGCGCGCTTTGCGCAGCGCTATCAACGCGACAACCTGCGGCTGTCGCCGTCGGCGCTGCACGCGTTGCAAGCGTGGCACTGGCCAGGCAATGTGCGCGAGCTGTCGCATGTGGTGGAACGGGCGGTGTTGATGACCAGCGGTTCATTGATCGAGCAAGTGGACGTGGCGCCTGCTCACGGGTCCGCCGTGTTCCCGACGGCGTCTGCAGGCGCTGGTGCATTGAATCTGGAACAATCCGAACAGGCGATGATCCGGCAGGCGCTGGAACAGTGCGCGGGCAATATCCAGCGAACCGCACGCATGCTGGGGCTGAGCCGCGGCGCATTGTATCGGCGCATGGAAAAGTACGGGTTGGAGGTGCCGAATGGCTCTGGTAGGTCGGATCAAGCGCCGTAGGCGTGGATCCGACAGGCAGGGACTTGAGCCGACCTGCAACGGCATGGCATGGCGATTGCCTCATCACGGGCAACCCAAGGTCATAATGCCGCCATGAACGCACCCGGCCAATCACCGCAGCGCGCCAACGGCACGCGCTTCGAGCGACGTCTGCTGTCGGATGCCATGCTGGCCCTGCTGCCGTCGCTGCTGCTGATCGCGTGGCTGCTGTGGCAACGCCCCGAGCCGGGCACCGGGCTGTGGATGCTGGTCGGCCTCGCCGCATTGTTTACGTTCGCTCTGGTTGCGCGCCTGCGCGAGCGGGTGGTGTTTCCGCTGTATACCCTGTCCAATCTGCTCGAAGCCTTGCGCGAGGGCGACTACAGCCTGCGCGGCTCGCGTGCGCAGCGCGGTGATGCGATTGGCGATGTGGTGTGGGAGGTCAATGCGCTGTCACAGACCTTGCGCGAACAGCGGCTGCGAGTGGAAGAGGCGAGTGCTTTGCTTGGCAAGATCATCGCCGCCATCGACATTGCGATGTTCAGCTTTGATCACCACCAGCAACTGCATCTGATCAATCCGGCCGGCGAGCGGCTGTTGCAGGTGCGCGCCAATGATGTTGCAGGCTATTCGGCTGATGCGCTTGGCCTGCACCCGTGCTTGCAAATTGACCAAGCCGCAGTGGTGCGGCGTGCCTTTCCCGGTGGCACGGGCAGTTTCGAGGTGCGCCGCTTTCGCTTTCGTCAAAGCGGTCTACCCTACGACCTGCTGGTAATCACCGATCTCTCGCGTGCCTTGCGTGAGGAGGAGCGGCAAACCTGGCAACGCCTGATCCGCGTGCTTGGCCACGAGCTCAATAATTCGCTGGCACCGATCAAGTCGATGGCAGCCACCCTGGCCGACCTCACCGCGCGCCCGGTGCTGCCCGGCGACTGGCGTGAGGATGTGCAGGGCGGCCTGCGCGTGATCGGCGATCGCGCCGAGGCGCTGAACCGCTTCATGACCGGCTACGCCGCGCTGGCGCGGCTGCCACCGCCACGCCTGCGCGCGGTCGAGCTGGCGCCGTTGCTGACGCGGGTGGCGCGTCTGGAACAACGCCTGCAAGTGGCATTGCACCACGGACCGGCGCGCTGCGCAACGCTGCCGATGCCGCATTGCCGCAACACGGTGGCGTGCAGTTGCGCTGGTCGCAGGTACACGAGCGCTTGCACATCGAGGTCATCGACGACGGGCTGGGCTTGTCGGGTTCGGACAATCTGTTCGTGCCATTCTTCACCACCAAGCCCGGTGGCTCCGGTATCGGCCTGGTGCTGGCGCGGCAGATCGTGGAAGCGCACGGCGGCAGCTTGCAGTTGCGCAACCGCACGGATCGCAGCGGCTGCATCGCGCGCATCGAGTTGCCACTGGCGCTGGCGTAATGCTTCGCAAGCAACGCCGCTTGTGAAGCACTACACTGGCTTAATCAGCCTCCTGAGCCGCCGCACGATGCCGCAATCCCAAGTGCCAGCGCTTGCCGTCAGCCGCCGCTACGTGTGGTTGTTCAAGCTGGCGTTGCTGGCGGCGTTGCTTGCGGCCGTGCATTTCGGCGGCGGCTGGCTGATGCACTGGCTTGATGGCTATCTGGGTGCATCGTTTGCGCGCTGGGGCGACTGGGCGTTGCTGCTGTGGTTCATCATCTATGTGCTGGCGCTGGCGACGCCGTTTGTGCCAGGCGTTGAAATCAGCTTCGCGATCATGTTGTTGCTTGGCAGCAAGGGCATCGTGGCGATGTATCTCGCTACCCTGATCGGGCTGTCGCTGGCCTATGCGGTGGGCCGGCAGGTGCCGCTGACATCGATTGCGGCGATGCTGGCCTGGCTGCGGCAGGAGCGCGCCGGCAAGCTGGTGCAGACGTTGGCGCAGGTGCCGCGCGATCAGCAACTCGATTATCTGCTGCAAATCGCGCCGGTGCGGGTGATTCCGTTTTTGCTGCGCCATCGTTATCTGGCGCTGGCGCTGGCATTCAACCTGCCCGGCAACGCATTGATCGGTGGCGGTGGCGGTATCGCCCTGCTGGCGGGTTTGAGCCGGCAGTTCCGCTATCCCTACTATTTGCTCATGCTGTGCGTGGCGATTGCGCCGGTGCCGGTGCTGCTGTTGCTGACCGGCTGGCGACCGTTTTGAAGCATTGGCAGGCACTGTGATTGCCGACACGATAGGTGCGGTGCGGTATTCTTGCGGGAACGCAGGTGCGAGTTCGGCTAGGTGTTGATCGATATCGATTTACGCAGCGTGATGATGGTTTCGGTACTGCTGGGCATTTTGTTCAGCATCGGGCTGTTGGCTGCGCGCAGTTATCATGATGGACGTATCCGATCCAGCATGACGATCTGGGCCTTGGGCATGTTATTGCAGCCGGCAGCTTGGGGTTTGATCGTGTTGCGCGGTCAAATACCCGACTATCTTTCGATAGTGGCGGGCAATACGTTGAGCGTGTTCACATTCGTGTTATTCGCGCATGCGCTGCGTTGCATGCACAAGAGTCTGACTTGGCCGCGCCTGGTTTACGCGCTGGGTGTGGTCGTATTCGTCGGTTTGAGCATGGAAGTGTTGTTTATCCACAAACCATACTGGCGGATGATTAGCTTGTCGCTGGTCATCGCGCTGTTACTGTTTCAGGTTGGACGAGAAACCTTGTCAGGCCCTTGGCGGGTGCAACAGGCCGGAGTGCAACTGACCGCTGCCGTGTTCTTTCTTGGTGCCGGAATCATGGCGTTTCGCGTGATATATGAATCACTGTTCGCATCCGATGTCCACGAAGCGTTCGATTTGACGGCAATGCAGTCAGTGGTCTATTTCTACGCAGCGCTTGGCCCGGTGATTGCCTCATTTGGTTATGTGTTGATTTGCAATGAAGAAACCCTGGCTGAGTTGCGGCGGACGGCAGCAACCGATCCGTTGACCGGTTTGTTCAATCGAAGGCCATTCGAGCAGATGGGTGAAAAGCTGATCGCTGATTCTGCACGCAAGCGACGCCCGTTGGCATTGTTGATTATCGATGTCGATCATTTCAAACAGTTCAACGACAGTTACGGCCATGCCCTAGGCGATGCGGTGTTGCAGCGCCTTGCTGATGTGCTGCAAGGGCAGTTGCGCGGCGCGGATCTGATCGGCCGCATGGGCGGCGAAGAGTTTGCGGCGTTGCTGCCCGATACCGGTTTGGAGCCGGCAAAACAGGTTGCCGAGCGGCTGCGTGAGGCAGTCGATGCACTGGAAGTGAGTTCGGTTGGCGTGGTGGTGCGCATCCAGATTAGTATCGGGTTGGCGATGCTCGACGTGAACGCCGCGCACAGCGATGAACCTGCCGAATTGCTTGTCGGACTGATGCGTGAGGCCGATCTGGCCATGTACGCGGCTAAACGGGCTGGCCGCAATCGGGTGGAGGTGGCATTGTGAACCGATTGACGCCCGCGAAATTGTGCTGCGGTGTCATCGTATTGGATTGATTCGTCAAAGGAGAACGGTCATCGCTATCTATCTGTGGACTAAAACTTTTCATCTGCTGTTCGTCATCGGATTCATGGCTTGCGTGTTCTATCTGCCGCGTATTTTGGTCAATCTGGCGGAAACCTCAGGCCAAAACACGGTACAGGCTCGGCTGGTGTTGATGGGTTTGCGCTTGTATCGGTTCGGCCACGTGATGTTTGCGGCTGCGCTGGTGTTCGGGCTGCCGTTGTGGCTGGGCTACAAGGTGAGCCCGGCCTGGTTTCCACCGATCGCGGCGGCAGGTAGCTGGATGCACGCCAAGTTGTTGCTGGTAGCCGTGATGTTTGCGTTCTATATCGCAACCGGGCGCTTGCTCAAGCGCAGCGCCGCTGGCGGTAGTCTGCCCAGTGGCCTTTCGTTGCGCTGGTACAACGAAATTCCGTTGTTGCTGGTGGTGCCGATCATCTATCTGGTGCTAGCCAAACCGTTTTGAGGCCAGCAACAGGGGCAACGCGTCGCTTTTGTGCATGCGGCCTTGCCGGCGCGGGCAGTTCAAAAGTTTGTGGGAGTTCGTCGGGGAACTCCCTTGGCGAGTGATCGCTTTCTTGCGGCCGGTATGATGCCGGCCGCGCAGTAACCGAGAGGCCGCGTTCAGCTGAAGCTGGCAGCGTAGCCGCTATCGACAATGCGCCGTTGCACCAGATCGCAGACCTTCACATTGCCGGCTACCACCTGGCCATTGCGCAGCATGTCGCTGCCGCCACGGTAATCACAGACCCGGCCACCGGCCTCGCGTACCAGCAAGATGCCGGCAGCGATATCCCAGGGCTTGAGCCCGGCTTCGAAGTAGGCGTCGGCGCGGCCACAGGCGATATAGGCCATGTCGAGCGCGGCCGAACCGCTGCGGTGGATGTCCTCGGCGTTTTCAAGCAGGCTGCGCACGGTTTCCAGTTGTGCGCCAACCCGCGCGCGTTCACGTGGTGCGAAGCCGGTCAGCAACAGGCTGCCGTCCAGATCGAGGCGCTCGGAGACACGGATCTTCTTTTCGTTGAGTTGGGCGCCGCCACCACGAGTGGCGGTAAACAGTTCATTGCGCAGCGGGTCGTAGATCACCGCGTGGATCGGCTCGTTGCCATCCAGTTGGGCAATCGAGACACAAAAATGCGGCATGCCGCGCAGGAAATTGGAGGTGCCATCGAGTGGATCGATCACCCAGGTGAAGCGCGACTTACCTTGCGCACCACTCTCTTCGGCGAGGATGGCCTGATCCGGGAACGCGCGTTTGATCTCACGGATGATCTCGGCCTCGGCCAGCGAATCCACCTCGCTGGCGTAATCCTGGCGGGCCTTTTCGACCACCTTCAGGCTGTCGAGACGGCTGACATGGCGAAGGATGATAGTGCCGGCCTGGCGCGCGGCCTTGACCATGACATTGACCGTGGGCTTGAGCATGCGCGGGGCTTCCGTGGGGAAAAGGGCGGGGAAATGGATGCCCGCCGTTTCGGTCGGGAACCAAAAATTATAGCATTGTTGGGTCGCCATCAGACCGCCGCTAC
>PGZE01000052.1:0-28425 GCA_002840015.1 Gammaproteobacteria bacterium HGW-Gammaproteobacteria-2 | reverse complement strand
AGTCCCCAGTCCCCAGTCCCGAGATTGATCGCCTACCCAAAGGTTCCCCATGCACCCCATCCGTATCGTACTCGTTGGCCCGCAGCATCCGGGCAATATCGGTTCTGCCGCGCGCGCCATGAAAACCATGGGCCTGGATCAGTTGCGCCTGGTCGCGCCTGAGCGTTATCCGCATGTGGATGCAACCACCATGGCAGTAGGTGCCGATGATGTGCTCGATGCGTCGGTCGTGGTTCCTGTGCTGGCCGAGGCGGTGGCCGACTGTGGTCTGGTTTTGGGCTGTACAGCACGCAGCCGTTACGTCAGCCTGCCCGGTTACGATCCTTCGCAAGCGGCGCAAATATTGCTTGAGCAGGCTCAACACACACCGGTTGCATTGGTGTTTGGCCGCGAGCGCACGGGTTTGACCAACGAGGAGTTGGCGCAGTGTCATGGCGCGGTGCATATCCCGGCAGTTGCCGAGTTCAGCTCGTTGAATCTTGCCGCCGCAGTGCAGGTGCTCGGTTACGAGGTGCGTCGGGCGATGCTGAACCGGGTTGAAGACAAAGCGTTGCCGCCAGCGCCAAGTGATGATGCCGACGATCAGCCGGGCGTACATCAAGAACTTGAACAATTGTTCATCCATTTGGAAAAAACATTGCACGCCATCGATTTTTACAAGAGCCGCCCATCGGATGTGGTGATGCAGCGGTTGCGACGGCTGTTTCTGCGCGCGCAACCGACGCGGCGGGAACTGCGCATTGTGCATGGCATCCTTGCCGATGCAGATCGCATGGCCAGGCTGGCGCGAGGTGATTTGTAGGTACTTGCCACTGTGCGAGTGGGTTGTGACACGGTAATCTGGTTGTGGTTTTCCGTATGCCGCGTTTTCTGGCGGCAATTTTGGAGGGTTTTTGGCAAGCATGATCGCCGTGACGACGCCCCGACGCCCAGTTGCAGCTATGCTGGCCGTAATCGCGCTTTTGGCGTCATCGCTGTCATGTGCGGAGCCGGGGGTGCTGGTTCTTGGTCGCATCAGCAACGATCCGGCGCGGCATTACGGCCAGCTCAAGCCATTGCTCGATTATGTCGTGCCGCGCATGGCCGAGGTCGGCATTCGCGAAGGCCAAATACTGATGGCCAATGATGTGCCGATGATGCAAAGTTATCTGCGTCGCGGGCGTGTGGACTGGGTAACGGAAACCACAGCGGCGGGCATGCTGCTGGCGGTACGATCTGGTGCCGAGTTGTTGTTGCTCAGTGAGCGCGGTGGCCGCTCGCACTACGCCAGCATCATTTATACCCGCCGTGACAGCGGCATCCGCACGTTGTCGGATATGCGTGGTCAGAGTATCGCTTTTCAGAATCGTGCTTCCACCAGCGCTTATATCGTCCCAGCTGGCATGCTGCTGGATGCTGGATTGACACTCGAACTGCTTGCTTCAACGCACGATCAACCGGCCGCTGATGCCGTGGGTTATCTGTTTGCTCGCAGCGATGCAAACGTGGCTTACTGGGTGGAAAAAGGCTTGGTGGCTGCCGGCTCCGTGAGCGATATCGATTGGCAACGGATGCAATCCGCGCATGGCTCGGAGCACACCCAACTACAGGAATTGCTGCGTTCTGAACCGTTTCCACGGGGTGTCGAGATGATTCGCGCGGGGATTTCACCTGCTGTGCGTGAGCGTTTGCGCGCCATTTTGCTGGCTGCAAGTGATGATGACGAAGGGCGTGCGGCACTGGCCGCATATTTCGGTACCACCGGATTTCGTGCGGCAGATGCGCAAGACACAGCCGCGCTTGTCCGCATGCGTGAGCGCGTATTGCGAGTCAAGGCCACGCTCGAATGAGTATACGGTTCGGTTTGCAGGGGCGCTTCATGCTGGCAATCCTGGCCGGCTTGCTGGTTGTCGCCGGGCTTGCAGCAACCCTGTGGCAACGGCAAACACGCGTGTTTGCCGAAGTGGCGCAAGTCAGTAGTGAAACCGTACACGAGCTTACCTTCGATGCGCTGGAGAGCCGGGGCCGGCAATTGGCATCCGACTTGGCATCGCAGTTGGTAAACCCGTTGTATTTCATGGATATGGAGCAAATAGCTGAGCGCGCCGATGCCGCCGGCCGCCAGCCGGGCGTCTCTTCGGTGTTGGTGTTCGACAAAGATATGCGTGTCGTGCATGACGGGACAGCGCAGATCGTGCGCTATGGCGAGCGTATTCGCGATAACCGCGACAGGCCCGGAAGCGGGGTGCAAGTGCAATGGGGCGATGGCGTGATGGAAGTGCGCGCTGCCATCGTGCTTGCCGACAATGCAATTGGTGGCCTGCGCCTTACTTTTGATCTGGCCGGTGTGCAGATTCAGCAGCGCACAGCGCAGCAGCGATTGGCTGATCGTCAGTCCGCCGCCACGACAACCTACCGTATTTGGTTGGCTGGCTTGTTGGGCACTCTGGGCTTGCTCGGGATTGTCGTGTCGTGGTTGGTTTCGCGCGGCTTGGTTGCACCCATACGCATGCTGGCGGACGCCGCTCGCGACATCGAAGCGGGGCGTTATCGGCAGATTCAATTGGCTTCACCGCGCAACGATGAAATGGGCGAGTTGATCCGCTCGTTCGCGCGCATGGCCGATGGTGTCGAAAAGCATGAGCGTGAAGTACGGCGTATTGCCTACACCGACAGCCTCACCGGTTTGCCAAATCGCCTCGCCTTGCGCGAGATTCTTGATGTCAAGTTGCAAGGCCAAGGCGCGGGTGATTTTGCGCTGGTTTTAATGTTCATCGATCTTGATGATTTCAAGCGGGTCAATGACACCATGGGGCACGAGGCGGGCGATCGTGTACTGATCCAGCTTGCCGACCGTATTCGTGAAAATGCCGGTAGGGCAGCTGGTATAGAAGTGCAGGTTGCGCGCTTTGGTGGTGATGAGTTTGTTGCGGTAATGGTGTGTGAAGAGCCGCGCTTGCGCGCAGCGCGGGTAGCTGATGCGATCATTGATGCCCTTTTGGCGCCTGTGCGTCTGCGCGGGCGCGAACAGTTTTTAGGCGCCTCCATCGGTATTACGGTATTTCCCGATGATGCGCGTAGCGCCAGCCAATTGATCAAAAATGGCGATATCGCGATGTATCAGGCAAAGCTGGCGGGCAAGAACTGCTACCGCTTTTACAGCCGAGCCCTGGATGACGCCATGGCAGATCGCGTGCAGTTGGAGCACGATTTGCGTGGTGCGTTGGAGCGCGAAGAACTCAAGTTGTATTACCAGCCCGTGGTATCGACCAATGAGCAGACCTTGCGCGGAGTCGAGGCCCTGCTGCGCTGGGAGCATCCGGCGCGCGGTTTGTTGATGCCTGCCGAGTTCATCGACGTGGCCGAGCAAGGTGGCTTGATTGCGATGATCGGTGCTTATGTGCTGACACGCGCCTGTTGCGACATAGCCACTTTATCTGACCTGCATGCCGCGCCTGGGTTGTTTGTATCGGTAAATGTTTCTGCGCGGCAGATGCGCAGTGGCGATCTCGTTGAACATGTTTCCAGTGCTCTGGCGGCATCGGGGCTGGCGTCGACACGCCTGCGCCTGGAGCTTACCGAAACCGCTGTGTTCAGTGACGAGGCGCTGGCAATTGCGCAGTTCACCCGCTTGCGCGCAACCGGTGTAAGGGTCTGGCTGGACGATTTTGGCACTGGGTTTTCGGGCTTGAGCCACCTTCGCCGGGTGCCGGTTGATGGCGTGAAAATTGATCGAAGCTTCGTGGCCGACTTGCTTGACGACCCGGATGATGTGGCATTGACATCGGCCATCATTGCGCTGGCGCATTCGCTGGGGATTGGTGTGGTTGCCGAAGGCGTCGAGGATCTGGAGCAACTGCGCGTGCTCAGCGAGCATGGTTGTGAAATGGTGCAAGGGTTTCTGATAGCCAAAGCCATGCCCCTGTCGATGCTGCGCGACTGGATTGTGCATCGCGCGGCAGCGGGTGTTTGAACGAAAGCAGCCTGAGGTGCGTAGCGCGTGGGATGAGCATGCCCAGAAAAGCATTGGATCCGCAAAGGACGCAAAGGACGCGAAGGACGCGAAGGACGCAATTGAAGCAGAGCATCAACGGTAGCAAGTAACTTGTCTCAGGCGTTGTGGTACCCGCTTTAGCGGTGTAGGTCGGCTCAAACGCCGGCCGCTCCAGCGCATCCATGCGCTCGCGGCACTTGCACATCCATGTGCATCGCTGGCGTGGAGCCGGCAGGCTGCCAATTCTCCCCGCAATCGATTTTGGCTTTTAATTTGCGACCTTCGCGTCCTTTGCGGACCAACCGCTTCCACATTTGCTTTCTTCGCGTTATTGGCATCCTTCGCGGACCCACTGCTTATTGTGGGTACCCTGCGCGATCAAATCCGGGTCGCACTGCATGGGTGACCTCAGCGATGGTGCCGGGTACTAGGCCAGCCACTGCGTGACCCAAGTTGCGGCAGCTTCGGAAAGGAAGGCAAAACCGATCACAGTGGTAATGCCGACGCCCCAGGCCAGTACCATCAGGCCACCATCGCGTTCCAGCAGTCCCAGCGCATACGCCATCAACAGCAGGCCAAACGGGTAGTTGGTGAACGGGATCGGCAAGGCTAGCAGGAACCCCAGCAACAGCAATTGCAGGCCGGTAAAGGCACTGGCTGCGGGGTATGCAATCACGATGTCCAATCGCGGGCGAATTCGCCGCTCAAGCCAGCTGAACAGCCTTTTGCTTCGTCCAAGGAAACGTTGCAGGGCACCTCGGCTGGGGCCACGCCGGCACAGCCAGTGCGGCAGCCACGGCTTGCTCAGGGTCAGTAACATTTGCATGCCAACCAGCATCACCAAGGGGCCGGCGATGGCGCCGGCACCTGTGGGCAGCGGGATGAAAGCCGGCAGCACGCTGATCAGCAACAGCGGGCCGAACGCGCTGCGCCGGAAATGTTGCAGTAGCTCGTCCAGGCTCACTGTCTCGTTCGGGTTGCCTTCAGCCAGTTCGCACAACAGTTGATAGGTGGTCTTGGTTTCGTTGGTCATGGGCAACAGTATCGGTCAATGCGAGTGCAACGAAACTGAACGGTTATCCGTGCATAATGCGACAGCGTTGTGGCTGTCATAAAACAGCAATATTCTTGAAATATTCTATGCGCAGTACGGGCTCTGGCTGCTGCCACTGACCCGGGCGGATGTGCGCTGGTGTACAGCGCATAGGGCTTTGGGAACCGGAGGGATCGATGAAAACTTTGAATTCGTGGGTAGCGCTTGCCGTTGTCGGGGTGCTGGCTGGCTGCGGTGGGCAACAGCAGGAGCGGGTGCTGGTCAAGATTGATGGCTCAAGCACGGTATATCCTGTGACCGAGGCGGTCGCCGAGGAATTTCAGGCTGATACCGCCGGCAGCGTCCAGGTAACTGTTGGCGTATCGGGCACAGGTGGCGGCTTCAAGAAGTTTTGCCGTGGCGAGACCGATATCTCCAATGCTTCACGGCCGATCCTGAGCCAGGAGATCGAAGCCTGTCGCGCAGCCGGCGTGGAGTTTATCGAGCTGCCCGTCGCCTTTGACGCACTGACCGTGGTGATCAATCCGGCCAACTCATGGGCGCAGGAAATGACCGTGGCCGAACTCAAGACGATCTGGAGTCCGGAAGCGCAGGGCACCATCACGCGCTGGAATCAGGTCAACCCGGCGTGGCCCGATGAGCCGATCTCGCTGTTTGGTGCGGGTGCGGATTCGGGTACGTTTGATTACTTTACCGAGGCCGTGGTGGGTAAAGCCAAATCAAGCCGTGGCGACTTTACCGCCAGTGAGGATGACAATGTGCTGGTCACCGGTGTGGCGCAGGACAAAAACGCGCTCGGTTTCTTCGGTTTTGCCTATTACGAAGAAAACACCACTCGCCTCAACGCGGTCAAGATCAAGCTCGATGCTGACGCGCCGGCCATTGGCCCATCAGCGGCAGCAGTGATAGATGGCAGCTACCAGCCCTTGTCGCGCCCGATATTCATCTACGTCAATGCAAAGTCGGCCAAAGAAAGCCCGCAGGTAGCGCAATTTGTTGAATACTACTTGAGCCACGCGGTGCCTTTGATCGAAGAGGTCAAATACATCCCGCTACCCGCTAGAGCCTACACGATGGCGCTGGAGAACTTCCGCGCTGGCAAGGTGGGGACGGTGTTTGAGGGTCACTCCGAAATCGGCGTGCGGATCGAAGAGCTGTTGTCGCGCGAAACGCGCTGATAACGCCTGAAGCCATGGCCGTGGGCACAGTGCAGGATGCATCGCAGATGAAGACATTGCTACGCCCGGTGCGCAGTCGCTGGTCGAAGCTGCGCGAGCGGATGGTAGAAGCCTGCCTGTTCGCCGCAGCGTCCTCGGCGGTACTGATCACCGCAGCGATCGTGATGATTTTGCTGTATGAATCGTCGAGCTTCTTCGCCCATGTTTCACTGGTCGACTTTTTAACCGACACCCAGTGGACGCCGCTGTTTGAAAACCCGCGTTATGGCATCTTGCCGCTGGTCGCCGGCACCTTGACCACCAGTTTGGTGGCGTTGCTGGTGGCGGTGCCACTGGGTACGATTCTGGCTGTTTATCTCAGCGAGTTTGCACGGCCGCGGGTACGTGAGGTGGTCAAGCCGATTCTCGAGCTGATCAGTGGCGTGCCAACCGTGGTGTTCGGTTATTTTGCCCTGTTGTTCATCACCCCAATGTTGCAAAAACTGATACCCGGCCTGCCGGGGTTCAATATGCTCGGCCCAGGCATCGTGATTGGTATCATGATTATTCCCTACATCAGTTCGTTGTCAGAAGACGCGATGCGGGCGGTGCCGATGCACTTGCGCGAGGCGTCGTACGCGATGGGTGCCAGTCGCTTTCAAACCGCAACGCGCGTGGTAACCCCTGCGGCGCTGTCAGGTATCGTGGCCGCCTACATCCTGGGTATTTCGCGTGCGGTTGGTGAAACCATGGTGGTGGCCATTGCCGCAGGCCAGCAACCCAATTTAACTTTCGATCCCACCGAGGCGGCAGCGACCATTACCGCGTTCATCGTGCAGGTGGCGATGGGCGACTTGCCGCATGGTTCGATTGGCTACCAGAGCATTTTTGCTGCCGGATTGGTGTTGTTCGTCATGACCATGGTGTTCAACCTGTTCGGTCACTGGGTACGCAAGCATTATCGGGAGGCCTACTGATGGCCTTGAATCCGCAGCAGATACAGGCATTGATCCGCCAGCACAAGCGACGCGATATGTTGTTCGATATGCTCGGACTGGCCGTCATGCTGCTGGCAATCCTGGTGTTGTTTGCACTGTTTACGCAGTTGGTGATCGACGGCGCATCGCGTCTGAGTCTGGATTTTTTCACGCATTTCCCGTCGCGCCACGCGGCGCAGGCGGGCATTTTGTCGGCATGGGTGGGCAGCGTGGCAGTCATGTTTGTCACTGCACTGGCGGCCGTGCCGGTTGGCGTAGCTGCGGGCATTTACCTTGAGGAATACTCGGGCAAGGGATTGTTGGCGCAGATCATCGAAATCAACGTCTCCAATCTCGCTGGTGTGCCTTCGATCATTTATGGCTTGCTGGCGTTGGGCTTGCTGGTGTATCAAATTGGTCTTGGCGAAAGCATACTTACCGCCGGCCTGACCCTGGCGATGCTGATCTTGCCGATCGTGATCGTATCCACCCGCGAATCGATCCGCGCGGTACCCAACGCCATCCGCGAAGCGGCGTATGCGCTTGGCGCGACGCGCTGGCAGACGGTACGTGACCACGTGCTGCCGTATTCCTCGGCCGGCATCATGACTGGCGTCATCATCGGTCTGTCGCGCGCCATCGGTGAAACCGCGCCGATCATCACCATCGGCGCATTGACCTTCATCGCGTTCCTGCCACCACCGATAGTGACCGGGGCGCCGCCGTTCATCAGCTTCGACTGGCTGTCCTCGCCGTTTACCGTGATGCCAATCCAGATGTTCAACTGGATTTCGCGCCCCGACCCGCAATTCCATATCAATGCCGCCGCTGCTGGTGTAGTGCTGGTGGCAATGACCTTGCTGATGAATGCGTGCGCCATCTGGCTGCGCTACCGCGCGCGCCAGCGCATTAAATGGTGACTCGATGAACCCTGAAAACAACAAAGCGGAAGTCCGCAATCTGAGCTTTTACTATGGTGCCTTCCAGGCGCTGAAAGATGTCAGCTTGCGGGTGGTGGACAAGCAAGTAACGGCATTGATCGGCCCGTCGGGTTGCGGCAAGTCAACGCTGTTGCGCTGCTTCAACCGCATGCACGATCTGTATCCGGGCAGCCGCTACGAAGGCGAAATCCGCTTGTATCCCGATGATGTCAACCTGCTGGCGGCGGATGTCGATCCAATCGAGACCCGGCTGCGCATTGGCATGGTGTTCCAGAAGCCCAACCCGTTTCCCAAGTCGATCTTCGAGAACGTGGCTTATGGCTTGCGGGTAATGGGTGAGCGGCGGCCGGCAGTGCTGGCAGAAAAGGTAGAGAAGGCGCTGCGTGATGCCGCGATCTGGGACGAAGTAAAAGACCGTTTGGAAAGTCTTGCCACCAGTTTGTCCGGCGGCCAGCAGCAGCGCGTGTGCATTGCCCGCGCACTGGCCACCGAGCCGGAGATTGTGTTGTTCGATGAACCCACCTCGGCGCTCGACCCGATCGCCACGGCAAACATCGAAGAGCTGATTATGGAGCTGCGCAGCAAGGTCACCATTCTCATCGTTACCCACAACATGCAGCAGGCGGGTCGCGTGTCCAAGTACACTGCCTTTATGTACCTTGGTGAACTGATCGAGTACGGCGAGACCGAACAGATTTTCACCAAGCCAAAAAAAGAGCAGACTGAAAATTACATTACCGGCCGATTCGGCTGAGCGGGAGGACAGCAAATGTCCATGACGACGGGCGCTCATACGCTCAAAAAATTTGACGAAGAACTGGCAACCCTGCGTGATCTCGTGCTCAAGATGGGTGGCGAGGTGGAAGAGCAGGTATCGCGTGCCATCAGTGTGCTGGAAGGTGGCGACTCGGCGATAGCGCGTGAGGTCATCAAACGCGACCGCGAAATCGATCGGCTTGAACTCAAGGCCGACGAGGAAATAGCGCAGTTGTTGGCGCTGCGTTCGCCGTTGGGCGTTGACCTGCGCACGGTGTTGACCCTTTCCAAAACCGTCAATGATCTGGAGCGCGTTGGCGACGAGGCCAAGAAGATCGCGCGAATTGCTCTGCAATTGCACGAGGAAGGCCACGAAGCGGGTGATATCGCGCAATCCAGTGAGATTTCGGCGTTGTCGCAGCATGCGCTGAGCATGTTGCGCGGCGCACTCGATGCCCTGGTTCGCCTGGATCTGGAACGTGCCGCGCAGGTAAAGGCCGCCGATGACACCCTTGACGATGGTTATAAGGCGATCATCGCCAGCATCAAGGATTTTGCCAATCGCCACCCGGATTCAGTGGGACAGGTGATCCAGGTGATGTTTGCGATGAAGGCGCTGGAACGCATTGGCGATCACGCCAAGAACATCGCCCAATACGTGTTCTATCTGGTCGAGGGGCGCGATATTCGGCATCCCAAGTCCAATCCCGACGTGTCCAGGCCTGACGTCGATCGTGGGTGAGTTTCAAGTTTTGCGTGGGGGCAGGGAAGCGCAGATATTTCTGTTTGTCGCATAGGCAAAGCCTTCACCGGCCTGCGGCCGGCGAGGCCCTTTTCACGGCGGAAAAGGGCCCAAAACGCCTTGCGCCGGGTCGCACGCCGATGCGGCTCCTGCCGCATCGGTTCCTTGCGCTTCTCGCCAAATGCGGGCCGGCACCAACTCGGGCATCCATGCCCTCAAACAAGGGTGCCTTGCTCCCGCATTTGGCTGCGATGCTCAGCGTACTTTACGGCGCGTGGTCGCACTTGGCCCGCACATCCATGTGCTATTCGCCTGCTTTTCCGTTTCATTCCACCGCGATTTTACAGAGTCGGATCTGCGCCGTCGGCGTTCTCCATGAACCTCACACCGGTTCATGGTCCGTGTGCAGTTCCAGCCACACCCGAACAGGCAGCTCGCAATGACGTCGGGTGGTCTTCGTTCAGTCCTTCCTCGGACGTGAACCAGCGCGAAGCATTTCCCTGCGCCATGTCCGTTGCCGCAAGGCATCGCGGCTCACCCGTCTGCTGCTCCGGCAGCACCCACGCACGAATCCAGCAGGGCCTTCAGCTTGTCCGACCCCAAGCGGTTCATCAGCGCGATGTTGCGCTCCGGAATCTGCTCGACATCAGGATAACTGGCAATGGCGCGCTCAAGGCTGTCCTCGCGCAGCAGATGCAGCAGCGGGTACGGCGAGCGATTGCTGTAATTTTCGGCGTCGTCTGGCATGGTGCCGGCAAACTGATACTGCGGATGAAAGCTGGCAATCTGGTACACCCCGTCCAGTTGCATCTGCACCAGCAATTGGTCGGCTACATCCAGAAACTGGTTGTAATCGTAAAAATGTTGAAGCACGTGCGGATGGATCAGCAATGTGGTTTCAATCGCAGCATCGCGCTCAAGCCGTTCCAGCTCGGCTTGCAGCGCCGCGAGCAGCTGTTCTTCACTCCGCGCGAACGGGCACAGATTCAGGTCCACTACCAGGCGTTGAACCCACAAGCGCACGGTTTCGATGACGATCTCGCTCAAGCGCCTGTCCGTTTACAACAAAGCAACCTGTGATTCTGCCACGGTCGCGCGTTCAAACCACGCCCACACTCGCCGCCCTGAATATCTCAGCGGCGCCGACTTCGGTGAGTGGTAGCGGATTGCCACCGGCCGATGGATCTTCCACCGCCATTTTTGCGATCAGCGCAGCATGGCGGTCATCGACGCCCAGATCGGGCAGGGTATGCGGCACGCCAACTTCGCGGCGCAGTTGCAGCACGAACTGCAGGAAGCTGTCGAAGTCGGGTAACGGCAAGCCCAGGTAGGCGGCAAGGCGGGTGATGCGCTGGTCGATGGCGCTGCGGTTGAACGCCAGCACGTAAGGCATCAGGGTGGCGTTGGTCATGCCGTGGTGGGTGTCGTACAGGGCACCGATCGGGTGCGCGAGCGCATGCATGCCGCCGAGCCCTTTCTGGAAGGCGGTGGCGCCCATCGCAGCGGCGGCCATCATCTGGCCGCGTGCGTCGATGTCGGTGGGCTCGCGCATTACCCGTGGTAATGCGCGGGCGATCAGGCGTATGCCTTCCACCGCGATGCCGTCGGCCATCGGATGAAAGCCCGGCGCGCAGTAAGCTTCCAGGCAATGCGAGAACGCGTCCATGCCGGTTCCGGCGGTGATTTTGGCCGGCATGCCGACGGTGAGTTCAGGGTCGCAGATCACCACCCGCGGCATCATCTTCGGATGGAAGATGATGCGCTTGGTGTGGCTGCGCTCGTCAGTAATCACACCAGCGCGGCCCACTTCCGAGCCGGTGCCGGCGGTAGTGGGTACCGCGATGATCGGAGCGATGCCGTTGGCGTCGGCGCGGGTCCAGTAGTCGCCGATGTCCTCGAAATCCCATACCGGCCGGGTCTGGCCGCTCATGAACGCAATCAGCTTGCCCATGTCCAGTCCGCTGCCGCCACCGAAGGCAACCACGCCATCGTGATTGCCGGCGTGATACGCGGCGAGGCCGTCGAGCAGGTTGGCCTCGACCGGATTGGGCTTGATCTGGGCGAACAGCGCGGCGCCCAGGCCGGCGGCCTGCAATGATTGCAGCGCGGCGGTGGTGATCGGCGCGTTGGCGAGTCCGGCGTCGGTGACCAGCAGCGGGCGCAACATGCCGTGCGTGCGGCAGTGCTCGGGCAGCTCGGAAATGCGGCCGGCGCCGAACTTGATGGGGGTAGGGTAGCTCCAGTTGCCGGTCAGGTTCATGTGGGCGGTGCTCAGAGGTGGTGGCGAAGGTGGAAGGATTTGGGCCGGGTCAGTGTCTCGTAACCCACGCGAGAGAGCGTAGCGCCACGGCCGCTGTGCTTGACCCCGGTCCAGGCCAGCGCCGGGTCGAGATAGTCGCAGCGGTTCATGAACACGGTGCCGGTGGCGACGGCGTCGCCGATGCGCTCGGCGGCATCCAGGTCGCGAGTCCAGATCGAGGCGGTGAGGCCGAATGCACTGTCGTTCATCAGCGCGATTGCGTCCGCTTCACTGGCCACCGCCATGATGCCCACCACCGGGCCGAAGCTCTCGTCTTTCATCACCGACATGCCGTGATCGACATCGACCAGCACCTGCGGTGCCAGGTAAGCGCTGCCGGACTGGTCGGCCGCAAAGGTTTTGGTATCAAGCAGCGCTTTGCCGCCCTTGGCGATGGCCTCGGCGATTTGCCCGCGCACGAACTCGGCGGCGGCCGGTTTGACCAGCGGGCCGAGCGTGGTGGCCTCATCGAGCGGATTGCCGAGCGCGTACTGGCGGGTAAGCGCGACGAAGCGTTCGACAAACTCGGGGTAGATCGCGCGATCGACATAGATGCGCTCGATGCCGCAGCAACTCTGCCCGGAATTGAAGTAGGTGCCATCGACCAGATTTTCGACCGCATGCGCGAGGTCGGCATCGCTGCGCACGTAAGCCGGGTCCTTGCCGCCGAGTTCGAGCCCGACGCCGAGGAAGTGTCCGGCGGCCGCTGCTTCCATCGCCTGGCCGCCCGCCACCGAGCCGGTGAAGTTGACCTGCTGCACCTGGCCCGAGGCGATCACGCGCGCAGCCTGCGCATGATCCATCAGCAGGTTCTGGAACAGCCCGGCGGGCAGACCGGCATGCTGCGCGGCCTGTGCGAATCGCTCTCCCACCAGCAGCGTTTGCGTGGCGTGCTTGAGGATCACCGCGTTGCCCGCCATCAGTGCCGGGATGATCGAGTTCACTGCGGTGAGATACGGGTAATTCCATGGCGCGATCACCAGCACCGTGCCCAATGGTTCACGGCGAATGCTGCGTCGAAAGCCGGCCTTGGCTTCCGGTTCGATCGGCGCTAATGCTTGTGGGGCGATGGCGATCATGTGCCGTGCACGTTCCTCGAAGCCGCGCAGCTCGCCGGCGCCGTAACGCACCGGCCGGCCCATCTGCCAGGCCAGCTCGGGCACGATCTCCTCGCGCATCGCCAGCATCGCATCGACCATGCGCGTACACAGCGCGGCGCGCTCGCTGAGCGCGGTGTGTTTCCACTGCTGTTGCGCGACTGTGGCGGCAGCCAGCGCGGCCGCGATCTGCGCATCGCTGGCGCAGTGGCGTTCGGCATAAATGCTGGCGTCGACTGGGGAAATGAGTTGGATGGTTTTGGTCATGGGGCTCCGTTACAGCGTTTCGTTGAAGCGATTGGTCTGTCAGAAAAGGAGGGTCCGCAAAGGACGCAAAGCACGCAAAGGTGAAGCCAAAACAGATCAAGGGAAGGGCAGAAGCGATTCCCCTGCGTGATTCACATCCGAGACAAGCTTGCTCACAACCTTTGATGCTTTTGCGTCATTTGCGTGCTTTACGTCCTTCGCGGAACCAACAATGCACTGAATCGATCAATAGCGCTCAAAGCCGCGTTGCAATTCCCAGTCGGTGACGCGCCGGTCGTATTCCATTTGCTCCCAGCGCGCCGTATGCAGATAGTGCTCCACCACTTCATCGCCGAACGCGGCGCGCAGCATTTTCGAGCGCTCCAGTGCGGCGATGGCATCGCGCAGGGTTTTTGCCACTTCGGGTAATTTTTTGCCACTGTAGGCGTCGCCTTCGAATGGCTTGCCCAGTTCCAGTTTTTCATCGATGCCGGCCAGGCCGGCGGCGATCAGTGCGGCAAAGGCGAGATACGGGTTCAAATCGGCGCCACCGATCCGGCATTCGATGCGGATGCCCTTGCCGCCCTCGCCGCACAGGCGGAAGCCGGCGGTGCGGTTGTCGCGGCTCCACACCGCGCGCGTTGGCGCAAAGGTGCCGGCCTGGAAGCGCTTGTAGGAGTTGATGTACGGCGCCAGGAACACGGTGATGTCGGGCGCGTACTTCAGCTGCCCGGCCACCCACTGGCGCATCAGCGGGGTCATGGTGAACTCGGCCTTGGGGTCGTGAAACAACGCTTGCTTGCCGTCCAGGCTCCACAACGAATTGTGGATGTGGCTGCTGGAGCCGGCGAGGTCGTAACGCCATTTGGCCATGAAGGTGATCGCCTTGCCCTGCAGCAGCGCGATCTCCTTGCAGGCGTGTTTGATGATGCTGTGGCGGTCGGCCATGTTCAGCGCGTCGCAGTAGCGCACGTTGATTTCTTCCTGGCCCGGTCCCCATTCGCCCTTGGAGTTTTCCACCGGGATGCCGGCCGCTTGCAACTGCGTGCGGATCGCCCGCATTACCGGTTCTTCGCGGGTGGTTTGCAGGATGTTGTAATCCTCGATGTAGCGGCCAGCGGTTCTTGGGTTCTGGTAATTGCGCTGGTGGATCGCCTCGTAACTTTCGTCGAACAGGTAAAACTCCAGCTCGGACGCGAACATGCCGAGCATGCCGCGATCGGTGAGCCGTGCCACCTGCTTCTTGAGAATGCCGCGCGGACTGTGTGGCAGGTCGTGGTGGTGATGGTCCTGGACATCGCACAGCACCAGCGCGGTGCCTTCCAGCCACGGCACCACGCGCAGGGTCGAAAGATCGGGCTTGAACACGAAATCGCCATAGCCCTTGTTCCAGCTGGCGGCGGCGTAGCCGGGAACCGGCTCCATGTCGATGTCGTTGGCCAGCAGGTAATCGCAGCCGTGGGTTTCTTCGTGTGCGCTATCGAGGAAGAACTCGACCTGGAAGCGCTTGCCGATCAACCGCCCCTGCATGTCGACCAGGCAGGCGAGCACGGTGTCGATCTTGCCGTCGGCTGCCATCTGGCGCAGCGCGGAAAGTGTCAGTGGTGCGGTCATGATGATGTCCCGTTTGCGTGAAGGGCGCGCAGCCATTGGCCGCGCGCCCGCTATCGGCAGCCTCAGGCGCCGGTCTTCTCGCGTTGCGCCAGCGCGAACTCCTCTTCCGGCGACAGGATCAACCGATGCCGGCCGACCAGCGCGAAGTAGACGATGCATACACCGAACCACAATGCCACCCACAACACGCCGCGGGTGTACGCCGGGTCGCCGGTGAGCTGGTAGTACAGCGTCACTACCGCGATGAGCATGGTCAGCGCGGCACCACCGACACCCAGCGGACTGCGGTAGGGGCGGTCGATGTCCGGCATTTTCTGGCGCAGCAGGATGAAGCTCAGCGCCTGCATGAAGTACGAGAACATCGCGCCGAATACCGCCATGTTCAGCAGAGTGCCGCCGATCAACGCGCCGCCTTTTTCCGCGCCGAAGCCAAACCAAAGGCCGAACATGATCGCCAACGCGGTGACACTGCCCATCACCATCGCCACATGCGGGGTCTTGCGCCCACCGTGGGTAATCGACAGCCACGGCAGGAAGTAGCCAGCGCGGCTGAGCGAATAAATCTGCCGGCCCTTTGCGAAGATGATGGTGTGAAAACTCGCAATCAGGCCTAGCACCGCCACCAGCGACAGCAGCTTGGCGATGTCGTCGCCGTAGATCGCCTTGAAGCCATCGAGCAACGGTTCACCAGACGAGCCCAGTGCATGCGAACCAACGCCCGGTAATGACGGATTCAACCACACGATCATGAACGCCGATACGATCAGGGTGAACATGCCGGCGATGATGCCCTTGGGCATGTCGCGCTTGGGATCGACCGATTCTTCCGCCGCCAGCGGCAGTTGTTCAATGGCCAGGAACAGCCACACCGCAAACGGCAACGCCGCCAGAACGCCCTTCAGCCCCATCGGCAGGAACGGCCCGCCACCCTCCGGCAGCGCCGAGCCATCGCTGGCCACGTTCATCGCCCAACGCGAAAAATCGATATGCGGCAACGCACTGAACCAGAACACCACCAGGCATGCCAATGCCAGCAGGGTGACGACCAAAGTGACCCGGAACGACAGCTCGACGCCTATGATGTTGAGACCGACGAACACGACGTAAAAACCGATCCACCATAGCGGCTGCAGCGCGTCCGGGGTGCCGAAGATGCTGCTCATGTAGCTGCCGATGAAGAACACGATCACTGCCGGGGTGATCACGTATTCGACGTTTTCCGACAGCCCGGTAAGAAAGCCTCCCCACGGCCCCATGGCGCTGCGTGCAAACGAATAGGCGGCGCCGGTATGCGGCATTGCCGGCGCCATCTCGGCGATCGAATAGATCAGGCCCAGATACATCACCGCAATGATGATGGTGGCGATCAGCATGCTGCCCCAGCCGTTGGCCAGGCCAAGATTCCAGCCGGAAAAATGGCCCGATATCACCGCGCCGACGCCCAGTGCCCACAGCGACCAGACGCCAGCGTAACGGCGCAGCCCGCGTTTTTCGAAATACCCCGCATCGACCTTGGTATAGCTCACACCCGATTGCTTGGACATGTCGCACTCCCTCCCAGTGAACGATGACCCCGGTTTTTTTTTATCGATGCATCGCGTGTTGCGGCCTGCTGCTGTGGAGTCTTTCCAGCGCCGGCGTCAGCGCAGCGCACAGGCGCTCGGCCCAGGCACGTTGCGTGTTGGTGTGCGCAATCAGATCGTTGCGCAATTCGATCATGGCGCAGGCGAGGCCTGGTTGTCGCCGACGCACAGGCCAGAGTCGGCGCGAAACACCTGCAGCAGGTCATCGGCCAGGCGGCGGTCGTGCTCGGCCAGCACGCCAATGTGCCAAGGGCGGGCGACACCGTGATAGCTCGGCGTGAACGAGTGGATTGACAGCACCGCAGTGGCTTTGCCGCCGGCCATGCGCGCATCGATGAGCGTAGCGACGGCATCATGAAAAGGGTGATAGATCGCCGCTGCACGCAGCGCGCGCTCGGCGGGCTCAAGGCTGCGGTTGCCGGGTATGGCGGTGTCTTCACTGTGTACAACGATCGAATCATCGGCGTCCAGCGGTCGATTCAGATCAAGCAGTAGCCGCGAGTAGGTGGCATGAACCAGTGGCGCGTCGAGCAATTCGGACATTGCCATCGCCACCGCAAGCGCACCCATGTCCCAGGCGATATGGCGTTGCTGGTGTTCCAGTGACAGGCCCAAACCACGGTAATGCGCAGGAATGTAGTTGCTGGCATGTTCGCACACCAGCACCAGCGGGCTTTGACCACTTCCGTTATGCAACGCGAACGGCGATTCGAAGTCTTCGCTGTCGCCGGGTGACGATGGGGCATCGCTCATGTCGATCCTGATGGACACCTGTGGCGCCTCGCCCGTTGCCTGCCTGACCGGCCAATCGCGTTGGCTAACCTGATGCAAGTTCCGGTATTTTCGATGCGCTGTCAACAACCGGCGGTTGCGCGCGCTGGTGAGACCGCACGAGCAGGGCAGGGGCGGCGGTCGGGGATGGGTTGCAAGCTCCCGGCGGTGGGGCCGCGCCGCCGGAGCAAACGGGCCGATTTTGAATCCAGCGTCGAACGCATCCAGCGACGTACAATCGGAACATGACAGTATTTACTCTTGAGCGCGGCACAGCGCCGCTGCTGATCAGCCTGCCGCACGATGGCACGCAACTGCCGCGTGCATTTGCCCAGCGCCTCAGCGCGCCGGCACGTGTGCTGCCCGACACCGACTGGCAGGTGAGCCGGCTGTATGCGTTCGCGCGCGAATTGGGCGCATCGTTGCTGAAACCGAATTATTCGCGTTATGTGGTCGATCTCAACCGGCCACCGGACGATGCCGCTCTGTACCCAGGACAGAACAGCACCGGGCTGTGTCCAGTACAACGCTTTGACGGCGGCCCGATCTACCGCGATGGCCAGCAGCCCGATGCCGGCGAGGTCGCCGAGCGCCGACAGATGTTCTGGCAGCCTTATCACGATGCCCTTTCCGCTGAAATCGATCATCTGCAGCACAAGCACGGTCGCGTGTTGTTGTGGGAGGCACATTCGATTCGTGGCCAATGCCCGTTCCTGTTCGATGGCCCGTTGCCCGATTTCAATATCGGCACCGCCGATGGCCGAAGTTGCAATCCACAACTCCAGGCGCGCGTCGAGGCGTGTCTGGCAGCGCAGTGTGCGTATTCATGGGTAGCCAACGGTCGCTTCAAGGGCGGTTACATCACCCGCCATTACGGTCGGCCCGATGCCGGCGTCGATGCGGTGCAACTGGAACTGGCGCAACGCAATTACATGGATGAAGACAGCTTCGCCTGGTTGCCCGAGCGTGCTGCGCGCTTGCAGGTCAGCATCCGTGAACTGCTCGTGGCAGCACTGGATTAGCTGCGTCCAACACGTTGTCGAAGTAGTCGCCCAAAGGTGGGCTTCAGGAGTGCTTCAAGGTGCTCGTGGGAGCGCGCCTTGCGCGCAAAGCTTTCGCGAGACGGTTCGCCGGCAGGCCGGCTCCCACAAAAGCACTCACTGGCAGCAGTGGGCAACACCGTTGTTCCGGCAATGCGCTTGCCCTGCCTGCGGGAGCGCGCCTTGCGCGCAAAGCTTTCGCGAGACGGTTCGCCGGCAGGCCGACTCCCACAAAAATAGCCGGGTTTTCGCACCCTAAAGTTTTTCCGTGCCCTGCCGAACGCGCGTCGCGAGTCATTGATATTGGCCTCAACCGCAGGTCCTCGTTGACTTTTTTCACGTTTATCGCTCAAGTTTTTTTTGCTGGTGCCGTTACCACTCCTGAGGCGGCGATACACCCATTCGGGAGCTCCGCCGGAATGCGGTACCCAGGTCGGTAGGTCACACCGACATTTTTGATTCCGATCGAGGAGAACTCTCATGCAAGTCATCAACACCAACATCCAGTCGCTGAATGCTCAGCGCAACCTGTCCACTTCGGGCAATGCCCTTTCCACCGCGTTGGAGCGTCTGTCTTCGGGCCTGCGCATCAACAGCGCCAAGGACGATGCGGCGGGCCTGGCGATTGCCACCCGTTTCACCACCCAGATCAACGGCCTCAACCAGGCAGTGCGCAATGCCAATGACGGCGTGTCGCTGTCGCAGACTGCCGAGTCGGCGCTGCAAGAGCTGACCAACAACCTGCAGCGCGTACGTGAGCTCGGCGTGCAGTCGGCCAACGCCACCAACTCGGCTTCCGATCGCGCCGCGCTCGATCAGGAAGTGCAGCAGCGTATCGCCGAAATCGACCGTATCGCCTCGCAGACCAGCTTCAACGGCCTCAAGGTGCTCGACGGTTCGTTCGGCAACGCGCAATTCCAGGTCGGCGCCAACGTCGGCGAGACCATTGGCGTGAATCTGAGCACCGGCGTTCGTGCTGGCCAGATCGGCCAGTTGGCATCGGTCACCACGGGTGATCTGAGCGCCAACTTCGCCAGCGTCGCCACGGCTGCGTCGCTGACTGGCAGTGTCCCGACAACTCGTGATTTCTCGCAGACTGTATCAGCCGCCACATTGACGGGCATCGCCGGCAGTGCCGCTGATGCTGACTTCTCTGGTGTCGGCGATGACCGTACCTTCAATGTCAATGGCGCTACGGTAACGCTCAATACTGACCTGTCAGCTGCGGGTGCTCTGGTTACCGCAGTGCAGACCCAGTTGGGTGGCGCGTTCGCCGTTTCGGATGTTGGCGGTGCCCTGCAGATCAGCACGGTCGCAACTGGCGCTGCGAGCAACATCACCATCGATGGCGCCGATGCCGCCCAGTTCTTCGGCGCAGCGACGCAGACTGATGCAGGTACCGACAGTACGGCGGCGAGCTTCCAGGTGAATGGCAACACGGTAACACTCAATACGAATCTCAGTGCCGCTGGCGCGCTGGGCGCGGCAGTGCAGGCGCAGCTGGGTGCAGGCTTCACGGTTACCGAGAGCGCTGGTGCCCTGCAGATCGCTGATGCGTCTGGCACAACTGGCACTGGAAGCACGATTACGATCACCAACGAAACCGGTACCGATCTGTTTGGTGCCACCAGCGCAGCCGGTTCGGCAGCCGTTGCCGGCGCCACGCTGGCAGCCGGCGACTTCACCCTGCAATCGGGCACCGATGCGGCGGTGGATATCACTGGCACCTTCGCCAACGCAGCCGATCTGGCCAATGCCATCAATACCTCGGCAGCAGGTGGTGCGGGCAAAGTTGTCGCGGTCGCCAGCAGTGATGGCACCAGCATTGCGTTGACTTCGGGTACCGATTTCACCATCGGTGGTGCCAACGTGCCGGCCGGGTTTACCGCAGCCACAACCGCTGTCACCGGTTCGTTGAACACGGTCAATGTGGGTACGGTGGCAAGCGCCAATGATGCGATCCAGCGTGCGGATACCGCGCTCAGTGCAGTAAGCACCCTGCGCAGTTCGCTGGGTGCAATCCAGAACCGCTTCGAGTCGACAATCAGCAACTTGCAGGCGGTTTCGCAAAACCTGTCGGCCTCGCGTTCGCGTATCCAGGATGCCGACTTTGCGGCCGAGACGGCGGCACTGAGCCGGGCACAGATCCTGCAGCAGGCGGGTGTGACGGTGCTGACTCAGGCCAACGCAGCGCCGCAGGCGGTATTGCAGTTGCTGCGATAAGCAGCAGCGCTTCAAGACTCTCCCAGGAGTGTTGTCAGCAAGGACGCGGGGCGGCAAGCAATTGCCGCCCCGTTTTTTTGATTTTGCCGCTGTGGTTGCGATTGCCGGCGATGGGTTGCCTGTTTAACCGCTTTCCGGGCGGCGATTTGATGTTGGCACGGCCTGTGCTTTGTGTGTTGGTGATTGAGTAGCCGCAGCGCACTACCCGCATGGCTGCATTGGAGAATGGACGTGGAAGGTATTTCAGTTCCTGGTATCGGCTCGGGCCTGGACATCAACGGCCTGGTAACGCAGTTGGTGGCGGTGGAGCGTGCCCCGGCGCAGCAGCAAATCGATAGCCAACGCGCGCGGGTCAGCACCAAGATATCGGCGCTGGGGCAATTGAACGCGTCGCTCGACGGCATCAAGACGGCGTTTACAGCTCTGCGTGACGGCAGCGTATTTCAACAGCGCAGTGCGTCGAGCAGCGATAGCGCGGTACTCAAGGTTACTGCGGCGCCATCGGCAAATGTAGGCAAGTTTTCGGTCGAGGTGCTGTCGCTGTCGGCAACGCAAAAATTATCATCCGGGCCAATCGCCAGCGCCGATACCGCGGTGGGTACCGGAACGCTGTCGTTGACGGTAAACGGCAAAAGCTCGGTATTGAGCTTCAACAGCAGCAACAATTCATTGTCGGCAATTCGCGACGCGATCAATGCCGCACCTGACAACCCCGGGGTGAACGCATCCATCATCACCGGCAGCGATGGCGCGCATCTGGTGTTGACCGCACGCGATAGCGGTTTGGCGGGAGCGGTGAGCGTGACTGCCAGCGGTGGTGACGGTGGCCTTGCGGCATTGACCTTCGTTGCCGGTGGCGGCAGTAATGGCCTAAGCGAGATCACCGCGGCGGCAGATTCAAAAGCGCTCATCGATGGAATTACCGTCAGTTCAGGCAACAATCGGATCAGCGATGCGATTTCGGGGGTAACCCTGGATCTGGTCGCGGCCAAGCCAGGGGCGCAGATCGCGGTCGATGTTTCGACCAACCGGTCGGGCATCGTTGCCGCAGTCAACACGTTGGCCACGCGATTCAATGCGCTGGTGACGACATCACGCCAGTTGGCCAGTTTCAACGCCAACACCGGTTCGGCGGGGCCATTGCTTGGCGATTCGACCCTGCGTGCGGTGCAAAATGACATCAGTCAGGCACTGTCCAGCCGCAGCAGCGGCGCAGGTATCGAGTCCTTGAGTGACTTGGGTCTGCGTTTCAATCTCGATGGATCGCTGACGCTGGATACGACCGCCTTGAACAAGGCGCTCGATGCCGATGTCAGCTCGGTACAAGCGGTGTTTTCAGCAGAATCGACATTGGGGCAGCGCCTGGGCAACGTGTTTGATCGTTTCCTCGGTTCTCAAGGTGCCATCGCCACTCGCAGCACCAGTCTCACCGCGAGCCAGCGCCAACTCGACAGCCAGCAGGAGCGCCTGGATCTGCGTATCGCGGCAACTGAATCCCGTCTGCGTGCCCAATTCTCTGCTCTCGACAGCCTGCTGGCCGGACTGCAATCCACCAGCAACTTTCTCAGTCAGCAGCTGGCCGGTATTGCCGCAAACAACAGCTAGTCACCCGCACACAAAGGACGCAGCGACCATGAGTGGATACAGTGCAATCGCCAATTATCAAACCGTTGCGGTACACGGCGACGTGGAAGCCGCCAGCCCACACCGGTTGATCGAGCTGATGATGGAGGGCGCGCTCGACCGTATTGCAAAGGCGCAAAGCGCATTGCAGCGCGGCGAGGTAGCAAGCAAAGGCGAAAATGTTTCCAAGGCGATCAACTTGATTGAAGGTACGAATACATGGCGCGGCGCCTGCTGGAGGCCAATTTGCGCAATGACGGCGCGGTGTTCAACGAGGTGACGGGCTTGCTGCGTGGCATTCATGAGGCATGGCATGCCATCCCTGTCGAGGCCCGTGAACCGCAGCGGGCGGCCGGCGCTTGAACGATAGTGCTGCCAGCGCGTTGGATGACGCATTGGCGTTGACCGCTGCCATGCATGCGGCGGCGCTGCGCGACGATTGGTCCGACCTCGCAGCGCTCGACGCCCGCCGCCGGGTTCTGGTCGAGCAGGCATGCGCGCGACCGAACCTCGATAGCGACGGGCTGGCGTTGCTGCGGGCGCGCAATGATGCGCTGATCGCGCTGGTCAGGGTTCGGCGTGAATGCCTGGCGGATGAATGGCGCGATAGCCGGCACAGCCAGCGCGCGCTGCGCGATTATCAGAGCACAGCGCGCGATCAGGGCGCATCATAGGTGTCGATCAAGACAAGGTTTATGCCTTTAGCTGTCATTGCGAGGAGCGAAGCGACGTGGCAATCCAGAGATATTCGGAGAATCGAGCGCATCGAGCCATCGCCGACCGTGTCGGCTCCACGCCTGCGGCGCGTGAGCTGACCTACGAAGCTAAAGTAGGCGCATTCGACCCTGACCCGATCTTTCTGGCGAGGTGAGCCATGAACGACACGATTGGCGAGCGCTTTGCGCAACAACTGGCCTACGAGGGCGAGTTGCGTTTCGAGTGGCGGCCGCTGGCGGCATTGCCTACCGGCGAGGCATTGATGCGCCTGCGCGATGCCAACCTGACCGTACTCAATCTCGTTTCCGCAGTCGAGGAGCATCGTGCCGATGGCGCCGATGACGAGGGCGGTGGCGAACTGGTTCGTCTGGATGCCAAGGTCAATCTGCTGCTGGAACTGGTGCAGCGTCTGGTGGCGCGCGATCAACTACCGCCAGCGGGTATGCGCGTGCGCTTCAACGCCCATGGCCTGAGCGTTGAGCGATCGGAACGGTTGGTCGGTGAACAGTGGGTGACGGTTTACATTCACCTCGATGCCTGCCGGGCGATGCCGCTGGAACTGCCGGCGCAGGTCGTCGCATTACCCGATCAAGCCCTGGTATTGCTGGCATTTCAGGATATCGGGCCAGTCATTGAAGAAGCGCTGGATCGTTTGGTGTTCCGTTATCACCGCCGCCAGATAGCGATTGATCGGCGCAATTTGCGCGAAGAGTGATGGTGTTCCGAATCAACTGTGATGCGCATAACACAACCGCTCAACACGTTTTGATGGCGGCAAGGCCGTGCTGCGGCAAGACTGTGAGCCTCATCGCACTACGCATTGCCTTGTAGTTCGCATTTTCGCTGCGAACACAAAGTGACTGCCGGATTATGTGCGGTAGCCCACATGTTTTTTGCACATTGCGCAGGATTATGTTTTTGCGCTGAAGCATACGGGCGCTGATTAATGGGGGTTCAGGCAGTCCATGCGACTGGCCTGGTTACAGCAGTAACTCGGGGGTGTGCGATGGATCGGACAGTCGTTTGCGTGGTCGATTTGATTGGTGCGCGGGGCGTTGCCGGTACGCTGGCTGATCAAGGTTTTGAGGCTCATGTGCTCGCACACGATGGCAATGTGCAACCGCCGCTTCGACGTGCCCCGCAAGTGATTGTAATCGGTGACCTGCCGGCAGATGCAGACCTGGATACGTGGTACAGCAGCTTGCTGCCCCATGCCAGTCAGGCGGTTGTCCTCGCCGCGCAGCAGTCTTCCGCAGCATTGCAGCTGTTGCAGCGCCTGGGTGGCGGCATCAAGGTGAAATATCCGCTGGTCAAGCCATTGGCCGAGCTCATGGCGCAAACCAGTGGCGTGAAGCCGATCGAGGCTGGCGAGGGTATGCGTCAGGTCGGCAGTTCAGCGCCGATGCGCAAGATTCGCGATCTGATCGCGCGGGTCGCCGATTTCGATACCAGCGTCCTGATTCTCGGTGCCTCAGGTACCGGTAAAGAGCTGGTTGCTCGCGCCGTGCATCAAATGTCAGGTCGTCGCGACAAGCCGTTTGTTGCCATCAACTGCGGTGCAATTCCGGCGGAATTGCTGGAAAGCGAGTTGTTCGGCCACGAGAAGGGTGCGTTTACCGGCGCGGTCAGTGCCCGCAAGGGCCGCTTTGAGTTGGCAGAGGGCGGCACCCTGTTTCTTGATGAAATCGGCGACATGAGCATGTCGATGCAGGTCAAGTTGCTGCGCGTGTTGCAGGAGCGCGTGTTTGAGCGCGTTGGTGGCAACCACTCGCAACGCTGTGATGTACGCATCGTCGCCGCAACGCATCGTGATCTCGAGACGGCGATAGCCAGTGATCGATTTCGCGAAGACCTCTATTACCGGTTGAATGTATTTCCGATTGAAATGCCATCCTTGCGCGAGCGCATCGGCGATCTGCCCGAGCTGATTGCCGAGTTCAGCGCGCGGCTGCGCGGGCGTGGCCTGATGCCAGCCATATTCAGCGAAGGCGCGCTGCGTGCGATGGCGGCCTACGATTGGCCCGGCAACGTGCGCGAGCTGGCCAATCTGGTCGAGCGCATGGCGATCATGTCGCCGGCAACACCGGTACTGCTGCGTGATTTGCCGCAGCGATATCGCAGCAGCGATGATCAGGCCATGGCTGTTGCCGTCGAGGCGTCCATCGCGGTAGGTGAATGCGAAGGCGTAAGCCTTGAAGAACGCGCCATGCTGCTGCCCAACGATGGAATTGACCTGCGTGATCATCTTGCGCAAGTCGAGGTCGGTCTTATCAGGCAAGCCTTGTCGCTGTCCGATGGCATCGTTGCTGGAGCCGCCAAGTTGCTCCATGTCAAGCGCACCACGTTGGTGGAAAAGCTGCGTAAATACGAGATGACCACGGCGGACATGCACCTGTAAGCGGTGCATCGTGAGCCGTCGGTAAATTGACGCAATACACTGGTTGTCAATCCAACATATTGATATAAAAAGATAAATATAGTTGGCATGATTTTCGCTCTACTTCTCCTGAGTAACCGGAGAAGCGCATGCAAACACAGACCGATCCCCGCGTGTTGGCACTGTCGCAGGCGTTCGCGCTGTTCAACGACACCTCCCGTGTGTTGTCTGATTCGTATCAGGAACTGGAGCGACGTGCCGCTGATTTAAGCCAGCAACTGGCGGCTGCGCACAATGCGCGGCTGCGTGAGTTGGCAGAGAAAGAACGCCTGGCCGAGCGCATGCAGGTGCTGATGGAAGCGTTGCCTGGCGGCGTGGTAGTGCTGGATGCCGAACGCCGCGTGGTGGAAACCAATGCCACCGCGCGCGCCTTGTTTGGGCAACCTTTGGTTGATCAGGTATGGCCAGATGTGGCTAGCCGCGCATTTGGTGCGATGGGTGACAACGGCAGCCTTAAGCTGGCGGACGGGCGTGAGTATGCGCTGTCGCAACAGGTGCTCGTCGATGGCGGCATGGTGCTGCTTTTGGCCGAAGTCACGCAGGCACGCACGCTGCAAGCACAGCTCGGGCATTATCAGCGGCTGTCGGCACTGGGCGAAATGAGCGCGCGTCTGGCGCACCAACTTCGTACGCCGTTGAGTGCGGCGATGCTGTATGCCTCACGGCTTGCCGAGGGCACACTTGCGCCGGATATTGCCGCACGCCTGGCTAGCCGCACGAGCGAACGCTTGCGCCATCTGGATCGTCTGATCAATGACATGCTGCGTTATGCGCGCGCCGAACACGATGACGAGGGCGAGCGCGTTCCCGTGTCTTTGCTGATCCAACGGGTGCTTGAAAACAGCGTTTCTCCGGGCACCGGCGCAGCACGCGTCGCGGTTGCCAATCACAGCGGCAGTGCCGAGTTGATTGGCAATGCCGGATTGTTGGTCAGCGCACTCGGCAATCTGATCGACAACGCGATACGCGTCAGTCCGAGCGATGCCGTGGTACGACTTGGCGCGTATCGCAAGGGTGGTGATGTGGTGTTTGCCGTCGCCGACGATGGCCCAGGCGTGCCGCCTGCACTGCGCGAGCGCATATTCGAGCCATTTTTCACGACGCGCAGCGATGGCACCGGTCTCGGCCTTGCTGTGGTACGCAGCGTCATTTCCGCGCATGGCGGCAGTGTCGCAGTGGCACAGTCATCGGATGCTGGCGCGGTTTTCGAAATCCGCCTGCCCGAGGCGCGGTCTGCGACCGCATTGCCGGGTGGTGGCTCAGTACGGTTGCATGAAGCCTTGGCTATGGGAGTCGCCTGAAATGAATGACGCACGCGTGTTGGTGGTGGAAGACGATATCTGTTTGCGCGAAGCGCTTTGCGAAACACTGGATCTGGCTGGCATTGCCGCTGCCGGAGCTGGCGATGGCGAACAGGCCTTGCGCATGATTGAGCGCACTGGCTTTGCGTTGGTGGTCAGTGATGTGCAGATGCAACCAATGGATGGACGCACCTTGTTGCACCGTATTCGCGAGCATCATCCCGATCTACCGGTGGTGATGATGACTGCCTACGGCACCATCCAACAGGCAGTTGACGCGATGCGCGAGGGCGCCAGCGATTATCTGGTCAAACCATTCGAGGCGGCAGTTCTGGTCAATATGGCCAGGGCTTATGTGTCGAACTTCGCTGGTGATGGCGTAGCCATTGCCGATCCGAAAATGCTTGAGGTGATGGATCTGGCGCGCCGTGTCGCCGCCAGTGATGCAACGGTGTTGATCAGCGGCGAAAGTGGAACCGGCAAGGAAGTGGTGGCGCGCCATGTGCATGCCAGCTCGCCACGCGCCAAGGGGCCGTTCGTCGCCATCAATTGTGCAGCGATCCCTGAGAGCATGATCGAGGCAGTTTTGTTCGGTCACGAGAAAGGCGCGTTCACTGGCGCGGCAAACGCCCATCCGGGCAAGTTTGAGCAGGCTCAGGGCGGCACCTTGTTGCTTGACGAAGTCAGTGAGCTTGATCTCGCCTTGCAAGCCAAACTGCTGCGCGTGTTGCAGGAGCGCGAAGTCGAGCGGATTGGCTCGCGCCGGGCCATTGCGCTGGATGTGCGGGTGTTGGCCACCACCAATCGCCGTTTGCGCGAGCAGGTGGTATCCGGTCATTTTCGTGAAGACCTGTATTACCGTCTGAATGTGTTTCCGCTACACGTGCCGCCGCTGCGCGAGCGCCCCGGCGACATTCTGCCGCTGTGCCGGGCGTTGCTGGCACGCCATTGCCGCGGTCAGCGGCCGCCACCGACGTTGACAGCGGCAGCCGAAGCGGCGCTGCGCGCGTATCGCTGGCCTGGCAATGTACGCGAGCTGGAAAACCTGCTGCAGCGTGCCTTGATCCTGTGCGCCGGGCCGCTGCTGGATGTCGCAGAGCTGCGTTTCGAAGCCGGTTCGATGCTTGCTTCGCCAGCGGCAGACATGCCCAGCGCGCTGCCGGCTGTCGCGGATGCGGCGGATGCCGCTGCCGGCGGCAGCCTGGATCAAAGCACGCGTGAGAGTGAGCATGCCGCCATTATTTCGGCGTTGCGTCAGGGAGATGGCAGCCGCAAGGATGCCGCACGGCGGCTTGGCATCTCTGAGCGAACTCTGCGTTACAAGCTGGCACGCTTGCGGGAAATGGGTTTGCCGGTGAACAGCCGCGCTAATGGAGGCGCCGGCACGATCTGTGCATAACACAGTCCACGATGACGCTTTCTTCAATGAGTGACGGAATCTCGACATGAGCCAGATCGACATCAACGGGTTATTGGCGCAAATGCGCACATTGGCGGCGCAATCCGGCCTGGATGCAGGTGGCCCGGTAGCTGAAGCCGGCAAGCCGGGTGCCGACTTTGGCCAGGCACTGCGGGCTGCCATTGATGATGTCGATGGCGGCATGAAGACCGCGATGTCATTAACCGAAAGCTTCACCCGCGGTGAACCCGGCGCCGAACTGCCACAGGTGATGATGGCCATGCAAAAGGCCGACCTGTCGTTTCGCGCAATGAATGAAGTGCGCAATCGACTGGTTGAGGCCTATCGTGACGTGATGAATCTGCAGATGTGATGTTCGGGACTCGGGACTCGGGACTCGGGACTCGGGACTCGGGACTCGGGACTCGGGACTCGGGACTCGGGACTCGGGACTCGGGACTCGGGACTCGGGACT
>PGZE01000001.1 GCA_002840015.1 Gammaproteobacteria bacterium HGW-Gammaproteobacteria-2 | reverse complement strand
GCCCCGCCACGGGGCGACGTCGGTGACTACGCTCGGCCGTCCGGGCCTCGCCAAGTCACCCTGCCCTCGGCTCCTGCCTCGGGCGTTCATCACTGCGCGCCACGCTTTAAGGCGTAGGTCGGCTCAAACCGCAACGCGGTGGGGCCGACAAACGCGAATTATCGCCCACTCGGCGCGACTTATGTCGGATCCGCGCCTGTGGCGCTTGATCCGACCTACAAGGCTCCTGCCGCGGACGTTCATCACTGCGCGCCGCGCGTCACGCCGTAGGCCGGCTCAAACCGCAACGCGGTGGGGCCGACAAACGCGAATTATCGCCCACTCGGCGCGCGATTTGCCGGAACAAACGCGTCGGAGTAACACGCATTGGCACCAAGCCCGCCGGCGAGAAACGCCGGAACCGCGTTGTCGACCATCCTCACCGAGCCGCAGACGTACACCTCGTATCCGCTCAAGTCGGGATGATCGGCGAGCATCGCTTCGTGAACCAAACCGGTACGGCCATGCCACTCCGGGGTACCTGAAGTGTCCGAGAGCACCGGAACGAACGTGAAGTTTGCATGCGTGCGCGCCCAGCCTTCGACCATCTCCAGCAAGTACAGGTCCCGCACATCGCTCACACCCCAGTAAAGTTGCATCTGCCGCTGTACACCACGCTCGAAAGCGTCTTCCAGAATGCTTTTGATCGGAGCGAAGCCGGTAGCGCCTGCTACCATCAGCATTGGCTTGGCGCCGGCGTGCAAGGTAAAACTACCCAGTGGCGCTTCAAAGTCGATACGCTCACCCACCTGCATGCCGTTGAATACATGGGTGGTGAAGCGGCCACCCGGGATCAGCCGCACATGCAGTTCGATCAAGGCATTGTCATGCGGCGGATTGGCCAATGAAAACGCCCTGCACTCGCCGTCCTCAAGCAGCACATTCAGGTACTGACCGGCGGCAAACTCAATGCGCTGGTTATCGGGTAATGACAAGCGCAGCCGGATTACCGTGTCGCTCAGGCGCTCAAGCTGTTCGACCCGGCCCTGATAGCGCGTTATCGCGGGTGTGCCATTCGCGTCGAGACTATCGACGGCAACCTCAATCTCGATGTCTTCCAGCGGGATCGCGCAGCACATCAGCGTCTTGCCGTCGGCCCGCATTGCTGCGGTCAGCGTGGCGGGCTGAAACTCGCCATGGTCCACCCTGCCGTTGAGCACCGTGCAAACACACTCGCCACAACCGCCGTTGCGGCATTCGTAGGGCAGCTTCAGCCCCGCGCGCAAGCCGGCCTCAAGCAGGGTTTCGCCGGCGCGTGCAGTTACATGCTTCGGGCCCGGATGCAACGCCAGTTGATAGATGCGCTGGGTACCCGTGGCGTGCCGCACCCTGACCAGCCAGGGCAGCACCAGCAGCAACACCGTGCCTAGTATCAACAGAGCCCACACGGCGGCGAGCGGCCAGCGGTCGATCAATGGAAAAACGGGAAGCAAGAACCAGTCCAGCGCCACCGCGCCAACCTCACTGGCGAGGTCGGCCGGACCACCCTGGCTGCTCACCGGCACCAGCAGCGACAAGGCGACCAACGTCGTCACCAATCCAGTCACTATTGCCGGTGGCGGTTGCATACTGGCTTTGGCAACACGTTGCACATGAATCCACATCAGCAGCAGTAGCAACAACGGCGCCCCGATATGAATGAAGGAGAGCAGCGAAAACAGGCGATCGTTGACACTGGACGCGTACATGAAGTTGCGGATCAAGGTGCCGCCAAACCCGGGCAGCCAGTCGAGCCATTCAAAACTCGCCACCACCACGAATTGCGCCAACCTATCCCACGGCAACATGTAGCCATTGATGCCCGATACATACACCAGCCAGATCAGGCCGACACCGGTGAGCCACGAGAAAGTGCGAAACCCATGAATGCGGTCGAACGCGAAATGGCGCAGCAGGTGGATCAGCATGGCCACAACCATCGCATCGGAAGCATAACGATGGACCGAGCGCAACACCCCGCCGGCGTACCACTGACGCTCGCTGAGCGCCAACACCGAGCTGTACGCACCGCTGACGCTGGTATCGAAAAACGCATACAGATACAGGCCACTGCCGGCAACCAGCCAGAACAGGAAAAACGTGGTTGCACCCAGATGATAGAAAGGATTCAGACGCTCGCCGAAGGCCCGGTTGAACAACGCCTCGATCAGCATGAACACCCGGCGCAGTGCGCTTTGCAGAGAGCCAATCACGCGCTTGCCCTGCCTTGATGCGCGCTGCCATCGGAACCGCGCAGGGCATTGCAGACCACCACCACAAACAACACGCCGCCGATGATGGCGATCAAACCGCCCAGCCCCATCAGCCCCATACCGGCAATCTCGGAAATCGAGCGCAATGATTGCTCAGCGCCCGCCACCTTGCGCTGCACACCATAGCCGCCCGACCACACCAGACCCACGATATGCAGCAGTTGCCCAACACCGTACAAACTGGGCTGCCAGGTTGCCATACGCCCACGCGGGGTCCGGAACCCCAGTTGTGGCAGCAGCAGATACACCAGACCCATCAGCGCCAGCGTGACGCCGACGATACAGCCGTGATAGTGGGCGGGAATCTTGACGTTGCTGCCGCTGATGAACACGCCGATCAAACCGCCAGCGGCAAACAGCAGCATCGAGGCCAGCAACGCCGCACGCAGCGGTGCATGCGCGGGCGAATGTTTCCGTTCGACGTTGCGTGCGCGGCGCCACAACGCGATCACCACGGCGAGCCCGATCGGCACGATTGAAACCCCGCCGCCCAGCCGCATCGCCCAGGTGTGCAGGTCGCGATGTTCAACACTGGCAACATCGTGCGCAAGGTAGGCATAAGGGGTCACGAATACGCTGGCCAATGCCAACGCGAGCATCAACAACGCAACCCGTGGGCTGAGCGGCACCCGTGCGCCAATCGCACTGGCCAACCACAACCACGCCACCAGCATCAGCAGCGTCCACACGAACTGCAGCGCATGACCGCCGCCCCAGAACACAATCTCGTAGTACGCCGCAGGGTCAAGGCCGCGCGGCGTCAATACCAGCGAGGCCGCGAATGCCGACAGCGCCACTGCGCTTGCAACCACGCTGGCATTGAGCCCAAAACGCAACGCGCCGCTGCCATCGAAGCTCAATCCCAATTGCGGTGCGGCCAGCAATCCACGCAGCACCAGCAGCACCGAACCAACCGCGAAGATGGCCACGCCGGAGCGAAACACCGCGCCATCGAGCATCGGAATGTAATTGGCCATCACCGGCTTGGCGTGCTCGACAAACGGCGCAAGCGCCATCAGCAGGGTGCCGACAACCGCCAACGCCAACGCGCTCCAGCCAACAGCCATCGCCACGGATCGGCTGTTGAGGCTCCACAGCATGCCGGCCAGCGCGACAAACCAGACCAGCACCGACAGATCGACATGCACGACCAGCGCGACCCGGAAAAAATCGGCGACGGGAAACCACGCGTTGATCCCGGGTGTGCGTGACAACACCAGCAACACCGAATAAACCCCGGCACCGGCCAGCGCCAGCAATCCCAGCAGCAACCAGCCAAGCACCAGCGCGCGCCGCCCGCCCGGCGGAATGCTCAGCACGTAATCGGAGGGGCTTGCTGCTGAAATCGCAAGCATGGCTGGCGCGGGCGCTGATTTCATGTTCATTGCATGGTTATCTCGTGCAGGGTGGCATCAAAATCGATCACCAGAATTTCTGCAGGCACCAAGGTAACGTCCGCCTCGCGGCGGTAGTCGAAGCCTTCGCTGCGCGCATCGTCCTTCAGCCGCACCGCGATGCGATGGCGACCCGCGCCTACCTCGATGCGCCGATAGATCGTTGCCGCGCCGTCATGCGACAAACCCGATGGTTCGGCGATCTGCCGGTCCACAAGCACGCCGTCGATGTCGAGCTCGACGATCAATGGCGCGCGCTCGCGCGGGCAGCGGATCGGCGCGCGCATGTTGGGTGGCAGTTTGGCCAGCTCGTCCAGGCTCAGCGTCTCACAATCGCCGAGCAGCTTGCCCTGGTGGCTCAAACTCAGCTTGATCAGCGCCTTGTCTGGTGCCAGATGCTGGTAAACCGGCCAACGCGAAAACACCGCAATCGTTGCGGCGAACAAGAGATACAACAGGCCCTGTGCAAACCATTGGAGCGCCTTGTTCATGATCGCACTGCCGCCGCGCGCCCATCGCCTGCCGCAGCTATCGCGGCAGCCAGTGCCGGCTCGTCGCCAGCGTCGGCGAACACCAGCCGATAGCGATTTTCCGGAACACTCCGACGCAGCCGTGGCTCCCGGTTGGCGGCAAGCCGAGCGGCCGTCCAGCGGCTGCCCAGCCGGTACTCGCAAGCGCCCATACTGCACGCGCTGATCACCACGCCGCCGGCACCGCAGCGCAGCGCATAGTCAACAAACGCGGGCGGCAATTGCCCGCTGCAGCGCAGCGAAAAAACGATGGCATCGGCAGTATCTGCGGTGGCAACACCGGCACCGTGCTGGCAGCCAAACACGACAACCTTGCCCCTGCCCGACGCGTGCGATAGTGCCGCGTGCAACTGCCTGCGCAGGGTATCCAGCGAATGTTGCGGCAGGTCGATGCCGGTTGCCAATCGCTGGGCGCTGCGAAACGGCGTCGCCGAAGGACACGCGCCTGCACAGATGCCACAACCGGCACACCGGTTCGCCGCAACCACCGCCAGTTGCATCCCGGGCTTGGCGTTCGGGTGTGGCTCCAGCGTGATCGCGGCGTACGGGCAGTCATCGACACAGCGACGACAGCCGTTGCAATGGTCTGGATCGACCACCGCCACCGGCAGCGATGCGTGCGCACGCAACGGCAACGCCAGCAACACCAGCAGCACGGCGACGATCAGCACCAGCACCAGACCCGGCGACGTGGCATCGGCAAGCGGGTGCAAATGCAGCACTATCCAGTCGAATGCCAGCGCCGTCGGTGCAACGGCCAGATCCGCCGGTGCCTGACTCGACACCGGCAGCACCGCTGCCAGCAGCATCAATGTGCCGACGACACCCAGCAACAACGCTCGCGCCGGCACCACCATCGGACGATGAATGCGTTGCAGGTGGAACCAGAGCCCGAACAGCAGCAGCAGTGGCACCCCCAGATGGATGAAAACCAGCAATGAGAACAGCCGGTCGGAAACCGCATCGGCATTGACGAAATTGCGCGTCAGTGCAGCCGTCAGCAACGGTAGACGATCGAGCAGTTCGGCACTGGCCACTGCCGCGTATTGGCCGAGCCGATCCCAGTTGAGCCAGAATCCACCCATCGCGCTGATATACACGAACACCAGCAGTGGCAACCCGGTCAGCCAACTGGCACGACGAAAACCGGTACTGCGGCCAAGCACCCACTCGCGCAGCAGGTGCAGCACGGTAACCAGCAAAAATCCGTCGGCTGCGTAGCGGTGCATGCTACGCAGCCAGCCGCCGGGAAACGGTTGCTGGCGTGAAAGCGTATCGATTGATCGCCAGCCGCCGGTCGCCGAGGTATCGAACACCACATACAGATAAATGCCACTGATCAGCAACAGCAGCAACAGCAGGCAGGCCACCGCGCCGAGCTGGGCGAGCGGATTGGCATCGTGTGCAAAAACGCGTGCCAGAATGCGCTCCAGTTGCATCCATGCGGCGCGCGGACCCGCGCGAAGGGCTGGCAGCGCCATCACGATGCCAGCTCCCGGCGCATGGCCCGGCGCGCACGCCACTCCTGCACCAGCAGAACCAACAGGGTCAATACGAACGTCAGAAAGCCGGCAATCTCGATGTACAGCGAGTAATCGACCCGGTACTTGCCCGTGCGCGGGTCATACACCGAGCACAGGATGCGCACCTTGGCCAGCACATCGGAAAAGCTGCTGCGCGCGAGCGCCGACGTGCTCAGCAACGACCCGGAGAGCAACCGCCGCAGCGGCTCGCCCAGCGAATCGGCGGTAAAAGCATCACCGTAGACCTGATTCTGTATCCGGCCATCGGCATCAAGGATGCTGACTTGCAGGGTGTGCTCAAAGCCAATCGGGGTGGCCACGTAACTGAAGCCAAAATCGCGCGCCAGCGCGTCGACATCCGACGCTTGCGGACTCAGAAACTCCCAGTTTTTGTCATTGATCTGTTGCTGCAAAGCGAATGCACGCATCGCTGTCGGCGAATCGGTCGGCTGGTTGAAGCCAATGGTGATCACCTTGAATTGATCGACCCCGAAGCGATCACGCATGGCATCAACCGCGCGGTGCAGTGCGCGGGTACTGGTCGGGCAGACCTGAAAACAGCCGGTATAGACGAAGTTCACCAGCAGCGGTGTGCCACGAAACTGCGACAGCAATCGTGGCTGATTGGCGCGATCACGCAGCGTGTAATCGGCGGGCTGATGCCCAATCGCTTGCTGGCTGGTGCGCAACGCCGCCGCCTGGTCCAGACCGAACGCCGGCAACGCGGGCGCTGCATCAACGACGCTCGCTGCACCCGGCGCTGCGCGCGCCCCCAACGAGGCAATCAGCAGCAATGCGAGCAGGCACGCCGGACGACACATCAGCGACTAACGCAATGCCGCATCAAAGCAGGCAGCAATCAACACCGCACTGAGTTGCAGCAATGACGCGAGAAAGCAGCGGATTGCGGTCTGACGATCTTGCCGGCGTGCCAGTTGTGCGGCCCGATACACAAAGTAGGCACCGCCCACTGCGGCACCCCCCAGGTACACCGCACCCATCCCGAACCCAACTGGCACAATGGAAGCCAACACCAGCGCCCATGTGCTCAGGTACACCACCTGCGCCGCACGCTTGCTGCCCACCACCACCGGCAACATCGGTATTCCGGCGGCTTTGTAATCGCTTTGTCCGGCAATCGCCAGACTCCAGAAATGCGGCGGCGTCCACAGCAGCAGAACCAGCGCGAATAGCCACGGCAACGGGCCGAACGCAGGGTTTGCAGCGGCACCGCCTGCGAGCACCGCAAAACTGCCGGACAGCCCGCCGATGACGATATTCAGCCAACTGCGGCGCTTCAACCACACCGTGTAGACGATGGCATAGAAGAACGCACCGAGAAATACGAACAACGCGGCCAGCGGGTTGACCAGCAGCCAGACCGCCCCGACACCGACTGTCAGCATCAGCGTGAACAGCAGCAACCAGGCCGGATGCCGCGGCAACATGCCGGTGACAAACGCGCGGTTGCGGGTGCGCAGCATCAAGCGGTCGGTGGCGTGTTCATGGTACTGGTTAAACGCGCCGGCACTGGCCGATGCGATCAGGGTGCCCAAGGTCAGTACCAGCGCCTGCGTCGCGGTGGCATCCGCGCCCGGTGTCACCACAAAACCCACCAGCGCAGTGATCGCGATCAACGTGCCAATGCGCAGCTTGAACAAACCGATCACCGCGCGCAGCAGACTCAGCGCGGACGCATCGGGCACTGCCAGCACGGTATTCATCGTATTTCGCCTCCGTAAAGAATGTGTCGCTGCAAGCGGTTGCCCAGCGCGCCACGCTGCGCAACCGCTGCCCGCATCAGCTCAACCCCCACAGCGTCGACAGATACTTCCAGTTGATGAAGTAATACAGGACGAACGACACCAGAAACACCATCGCCAGCAAGAATGTGCCGGGCGCCGCAAAGCCCATCGAACCATAGCTTTGCACTGCCACCGAGGACGGCGCGGTCAACGGAATCGGCGTGGCCTGCGCACTGGCGGCACCGCGTTCCAGACGCTTGCCCCACAGCAACGAGCCAACGGTGATGTAGATGTAGATCGCACCACCGATGATGGCTGCCACACCGGCAATGCCCACCAGCCCCATCATCAGGTATGCCGCACCAGGCCATTCATACGCGAGCGCGTTGCCGCCGAAGGCCATATCCCAATGCCGCCGCGAAACACCCAGCGTACCGGCGCCCATCATCACCAGACAGAAGAAATACATCGAAAACCCGAACAGGTACGGCTGCCATTTCGCCAGCCCCGGATTGATCATCTCGCGCTTGAACAGCACCGGAATCAGAAAATAGGTCAGCGCCATGAACGACAACGTCGTGCCCACCACCACCGTCGCATGGAAATGGCCGGGCACGTAGATCGTGTTGTGGATGATCATGTTCAACTGCTCGGTGCCCATCATGACCCCGGAGATGCCACCGAGGAAGCCGAAACCGATGATCGAAATGAACACGCCCGAGAATGTCGGGTTACCCCACGGCGCCTTGCGCAACCACTCGAACAGGCCCTTGTTGTAACCCTTGGCCCGCTGCGCCACTTCGATCGCACCGGGGATGGTCAAGCCGTGAATCATCGATGCCAGCACCGCGAAATACATGAAGTAGCTGGTATTGACGATCTTCCATTCGGTACTCATGCCCGGGTCAGCGAGCAGATGGTGCGCACTGGCCAGTTGCAGGAACAGGATGTAGAGCAGGAATGCACCGCGACTGACCCGCTCCGACATCGGTTTGGCACCGAAGGCGATGGCCGCTACCGCGTACCAGATCGAAATATGTGCCGCGACATTGATCTGCTGTGATGAGTGGCCGAACGCCCACCAGATCGTGCGGTAAACCAGCGGATCGACGCGGTCGATCAGGCCCACCGACAACAGATAAGTCGGTATCAGGATGATCGCGCCGGAGGCGATGGTGAATACCGCGATGATGCAGGCGGTGATTGCGCCGAAGGTGACCAGCGGTACCGACCCCTGATACGTCTTGTCGCGCTTGGCGACCACCAGCGTGCCAAGAAAAACAAAACAGGCAATCAACGCGCCGACTGCGAACAGGATCAGGCCCAGATAGAACGACGGCGCCGCCATCATCGGCACGTACGAGGTCATCATCACACTGGATGCGCCCTGGTAGACCGCGATGTTGTTGGTCACCGCACCGATCAGCATCAACGCAAATGCCAGCCAGGCCAGCCGTGGCGTTGCCAATCGACAGCGCAGCAGGGTCGATGAACAGAAATACAGCACCGCAATTTCGAAGAAGATGATCCAGAAGATCAGCATGTCGATGCCGTGCGCGGTCAACACCTGATAAAAGGTGCTGGCTTCGAGCCAATGGATTGCCGGCCAGCGGGTCAGTACGACACCAATCGCGAGAATGCCGCCGAGCAGCAGAAACACCACCGCAGTAACGGCGTTGGCGATCATCAACTTTTCGGCGTTAGCTTCGAACTGGAGCCCGGACCGTGGGCAGGTCCGATAAGTGGTTGCTTGGGACATAGTCGGCCTCCGCTATTTGACGTAGATGCGACCGACCATCGTGTGATGGCCGATTCCGCAATATTCGTTGCATACCACCGAGAAGGTGCCGCTCTGATTCGGGGTGATCGTCACCACATGCTCATAGCCCGGCACAACCTGGATATTGATGTTCGCTGGTTGCAACGAAAACCCGTGGTTGTAGTCCATCGATGTCAAATGCAGGCGGTAGGTCTTGCCGTTCTCGAACTCGAGGATCGGCCAGAAATTCCATAGCCGTGCAGTCAGGTAGACATCGCTGCCGGGTGGCGGCGCCACCACCGGAATCTGCGCATCGGTTTCGGTGCGAACCGTATATTGATCGACCATCGCCTGGGCTTTGCCGGCGAACTGTTCGATCGTGGTTCGATAGGTTTCGGTGGAGAGATTCTGCTGGCCGTAGGCGTGCCAGTAGATCATCATGAAAAACATGATCATGCACCAGACAAAAGCAATCGCGATCCAGGTTCCCTCAACGCGATCCAGCGGATGCTTCCACCACAGTCGTTCTGCAGGCGGCAATATGGCGCTCATGCGTAGTTCCTCGTTGGTGATTGCGCTGTGGGTTATTTCGCGAGCGGGATGGTGAGAATGTCGATCACGCCCCAAAGCGTGTACACCACCATCGGGATCATCACTCCGAAGAACAGCAGCAAAAACGGGTTATCCAGTAATTGCTGCATCATCGGAATCTTTTCTTGTTCTTCGCCCTTCTGATCAGTGTCCATCGCGCCTGCTCCCCATTGGTCATTACTGATGCCAGACCCCTCCGACATCTATCCGGCATTGGCCGCTCATTGCCTCGCAGCGTCCATGACCTGGATCAAGTGAGCCGCAGTACCCAATAAAACCCCATATGAATCAGTGGCATTTACGACCGCTTTCGGCGCGGCAAGGCGGAGGACGCGGGGTGGCGGCCCACATCCAGTGCAACCGAGCCGGCATCGGCGTACTTCAGCGCCCGAGGTAATCGCGCAACTGCTGCCACTGCTGCAACATCATCGCTGGCTGGTGCGGGGCGGGAAACGCAGCCACGGCGCGAGCCTGCGGGTCCACGATCAATACCGAGGTCGTATGATCCATGCTGCGTACGCCGTTGGGGTCGCGATACTCTGCGTACATCACACCCAGCGACTGTGCCAGCAGTGCCAGTTGCGCGGCGTCGCCGGAAAGCCCGATGAAACGCTCATCGAAGTACGACAGGTAGCTTGCGAGTCGTTGCGCCGTATCGTGCTCGGGATCGACGCTGATGAATACCACTTGCGGAAGCGCCGCCTCGGTATCCGATCCGGCGATAAGCGCGCTCAAGCCGTGCAGGGATTGCAACGTGGTCGGGCACACATCAGGGCACTGCAAATAGCCAAAATAGAGCAGGCTCCAGTGCCCACGCAGATCATTCGCATTGAATCGTTGACCATGCTGATCGTGCAATTGAAAGTCGGCCACCGGCCGCGCGACCGGCCACATGATGCCCTGCAATGCCGGCGGAGCCGATGCCCAGTCCGCCGCCGGGTGTCGCTGGAACACCCACCACGCGGTTGCGATCATCAGCGCCACAAGTATCGCCAGCAGCAACAGCCGATGCGACGAGCGCGTCATGGTTGCCGATCCCGGGATACGACCGCAAGGATCGTGCCGCGAATCGCGGATGCCATCGTCTGCGATTTGTGCATGGGAATCCACCGCCTTTTGCCTGCATCGGCCTTGCACCATGCAAGCAAAACCAGCGGCGTGCCTTGACCCGGGTCAGGCCATCGGCTTGACCAGGATCAATGCCTTGCACGCCCGACCCTGCGAGGGTATGTCAAACCTGAACCCGTGGCTCATGGATCTCGCCAATCTGCTCCCACACGTCAACGCGACTCTCAACGCCATCGCAACGGCGTTGTTGCTGGTCGCGCGCGTGATGATCGCCAACGGCCGGATTGCGGCGCACAAACGCGCCATGCTTGCCGCGCTGGCAGTCTCGGCTCTGTTCGTAATCACCTACGTCACCTATCACTACGTCGCGCCGATTTACGTATTTCGTGGCTACGGATGGATCCGCCCGGTCTACTACACGCTGTTGATCAGCCATGTGTTGCTGGCAGCGCTGGCCATTCCGCTGATCCTGACCACGGTCGGATTTGGCTTGCGGCGCATCGACACGCGCCATCGCGCATGGGCGCGCTGGACATGGCCGCTGTGGATGTATGTCTCGGTATCCGGCGTCGTGGTCTATTTGCTGCTGTACCAGCTCTACAACGACTGATCCGGTGGTGCGCTCCGGTGCGGCGGCACATGCGTGGTGTCGCCCACAGGGTGGGCTCCAAACGCAGCCCCCTGTGGGAGCGCGCCTTGCGCGCGAAGCTGTCGCAAGATTGTTCGCCGGCAGGCCGGCTCCCACAACTGCACGGATTGGCACCAGCGAGTAACACCGTTGCTCCACAATGCGCCCCTGTAAGGAGCCCACCCTGTGGGCGACCTGCCTGCTGGCCCCGATCAGCGCACCCACTGCAACGACAACCAGCCGATCAGCATGAACACCAGCCCGAGCAAACGCAATCGCGCGTTGGCGAGCAACGACAACTGCGCTACGGCCTGTTTCCATGCCTGCGGTGCGATAAACACGATCGCACCTTCCAGCACCATCATCAGGCACAACGCTGCAAGCAGGTCAGAGCCCATGACAATCACCCAGACAACGTGCGGCGGCGCGACGCGTTAACGGCTTCGGCCTTGTTCCCCGAAATAGCGCAACAGGCTGGAATCGCGATCCAGCACCAGCACGCTGTCGCCATTGGCAAAGCCGTTGCGATAGGCCTCAAGGCTGCGATAAAACGCGTAGAACTCGGCATCACGGCTGAACGCCTTGGCGTAGATTTCCGCTGCCGTGGCATCGCCTTCACCGCGCAGACGCTGGGCATCGCGCTCGGCTTCCGCACGCAGCACAACCTGCTGCCGATCCGCATTGGAGCGAATGGTTTCGGATATCTCGGAGCCCTGTGCGCGCAGCTCATTGGCAACCCGCAAGCGCTCAGCACGCATGCGCTGGAACACCGAGCTAATCACCAGCCCATCTTCCGGCAGGTCGATACGCTTGATCCGCACGTCCACCACTTCCACACCCAGGCTCTTGGCGGCGACATTGGATACCTCGACAAAGCGCTCGGCCAGGTTGGTACGCTCACCACCAACCACCTCTTGCAAGGTGCGCTGGCTGATCTCGTTGCGGATGGCCTCGGTCACGATCGGGCGCAAGCGCTGCAGCGCCAGGGTTTCGTTACCGGCCTGATAGAACTTGAGGACATCGCTGACCCGCCATTTGACAAAGAAATCGACATTGACGTCTTTCTTTTCCGAGGTCAGATAGCGCTCGGGCTGTGAGTCGAGATTGAGAATGCGCTGGTCAACCTTGAGCACGGTTTGCACAAACGGAATCTTGAAGTGCAGCCCCGGCTTGATGTTGCTTTCAACCACACGGCCAACCTGGAAACGCACCGCCACCTGGCTTTCCTCGACCTGATAGACCGAGCCCAGCGCCAGAAATACCAGCAATGCCGCTACAACAGGAATAAACGGTTTCATCGGCGGGGCTCCTCACGCGTACTGCGCGGTTGGCGTGGATCGCGCGAGGCAGGCGGCACCGGCATCGCGGCGTTGGCCGGCGGAAACAGGCTGACCGGACTCGTCATGTCGTTGCCCGCTGGCAGGCTTCCGCTGGCACCTGACAATGGCAGATACAACACGTTGCCACCATCGCCAGCATAGACCTTGCGATTGGCGGCCAGCACTTCCTGCATGGTTTCCAGGTACAAGCGCGTACGCGTCACTTCAGGCGCTTTGCGGTACTCATCAACCAATAGCGTAAAGCGTTCTGAATCACCCTGTGCACGCGCGATCGATGCCTCCTTGTAGCCTTGTGCCTGGGCACGGATGCGGGCGGCGTCACCACGCGCCTCCGGCACCACCTTGCTGGCATAGGCCTCCGCCTCGCTTTCAATGCGATCCTTGTCCTCGCGGGCGCTGACTGCATCATCGAAGGCTTCACGCACTTCCTGTGGCGGCCGTGCATTGGGGATGTTCAATACCGACACCTGCAAACCCGTGCGGTAGGCATCGAGCGATTTTTGCAACTTGACCCGAGCATCGGCAGCCAGTGCAGCGCGCTCACCGGTCAGTACAGCGTCCATCACGCTGGTGCCGATCACGTCACGCACCGCGCTTTCGGCGGCTTGCTGAAGGGTTTCATCGGGGTCGCGTGCGCCGAACAGAAAATACTTCGGATCACTGACCAGATATTGCACGTTGAACTCGATCTGCACGATGTTTTCATCGCGGGTAAGAATGCGCACCTGATCGGTGAAGGTACGAATCTGGGTGACATCGACCTTGCGCACGGTCTCGATTGGCCACGGCAGCTTGAAGTTCGGGCCTGGTGTCATCAGCCGCTCGAACTTGCCAAAACGCAGCACCACGCCACGCTGGCGCTCATCAATGATCTGCCAGCTGTCGAACACTACCCAGATCATGACAATCAGCAACAGCCAGTACAACGGGTTGCTGCCCGCACCGCCGCTGCGGCGTTCGGGAGGGCCGGAGCCGCCGAATACGCGACCGAGGTTGGCTTTCAGGCGTGCGATGAACGCCTCAACATCATCGCCCTGGCCTTTGTTCTCCCACGGATCTTTACTTCCCTTGCCGGGTTCGTTCCACGCCATTGTGCTGCTCCGTGGCGCCGGTTTGCCTGTCGCATCACTGACACCCTGGATTGCTGGGTGCAAGCAAATGCAATACTCCGGCGCGCGTTGAGGAAAAAAAATCGAATTCAACAGACACCCCGGAAAACCGTCGCGAAACCGGCTTTTCGAAGCGTTCCATCAATTGTAGGTAGGGGCGCGGGCATCAGCAAGCAAGAGCGAATGCAATATTTCTCCGCCCGGCTCGCCCGCCAACTGCTCAGCAACAGCGCGTGGCATGTCCAGCGCCATATTCCAGCCGCCGTCATCATTCGCCGATTCACCGCGAACCGCACCCAATTGATGCAAGCGTGCATGCAAGCGGGCAGCAAGCGGCGGCAACGCAACTTGCAATAACAGGCGATCACGGCCACAACGCTCGGCAATCGCAGCGCGGACAAGATCAAGGCCATCACCGTTCTGCGCCGATATCCACACCCGCTCGCGCAACGCATGCTCGCCATCACGGCGCGGCCTGGCACCGTCGATACGGTCGATCTTGTTCATCACCAGCACTTGTGGAATATCGCCGGCACCGATTTCTTCCAGCACCGCATCAACCTGCGCGATGCGCTCATCGCGCAGCGGATCGGCGGCATCGGCGACATGCAGCAGCAAGTCGGCCTCGCGTGACTCAGCCAATGTGGAACGGAATGCAGCGACCAACTCATGCGGCAAATCGCGCACGAAGCCGACGGTATCGGCCAGCACCACCGGGCCGCCCGCCAGCCCGTCCACCTTGCGCACGGTGGGGTCGAGGGTGGCAAACAGCTTGTCCACGGCCAGCACCGAAGCACCGGTCAAAGCATTGAACAGCGTCGATTTTCCCGCATTGGTGTAACCGACCAGCGCGATCCGTGGAATCTGGTTGCGCACCCGCGCCCGGCGCATCTGATCGTGCTGCACTTCGACCTTTTGCAGCCGCTTTTCCAGCGCGTCCATGCGTTTTTGCAGCAGCCGGCGGTCGGTTTCGAGCTGGGTTTCACCCGGGCCACGCAGGCCGATCGAGCCACCACGCTGGCGCTCAAGGTGGGTCCAGCCGCGCACCAACCGGGTTGCAATATGCCGCAACTGCGCCAGTTCGACCTGTAACTTGCCTTCGTGCGAGCGTGCCCGCTGCGCAAAGATGTCGAGGATCAGGCCGGTGCGATCCACCACCCGGCAGGCCAGTGCCTTTTCCAGATTGCGCTCCTGCACCGGGGTCAACGCGTGATTGACCAACACCAGATCGGCATCCAGCGCCGCGCGCATGGCCTGCGCTTCTTCCAGCTTGCCGGTGCCGATGTACAGCGCGGAATTGGGCGTATCCACACGCGCACGCAAGGTGCCAACCACGGTGGCACCGGCCGAGCGGGTCAGCTCGGCGAACTCTTCCAGCGCATCGTCGTAACCGCTGCGATCAGCAACGCGGGTGCTGACCGGCTGGATCAACAGGGCGCGCTCACCTTTGTTCAGGCGATCAAACACCGGGCTGGGTGACCTCGACGTCATCAGCGTCAGACGCCTGCGCGTCGTCGTTCGCCTGGCCGATACGCACATTGCGCGCCGGCACAATGGTGGAAATGGCGTGCTTGTAGACCATCTGGCTGACGGTGCTGCGCAGCAAAACCACAAACTGATCGAATGACTCAACCGTACCCTGCAACTTGATGCCGTTGACCAGGTAAATCGATACCGGTACGCGTTCGCGCCGCAGCGCATTCAGGAAAGGATCCTGCAAGGTCTGTCCTTTGGACATGTACTGCTCCTGCTGTTCTTGTTATGGGCTTCCCACCGCACGCTCGCGCATGCGGAACGGCCATGTTACATGGCCGCAGTGAACGCCGCGAGAATGCCATTGGTCATTCAAGGAAACGGCTTAACGCCCGATTCAAGGCCAACCGCTGCGATTCCGGGTCGAACCAGCGGGCGTCCAGCTCGCCGCGCAGCCAGGTGAGCTGGCGTTTGGCCAGTTGCCGGGTGGCAGCGATGGCCTGCGCACGGAACTGCGCGGCATCGGTTTCGCCATCCAGATGCGCCCACGCCTGGCGGTAGCCAACCGCGCGCATCGCCGACAGATCGGCATGCAGCAGCGGATCGCCACGCAGGGCCCGCACTTCATCGAGAAACCCGGCATCAAGCATGGCGTCGAAGCGCAGCGCAATGCGCTCGTGCAACAGCGCCCGCTGCTGCGGCGCGATGATCAGCTTGAGCACCCGAAACGGCAGCCGGTGTGCGCTCGGCTGTGCCTGCCAGTCGCTCAGGCTGCGCCCGGTCAGCCGCCACACTTCCAGCGCACGCACGATGCGCTGTGGGTCGGTGGCATGAATACGCGCCGCCGCCAGCGGGTCCACTTGCGCCAGTTCGGCATGCAGGCTGGCCCAGCCGCGCTGTTCGGCCTCACTCTGAAGTTGCGTGCGCAGCGCCGGATCGGCCTCCGGCATCGGCGACAACCCATCGAGCAGGGCCTGAAAATACAGCCCGGTGCCGCCAGCCAGAATCGGCAGCCGACCGCGCTGCTGAATATCGTGCATCGCCGCCAGCGCATCGCGGGCGAAATCCGCAGCGTTGTAGGTGTGCTGCGGCTCGCGCAGGTCGAGCAGGTGATGGCGGGCCTGTGCCAGCGTTTGCGCATCAGGCTTGGCCGTGCCGATGTTCATCCGCCGGTACACCAGCGCCGAATCGACACTGACGATTTCGCCGCCAAACTGCTGCGCCCATTCCACCGCCAACGCGGTCTTGCCCGAAGCGGTCGGCCCCATCAAGGCCACCGCCAGTGGCCGCTGATCGTGCATCGCCTACCCTACCCGCCCCAGCGCGGCCTGCACTTTCTCGAACACCGCGCGCATTGGCGGCGACGGCGCCCGATCGGCCAGGCTCACCACGATGATCGCCAACGCCGCGAACAGCACCCCGGGCACCATCTCGTACAAGCCCGTATCAAGCTGCTTCCAGCCGATCACCGTCAGCGCGCCCACCACCATGCCGGCCAGCGCGCCGTTGCGGGTCATACGCGGCCAATACAGCGACAGCACCACCACCGGCCCGAATGCCGAGCCAAAGCCGGCCCAGGCATAACTCACCAGACCCAGCACCCGGCTATCAGGGTTTTGCGCCAGCGCAATGGCCAGCGCCGACACCAGCACTACGCTCAGCCGACCCACCCACACCAGCTCGGTCTGCCCGGCCTGCTTGCGCAACATGCCCTTGTAGAAATCTTCGGTGAGCGCGCTGGAGCACACCAGCAACTGGCAGCTCAGGGTGCTCATGATCGCCGCCAGAATCGCCGACAGCAGCACCCCGGCAAGCCACGGATTGAACAGCGACTGTGCCAGCGCGATGAACACCCGCTCGGGATTCGCCTCCACCGCCGCGCCGGCCAGCGGATGCATCTGGAAATAAGCAATGCCGAACAAACCAACCGCCAGTGCGCCGATCAGGCACAGCACCATCCACGCCATGCCGATGCGCCGCGCCGCCGGAATCCGCTGCGCCGACTCGGCAGCCATGAACCGCGCCAGGATATGCGGCTGGCCGACATAGCCCAGGCCCCAGGCAGTGAGCGAAATGATGCCGATCACGCTGGTGCCCTTGAGCGGGTCCAGATAGGCCGGGCCGGCCGCTTCGATCAACGCAGTCGCCGCGCTTGGGCCGCCAGTGGCCACGATCACCATGATCGGGGTGAGGATCAGCGCGAAAATCATCAAGGTCGCCTGCACCGTGTCGGTCCAACTCACCGCCAGAAAGCCACCGACCACGGTATACAAAATGGTCGCCGCCGCGCCCAGCCAGATTGCGGTGCCATACGGCACCGCGAACACGCTTTCGAACAGGCGTGCGCCGGCAACGATGCCCGATGCGGCATAGATCGCAAAGAACACCAGAATCACCAGCGCCGAAAACACCCGCAGCAGCCGGCTGCGGTCCTCGAAACGATGGGTGAAGTAATCGGGCAGCGTCAGCGCGTTGTTGCTGTACTCGGTGTACACCCGAAGCGGCGCCGCCACGTAGCGCCAATTGGCCCACGCGCCCGCCACCAGCCCAATCGCAATCCACGCCTCCGACAAGCCGCCGGCATACATGGCTCCGGGCAAGCCCAGCAGCAGCCAGCCGCTCATGTCCGACGCGCCCGCCGACATCGCGGTGACATAGCTGCCCAGCCGCCGACCGCCAAGAATGTAATCGCCCAGGTTCTGGGTGTAACGCCAGGCGGCAAAACCGATGCCCACCATCAGCAGGATGTACACGGAAAAGGTGATGTACAGCGGGGAAATCGCGGCCATGTCGAGTACGCATTCGGTGCAGGACGGGCAAGCTTAGCAGGGCGTCAGCATCGGTTGCGGTGATAGCGCGGTAGTCGGTGCCAACGGGGTCGTGCAAGGCTGAAAAAGCAGACAGCGATATTGGCGTAACACACTGCTTTTGAAACGGTTATTCAAACAACGCTTGCACACAGAACCGTGATACGCTGCGTGAGTCCCCGGTGATCTGTTGTTGACTGGTCGTTGGGCTGCAGTAAGCCCGCTCGTGCATCGTGTTCGATGAGACGGGGCGCGCGCACCAATCACAGCAGGATTCGGCATTGGGAGGGCGTACGGATGACGACAACTACGAGTGATTTTCGCAACGAACTCATTCGACTGCTCGCCAAAGCACAGGAGTTCGGATTTATTGCCGTCGATATCAACGCGGGCCAGATTCATCGGCGCGTGGGGGACTATCCCGGTAAAGATCACCGGATGCCTGCATGCTGTGCTGCCATGCTCGGCACGATGACGCTGGACGACGAAATAGTCGTTCAGCCTCCAAGTGGTAAAGGGGCACGGCTTACAATTCGCTATCGTTTGCCGAGGCCACCGGTGAAGTAACGAAACTTTGGGAGGAGTGATAGTGAAAAGCAAATGTTTTTTATCTTCGTAGCCCTAATCATCGGCAGCGCAGTCGCGGGCTGCGCGGCAACTGGGCCGAGCATATCCTTTGAAGAGCAATATCCGAATGCTCAATGTAGATATGAAGCGACAGTTGCTACCGCCTACATGGGTTGCGTCGGATGCCTCGAACAAAATATCGCCAAGTTCCAGATGCTCGACGACATCTATAAGCAGTGTGTAGCGCTCAAACGCTGAGTAAACGATGATCAGTGGCCCAACTTGTAGTTGCACTGGACGCGCTGAAGATCGCCGATGCAGCACCGCGAAACCGGGATGGCGAAACCGGTGGGAGACCGAAACCGCGGCGAAACCGGGACATCCGGCGAAACCGGCGGGGAACGAAACCGCGACACCCAGCATCGCGCTCCTTGTGCAGCGCCTTTTGCTATCGCAACTCCTCGGGGTGTCCGAAGTTGTCGATGCCATTGTCTCTGCAAAGTCCAAGACGGGTTTGTTCGAGTCATCGCGAGCGATCAATGCATTCGTTTGCATTGCCCGCAGATTTGCGTCTGCGCGCTTTATGCTGGTCAGCCATACCGGCCCGGAGCGGATCATGCGTTTGCGATTGTTGACTTCACTGCTGCTGTTGCTTTCTGCGACCGTCTCCGGTGCGCAACCGAATGCCGCGAATCCCTATGCCCCGTCGCCCTACGTTACGTTGCAGCACCCGGGCTGGAGCCAGAACGCCGTGCTGTACCAACTCAATACGCGTCAATTCACGGCCGAAGGCACGTTCAACGCGGCACGTGCGCAGTTGCCGCGGCTCAAGGACATGGGTATCGGCATCGTTTGGCTGATGCCGGTACACCCCATTGGCGTGAAGCACCGCAAGGGCACTCTGGGCAGCCCGTATGCGGTAAAGGATTATTACGGCATCAATCCGGAGTTCGGCACGCTCGATGATCTCAAGGCATTCGTAGCGGAAGCGCATCGGCTTGGCCTGCGCGTGATTCTGGATTGGGTGGCCAACCACACTGCGTGGGACAACCCGTTGCTGGAGCAGCACCCAGACTGGTACGAGCGCGACTGGCAGGGCCACTTCCGGCCGACGCCGTGGTGGGACTGGTCGGACATCATTGATCTGGATTACCGGCAACCGGGCCTGCGCAAATACATGACCGAAGCGATGGCCTGGTGGGTGCGTGAGGCCGATATCGACGGCTTTCGCTGCGATGTTGCTGGCTACGTGCCGCTGGATTTTTGGGAAAACCTGCGCCGTGAGCTGGACGCAATCAAGCCGGTTTTCATGCTCGCCGAGGTCGAGCAACGCGATGTACATGCGCGCGCCTTCGATGCGACATACGCGTGGTCATGGAACAACACCGTGCACAACATCGCACAAGGCAAAACCGATGCGACGGCGCTGTTCGGGTTTTATTCGGAAAACGAAAGTGCCTGGCCGCATGATGCTTATCGCATGACCTACACCGAAAACCACGACCAGAATGCGTGGGAGGGCACCGCCTTCGAGCGATTCGGCAAAGCACTTCAACCTGCCATTGTGCTGTCGATGCTTGGTGAAGGCGTGCCGCTGATCCATAACGGCCAGGAAGCCGGCAATGAAAAGCGACTGGCTTTCTTTGAAAAAGACCCGATCGCATGGCGAGCGCATTCGCTCGATGGCTTTTTTCGCAAGCTGATTGCGCTCAAGCATCGCCTGAGCGCGTTGCGAAACGGCAAACTCGGAGCGCGCATGGTGCCGGTGGTCAATTCCGATCCGAAAGCCGTTTTCAGTTTTGTGCGCGCCAACGCCGATGACGGTGTTTTGGTTGCGCTGAACTTCACTGGCGAAGCAAAAATCATGCGCCTGATCGATGGACCTTTTCGCGGACAATACCGCGATGCGTTCAGCGATGAAGTGCTGCGCCTGGACACCAATGCCAGCCTGCATGTTGACGCTTGGGGCCATCGGGTACTGTTGCGCCAACCGTAATGGACGACGATGGCGAAGCCTCTTTCTGACTGCTCGGCGCAATCGCCCTGCACTGAACAGCCCATCCACCCATTGACCCGATACGCATACAAAAACCAATCGTCTTCGGGCTCAAGCCCGCATTGGAAAAGGCCGGCATCACCAGCCGGTAGCTTTCGTGGGGGGATCGGCTCGCGCGTGCCAAAAATCAATCCCGCCTTGCCAAGGTTAGGGTGATCGGCCAATCGGCCAGCCGCTTCAGCGAAAAACTCATCCCTCCGGATGGCTGCGAGCGGGTTGTCTTGACTGATGCAGTCAATGATGTCGGCGCGGTCTTGCTCGGCAGCGGAGGCCCACAAGACCGTCATGCGTCCGCACCGCCAGCCTTGACCAATAACTGTGCTGTGCGCGTCTTGCAGCGAAGCGTGCTTCACAAGCATGACCACATTCAGCGACCAGGCAATCACCGCGCTGCGCCAGCCAACGCCAGCGCAGCACGACCCGCGTTACGCTTCCGGTATGGCAAGCAAGCGGTTCACCCGCGCGACAAAACCGGCGGCATCGTCCAACGCGGCGCCGGAGGTGAGTTGCGCCTGTTCCAGTAGCAGCCAGCCCAGATCGTCGGCGGCAGTTGCGTCGCTCTCGGCGGCAAACCGCTTCAGCAACGGGTGCTCGGGGTTGATCTCAAGGCTGGGCGCAGACTGCGGCATGGCGTGGCCGGCGGCGGCGAGCAGGCGCTGCATGTGTGGCGCCATGTCGTGTTCGCCGGCAACCAGACACGCGGGTGAATCGACCAGCCGCCGCGACGATTTCACGTCCTTCACTTTGTCGCCGTAAAGCGCTTTGAGGCGCTCGATCAACGGCGCGGCTTCGGCGTCACGATGTTGGTTGCTTTCGCTGTCGCTGGCGTCAGCGAGGTCTTCGCCGAGATCGCCCTTGGCGGCGTTGCGCAGCGGCTTGCCGTCGTACTCGTGCAGGTAGCCGGCCATCCATTCGTCGACGCGCTCGTGCATCAGCAGCACTTCGATGCCGCGCTTGTTCAGCGCTTCAATCTGTGGGCTGTGGCGGGCGGCATTCCAGCCATCGGCGGTGATGTAGTAGATCGCCTTCTGCTCGGGCTTCATGCGCGCGATGTAGGCATCGAGCGACACCCGCTCATCTGCGGTTTTGCTCAGCGTTGAGGGAAAGCGCAGCAGCTTGAGGATGCGCTCGCGGTTGCTGTGGTCCTCGACCACACCTTCCTTGAGCACGTTGCCGAATGCCTGCCAGAAGATGCCGTACTTTTCGTTGTCCTCGCTGGCGATGCGCTCCAGCAGGTCGAGCACGCGCTTGGTCAATGCGCCCCGGATGCGTTCCACCTGGCGGCTGGACTGCAACAGCTCACGGCTGACGTTGAGCGGCAGGTCATCGGAATCAACCACGCCGCGCACGAAGCGCAGGTAGTTGGGCAGCATCTGCTCGGCGGCGTCCATGATAAAGACGCGCTTGATGTAGAGCTTCAGACCATGGCGATCTTCGCGGCCACCTTGCAGCATGTCAAACGGCGGCTTGGCCGGCACGTACAGCAGCGATACGAAGTTCTGATTGCCCTCGACGCGATTGTGCGTCCAGCTCAGTGCCTCGCCAAAATCATGCGAGACGTGCTGGTAGAACGTCTGATAATCCGCGTCGGTGATCTCGCTGCGCGACCGCGTCCACAATGCCGATGCCTGGTTGATGGTTTCGAACGTGGGCGCTTCGTCCTTGCCTTTGTCTTCATCGCTGGCGGCCGCATGCATGCGAATCGGAAAGTCGATGTGCTCGGAATAGCGGTGCACCAACTCGCGCAGGCGCCAGTCCTCCAGATATTCGCTCTCATCCTCGCGCAAATGCAGGGTAACCGTGGTGCCACGCGGGGTGGCTTCTGGCGCGGATTCGACAGTAAATTCGTTGCCGCCGCCAGTGCAATGCCAGCTCCAGGCTTCATCGCTACCGGCGCGGCGCGAGGTGACACTGACCTTATCGGCGACGATAAACGCCGAGTAGAAACCGACACCAAACTGGCCGATCAACTGCGCATCGCCGCGCTTGTCTTCGGCCATGGCGTCAAGAAACTTGCGTGTACCCGAGCGCGCCACAGTACCGAGGTTTTCGATCAACTCATGCCGGCTCATGCCAATACCACTGTCGTGAATGCTGAGCGTACGTGCAGCCTTGTCGGCAACCAGCTCGATTTTCAAGCCCGGTTCATCGCCGTACAGACTGGCATCCTGCAACGCCTCGAAGCGCAGTTTGTCGCAGGCATCCGAGGCGTTGGACACCAGTTCGCGCAGGAAAATATCCTTGTTCGAATACAGCGAATGGATGACCAGCTTCAGGACTTGTTGTACTTCGGCCTGGAAATTGAAAGTTTCAGTTGTCACGGCATGCTCCGGATAGTGGCAATCACGATCCGCTGTAGATGGGCGCGATTGCAGTCAAATCAAGGCTGCGAATGCAAACGGCCACCCGAAGGTGGCCGTTTGGGGCAACGCGTTACGTCGAGATTTACTCGGCGGCAGCAGCGGCCTTTGCAGCTGTCTTGGCCTTGGCTTGGCCGGCGAGATCTTCCTTGATGCGCGCCTTCTTGCCTTCAAGCCCACGCAGGTAGTACAGCTTGCCGGCGCGAACGCGGCCCATGCGCTTGACTTCAACCGAGTCGATGATGGTGCTGTGGCTCTGGAACACACGCTCTACGCCGAAGCCGTGCGAAATCTTGCGCACGGTGAAGGCGGAGTTGAGGCCGGCGTTCTTCTTGGCGATGACCACGCCCTCGAAAGCCTGCACGCGCTCGCGATTGCCTTCCTTGACCTTGACGTTGACGACTACGGTGTCGCCGGGCCCGAACGCAGGCAGCGTACGCTGCATCTGCTCGGCTTCAAATTGCTGGAGGAGATTGCTCATGAGGGAATGACCTGGTTTGCTTGAACACACGCGACATTCGCGCCGATTAGTCGGCCATTATAGCGTGAAAAAAACCCTATTTACCAGCGATTCGTTGCCTGCCACGCCATTCATCCTGAAACGCGGTCAACAGAGCACGATCGGCGTCACTCAGGATGGCCCGCGCCAACAGATCTGGCCGTCGCAGCCAGGTGCGGCCCAACGATTGCTGGCGGCGCCAGCGGGCGATGGCGCGATGATCGCCACTGAGCAACACCTCGGGCACGGCATCCTCGCCATCCACTTCCGGGCGGGTGTAATGCGGGCAGTCGAGCAATCCATCCTCGAAGCTGTCCTGGATCGCCGAGTCGGCATGATGCAGCGCACCGTCCTGCAGGCGGCCGACGGCATCGATCAAAACCGCGGCAGCCAGCTCGCCACCGGAAAGCACGTAATCGCCTATCGAAATCTCGCGATCCACTTGCGTAGCGATCAAACGTTCATCGATGCCCTCATAGCGACCACACAACAAGATCAGGCGCGGCGCCTGCGCCAGTTCACGCACAATCCGCTGAGTGAGGCGCTCGCCTTGCGGGCTGAGGTAGATCACTGGCGCCGGTTCGGCAGCTTCGCGCACAGCAGCAAGGCAGGCGCGCAGCGGTTCGATCAACATCACCATGCCCGGGCCACCACCGAACGGCCGTTCATCGACGCGGCGGTAATTGCCTTGGCTGTAATCGCGCGGGTTCCAGCAGTGCAGCGACAGCAGTCCGCGCTCTCGCGCCCGCCCGACCACACCAGCGGCACTGCATTGCTCGATGAACTCAGGAAACAGTGTCAGTACGTCAACGCGCAGCACGGTATTCCCCACTGGCCTGCCGGCTCAAAAATCGGGATCCCAATCGACCACGATTTTGCCGGCATCGAAATCGACCGACTGCACATACTGGCCGATAATGAACGGCAGCAAGCGCTGCCGCTCGCCAGCAACCACCATCACATCATTGGCGCCGGTTGCCAGCATATGGGAGACATGACCGAGGGCCACTCCGGCAATGGTTTCCACCGCCAGTCCTTCCAGGTCAACCCAGTAGTATTCGCCGGCTGCTGGCGGCGGTAGTTGCGCACGGCGCACCCATATCTCGGTACCGATCATGGCCTGCGCCTGATCACGGCCCTCAACACCGGGGAAGCGCGCAACGATATTGCGACCAGTATCACGGCCGCGCACACCGTCAAGCAGGCGCTCGTTTCCGGCGCTGCGCAACAACCAAGGCTGATAGCCGAAGATGGCACTGCGCGGCTCGGTATGCGACTCAAGCTTGAGTTCACCGTTGACGCCAAATACGCCAACGACCCGACCCAACTGAATGAGTCGTTCGCCCGCAATGGCTGTTTGCCCGGCACTCATTGCAGTTCAGGCGTTGTCACGGGCCGGGCGTGGCCGGCGCAGACGCCGGCCTTGGCAATCAGGCTGCTGCCTGTGCCGCCGAAGCCTCACGCACCAGCTGACGAACCTTGTCGGTCATCTGTGCGCCTTGGCCAACCCAGTGCTGCACGCGGCTGACGTCAACTTCAACGCGCTTCTCGGTAGCAGTGGCAATCGGGTTGTAGTAACCCAGACGCTCCAGCGCACGGCCATCGCGCTTGGCGCGCTGGTCGATCGCCACAATGTGATAGAAGGGACGCTTCTTGGCGCCACCGCGGGTCAGGCGAATCTTGACCATGTCGTAAGTGCTCTCGATCGTAAACGGACAACCGCAACCCGACTTGGGCACGGCAAGCTGACTAGTATAAGCGATCACTGCCCGTAATAAAATCCCCCGGCGTAACCTCAGAGCAAAGGCGCCAGCAACGGCTCCAGAATGGCCAGCCGCCACGGCGCGGTATCGGCTGGCCAACGGCCGTGTTGCATGCGCGCTTCCAACAAGCGGCGCGATGCCAGAACCCCCTCGGGCAAGCCCAAACGTTCGGATTCATCCTTGATGGCGGCCTGCAAGCGCCGCAGCTGATTGCGCTCATCGGCGCCCTGCATACTCGCCAATGCAAAACCTTCGGGCACCGGCGACGGGTCGGCCAGCACTTCCCACAAGGATTCGCGCAACTTGCGCGGTGCCTTGGGGTGGCTATCAAGCGTACGATCAAAGTGCGTCCGCTCGTGCGCCGACATCCGTGCCAGTGTGGCGGCCAACTCGTTGTCCAGAATCCAGGTGCGTGGCCGATCACTGGCGCGGGCTTGAACATCACGCCAGTGCAACAATCGGCACAGCCGCCATTGGCTGTCAGCCGGCAAACCTTGCGCGCTGCGCATGCTCAGGTGCGGCCACGGCTCGGGTTGCTGGTCGCGCTCGTTGGCAATCTGCCGCGCGCATTCCTGCGCCAGCCACTCATCCCGACCCAGATCGGCAAGGCGCTGGCTGAGATCGGCATGTATGGCGTGCAGATGGCGTACGTCATCGGCGGCATAACGGCATTGCGACTCACTCAGCGGTCGGCGCAACCAATCCGAACGGGTTTCGCCCTTTTCCAGGGCAACGCCAGTCACCTGTTCGACGAGCCGTTGATAGCTCATCCCTACCCCGACTCCACTTATCGCCGCCGCCAGTTGGGTATCGAACAACGGCTCAGGTAACGCATCGCAACTGATTCGCAATGCCTGCAAGTCCTCTCCGGCAGCGTGCATCAACCAGGTTATGGTCGTGTCCTGAAAAAACCGTCCCAAAACCGCATTGACCCCGGGCGCCAGCGGATCGGCAAGGATGATTTCGCCGGGCACCGCCAGTTGCACCAGCGCCAATTGGGCCCAGAACGTCCTCTCTCGGATGAACTCGGTATCCAGCGCCACCCGAGGTTGCCCCTGCCAGCGCGCAAGACGGGCGCCTAAAATGTCCGAATCTGCGACCCAAGCCGTGTTCCATTCAGTAAAATCAGTTGCAGCCATGCGCGGTATCGCCTAAGTTTGCAACCAGTCGCGCCATCATTTGCGTGCAAATGAAACGATTAACCGGTTTCAGGGGGAGTAAAAAGCTAATGTTGCGTGCCATGAATCGTTGGACATCCCGCCACACCTTGGCCATCGCGCTCAGCGCAGGTCTGGGAATCTGCCTGTCATTGGCAACACCTTTATGGGCACAAGATACCGCGACTGAGCCGCAAACCGAAGCCACTGCTGGCACACAGAACGAACCCAAGTTGCGCAAACGCTTGATCGATTCGGCTTCCGAAGCTGAAGAATGGAATCCGGAATATCGCGCCGACCCCGAGTTGGAAATGCGCGACATGCTGACCCAGGCTGATCGCGCCTTCGCCAACGGTCAAGTCACTGATGATGCCGTTGGCGCGCTGGATATCTACCTGCGGGTGCTGCGCCGCGATTCGGGCAACGCCGCAGCACGGGCCGGCGTCAGCCGCAGCGTCGCATGGATTGTACAACGCGGCGAAGCGGCCATTGCCAGCGGCAACTTTGACACCGCGTCGCGCTATTCGGCAATTGCATCGCGAAACCAGCCCAGCGACCCGGCGGTACAGGCACTGGCTGCCAAAATATCTGCCGGGCGTGAACTGGCAGTGTTGCTGTCGAGCGCCCAACTACTTGCCGAGCAAGGGCGGCTGGTCGAGCCGGCAGGCAACAACGCACTTGACGCCTATCGTGCCGTGCTGGCCAAGGATGGCAACAATGCCACCGCATTGGCAGGCATCGCATCAGTGCAATCAGCCTTGGTTACACAGGCACTCAACGCAGCGCAAAGCAATGAGTTCGCCCGTGCGGATCAGTTGCTCGGGCAGGCGGACAGCATCACTCCCGGCAATCAGGCGGTACAGGATGCCGGGGTGCGGGTCACCGAGTTGCGCGGCGCACGCGCCGCTGCACTGGAGCAACAAATCAACGCGGCCATCGAAAGCAGCCAGTTTGACGATGCCGATGCGTTGCTGGCACAACTTGACGCCGCATCCTTGCAACCGCAAAAAGTCGAAGAACTGCGCGAACAACTCTACAACGCCCGCACCTATGCCTCACTCAAACCCGGCCAGCGGATCACCGACCCGCTTGCCAGCGGTGGCAATGGCCCCGAGCTGGTAGTGATCCCGCTGGGCAGCTTCACCATGGGCTCGCCCAAGCGTGAGAAAGATCGCAGCGACAATGAAGGCCCGCAGATTGAAGTCAAGTTCAAGCGCGCGTTCGCGATGGCGGCGGCAGAAGTCACTGTCGCCGAGTTCCGCCGTTTTGTCGCCCAGTCGGGATATTCACCGACCTCCAAACAAACGCGCAAATCAACCGTTTACGATGAAAACTCCGGCTCGTTGACCGATCGCAACGGAGTAACCTGGGAGGATGATCACAGCGGCAGCAAGGCCAGTGACAACCTGCCAGTAATCCACGTTTCCTGGCTCGACGCTCAGGCATATGTGCAATGGCTATCCCGCGAAACCGGCAAACGCTACCGCCTGCCTTCGGAAGCCGAGTTCGAATACGTTTTGCGCGCCGGCAGCAACACTGCCTATCCGTGGGGTGATGGCGACCCGGCCAAGGCGGTTGCCAACGTCACCGGTTCGCGTGATCGCTCTGCCTCAAAACGCAACTGGGTCAATTCGTTCAAGGGCTATGACGACGGCCACTGGGGCCCGGCACCGGTACGCAGTTACGAGCCCAACCGCTTTGGCCTGTACGACACCATCGGCAATGTGTCGGAATGGGTCGAGGATTGCTGGCACGACTCGTATCAGCGTGCGCCGACCGATGGCAGCGCCTGGGTGAACGCCGGCTGCAACACGCGCATGTTGCGCGGCGCATCGTGGGCCAGCGCGCCCGATCAGGTGCGCTCGGCATTCCGGTTAGGCGCTGCACCCAACACGGTCGATGCTCGCCTCGGTTTTCGCGTGGTACGCGAACTCTAATCCGGTCACAAGCGCCGCAGCAATCCCGCTGCGGCCACGGCTAAAAGCTGATAAACAGGCCACCATTGACCGGCAAGTTCACGCCGGTAATGAAACTTGCGCCCTCGGCACACAAAAAATCGACGGCGCGTGCGATGTCGCTGGGCTGACCGATGCGGCCGACTGGAATGCTTTCGATGATCTGCTCACGCAGCGGCTGCGGGATGCTCTTGACCATCTCGGTTTCACAATACCCGGGTGACACCGTGTTGACGGTAACGCCTTTGCGCGCCACTTCGCGTGCCAATGCCATGGTGAAGCCGTGCATGCCGGCTTTGGCGGCACAATAATTGGTCTGCCCAAATTGCCCGGTCTGGCCGTTGATCGAACTGATGTTCACCACCCGGCCGTAACCGCGATCAATCATGCCCGCGATGACGTTCTGGGTGAGGTTGAATACGCCATCGAGATTGACCCGCAACACATCGGCCCATTGCTCCGGGCGCATCTTGCGCAAGGTCACATCGCGCGTAATGCCAGCCGCATTGACCAGCACATCAATCGATCCGAAACGTTGCTCAAGACGCTGCACCAGGGCCGCGCATCCTGAAAAATCGGTGACATCACCCGCCTCGAAATGCACATCAAAGCCAGCAACTTGCTGAGTAAAAGCGTTCAAGCGCGATTCGCTGGGCGCAAGATCCAGCGCGACCACGGTGTGCCCGGAACCGGCAAGCTGCATGCAGATGCGACTGCCAAGGCCACCAATACCACCACTGACAAGGGCTATACGTTTGCTCATCAAACCAATCTCCGCGAAATCGAATCACCTGCACCGCATCGGCGACAGGGACGCGGAGCGTAGATGCCGCAGCAAAGCACGTCAAGGCGAGTTTCTTGAAAATCATCTCTGGCACAACATGCGGCGCACCGCTAAGCTGGCGACACAATGAACTACCAACACCAATTCCACGCCGGCAATCATGCCGATGTCCTGAAGCATGCGGTGTTGCTTGAACTGCTCGCGGCATTGTCAGCAAAGCCCAGCGCCTGGTTCGTGCTCGACACTCACGCCGGCGCAGGCAGCCACGAACTGGCCGGCAACCTGGAAGCCGATAGCGGCATTGCTCGGTTATGGGGGCAGGCTCATCCCGCACTGGAGCGTTATCTTGCCGCAGTACACGCCCATAATGGTGACGGCAAATTGCGCCGTTACCCCGGCTCACCGCTGTTGATTTCCAGAGCATTGCGCGATGACGACCGCCTGGTTTGTTGCGAAATCCAGCCCGAGCCAGCGGCCACGCTCAAGGCCATGTTTCGCAACCAGTCACACGTCGGCGTGCATCAGCGTGACGGCTACGCTGCGATAAAAGCGCTGTTGCCACCTGCAGAAAAACGCGGGGTGGTGTTGATTGACCCGCCATACGAGGCACAGCAGGCCGAGTTCGACAGCATCCTGTTGGCTTTGCGCGAGGGCCTGAGCCGCTGGCCACAAGGCATCTTTGCGCTGTGGTACCCAATCAAGCGCCGCCGCACCTTGTTGCCGTTTTTCCGTCGCGCGGCGACATTGCCGATCAAATCAGCGTTGCTCGCCGAGCTATTGGTGCGCGCTGACGATTCACCGCTGCGTTTGAACGGCAGTGGCATGCTGATACTCAATCCACCGTGGCAGCTGGATCACGCACTGGCACCAATCCTCGGCGCACTGCGCGATGGCCTCACCGAACCCGGTGGTTCGATCCGGCTGGAATGGCTCAAGCCGGCGGCGTGAACTGCAGGCGCAGCACGCGAATCCAGTGCAGCGACTGCGTCCGCAAAGGCCGCCAAAGGCGCAAATAAAGCAAAATCAGCTCTGAACATCAGGAGTTTTGGCAAACGCCTGCGAAGCAGGTGCAAACCCAGCGCAAAGGACAAAGTGCAACCATGTGGAAGCATTTATTTGCGCTTTTTTGCGTCCTTTGCGGACCCAATGCTTTCATCGGTCCATGCCGTCATTGCATCACGCCATTGCACGCTCGCCAGCCGCCGCATGCGCTGCGCGCTGAAACGCCCACAAGGTGAGCGCAATCGCCGCCATCGGCAGCAACGATAGATAAAACGCGGTCTGGCCGCCAAAGCTGCCGAACACCAGACCGGTAATCATTGAACCAGTAGTGCCACCGAGCGCCGAAGCAACCACGATCAAGCCCGTCATCGCCGCGTGCTGCGGCCGTGGCAAGGCACTGAGCACAACGGAAACGATGGCTGGGTATATCGGCGCCATGAACAGGCCAATCAGCGGGAACACAAATGCCGCCAGCGGCACCGAGCTCCAACCCGTCACCGAGCCGGGCACAATGCCTTGCGCCAGCGGCAAGGTCACCAACACCAGGGTTGCCATCGCAGCCAGGCAGCCATAAAGCAAGTGATGCCAACGCAGCCGGCGCAGCAGCACGCCAGCCAACAGCCGGCCAAGCGCCAGCGAGCCGGCAAACAGGCTGGCCATCTGCACGCTCATGGCAGTAGGCAAGCGCAGTACCTCGTTATTGAATGTCGGCAACCAGGTACCGATGCTTTGCTCGATCAACACATACAGCATGGCACTGAGCACGAACAGCAACACCAGCGGCCGTGCCGCAAGCCGCAACATGCCGAGAAAATCATCGCGCAGGCGGATTGCCGGCGTGCGTGCTGCAGATTCGTCAAACGCACTGCCAGCGAGCAAGGCGACCACCAACAGGCACGCCGCCGCAAGCACCCAATACACATTCAACCATGACAGGCTTTGCGGCTGGCCCGGATCGATAAACGCGCCGAACAGCCAATAGCCACCGAGCACGCCGACCATGAACAGGCCCTCGATGCTATTGGTGAGACTGGCATGTTGTTTTTCATCGCTGGTCAACAAGCCGATCAAGGTATAGACCGACACTTTTACGACGGCAAAACCGGCGCCGATGCTGACAAACAGCAAACGCGTCATCCAGAACGATGGCAACAACGCCATCAGCGCACAGGCCAGTGCAACAATTACCAAACCCATCATCATTGCCCGGCGATAACCCAGCCTTGGCAAAAACGACGCCAGTGCGAACGACACGATCGCCACCGGCAAATCCTTGAAAGCTTCCAGCGTGCTGGCCTGCGTCTTGTCGATATGAAAACTCTGAATCGCTTGCAAAATCACGGTGCCGACACTGTTCATCAGCACGGCAAAAACCATGTAGGTGAGCACGATGGCAATGATGACGCGGGTTCGATTCATGCGCTTGAAATCCTTCGATGCATCATCACTTAAGGGCAAAAAAACCCGCTGGCACCAGGATCAATCCTGATGTCAGCGGGCCACAACCGGTGGGAGGGGCGCACGACATAACCGCCTGGAGAAACAGTATGGCGCACGTCAGTGAAGTGCATCGCACTACACTTTTCCGGTGGTGATCAGAAACGATACGTTACCGAAGCCTGGTAGTTCGGGCCTTGAATTGCGCGACCAAGGAACACGCGATCTTCACCGACGCCACCTGAAGTGGAATCGCCAACAATGCGGGCATTGCCTTCGGTCAGCGCCAGCTCATCGGTCACGTTGCTGCCCTGCACCCGCACTTCCCAGTTATTGCCGATGTATGCCACCACGCCGATATCGAGCGTGTCATACGATGGCAGCAACTGCTGATTCTCGTTATCCGAAAACCGCTTGCCGACATGCGACCAGGTACCGAAGAAGCGCAGATCACCCCACTGCCCGGGAATCACATAGCTCGGCGTGACACGGAATTGATTCTTGGCTTGGCGCCGCACGCGATTGCCGCTGTTGTCTCCGAAGTTGCGGAACTCGGCATCAACGTAGGAACCGGTAAGATCAATGGCAAAGTTCTCGAATGGCCGCAGTTGGGCTTCATACTCGATGCCCTGCGCATGCGAACCGCCGATCTGGGTGATGTTGTTTCCCTCCAGATCGAACAACTGGAATTGCAGCCCCGAGAACTTGTTGTAGAACCCGGTCAGGAACAGGCTGTACAGATCGGTTGAAGACTTGAAGCCGATTTCATACTGATCGATCTGTTGGGTGTTGTTCTGGCCATCGCGCAGGTTGTCGAACTGTGGAAACGCATAGCCCGTGTTGTAACGCGCAAACACACTCGCAGAATCCGTCACTTTGTAGTTCAGGCCGGCAGTGAACGAGCTTTCTTTGTCGTTCTGGTGAATCTCGCGAAAGGTGCCGTTGAGTACCGAAGCGGAGTTGTTGGACAAGGTCAACAGGTTGTTGTCGAGGTCGCGCGATTCAATGTTTTCCAGAATCGCATCGACGCTCTGCCGCTCAAAGCGCAGGCCCAAATCCAGCTTCCAGCGGTCATCGATCTCCCACTCGTCGGCGATGAAGCCGGCGATGTTGTCGCCATCGTAATCGGCATTGACCGAGAAGAACGACGCACCGACAAATCCATCGCGCGTCACTTCCACGCCATTGTCCAAAGCCACATCGATGCGGCGCGCGTTGGGCTCGGCGGTCAGCAGCATGTTGTTGCCGAGGTACCAGCGGTCTTTCGAGGAATAGTTGGCGTAGTAAGCACCCACCGTCAACGTATTGCCCTTGAACAGTTCGCGCGACAAGCGCACCTCATCGGTGAACGAATCGATATCCTTTCGCACCACCCAGAAGCCGGCAACCATCACCTGCTGATCGCCGGATACCGCACCACCACCATTGACGAACTGCGCTGCACCGCTGGTTGCCAGGCCACCGGCCGCACTCACGATATCGGCATTGCCGTTGACTGAACCGATCTGGCCATCGATGAAGCTGCTCAGCGTTTGCGGATTGGCACCGGTGAACAAACCATTGGTCGGCGCATCGCCGCTCAGATAGCTTGCGCGATTGCTCAACGTCCAGCCGTCGAAGTTCAAGTCCAGCGTCGAACCAAACATGTCCAGATCCGCGCCACGGCCGTTGGCCAGGTCGGCGTTGATGGTGCCGGGCGAATCACCCGGGGTCACCTGCAAGGTAACATTGCGGAAGTCCCGGCCAAGCAAGGTGTCTTCGGTTGGATCAAAGCCAGCGAATCGGGTGATGCCGCCATCGGCCTTGGCAACCAGCGGAACGGCAGTGAAAAACGCATTCTTGTCGTCGAGGTGGCGGGCAGAAAAACTGAACTCGCCGGCGTCGAAAGTGTGGCTGATGGTGGCGCTGAACTGCCCGCCTTTGTTTGCCGGAAACTGAGTATCACGCACGCCGTCATCTTCGCGATAGAAACCTCCTACGCTGAAGAACCAGTCATCGCTGATCGGGCCGCTGTAAAAGCCATCGATGCGGTAAAGGCCGTTGTCGGACACCGTCGTGCGCAACTCACCCTCTGGCGTGTCGCTGCCGCGCCGGGTGATGAAATTGACGGTGGCACCGGTTTGACCATTGGAGAATACCGGACTGGGGCCACCACGCAGCACTTCCACCCGATCGATCGTGGAATCGATGCGGAACAGACTGGAGTTCTCGAGGAATGACAGCGTCGGTGGCGGGAAGATCGGTGAGCCGTCCAATTGCATGGTGACGAACGGCGCATCCGAGCCACCCGGGAAGCCGCGCACATCGATGTTGGCGCCAGTTTCGCCGCCGGTCGCCTCGACCCACAAGCCAGGCACCACTTTCAGCAGATCCGCCGTGCTTTTGGCACCGGCATCATCGATCTGCTCGGGTGTCATCGTGGTGATGGAGAAGCTGGCATCGCCCTTGCTCAAACCCTTGAACTGGGTGCTGCCGCTGACGATCACCATATCTAGAGTCTTGGCGCTGTCTTCGCGTTTGTTTGCATCCGCATTATTACTGGCATTGGCCTGTGCCAGCGCCATGCCGGGTACCAGTGCGGCAGAAATCGCCGCAGCAAGTGCCAGCCGATTGAACGTGTGGTGCTTCATGATGATATCCCTCCGATGTTTTCTAACGTGCCAGGCCGGCCACGCACCCGACGTGGCGAAATCGCCACTCCCTCCCCTGCGCCCGAACCAAGTACCGTTCGAACACGAAAATCCGCGATCTGCGCCAACACCGCATCCGCCTGTATCAACTCATCAGCATCCCCAATACCGAGCGCACACATGCCAGCAGCCTTGATTGCTGCTATGCCGGCGGCCGCGTCTTCAATCCCGAGACATGCCGCAGGCGCAACGCCCACGCCACGCGCTGCGGTCAGAAAAATCTCCGGGTCGGGCTTGCCGCGCGCAATTGCGCCGGCATCAGCGACATAGTCGAATGCATCGACAATACCCAAACGCCGCAACAGCAGCGGCGCATTGCGGCTCGCTGATGCCAGTGCTGTCTTCAGGCCGGCGGCGCGTACCGCCGCCAGCACCTCGGCTGCGCCCGGCAACAAGTCATCCGGGCTGAATTGTTCGATCCGTTCGCGGTAGCTGGCGTTCTTGCGCTCGCACAGCGCCTGTTTTTCTTCATGGCTGTACGCCCGCGTCGCACGCTCCAGCAGAATCTCCAGCGAGCCCATGCGATCGACGCCCTTGAGCCGGCGATTGATGGTTTCGTTGAACTCGATACCGAGTGAATCGGCCAGTTGTTTCCATGCCACGTAGTGGACACGCGCGGTATCGGTCAACACGCCATCGAGATCGAATATGACCGCCTTCAGTGGCACGGGTGTGCGCAGCAACGGCCACTGCGCTGCATCCGGCAGTGTGCGTTCGACCGATTGCCCAAGCGCCAGCGCGATCAGCTCGCCGTGCGTCACCAGCGACAGCGGCGCACCTTGCAGCAGTTGATAACGCGCCTGCTGCCCATCCACTGTGACCCGCAGCCGGCGCCCGCGCCAGCGCAGCGAAAACGCATAACCGCGCCAGTGTGCCGGCAGATGTGGGGTGAAATGCAACTGCTCATCGTGTACCCGCATCCCGGCAAAACCGAACACCAGGCAGTGCCAGCTTCCCGCCATCGCCGCCATGTGCGCGCCATGCCCGGTGTTGCCGTGCAGGTCATCCAGATCGACCCGCAGCGTGTCCTGAAAATACCGCCAGGCCGCATCGCCATCGCCAATTTCGCTGGCCAGCACATTGAACGCCGACGCCGAGAGGGTGGAATCGTGCACCGTCACCTGCTGGTAATAATCAAAACTGGCGCGCTTCACCGCCATCGGCACATCAGTGCCATCGAGTACCAGCGCCAGCACCACATCGGCCTGTTTGCACACCTGGTGACGGTAGATCGTGAGTGGATGAAAATGCAGCAACAGCGGGTACTGATCGGCTCCGGTCGCAGCGAAGTTCCAGCGTGGTTTGTCGAGAAAGCCATCGTCCTGGGCATAGATGCCCAGCGCCGCATCAAACGGCAGGTACATCGCGTCGGCAGCGCGCTGCCACTGCTGCACTTGTGCGTCATCCAGTACCAGTGTTGCGGCCAGGCGTGCATGGTCCGCCGGACGCTGCGCCGCCAGCCGCTGCCAGACCGCAACCGCATCGCGCAGGTGCGCGCGCGCCATGCGATTGGTGTAATAGTTGTTGTCGACCAGCGCGCTGTACTCGTCCGGGCCGGTGACCTCGTGAATGCAGAACGCACCGCCGCGACGCGGATTGAAATGGCCGATATCCATCCACACCCGCGCCATCTCGAACAACATCTCGGCGCCGGCACGGGCGAGAAAATCGCAGTCGTCGGTTGCCGCCATGTAGGTGCGTATAGCGTAAGCAATCGCCGCATTGATGTGGTATTGCGCCGAACCGCTCGGGTAATAGGCCGAACACTCATCGCCACTGATCGTGCGCCACGGGTACAAGGCGCCGACACGATGATTCATCTCGCGGGCATGCGCACGAGCCCGTTCCAGCGTGTGATAGCGGTACTCCAGCATGCCCTTGGCCAGCTCGGGCGCGACCAGCGCCAGCACCGGCAGCACATAGGCTTCGGTATCCCAAAAATAGTGCCCTTCGTAACCCTCGCCGGTCAGGCCCTTGGCGGCGGTACTGGTATGCCCGCCACGGCCAGTGGACTGCAACACATGAAACAGGTTGAAGCGCAGCGCCTGCGCTGATTTTGCATCGCCATCGATCTGGATATCGGCGTCATTCCAGAATGCGGCCATGGCTGCCGCTTGTTGAGCGGCTATCGCGTCAAAACCCGCCGCAAGCGCGGCACGCAACGATGCCTGCGCCTGTTGCTGCAACCCGTCATCATTGCCTTCCGCGCTTGCGCCTGCCCAGGCATAGGCCACGAACTTGTCGATGCACTGGCTTTCCCCGGCGCGTAGTGTCGCGTTGATCTGTTGTGCGCTATCGCCGACGATCGCTGTAATACCTGCCGTATCCGGCAAGCGATGCGCCTGCGCACACAGCACGCGCATACGACCACTGGCGGTTTGTTGCAGCAACCATGCATGGCCGTCATCGGCGCCCAAAGCGATGCTGCGCATGCCCTCGCCTGTGCCTGAGCCGATACGCGGGTCATCGCCCTGCGCCAGCGCCGCACGATCCCCACGCACGGCGGAATCCAGGCGCACCGGCCCGTTGTAGCCAATCGAGGTAAGGCGCAGTCGAATGCACAGCAGATTCGGATGTGCGAACGGCACCACCCGCTCAACGCGCAATGCGATTTCGCTGCCATCGGCCAATTGCCAGCGCGCCGTGCGGACCAGGCAAGCACTGCGCAGATCGAGCACGCGCTGGTGCTCGATGCAGCTGTCGTCGAACGGGTCGAGCGCCACATCGCCAACGTGGATGCCGACATGGCTGCCATCGGCAACCGGGATACGGGTATCGGTGTTCTGGGCAAAACCGACGAAGCGCTCGTGGTAATGGATTGGGGTGCGTTCGTAGACTTCCGCGAGAAAACATCCGCCGCTTCCGCCAGCCTCCTCGCAACCGGCGCGCACGCCGAGGCTGCCATTGGCGAGCGCAAACAGGGTGTGATCGCGTTCCTCGGTCTGCCTACTGCGTGCGTCGTGGCGCAACTGCCAGCCGGCATCTGTATCCGCCGCGCCTGCTGCCGCCGATTTGGATTGCCCCTCGCTCACTCGCCCCGCCCTTGCATTGTCTGTGCGGGAGCAAGCTAGTCGCCATTGGTATCGATGTCAAGGTATCGATACCAATGGCGACTGCAGACGCAGAATGCCCTACTGAAACTTGAATGCTGCGGTGCGCAAAAGACATGGCAACATGTACTTGAACTGGTTTAACAGCAAGGATCAGCCCTACGCCGCGGCGCACCATTCATCCGGAATCATCCGCACTTGGTAACAGTTCGCCGCATGCCCGGGCGTCTACCGTTGCTGCCACGCAACACGCATTGTGCGCATAGCCTGCTCGCGCCGGATCAGGTGCCGCGCGTCACCAATCGTGTTGGCAGGTATTCCGACGACACCTGCTTACCGTCGATCAAAGCCAGCACCTTGCGTGCCAGCAAAATTCCGCCCTGATACAGGTCCTGATGCACCGAACTCAGCGAGGGCACAAAGCTGGCTCCCATCGGCGTGTCGTCGTAACCGACCACCGACACCGCCTCGGGAACGCGAATGCCGTGTCCGCTCAATGCCTGGATTGCGCCCATCGCCAGCAAATCGCTCACCGCAAAGACCGCATCAGCATCGAAGGATTTACGCGCGAGCAGCGCGACAACGGCCTTGGCCGCTGCATCGGCGGTAAAACCGACGCCATCGATATGGCTCGGAGTGATACCCTTCGCTGCCAACGCGTTGCGAAAGCCGGCGAAGCGCTCGGCATTTTCGGCATGATCCAGATCGCCGATGAAACAGGGCCGACGCCGACCAGCGGCAATAAAATATTCGGCGACGCTGGCACCGGCCTGGCGATTGTCGCTGCCCACCACCACGTGCCCGGCACCCATGTCGGCACCCCAGATCACCGTCGGCATGCGCCAACCCTCAACCGTGTGTACAGCATCTTCGTGTGCGCCCTGGCCGAGCAAAATCACCCCATCGGCAGCCTGGGTAGCCGGGGTGATGGCGCCATGGCGCGCACTGAGCAGCACGCTGTAGCCGGCGCTGGTCAACTCCTGGCTGATACCGCCCAACAACTCCAGCGGATATGGCCCGGACATCGGCCGCTCCGGGCTGGGTGCCATTTCCACAATCACCGCAATGGTATGGCTGCGACGCAGGCGCAGGTTACGCGCAGTCACATTCAACGCATAGCCGTGTTGCCGTGCCAACTCACGCACCCGCGAACGGGTTTGCGGGTTGACCAGCGTGCTATCAGCCATCGCCCGCGATACGGTGATCTTGGAGACACCCGCCAGCTTGGCGAGGTCGGCCATGGTCAGCCGCCCGCTCGGGATCGATTCTGCGTTGGTGTCAGTGGTCTGTTTGCCACCACGCTTCACGGCGTTACCACACCGCGTCCGATCATTCCGCAATCCGACAACCGCACGCGCACACTCACGCCGCCTCGGTACGCGTGGTGAAGCTTTCGCCACAGCCGCACTGCGCAGTAGCGTTGGGGTTATCGAAGACGAATTCCTGATTGATGCCGTTACGCACGTAATCGATGCGAGTGCCATCAACCAGCGGCAGGCTCTGCGCATCGACCAGCACCTGCAAGCCCTCGACATCGAACACGCTGTCGTCAGCCTGAACAGCTGGTGCCAGCTCAACCACATAGCCCCAGCCCGAGCAACCGGTACGCTTGATGCCAAAACGAATTCCCGTGGCGTTGCCACCGCTCACGAACTTGCGAGCGTGGTCGAGTGCTGCGGGGGTAAGGCTGATCGCCATTGCGGTTCTCCTTGCGGCAACAACGCAGGCAATCACCGGATTGCCGCGATCCGTGGAGTATAACGCGCCCGCTGTTTCAAACTGAACCGCGCAACCTGCCCGCACCCCGCATTCAGTCGTTCTGGCCGCCCTGCCGCCCTTGATACCAGCGCGCAATCATATTGCGCTCGGCATCACTGAGTTGGGTGATGTTGCCCGGCGGCATCACCTGCAGCACCGCCACCTGTTGATAGATCAGCTCAGCGCGCTGCTCGATCTGCTCGGGGTGATCGAACATCGTGCCCTTCGGCGCGCTGGCCATCAGGCTGGGATGTTCGGAATGACAAGCATTGCATCGTTGCACCACGATGGTATGGATGCTGGCAATATCGGGCGCCACCAGGTTGGTATCGGCGCTCGCCAGCGAGCGTGGGGCCAGCCAGGCAAACAATGCCAGCAGCAAAGCAACACCTGCCACCAGCAGCCACCAGGCGCGGCCACCACTGTGCCAAAGCACGAAAAACTGCCGGATCAAGGCGCCGGCGATCATGAACCCGGCCAGCATCAGCCAGCCGTGTTCGTGGGCAAAGGCCGGCGCGTAGTGATTGCTCAGCATCGCAAACACCACCGGCAGGGTGAAATAGGTGTTGTGTACCGAGCGCTGCTTGCCGCGCAGGCCGGGCAACGGGTCGATTGCCTCGCCACGTGCCAGCGCAGCCACCATGCGCTTTTGCCCTGGGATGATGACGAACAACACATTGGCCGACATGATCGTGGCCAGCGCCGCACCGACCAGCAAAAATGCGGCGCGGCCGGCAAACACATGGGTTGCGGCATAGCACAACACCAGCACCAGCAACGCCACCAGCACACCCAGGGCAGCATCGCGAAAACCCAGCAGACGGCACAGGCCGTCGTACACCAGCCACGCCAGCAACGGAAACGCAAACGCCAACGCCACCGCCTGCGTCGGCGACAGTACCATCACCGCCGGATCGATCAGATAAATAGCCGGTGACAGCAGGTACAACAGCGCAAACAGCGCGAACCCGGAAAGCCAGGTGGTATACGACTTCCACTTCGACCAATGCAGCGTTTCCGGCAACTGCGGCGGCGCCGGCATGAACTTGCGCTTGTGATAGAAACCACCGCCATGCACCGACCACGATTCGCCGGCCACGCCAGGCTCCGGCGTTTTCGGCGTTTGCAGCGAGCGATCAAGCATGACGAAATAAAACGATTCGCCAATCCAGGCAATCGCCGCCACCACATGCAGCCAACGCAGCGCGAAACTAGCTGCCTCCACCCAGAACGCGTTCACCTAGCTGCCCCGATAGGTGCTGTAGCTGTACGGCGACACCAGCAGCGGCACGTGATAGTGGGCGCTGACATCGGCAATGCCAAAGCGCAGGCTGACCACATCGAGAAAACGCGGTTCGGCCAATGCCACACCGAGGCCGGCAAAATAATCACCCACCGCGAACTCCAGTTCATAGCGGCCAACCTGCAATGCGGCATCAGCCAGCAGCGGCGCATCGCAGCGGCCATCGGCATTGCTCACGAATGCGCCTAGCAATTGCCGGCTTGCATTCGCACAACGGTACAAGCGGATCGCAATGCCAGAGCCAGGCCGGCCGTGTGCAGTATCGAGCACGTGTGTGGTGAGCTTGCCCATGGCCTCAGTAAACTCCGGCCTGCTGGCACCAGGCATCGAGCAGCACGTTGTACTCAGCCTTGTGCGCGTCGCTGGCAAAACTGGCCGCGAAGCTGTTGCGCGCCAGGGTGATGGCGTGGCCCACATCCAACTCCAGCGCGGCGAAGGTTTCGATGAAGTTCTGATTGATGTAACCGCCAAAATAAGCCGGGTCATCGGAATTGATCGTCACTGCAATACCAGCGTCGAGCATCTTGCCCAGATTGTGATCACGCAGCGTCGGGACCACGCACAACTTGAGGTTCGACAGCGGGCATACGGTGAGCGCGATGCGTTCACGCGCCAGCCGTTCCATCAACACCGTGTCGTCGATGGCGCGTACGCCGTGGTCGATACGCTCGGCGCCGAGCACATCCAGCGCCGCCCAGATGTATTCCGGCGGCCCTTCTTCACCAGCATGCGCCACCCGGCGCAAGCCCAGCATCCGCGCCAGCTCGAAAGCCTTGCTGAACTTCTCCGGCGGATGCCCCAACTCGCTGGAATCCAGACCCACACCAATGAACTTGTCGATATGCGGCAAGCCCGCTTGCAGCGTTGCTACCGCTTCTTCCTGGCTGAGATGACGCAGGAAACACAGAATCCATTGCGCACGGATGCCCAGCTCGACCTGCGCCTGTTGCGAGGCGCGATACAGGCCATTGATGATCGTCGCGAAACTCACCCCGCGCGCGGTGTGCGTCTGCGGATCGAAGAACAACTCGGCATGCACCACGTTATCGGCCTTGGCGCGTAGAAAATACGCCCAGGCCATTTCGTAAAAATCGTCCTCGGTTTGCAGCACGCTGGCACCGGCGTAATAGATATCGAGAAAGCTCTGCAGATCGCTGAAATCGTAGGCCGCACGCAGCGCATCGACACTGGCATACGGCAACTCAACGCCATTGCGCTGCGCCAACGCAAACATCAACTCGGGCTCCAGCGAACCCTCGATATGCATATGCAACTCGGCCTTGGGCATGCTGCACACAAAGGCGACAAGTTGATCGGGCGACAACGACGGCTTGCTCATGGACGGCTTCCAACACAATACGAAATGCAGAGTCTGCCCGATAGTGCGGCCAAGGCAAAGGCGCAATGCGTGAATGCTGCCAAAGTGCTTCCCTTGCCGTTGTTCCTTGATCTCCGCCGTGGGCGTCCAGCCAGGGGCACTCAACGCGTACAATCAAGCGCTTCGCCGCAGTCATGGTTACATCCGGAGCCCCGTTCACGTGCGCCTGCATCATTTCCACGGCGGCCTGTCGCTGCCCCAACACAAAGCCAGCAGCGCCGGGCAGCCAATCGGGCATTGTCCACTGCCGGCCGAACTGGACATACCGCTGCTTCAGCACAGTGGGGCTAGTGCGCAGGCATGCGTTGCAAGCGGCGACCACGTGCTTGCCGGGCAACTAATCGGCAACGCCGTCGATGGCCGCAGCGCCAACGTGCATTCGCCGGCCAGTGGCACGGTGCTTGCCATCAGCGAACGGGCACTGGCGCATCCGCCGGGAGTCGTTTGCATGCATGTGCGCATTGCAGTGGATTGCGTGCAACGCGCCGTCACACCGCTGCCGACAATCGACTGGCAACAGGCCGACACGGGGCAGATCGTTGAGCGCGCGCGCCAGTGCGGCATCGTTGGCATGGGCGGCGCTGGATTCCCCAGCGCGGAAAAACTGGCGATCACGCGCGACACCCTGATTTTGAACGGTGCGGAATGCGAGCCCTATATTGCCTGCGATGATCGCTTGCTGCGTGAACACGCGAACGACGTGGTCATGGGCGGACGGGTGATGCGGCGCGCGACCGGCGCTGCGCGTGTATTGCTGGCTGTGGAGACAGCAATGCCGGAGGCCCTCGCGGCGTGTACACAGGCAATCACTGAATGCGGTGCCGGCGAAATCGAACTGGTTGCGGTACCCACCGTGTACCCGGCAGGTGGCGAGCGCCAGTTGATTCGCGTGCTGACAGGCGATGAGGTACCGCGCGGCGGCTTGCCGCGTGATATCGGCGTGGTGGTGCAGAACGTCGCCACCGCACGCGCATTGTGGCGGGCGATTGCCCATGGCGAAGCATCCACGCGGCGTATTGTCAGCGTGACCGGCCCCGGCGTGCAGCGGCCCGGCAACTGGGATGTGGCAATTGGCACGCCGATATCACATGTGCTTGCGCAAGCAGGCGGTTACAGTGAGGCGGCAGCGCGCCTGATCATCGGCGGACCGATGATGGGCGTCGCTCTGGCCAATGACGACTACCCGATCAGCAAGACCAGCAATTGCGTGCTGGTACTGGCCGCCAGTCAATTGCGCGATCCGGCCACTGAAATGCCATGCATCCGTTGCGGCGATTGTGCAGTGGTGTGCCCGGCGCAACTGTTGCCGCAACAGTTGCTGGCCCAGGTACGCGGCGAGCAGTGGCCACGCGCACAGCAACAAGGCATCTTCGACTGCATCGAATGTGGCTGCTGCGATCTGGCCTGCCCCAGCCAAATCCCGTTGACCCAGCATTTTCGCCATGGCAAAACCGAACTGCGCGTACGCGCACTGCAAGCCGAGCAAGCCAATGCAGCACGCCTGCGCCATGAACACCGGCAACAACGCCTGAGTGCGCGTGACAAGGAACGCGAGCAACGCCACAGTGCGCAGCAAAAAGCACTGAGCACAACCGATGCGGTAACCACGGCTATCGCCCGTGCCAAGGCACGCCGCGATGCGCAGGAGACTGACCCATCATGAGACAGTTCGCTATCGCGCCAGCACCGTATGTACCAGCGCACAACTCGGTTCAACGCGTGATGGCGTTGGTGCTGTTGGCCCTGCTGCCCGGCATCGCGGCACACGTCTGGTTTTTCGGCCCCGGCGTGCTGATTCAGATCAGCGTGGCAACGCTATTCGCGATGCTGCTGGAAGCAGCCATGTTGCGTTTGCGCGAACGCCCGCTCAAACCGTTTATCACTGACCTGAGCGCGCCGCTGACGGCGGTGCTGTTTGCGCTCAGCGTGCCGCCGCTGGCGCCGTGGTGGCTGGCAGCGGTGGGCATGATTGCCGCCATCGTGTTTGCCAAGCATTTGTATGGTGGCTTGGGCTACAACCTGTTCAACCCGGCAATGGTGGGCGTTGCGGTAGTGCTGATCGGCTTTCCGCTGGAAATGACGCGCTGGCTCGCGCCCGAAGGCGTCGCGGCGGCGACGCCCGGCCTCGCTGACAGCCTGTGGACGGTGTTCACCGGCAATCTGCCGGCAGCATGGCAATGGGACACCCTGGCGCAGGCGACGCCGCTGGACACCATCCGCCGCCTGGCCAATGCCGGACGCACGCTATCGGAGATTCGCGGCAACCCGATGTTTGGTGATTTTGGTGGGCGCGGATGGGAGTGGATCGCCAACTTCTACGCGCTGGGCGGCCTGTTTCTGCTCTACAAGCGCATCATCCCGTGGCAGGTTCCGGTGGCGATGCTCGGTACAGTGATTGTGCTCACCGTACCGTTCTGGATGAGCGACCCGGACGTGCATCCGTTTCCGCTACAACATGTGTTCTCCGGCGCCATGGTGCTCGGCGCATTTTTCATTGCCACCGACCCGGTGTCGGGCTGCACCACGCCGCGTGGCCGCTTGCTGTTTGGCATCGGCGCGGGCGTGCTGACCTTGGTGCTGCGGCGCTGGAGCAGCTTTCCGGACGGCCTGGCCTTTGCCGTGTTGCTGATGAATTGCGTCGCACCGTGGCTCGACATGCACTCACGGCCGCGCATTTACGGCGAGGCAAGGCACTGATGACGCTTCGCCAAACCCTCTCTGGTGCCGGTCTGCTGGCCTTGACTGCGCTATTCGCAGTCACTTTGCTTGCCGGCGTTTACGCGCTGACCCACCAGGCAATCAGTAATGCCGAACATCAGGCCCGTTTGCAGGCACTGACAGTAGTACTGCCAGCAGATCGCTACGACAACGATCCACTCAATGACCAGATCAGCGTTATCGCTCCGGGCTGGCTGGGCAGCGACGAAGCCATGACGGCATGGCGGGCAAGGCGCGCTGGTGCGCCGAGCATGCTGGCGATCGAGGCAGTAGCCCCGGATGGTTACGCCGGAACGATCCAATTGCTGGTCAGTGTTGATGCGGCAGGGCATATTGGCGCCGTTCGCGTCACCCGCCACAGCGAAACCCCAGGTCTTGGTGATGCCATCGAATTGCGGCGCAGCGACTGGATCGATCACTTTGCAGGAACCAGTCTTGCATCGCCACCGGCAGCACGTTGGAAGGTGCGCAAGGATGGCGGCGAGTTTGATCAATTCGCCGGCGCCACAATCACTCCGCGCGCGGTGGTAGCGGCGACCCGACGCGTGCTGCAATTGCTTGAGCACCATGGCCCGGAACTTTATGCTGAACCTGCCGACAGCGTACTGCGCTTCAGCGATGCCCCGGAAACCCCAGTGATACCCTCAGCAGGCCGTGAACCGTGACCAACCCCAGCGCCAAATCGATCCTGGAATACGGGCTGGTATCCGGCAATACCGGCCTGGTGCAATTGCTGGGCCTGTGCCCGTTGCTGGCGGTGAGCAACAATGCGGTCAACGCGCTGGGCTTGGGGCTTGCCTCGTTGTTGGCGCTCACCCTCACCAATACCGTGGTCGCGAGTCTGCGCCGGCTGAGCCGTCGCGATGTACGCATCCCGGCCTTCGTAACCATCATCGCCTCGGTGGTGACCGCCATCGAACTGTCGTTGCGCGCCTGGCTGCCCGAGCTGTACCAGGTGCTGGGCCTGTTCGTGCCGCTGATCGTCACCAATTGCGCCATCATGGGCCGCGCCGAAGCGTTTGCCTCGCGGCACAACCCGGCACGCGCCGCGCTCGATGGCTTTGCTTTCGGCTTGGGCTTTTTGTGGGTGTTGCTGCTGATCGGCGTGGTGCGCGAGTTGGTCGGAACCGGCACGGTATTCGCTGGTAGCGGCGCCATGCTGGGCATGCCCTGGCTGGAATTGACCGTGCTCGGGGATTACCACGGCTTTCTGCCCGCCATTCTGCCGCCCGGTGCCTTCATCGTGCTGGCGTTGCTGATTGCCTTGCGCAACCGTCGCCAGCGGCATATCACCAGCGCACAAGCGCCAGCACCAAGCCGCATGATTATTACCGCCACATGAACCTCACCCAGCGCAAGGCCTTCTTTGCACGACTGGCCGAACTCAACCCGGCGCCGCGAACCGAGCTCGAATACCAGACCCCGTTCGAGTTGCTGATCGCAGTGATGCTGTCGGCGCAAGCTACCGATGTCAGCGTCAACAAGGCAACCCGGCGGCTTTACCCGGTCGCCAACACCGCGCAGGCAATCCTGGCACTGGGCGAGGATGGGCTGAAGCCGCATATCGCGCATATCGGATTGTTCAACAGCAAGGCGCGACACGTGATTGCGGCGTGCCGCATGCTGATCGACCACCATGATGGTGAGGTGCCGCGCAAGCGTGAAGCGCTCGAAGCGCTGCCTGGTGTTGGCCGAAAAACCGCCAACGTGGTGCTGAACACCGCTTTCGGGGAAGCCACCATTGCTGTGGATACGCATATCTTCCGGGTCGCCAACCGCACCGGCCTTGCGCCTGGCAAGACCGTGCGCGCCGTCGAGGATGCCCTGCTCAAGCGGGTACCTGCCGAATACCGCCACGACGCACATCATTGGCTGATCTTGCACGGGCGTTACACCTGTGTGGCACGCAAACCGCGTTGCGAGCAGTGCGTGGTGCGCGATTTGTGCCAATTCCCCAACAAGCCAACCGCTACCGGTTGATCTCTGTCACATTACTGACATAAAAACTTCATATATTTGACTCGCCTTTGTCACGCAGAGAACAGACGTGTCATATCCGGTTCGTCATGTCAGCGCCCGTTGCCCGGCATCGTCCTGCATCGATGCCGCTACCCGCAGGCGGGTTGCCATCACCTGCGGGCATCGCCTGCATCCGCTTCACCCAACCGGTTCGCGTATGGGCTGGCGCGTGCGCACGACAGCCAACCATGCCCATCACGAACATCCATTTTCCAGCATTTCACAAGGAGCATCGTCATGACATCGCAAGCGCGTTTACTGCTGTTTCAGAGCATGGCGCTGTGCATTGGCGCCGCGTTGTCTTTCCCCGCCTTTTCAGCGGACAACAGCGCGCTGATGGGCCTGCTCAAGGTCCTTCGCGACAAGGGTACCCTCAGCGATTCTGAATACCAGTCGCTAGTGCAGGCTGCCGATGGCGACAGCGCGAAGGCCGAGGAAAACACTCAGGCGGTGGCTGCGGTCAGCGACAAGGTGGACAGCAACGCCAAGACGGCTGCCGCCGTCAGCGACAAAGTGGACGCCATGGCGTGGGCCAGCAAGATCAAGCTCAGCGGCGACATGCGCAACCGCTTTGAATACAACTCGACCGATGACAAGCACGACCGCAGCCGTGCGCGCCTGCGTTATCGCCTTGGCATCACCGCCAACCCGGTCGAGCACGTCGAAGTGGGTGCCGGCATTGCCAGCGGCGGCGCCGATCCACGCTCGTCCAACCAGACCTTCAACGACGCGTTCAGCAGCAAGAGCATCAATCTGGACTACGCCTATTCACAGTTTTCCGGGCAACTCGGGGCTGGCAACATCAAAGCCATTGCCGGTAAATTCAAGTTTGGCGATTATCTGTGGATGACCGACAACCTGCTGTGGGACACCGATATCCGGCCCGAGGGTGTTTCGCTCGATTATGCAGTAGACAACGATCTGGGCAGGCTGTTCGTCAACGGCGGCGCCTGGGTGTTGGGTGAATCGAGCCAGGACAGCAACGACCCCTACATGGTGTACGCCCAGCTCGGCCAGAAGCTCGGTTCCGACAAGCTGTTTGCCACCGTTGCCGGCACCTATTACAACTTCAACAAGATCGTTCCCGGCACCAGCGGCGGCCTCAAGGGTGGCAACATCGGCACCTTCTCGGCCGGCACCAACACCGACTCCCGCTTTGACGCAATCGCTTTTGATGCCGAGCTTGGCAGCAAGCACCTGTTTGGCGGCGAATGGGCCGGCAGTGTGTTCGGCAATTTCATCAAAAACACCGACACCAACAGCAGCAAGGACACCGGCTTCTCACTCGGCGCTAATCTGGGCAAGGGCCCGCTGAGCTTCAAGTACATCTACGCCAACCTTGATGCCAATGGCTTCCCGGACATCTTCCCGGACGCCGACCGCTTCGCTGGCGCAACCGATATCCGTTCACACGGGGGCTCCGTTGCCTACGATGTGTACAAGAACATCTCACTGAGCCTTAACTACACCCACAGCGAACGCAAGTCGACAGGCATCAACGAAGATCTGCTGCAGACCGATATTTCGGTCAAGTTCTGATTCGGCCAACGAAAGAATGAAATGGCGATGGTTGACGAAAGAACGTCTGTCTAACCGGAATCCAGCCTGCGCAAGCATGGCCGTGCATGGTGTGTAGGTAACCAAAAATAGGGCCATGCAACAGCGAAGCCATTGGCCACTGCGCCGCGCCACGCTTGACCGCACGCCACGCGCCGCCCACAATTCATCCTTTGATCGCGATGAAAGGATGAATTGTGGATCTCGAAGCATGGTCAGACTGCATGCGCGTGCTCGGCGATGCCACCCGCGTGCGCCTGCTTGCCCTGCTCGCTCGCGAGGAACTCACCGTCGCTGAACTGGCGTCCGTTACCCGGCTGGCGCAGCCACGGGTATCCACGCATTTGTCGCGATTGAAGGAAGCCGGCCTGGTGCGCGACCGCCGCTCCGGCGTGTCCGCGTTTTATCGCTTCAGCGGCGATGAGCTGCCGCCGGCCCAGCGCAGCCTGTGGCAGGCGCTGGAAGCCGGCGCCGATGACCCGATGCTGCGCGAGGATGCGCAACGTCTACCGTCGGTGTTGGCGCTGCGCGCTGCCGACCGCAACTGGGCCGATTCGGTGGCCGGCGACATGGAGCGCCATTATTCGCCCGGCCGCACCTGGGAAGCACTGGCGCGCTCCGCGCTGCCGCTGCTCGAACCCGGCGACGTGCTGGATATCGCCTCGGGCGATGGCGTGCTGGCCGAGTTGGTGGCACCGCACGCAAAAACCTATGTCTGCGCCGACATGAGCCCGCGCGTGGTGGCCGCCGCGCGCGAGCGCCTGCGCCGCTACAAAAACGTGGAGGTGATGGAAGCGGACATGCACGCGCTGCCGTTCCCCGAGCCGCGCTTTGACCTGGTGGTGTTGATGCACGCGCTGACCTACGCCGAGCGCCCTGCGGCAGCAGTAGCCGAAGCCGCGCGCGTGCTGCGCCCGGGTGGCCGGCTGCTGGTTACCTCGCTGGCGCGGCATGAACACCGCAGCGCAGTCGAACCTTTCGGCCACGTCAACCTCGGTTTCAGCTCACGCGACCTCGCCCGCTTCGCCCAACGCGCCGGCCTGAGCGTTATCACCAATACCGAGATCACCCGCGAAAAACGCCCGCCGCACTTTGCGGTGATCAACCTGCTGGCGCTCAAAACATGAGTAATCTGATGTCTGATGCGAACCCGTGCATCGAGCTTCCCTGGCATGAACCTGAGCGCGTCAAGCAGCTTCTGGCGCTGCTGGACAAGCGCATTGTGGTGCTCGATGGCGCAATGGGCACCATGATCCAGCGCCACCAACTCGACGAAGCCGGCTATCGCGGTACACGTTTTGCTGAAGGGTTTGACGGACAGCACTTTGCCGAAGGCCACCACCACGGCCCCGACTGCGGCTGCGGCGGCGATCTGAAGGGCAACAACGACCTGCTCACCCTGAGCCGGCCGCAGCTGATCGCCGACATCCACCGCGCCTATCTCGATGCCGGTGCCGACTTGCTGGAAACCAACACCTTCAATTCCACCCGCATCTCGCAGGCCGATTACCAGCTCGAACACCTGGTGCCCGAACTCAACCGCGAATCAGCGCGGCTGGCGCGCGAAAGCTGCACTGCGTTCGAAGCCGAACACCCCGGTCGCCCCTGTTTCGTGATCGGCATCCTCGGCCCGACCTCACGCACCGCCTCGATCAGCCCCAAGGTCGAGGACGCCGGCTTTCGCAATGTCAGCTTCGATGAGCTGGCCGAAAATTACCGCGAAGCCGCGCGCGCCCTGATCGAAGGCGGCGCCGATGTGCTGATGGTGGAAACCGTATTCGACACCCTCAATGCCAAGGCCGCGCTGTTCGCCATCGATGATGTCTTCGAAGCCATTGGCGCACGCCTGCCGGTGATGATCTCGGGCACCATCACCGACCGCTCCGGGCGCACTCTGTCCGGGCAGACCGCCGAGGCATTCTGGTATTCGCTGCGCCACGCCAGGCCGCTGGCGATCGGGCTCAATTGTGCGCTCGGTGCGCGCGACCTGCGGCCGCACGTCGATGCGCTGGCGACGATTGCCGACACCCATGTCAGTTGCCACCCCAATGCCGGCCTGCCCAACGCATTTGGCGGTTACGACGAAAGCCCCGAGGACATGGCGCGGGTGCTGCACGAGTTTGCCAAGGCCGGATTGCTCAACATCGTTGGCGGTTGCTGCGGTACCACGCCCGATCATATCCGTGCGATTGCCGATGCGGTGCGCGGCCTGCCGCCGCGCGTGCTCGCCACCCCTGAGCCGCGTACCCGCCTGGCCGGCCTGGAACCGTTCGTGATCGGTCCGGACACCAATTTCGTCAACGTCGGCGAGCGCACCAACGTCACCGGTTCGGCGCAATTCCGCAAACTTATCAGCGAGGGCCGCTACGACGAAGCGCTGGTGGTGGCCCGCCAACAGGTGGAAAACGGCGCGCAGATCATCGACATCAACATGGATGAGGGCCTGCTCGATTCCGAAGCAGCGATGACCCGCTTCTTGCATCTGATCGCGGCCGAGCCGGACATCGCGCGGGTACCGGTGATGCTCGATTCCTCGAAATGGAGCGTGATCGAGGCCGGCCTGAAATGCGTGCAGGGCAAAGCCATCGTCAACTCGATTTCGCTCAAGGAGGGCGAGGCCGAGCTTCTGCGCCAGGCGCGGCTGGCGCGGCGCTACGGAGCGGCAGTGGTGGTGATGGCATTCGATGAGCAAGGCCAGGCCGACACCCTGGAGCGCAAGGTGTCGATTTGCAGCCGCGCCTATGCCCTGCTTACCGAGCAAGCCGGCATTGCCGGCGAAGACATCATTTTTGATCCCAATATTTTTGCCATCGCCACCGGCATCGACGAACACAACAACTACGCAGTGGCGTTTATCGATGCCTGCCGCAAAATCAAGCAGCGTTTCCCGCGGGTGCATATTTCCGGCGGTGTCTCCAATGTCTCGTTTTCGTTCCGTGGCAACAACGCGGTGCGCGAGGCGATCCACTCGGTCTTTCTTTACCACGCGATCAAGGCCGGCATGGACATGGGTATCGTCAACGCCGGCGCGCTGACCCTGTACGACGATATCGACGACGAACTGCGCGAAGCCGTCGAAGACGTGGTCCGCAATCGCCGCGACGACGCCACCGAGCGGCTGCTGCAACTGGCCGAGCGCTATCGCGGCGGCAAGCGCGCGCTCGGGCCGGGCAGCCAGAACGAGGAATGGCGCAAGCTGCCCGTGGCGGCGCGCATCAGCCATTCGCTGGTGCATGGCATAGACAGCTACGTGGTCGAGGATACCGAGGCAGCGCGGCAATTCGCCGACAAACCGCTGGAGGTTATCGAAGGCCCATTGATGGCCGGCATGAACGTGGTCGGCGACCTGTTCGGCGCCGGCAAGATGTTCCTGCCGCAAGTGGTCAAATCGGCGCGGGTGATGAAAAAAGCGGTGGCGCACCTGATTCCGTACATCGAGGCAGAGAAGCTGCGCAGCGGAACTTCCGGCAAACCCAAGGCCAAGATCGTGATGGCCACGGTCAAGGGCGATGTCCACGATATCGGCAAGAACATCGTCGGCGTGGTGCTGGCCTGCAACAATTTCGATGTCGTCGATCTGGGCGTGATGGTAGCCGCGCAGACCATTCTTGACCGCGCCCGTGACGAGCGCGCCGACATCATCGGCCTGTCCGGGCTGATCACACCTTCGCTGGAAGAAATGAGCCATGTCGCGCGCGAAATGCAGCGCCAGGGCTTCACCATCCCGTTGTTGATCGGCGGTGCCACCACCTCGCGCGCGCATACCGCGCTCAAGATTGCGCCGCACTACCAAGCGCCGGCATTGTGGGTGAAAGATGCCTCACGCGCGGTCGGGGTGATGCAGCAACTGATCAGCCCCGAGCAGCGCGACGGGCTGATCGCCAGCACCGCCGAGGACTACGCCAAGGTGCGCGCACGCCACGCCCAGCGCGGCGATGCCAAACCGTTGATGGCGCTGAGTGATGCGCGCGGCAACCGCTTCGATGGCGGCTGGGCCGACTACCAGCCACCCGCTCCGCGCAAGCCCGGCATCAGCGTGTTCGAGGATTACCCGCTCGCCGATCTGGTGGAGTGGATCGACTGGACCCCGTTCTTCCAGACCTGGGAGCTTAGTGGCCGCTATCCGGCGATCCTCGATGATGCGATCGTCGGCGAATCAGCTACCGCCCTGTTCAACGACGCCAAGGCCATGCTCGCGCAGATCGTTGCCGAAAAATGGCTGACCGCAAAAGCCGTGGTCGGGCTGTGGCCGGCGCAGGCCGATGGCGATGACGTGTGGGTTCAACGGGACTGGGGACTCGGGACTGGGGACTCGGAGAAGCAACGACAGCGCCCCGCAAGCGCACCCTCATCCGAGGATTTCCCCACCGACGGAGGAAAGAACAAGGAGCATGCGACCGCACTTTCGGATCCCGCCCTCACACCGAGTCCCGAGTCCCGAGCCCCGAGTCCCGGCTTCACCTTCCACTTCCTGCGCCAGCAAGCAGTCAAGCCAATCGGTGAGCGCGCCAATTTCTGCCTCGCCGATTTCATCGCACCCGCCGACAGCGGCCGCAAGGACTGGATCGGCGGCTTTGCGGTGACTGCGGGCCTTGGCATCGGCCCGCGTGTGGCTGCGTTCGAGGCTGCGCACGACGATTACAACGCAATCTTGCTCAAGTCACTGGCCGATCGCCTGGCTGCAGAACGCTACCAGGGTATCCGCCCGGCGCCGGGTTATCCGGCCTGCCCCGAGCACAGCGAAAAAGCCACCTTGTTTGCCTTGCTCGATGCCGAGAAACGTATTGGCGTATCTCTGACCGACAACTACGCGATGAGCCCGGCGGCGTCGGTGAGCGGCCTGTATTTCTCGCATCCGGGCAGCCAGTATTTCGTGGTTGGCCGGTTGTCACGCGAACAGGTTGCCGATTATGCCGCACGCAAAGGCGCGACGATTGCCCAGGCCGAACGCTGGCTGGCTTCGGTACTGGATTACGACCCCGAATAACAAACAACCGGCTTCGCGCGCAGCACTGCAACCGCAGGCATGTGCAATTGCCGTGCCGCGCGCGCACGATCAACCGTTGCGATGACGCAACCGCCAGCAGCGGTGAATGCGCGGATTGCGTGCGAAATCCGGATCGATGGTGTGTTCGCTGATGTCCTGCACATCAGCGAACTCGGCAACTGCCGGCTCATCCAGCCGGAAGCGGCGGAAGTTGTTGGAAAAATACAGGCTACCACCGGGGCCAAGCCTGGCCATCGCCAGACGCAGCAACGCGACGTGGCTTAGCTGGATGTCGAAATCCTCGGCCCGCGCGGAATTGGAAAATGTCGGCGGGTCGAGAAAAATCAGCCCGTACTGGCCGCGATCGGCGGCAAGCCAAGCCATCACATCGGCCTGCTGCAAGCGATGGCTGGGCCCGGTGCAGCCATTGAGCGCCAGGTTTTCCGATGCCCAGTGCAAATAAGTGGCAGACAGGTCGACCGTCGTGGTGTCGCTGGCGCCACCCAACGCCGCGTGTACCGTTGCCGCCCCGGTGTAGGCAAACAGGTTGAGAAAGCGCTGGCCCTTGGCCTCGGCGGCAAGCCGCAAACGCATCGGCCGATGATCAAGAAACAGGCCGGTATCGAGGTAGTCGAACAGATTGACGCGCAGCAACGCCGCGCCTTCGCGCACAACCAGCAACTCATTGCGCTGATCCTGGCGGCTGTAGGTGCTGCCACCCTTGCCACGAACCCGGGTCTTGATCGCAATATGCTCCACCGGCAGTGCGAACACCGCAGATGCTGCACGCACCAGCTCGCCAAAGCGACGGCGCGCATCGGCCTCGGGGATCGTCTTGGGTGCGCCGTATTCCTGGATGTGCAGAAAAGTGCGTGACTCCCCGTCGGCCTCGCAATACACATCGATCGCCGCCGCGTATTCGGGCAGGTCGGCATCATAGACGCGATAACAGCTCACGCCTTCGCGCTCGCGCCAGCGTTTGAAACTGCGCAGGTTCTTGCGCAGGCGATTGGCCACCATGGTGGCGCCTTCGCTCAGCGGGTCTGGCGTGTCAGGCGTGTCGGCGCGTGCTGCCGCGTGCGGGCGGGCAATCGGATCGCACACGATCAGGCTGCATTCGAGCGCGCCATTGAACAGCACATAACGCTTGCCAGCACGCAGACCGGTGGCATAGGCCAGATCGGCACTGCCGCACAACAATGCGGCTCGCCAGCCCGGCACGATTTGCGCCAAAGTGTCGCCTAGGCGGCGATACAAATCCGGATCGGCGGCCAGCCGGGTATCGTAGGGTGGATTGCAAACCGCCAGCCCGCGAGCCTCGCTCAGCGGCACCAATTCGGCCAGTTCGTGGCATGCAAACGCCGTATGCGCGGCTACCCCGGCACGTTCGGCATTGGCCTTGGCGGCACGGATCGCGATCGGGTCGATATCGCTGCCGCGCAATGGCGGCAATGCGCGCTGCGCACCGGCGGCGGCACGCTCACGCGCGGATGCAAGCGTACGCGCCCAACGTTCGCGGTCCAGTGCCAGCCAGCGCGTCGGCAATGCCTCGCCATAGCGATCAAGGCCCGGCGCACGATCCAGTGCCATCAGTGCGCCTTCGATAATCAGCGTGCCCGAACCGCACATCGGATCGAGCAGGCTGCCGCCCTCGGCGGCAATCTGCGGCCAGCCACCACGCAGCAACACCGCAGCAGCCAGGGTTTCCTTCAGTGGTGCCTCGCCCTGCGCCTGCCGCCAGCCACGACGATGCAGGCTGCCTCCGCCCAAATCGACCGACAACACGGCCTTGCCCTTGCGTACCGACAGGTTGATGCGCAGATCGGGGTTATCGCTATCCACCGACGGCCGGGTGCCGGTACGCGCACGAAACTGATCAACGACCGCATCCTTGACCCGCTGCGCCGCAAACCGCGCATGAGTGATGCCGGTGCCCGAAACATTGGCATCGACCACCAACGTGCCTTCGGCATTGAGATGGTCACTCCACTCCACTTGCATTGCGCCGTCGTACAACGCCTGCTCATCGACACAATCGAACGCGGCCAGCGGCCACAACGCACGGCTGGCCAGACGCGAGAACATCGCCACCGCATACGGCAGATCGTCGCCGCCCTCGGCATTGGCCCCGGCGACCGCCGCTGTCGCACGAGTCGCGCCTAGCGCCAGTAATTCATCGACCAGCAGGTATTCCAGACCTTTGGCACAGGGAACGAAATATTTCACAATGCACGCAAGAATTGCGCAAACGCCTGCGCCACGTAATCGACATGCGCGTCAAGCCGGTGAGCATCATTGACCAGGCGTAACTCGACATTGCGCGCCTGCGCCCAGGTCACCACCTCGGCGGCCGGAATCAATTCATCGTGCCAGCCGTGGACCACCAGCGTGGGCACTGCGGCAGCGTCAAGTTCGCGTGCGTAACCCGCGATCCGTATGGGCGGCGCCATCAGCAACAAGCCCTGCACCGGCACCTGCAGCGACACCAACCCGGAGATGAATGCGCCCATGCTCGAACCGACCAGCAGCAGCGGCCCTTGCGCCGCGCGGGCACGCCCATGCAGACGGGCAATACGGCGATCAATATCCTGCACCTGGCCGTCGGCATCAATATCGGAATAATCCGGCCGCTCGTGGCTGAATCCCAGCTGCTCGGCCACTGCGGCCAGCGCGGTGACCTTGGTCGCCTCGGGCGAAGAGTCCAAACCATGCGAGAGAATGATGTGTGGTTTCATGGATAGACCGCTTGCGCTCTGAAAAAACATTGTCCAATGGCTATCAGCCTGACGCTGAACGCCATATTCGACGCGAATGACGCTGCTGCACGAACCGTATGGAAGTGCCGGCTCCGGCATCTGCAACAAATGTGCCGACCTAATTCGCAGGTTCCGCCTTGAGCGACGCTGGCATCTCGAAGTTCTCAAGCTGCGCAGTCACTGCCCGGGTAATGGCTTCGGCTTCGGCATCAGTCTCGATGATGTAAGGCACAATCATCACCACCAATTCGGTTTTGGTGGTGCTGGTGCTGGTGCTTTTGAACAGGCGACCGAGCCACGGGATGTTCATCAGCCCCGGTATGCCGTTTTCCGACTCGGTTTGCTGGGTCGACATCAAGCCGCCCATCAGCACCGAACCGCCGTCGCGCAGCGTCAAACTGGTACTGACCACGCGGTTGGAAATTGCCGGCGACTGGATTCCGGAGTCCCCCACCGGCAAGGCGCTGCTGACTTCCTGTCGCACCACCAGGTCGATGCGGTTGTCGGAATAGATCACTGGCGAGACATTGAGGATGATGCCGGTCTTGCGGTTCTGGATCGATTGCAAAATGTTCGAGGTACCCGCATTTTGCTGCACGGCAGCGGTCTGCGATGACAGCGTCGGCACCTCGGTGCCCACCTCGATGGTGGCTTCCTCGCCACTCTTGACCATCAGTCGCGGCGTTGACAGCACGGTCAAGCGGCTCGCCTGTGCCAATGCCGTCAACTGGGCGCGGATCACGCCGGTGGTATTGATCAGGTAGTTCAAGCCAGTTCCACCAGCGCTGCTGTTGGCATCGTTGTTGGTAGCACCCACTGTCCCGGAGCTGATCGCGCTGTTGCCGCCAACCCGCTGCCAGGCAAAGCCCAGGTCCATGCCATCGGTGAGCGTCACTTCGGCAATGGTGACCTCGATCACCACCTGCCGCGCCGGCAGATCCATTTGCTTGAGCAGCGGCAGCATGCGTTCCCATTCGGCCGCCGCACCCTGGAAGATCAGCGCATTGCGCGGTTCATCGACAATCAGACTGCCCTGGGTCACGCTAACACTGGCGCTGGTCACGGCAGGCGCGGCCACGCCGGTGGGCGATGCTGGGGTTGCCGTATTGCGTGCACTTTGCGCGGCGTCGGCGCTGCGCACGCCGTTGAGTGTGCTTGCCAAATCCTCGGCGCGGGTGTTTTTCACCAGATAATAGAACAGGCTCTGCCCGCTGGCAGACGGGTTGGGCCGGTCGATGGTCTTTGCCCATTCAATGGCGTGATCGAGAAGGCCCTGATCGGCGGCAAAAATCAGCACGCTGTTGGCGCCGGCGATCGGCAACACGATCATGGTACTGCCCTGCAATACACCCTGGCTGTTGTGCAGCATGGCGCCATATCCTTCGGCGGTCAGCACATCGACCAGACGCTTGGCGAGTTCATCGGCGCCGACAAACGCCGGCTCCAGCCGGGTGCTCACCCGGCCACGCATGAACGGCCGGTCGAGCACGCGAATGGCGGCAACCGCCTGCGCTACCAGATCGGGCTTGCCCATCAGGATTACCGCATTGCGATTGGGGTCGTCCTGAATTTGCAGGCCATCGAGCTTGAACGCCACACGCAGCCATTGGTTGACATCGGCAATGCGCGCCGATCTGAGCTCGACCAATTGGAAGATCGGGCGGTGGCTGTTGGGCACCTCGGGCAGGGTGCGGCCGCTGAACACCAGTGGCGGCTCGTCGCTGCTGCCCTTGGTGATCGGCGTCAATCGCACCAATTCGCCTTCCAATTGCACCGACACCCCGTAGGTACGCAACACCTGCACCACCAGCCGGTAGAAATCAGCGGGTGACTGATTGCCTGACGTACGCAGGGTCACCATATCGCGTTGATTGCGCAGCGCATCATCCATCTGAAAGCTGATGCCGAGCAGGTTGCCGAATGCCTCGTTGATGAATGCCGGCAGCGCCATACCCTCGATATTGGCATCGATGGGTTCGCCCGACAGTGGTGGCAAGCGACTGTCGGCATCCACACCCGATAGCGGACTGCCTGAGCTCGGTAATTTGGGCGTATCCGTTTGCCGCAGCGCACTCGGCGCAACGGCCTCGTCGCTACGCAAGGCTTGTGCTGCACTGGCTGTTGCCGTCGGCGCTGGCCGCAGCGGCTCGCTGAGCGGCACGCGCTCGAATTGTGTCGCGCAGGCCGACGCCAACAGGGTAATCGCCAATGCCATCAGAATGGTGCGTAAATCGTTCATTTGATACTCGTTGTGAGTGATGCCACCACGTTCATGATTCAACCCATCGCCATTCATTGCGCTTCGGCCTCGTCCGCTTCCGGCGATGGTGCAACCAGTTGCGCTTCGCATACCGGCTCGGGCTTTTGTTCCGGATCACCATACAGGCGGCGCTCCAGTGTGCAGCCTTCGTGCTGATAGGCAATGCCGGTTGCCGCCACTGACAACAGCAGGTCGCCATCGGGCAACAATTCCCCGACTGCAACACGGCCAACTGACAGCGAGCCTTCGGCCAGGACCAATGCAATCGGCACCGGCTCCAGAATGATACCGGTCAAACGCCACGGCAGTGCGGGTTTGCCATCAGCGCCAACACGGCCCTCCGCGGGCCCGGCATCCGTTGTGCCCCATATCCGCCGGCTGTTGACGGCAGCAAATTGCTTGTCGTTGAAGCGCGGCACCACGCTGACTGGCGGAAGTGACCAGGGCAAATCACTGCCAGCACGTTCCGCTGAATCCGGCGCAATCGGATGCAAGAGCCCCAACACCGTCCCCAGCCCGACACCCAGCGCGGCCATGACCAAAAGCGGACGTCTGCGCAGTGAATCAACCAGGCTCACTTGCAGCCTCCTGTACGCGGAAAAACGCCGCCATGGTCAAGGTCAACACGCCAGTATTGCGATTGATCACGATAGCCTGTTCGATAACCACCAGATTGGGCTGGTTCTCGATACGCTGGATCAATTGCAACGCGGCGGCAGGCGATACACCACCGCTGATACTCACCGGAACCCGCCAGATACCCGATCCGCGCCCCACTTCGGTTGCCGTTTCAGCCTGTACGCGCAGCGGCTTGCCGCTGCTGGCAATCAAGTCCCGCGCCAAGCTCTGCACACTGGCCTGTGCCAGCCCCAATGTTGCCACGCCCGGAATCTGCGCCTGCAAGGCGTCACGCAACTCGCGCGCCTGCTCGGCACGCTGCAACCATTCATCCTGCCCGGCCAGCGAGGTGATCTTGTCGAGCCGCTGCACTTGCTGCACATAGTCGCGCTGCATTTGCGCGCGCACATCCGATAGCACCAGCAACAGATATAACACCACGATGGCCAGGATCAGCAAACCGCCCCAGCGCAGGCGGGCATTGGCCTGAAACTCGGAGCGCACCTGCGTCAACAACGACTGCAAAACGGCATTCATGGGCCTGCTCCGACACTGGCATCACGCTCACGCACGATACGCGCACGGACAATTACCTCATCGGCGCCACGGCCCAGTTCTGCGGTCACCTCGGCGAAATATCCCGACGCCTCCCAAGCGATTACCAACGCACGCGGGTCGGGTCTTGGCATGTTCAAAAGTACCTCCAACGCGTCGCGGTTGGGCATCCGCCACTCCACAATGGTCCAGCCGTTACCGGGAATTGCCGCGATGGCATGATCGAAAAGTGCAATCTGGTTTTGCGGCGGTCGCAACGCCAGCAGGGATTGTGCTGCCTGGGCATCGCGTTCGGCTTGATCGCGTGCGGATAAAATGGCCTGCAAGCTGGCATCCTGCGATTCGATTTTCCGCTCGACTGCCGCTTGCGCCATGGCCAATCGCGCGATTCCCGCCAACGGATAGCACAATGCCGCCAACACCAGGGCAGCACCGATTTGCAGCGCCAATACGCGGTGCCTGCCCCACATATCCTGGATGCTTGCCCCTTGCAGCAGATGCCATGGTGCATCGGCAACGCTTGACGGTTCGAGCGCAGGCAATGCGTCTACCGACCTGCGACCGGCACCGCGTAAAAAAGCATTCCATTGCGCAAGCGTTGGCGATTCGGGCCACCACACGCTGGCAATCAGCAGATTGCGCCGCCAGACGCGGCCCTCGAAGCCCTCGTCCATGGCGACCAGCACCGCATCATCGGCCAGTGCGCTGCCAACGAACAGCGATTCGGGTGTTATCCGACGCGGCGGTTCGTTTTCGCCTTCTTCAAGCACAGCACTGGCATCGTGCTGCGACCAGGCCCATACCATCGCACTGTCACCGACCCATTGCACATGTGCCTGCGGGTCGGAAAATGGTGCCCAGCGGTTGACTGCCATGTTGACGAATGCACGCCGCTTTGCCGCCGGCACCGAACTGCCATCAAGCACAGTGTAGGCGCATCGCCCACGCGCAATCACCCACTCGCTGCCGGCACCGCCGGCGGCAAGCAAACGCAGCCCATCGCTACGGCGCAGGTACCGACTCGGCGAAAATCGCTGCTTGAGTTGGTCGCGCCACTGCCTGATCTGCGTGCTTCGATTGCGCAAGGGTAAACTCATAATCTATATGCCAAGGTTGGCGCAGGTGCCACGGTTGACTGCCATCGTCTATTGGGGTGATTGTCCAGTGCAATACGCGCACGGTACCGCCATCGGCGGACCAGAGCTTGAGTACACCGCTGTCGCTTGGATACAGAAACAACATCTCGCTCTCGGGCGGCATGGTACCCAGAATCTGCCCCAATACCGATATATCCATCAATGCCGCCACCGAGCGCACCGCAATTATGCGTTGTGCCGCCGCCTCATCGACCCCTGTCAACGTGCGCAATACCCGCGCCGGTGCTGTGTTGACATTGATACTCGGCGAGCGAGCCACCGTAAAGGTGTCCATGATCGCCAAATCATCAAACGATGACAACGCCTCGCCCCAGCCCATCACCCGTCGCAGTTCCAGTGGCGTCGCCAGCGTGCGGTTGCTCGGCGGTGGCCGGCCCTCCCTGACATAAGCATCGCGCTCTGCACTGTTGAGGCGATACAAGTCATCGATGTCCTGATAATCAAGCAGCAAATTGGGCAAGGTATTGCGCTCGCTCGCAGCGACGCCGGCGTGTTCAAACACCCGATCCAGCCACGGCGGCCAGCCCCAATTGACGCCAATCAGGCCACGATCATCCTGCAAGGCAAAGGCAACCCGGCCAATGCCCTGATACACCGTGCCATCAAGGCGAATCTCATTTCCCACTGGTGCCAACGAGAATCGGCTGAATTCATCGTCGCGCAGATACTCTTCGTCGGCGGTACGCACTATCTGATCATCGATGGTAAGGCCGGCAAACGTCATCCGTTGGCTGGTCAACAGATAGCCCACGGTGGCGTGAGTGCTGGCCATGTCCAATGCATCCTGAAACTGCCGCTGGCGATCGACCTGCTCGTCGCGAACGCGTTCGCTGATCAAAGCGATGCTGCTGGCCAGCAACGCCAGCACCACCAGCATGGCCAGCACCATGATCAGGATGAAGCCTTGCGCATGCGGGCCAGCACGCGTTTGCATTCAGTCATCCTCCGACTGGAAAAACGCGAGTTGTTCCCTGCTTGGGCCATGCACGGCAACATAATTCACCTGGGCAACTCCACCTGACTCGGCACCATCAATCAGCGCGATCGCATGAGGCAATTCCACCTGCATACCGAGGGCCGGCGGCCAACGATCATGCTCCTTTCCCTGTGCATCAAAATAAAGAAACTGCGGATCGAGCAGCCCGGGCAAGGGCACACTCCAGTATTTCTTGTCGTATTCGCTGTAGCTCACCTGCCACCCTTCGCGCGCCGTGAAATCCAACCGCCAGGAAAACGGCGTCGGCGCACCCGGGCTTGCATACAACGGATTGAGCGTGACCCCCGTGAGACTCAACTCATCGCCCTGCAACGGCTTGTCCTTGATCGCAAACTGGCCGGCCAGCGTCTCCGCCAGCCACGCCTGGAACAATGCCGAACGCGCAATCCGCTCGGACTGCGCGCCCACGCGCTCATGTGCAATCCGGTAACTACCCAGCATCTGGAACATCAACAACACCGCAAACGACAACAACACCAGCATCACCAGGGTTTCCATCAAGGTGAAACCGTTGCTGGCCGGAGGTATCTGCCTGCTATGCGAGCGCCGGTTCATTCATCCTCCCGAACTGCCGTCCAGCCGATACCCCAGTTGCCGCAGCGAGAACTCGCCGACCTCGCGACCGCCATCGCGCACCCGAACTTGCATCTGATACAACCCGACCTCGTAGCGACTGCTACCACCAACCTGAGAGCTACCGCGTCGGGTCGGCTGCAATGGCTCTGCTGTCCATTGCACCTGCAAGCTTCCCGCTTCGCGCTCGCCGCTAGGCGTCAACATCGGATTGACATCGCGCAACAGCTCCAGTGCCGACTGCTTGACCACCAGCGCTTCGCTGCCAGAACGCGCACGATCAAGCGTGATCAGGTTTGTGCTCAGCCAGCCATACAAGGAAAAAGCACCCATGGCAAAAATCACCAGGGCGACGATCGCTTCGAGCAAAGTAAAACCGCGCACGCGCCGCATCATTGAACGTCCTGCACGATCAGGCGTGGCTCGCAAAACGGCGATTGCGCCTCAATGGCCACCTCGCGGGAGCCGTCACTGGCAATCACCTGACCACCAAGACACACGCCATTGGCATTCACCTGCCACGGCGTCGGCACCGCGATTGACCAGCCATCCGCCAGCCGCAACGGAGCATCCACAGCCAGCATCGCCTCCTCATCAATGGTGATGCGCTTGCCGCTGCTGCGCGCGCGCGCTGGCAAGCCACGCAATTGATCCACCAGCGCATCAATCTGTGCCTGCCGCTGCCAACTGGCAATGGTGTTGAACACCGCTGGCGCCGCCATTGCCGTCACCAGGCCAATGATGGACAGCACCACTACCAGTTCAAGCAAGGTAAACCCCCGCCCGCCGGTCAGGCGCGAATTATTGCGCAGGGACGTAACCCACATCGGCATCGTAGCCCTCGCCGCCTGGCTTGCCATCGGCACCGAGCGAATACAGCGTGAAGGGTTGATCGCCACTCGGAATCGGGGCGTATTGATAGGGGTTATTCCAGGGGTCGATCGGTACCCCATCCTCCAGATACGGCCCGGCCCACGCACGTGCAACGCGCTCATCGGCCGGTGGCCGCATCAACATCGCCAGACCTTCCTGCTCGGTTGGAAAGCGGCTGACATCCATGCGCATCGTCTGCAACGCACCACGCAACATCTTTACCTGGGTTTGTGCGGTCTGCACCTTGGCCTTGTCGGCCTGCGCGAACAATCGCGGCCCCACCAGGCCCATGATCAGGCCAATGATGACCAGCACCACGATCATCTCCAGCAGGGTAAAACCCGCCTGACGGCGCGGCAGTGATGCACAAGAGATATGAACCATGAACGTTTTCCTCACAACGGCAAGCAGGTTGGCACATTCAGCCCGACAAGGATAATCGCAAGTGCGAGGCAGTGCGACAAACCCTGCTCGTGCTTTCGTTAGCAACCCGCAGCCTGGTAAGTAGCAGTTAAGCCACAAGGGCGCTATTCTATTGCGCTTATCGCCGCAGGTGTGGCGGTACCTCAATCCTATTGCTGGAGGAACACGAATGAAGTTGCGTCTTTTGGTTGCCCTCGTTGCTGCCTTGGGTGTCGGTGCCGCAATGGCGCAAGACACCACATCGGAAAAGGGCAAGCTCAGCTATGCCTACGGTTACCGGATTGGTGCCGAGCTGGCCGAGTCCAAGCTGGATGTCGACCTGAACACGGTCATTCGTGGCATCCAGGATGGCAATGCCAAGCGAAACCCGGCAGTACCGGCCGAGCAGATGCAGGAATCGCTGCGTGCCATGAGCGAGAAGCTTCAGGCCGAAGCGCGCGCCGAGTTCGAGAAGGTTGCTGGCGCCAACAAGGCCGCCAGCGACAAGTTCCTTGCCGGCAACCGCAGCAAGAGCGGTGTGGTAACCCTGCCCAGCGGCGTGCAGTACCGTGTCATCGAGGATGGCGCTGGCGCCAAGCCTGCCGCCAATGGTGACGTGCGCCTGCACTTCCGTGGTTCGCTGTACACCGGCCAGGATTTCGCATCCTCCTATGCCAATGCACAGCCAGGCCAGGAGCCCGAGCCGGTAAGCTTCAAGGTAAGCGAGTTCCCGGTGGAAGGTGTGCGTGAAGTGCTGCCGATGATGAAGGTCGGTTCGCGCTGGGAAGTGTTCCTGCCGCCGGAAAAGGCCTACGGCAATTCGCCGCGCTCACCCATTGGCCCCAACCAGGCGGTCATCTTCGATGTCAAGTTGATCGAAGCGAAGTAAGTCTTGAACGCGCATGGTGGCCGTGGCTGCCATGCGCAAGGATGCGAACCGTGAGCAGTGCCGTACTGAGCCCGTGCATTGGCATTTGCGAGCTCGATGCAGCCGGTTATTGTGCCGGCTGTCATCGCAGTGGCGATGAAATCGCAGGTTGGCTCGGATTGCATCCGCAACAACGCCAACAGCTGATGGATCACGTGCTGCCCGCACGCGAGGGCCGCCACATTGCCCGTGCAGCGCAAGCGCCACTGGTTTGGGCAGATGCCAGCGAACTGCACACAGAGTTGTGGTCTGAATCGGTAACAGCGATCAAATCTGAATGAGCGCCTTGAGTGCCGAGCGCCACTTTGCCGACTTGGCACGCGCGCTGCACCCGGTGCATTGCCCACCACAGGGCGCCGCATGGAACCTCGCCCACCTCGGCGACCTGATTCAGCATGGCGTCACCCCGCGACCGGCTGCCGTGCTGGTGCCGTTGATATCGCGTCGTACCGGCTTGCAGGTGATTTTTACCCGGCGCACTGCGGCGCTGCGCCATCACGCTGGCCAAGTCAGTTTTCCGGGTGGCGGCATCGACGCCACGGATGATGGCCCGCTAGCAGCAGCGCTGCGCGAAGCTCATGAGGAAATCGGCTTGCCGCCCAATGCGGTGTCGCCAATCGGCTTTCTCGACCCCTTTCTCACGGTTTCCGCCTTCCACGTGTATCCGTTGGTCGCCAGTATCGATCCCGATGCAACATTCACTGCTGAACCGGGCGAGGTGGATGAGGTGTTTGAAGTGCCACTCGATTTTCTGCTGAACCCAGCCAATGTGCAGCATGGTCAAACCGACTACGCCGGGCGGATGCGTGATTGGGTGGAGTTCCGTTTTGGCGGGCATCGTATTTGGGGTGCCACTGCCGGCATGCTGGTCAACCTGCGACAACGGCTGGAGCAGCTGTGAAAACCTGGGATGGTTTGATTCAGGCGGAAGAACTGCTGCCGCTACTGGGCCGTGCTGATCTGGTTGTTGTCGATTGCCGCTTCGATCTCACCGATCCGCATGCCGGCGAGCAGGCGTGGCTTTCGGCGCATATTGCCGGCGCACGTTATGCTGATCTGGATCACGATTTATCCGATCACAGCCAGGCTGGGCACGGTCGCCATCCGTTGCCCAAAGCGAATGCGCTGTGTCAGCGTCTGGCCGCGTGGGGCATCAGCCCAGCACATCAGGTGGTGGCCTATGACGCCGGTGACGGCGCGATGGCTGCCGCACGTTTGTGGGCAATGTTGCGCTTGCTCGGGCACCGCCGTGTTGCCGTGCTCGATGGTGGCCTGCGTCGCTGGCTGGCGCTGGGGCTGGCCGTGGACAACTGCGCCGTGTCGGCACGGCCCACACAATATGAAGCCACGTTCGACACCACCGCTGTCATCAGCACGGCGCAAGTGCTGGCGCGGCTGCACGAGCAGCCGGCATGGCTGATCGATGCCCGTGCTGGCGCGCGTTTTCGCGGCGAGGTGGAACCGATCGATGCGGTGGCCGGGCATGTGCCGGGAGCAATCAATCGCCCCTACAGCGACAACCTTGCGGCAGATGGCCGGTTTCTCGCTGCCGATATCCTGCGTGCCCAGTTCCGCGCCTTGCTGGGTGATCGCAATGAAGACGTGGCGGTGATGTGCGGCTCCGGCGTTACCGCCTGTCACCATCTGTTGGCCATGCACGTGGCCGGCATTTCCGCCGTGCAGTTGTACGCCGACTCCTGGAGTGGCTGGATCAGCGATCCGACGCGACCGGTGGCAACATCGTGATTGACTCCGCACCGCCGCAAACACCATCACATTGCGCGCAAGGTTGGATCTCGGTTTTTTTGTAGGAGCCCACCCCATATCCAGTCTGGGGCGGGCTCTGTGGGCAACCTTACAAATCGTGCGCACGTCGATGTAATCGGCCTGTCATTGCCAATGGCTACGATGGAACCTGGTCATTGCCGGAGTCGCGCCGATGCGTTGTACACCGATGCTGTTGTTGCTTGCGCTAGCCTTGCCTGGCCATACCGCCAACTTGCGCATCCACGGCTCCAACACCATCGGTGAGCGCCTCGCCCCGGCACTGGTACACGATTGGTTGCAGGCTGAGGGTTACCACGATATTTCCAGCGAAGCGACCGCGTTCGAGGAAACCTTGATCCATGCCACACGCGACGGACAGTCGATCAGCATCGAGATCCATGCCCATGGCTCGGGCACCAGCGCCCATGATCTGATCGCCGGGGCCGCCGATATCGGCATGTCATCGCGCCCGATCAAGGCCGATGAAGCGAGCGCGGCCAAAGCGGCCGGCCTGGGCCAGCTCGATACGCCAGCGCACGAACTGGTGCTCGCGCTCGATGGCCTGTCGGTGGTGGTGCATCCGGCCAGCCCATTGGCGCACATCGAGAAGGACACCATTCGTCGCATCTTTTCCGGGCAGGTCAGCGACTGGTCGCAACTGGGCCTTGCGCGTGGCCGGATCGCACTGCATGCACGCGATGACAAATCAGGTACCTGGGATTCATTTCGCGCCATGGTGCTGGGCGACGCCGCGTTGTCGCCGCGTGCGCAGCGCTACGAAAGCACTGCGAAACTCGCTGCTGCGGTTGCCCGCGATCCGCTGGCGATCGGCTTTGTCGGCATGAGCGAAGTCAAGGGCGTGAAGGCGTTGGCCATATCCGACGGTGCGCCTGCGGTTACGCCCGATGCGTTCCATGTGGCGGTGGAAGATTATCCGCTGTCGCGCCGTCTGTATTTTTATCTGCCCGCCAAACCCAGCGAACTGGCGCAGCACTTCGTCGCGTTTTCGCTTTCCAACCGTGCGCAACAAACGGTGGAGCGCATCGGGTTTGTGTCGCAGTACATCAAGCCGTACCCGGCTGTCGCCGGCACCGATGCCCCTGCCGATTACCGAGGCATCGTGCGCGATGCACAACGCTTGTCGCTGAACTTTCGCTTTGGTTCCGCCAGCTCCTATCTCGACAGCAAGGCGATGCGCGACGTGGGTCGGCTCGCGCAGTTCATGCAACAACCGGAAAATGCCGACAGCGAATTGCGCTTGATCGGTTTTGCCGACGCCGACGAAGTGCTGCCCTATTCGGCGTGGTCACTGAGCAACGACCGCGCCGATTTCATTGCCGAGCAACTCGGTACCCATGGTGTTGCAGTCACACGCGTGCGCGGCATGGGCGGCGCGGTGCCGGTGGCCGCCAACGATTCCGAAATCGGCCGCAACCGCAATCGTCGCGTCGAGGTCTGGCTGGCGCCGAAGACCGCACCAGCGACGGCCACCGGACAACGCAATGCGGTTTCCTCAGCCGCGCCAGCGTTGCCTTGAGTGCGGCCTGAGTCTGTGCGCTGATCCAGCCATCAAGAAACCCATCCCGATTGACGCGCTCGGGCGGCGTCATCTATTAGAGCTTCTCGACAAACTTCGGGTCGCGCGATACTTTGAAGCCGGACACGAGGTGTGGTAGCAGCGTTTGCGAAGCGATTACGGCAATCGGATGGCAATCGCGTCCCAATCAAAACCCTGATCCAAGGTGCCGAACGCCTGGCGACGACCGCCGCCGAGCCGGCTGGCACAGAATGCCGCGGCCAGTGGTGAACGGGCACGCAGCAGGGTCGCGGCCTGCAATGCCATGGCGATGCGCTCGACCAGCGCACGCGCAATCGGTTCCAGCGCATCCGGCTGGCTCAGCAACGCCGCCAACGCAGCGGCCTCGTCATCAAGCGCGGCGTTTTGGCCGGCAACCCTATTCAGCTCATCCAGCAGTTCCGCGCGCGCCTCGGGTTCGCGCCGCAACGTACGCAACACGTCCAGACACTGGATATTGCCGCAGCCTTCCCAGATCGAATTGAGCGGCGCTTCGCGATACAAACGCGCCAGCATCGCCTCCTCGACATAACCGGCGCCACCGAGACACTCCTGGGCTTCATTGACGAATGCCGGCGCGCGTTTGCACACCCAGTATTTGCCGACTGCCGTCGCCAGCCGTGCCAATGCCGCTTCACGCGGATCGCGGCCACCGCCATCCACTGCCCGCGCCACCCGCATCGCCAGTACCATCGCCGCTTCCGATTCCAATGCCAGATCGGCCAGCACATTGCGTATCAGTGGCTGATCGATCAGAAGTTGGCCAAACGCCTGGCGCTGGCGCGCGTGATGCACCGCCTGGCTCAACGCCATGCGCATCTCGGCCGCCGAGCCAATCAGACACTCCAGCCGCGTCAATGCCACCATTTCCAGGATGGTGGCCACGCCCCGGCCCTCGTCGCCGATGCGTTGCGCGAAGGCATTGCAGAACTCGACCTCGCTGGATGCATTCGACCAATTACCGAGCTTGTCCTTGAGTCGCATGATGCGCAGCGCGTTGGCACTGCCATCGGGCCGCCAGCGCGGCAACAGGAAACAAGTCAATCCACCCGGCGCCTGCGCCAGCACCAGAAACGCATCCGACATCGGTGCCGACATGAACCACTTATGGCCGATCAGCGTGTAACTGCCATCCGCCGTTTCAGTAGCTCGGGTGCTGTTGGAACGCACATCCGAACCCCCCTGTTTTTCGGTCATGCCCATGCCGAAAGTGACTCCGGCCTTGTCCGCCATCGGCCGATTGTGCGGATCATAATGCGCGGCACGAGCCTTGTTCAGCCACTGCGGATCGATTCCATCGGCCTTGGCCAGCACCGGATAAGCGGCGTAGCTCATGGTAAGTGGGCAACTGGTGCCCTGCTCGGCCTGATGGTGCAGATACGACAGCACCGCACGCGCAACATGCGCGCCGGGCCTTGGCTCACGCCAGGCGAAAGCATGCACGCCATGCTCGACACCCAACGTCATCAGCCGGTGGTAGCTCGGGTGATACTCGACTTCATCGACGCGATGACCGTAGCGATCATGCGTGCGCAGTTGTGGCCGGAAGCGGTTGGCATCAACACCCAGGTCCAGACCTTCGCTGGCCATCGCGGCGCCGTAGGCGATCAGCGCCGGCTCGGCCCAGGCTGCGCCTTCGCGCGCCACCGCTTCGCAGAGCGCCGGGTCGCGGCGGTACAGGCTATCCGTCGCGAACGGTTCGGGCTGATTTTCGACAAGATGGGTTGCAAACGCGTCGAGCGTATTCATCGCCGGCTCCTCGAAAAGTCTATTGTGCGCGCTCATGGTTCAGCACGCATCGGTGCCACCATCATCGCGTTCGCGACGCGTTACCTGTCGCCCACAGGGTGGGCTCCCACAGTAATGCTTGAGGGCGTTGGTGGGAACGCGCCTCGCACGCGAAGCTGTCGCAAGGTCGTTCGCCGGCAGACCGGCTCCCACAGGAGCATGGATTGGCAGCAGCGGAAACACAGTTGCTCCAGTAATGCTTCAGTGCGTCCGTGGGAGCGCGCCTGCGCGCGAAGCTTTCGCAAGAAAGAAGCGGCGACGCTCACCTCACCTGTAGGAGCAACTGTGTTGCCAGTTGGTGCGTTTGAGAGGTGTTCAGGCGGGCAGCGGGGCGGGCCTCCACGGTTGTTGATCGCGGACCATGGCGTTGA
>PGZE01000051.1 GCA_002840015.1 Gammaproteobacteria bacterium HGW-Gammaproteobacteria-2 | reverse complement strand
CTGCCCGATCTCGGTGCGCTGTGCCTGAGCGGCCTCGCTGCCGGCCCGGCCAATGCCCATGCGCTGCTGCGTCCGTACCTGCACTGGCGCGCTGATCGCACGGGTGGCGATGGCGCCGCGCGCGAGTTGTGTGATCTGATCCTGCACGCGCAAGGGCAAATCGAGCGTATCGTGGCGCGGTTTGCGCCCGCATGATTATGCGCAACCTCGCCACCCTGGTGTTGCTGGCTGCCGCCATATTGACCAGTTGGCTGGCTTGGCAATTACGGCCCCAGCCTGCCCCTGATGTTCCCGGCCCGCCACGCTCGGATTACTCGCTCGACCAATATGAGCTGGTCGTGCTCGACGAGCACGGTGAAGAATCCTTTACCGTGCGTGGACCAATTTTGAGCCGCGACCCCAACACCAGCGAGTGGTTCTTGAACCAACCCCGGTTCAGCTTCCCCACCGCGAACAGCGAACCGTGGCTGGCACAGTCGCAAAGCGGCTGGGTGAGCGCCCACGCCGAGGAAGTTCGCCTGCAACGCGACGTGCAAGTACTTGGGCCAGCGCAACCCAGCGGCGAGCGCGCTCGCCTGGTCACCGCAGCGATCACCGTATTCCCCAAGCAAAATCTGGCGCGCAGTACAGATTCCGTGACCATCACCCAAGGCGGCTCTATACTGCGGGGCCAGGGCATGGAAACCAATTTCCAGACCCACCAGTTCAGGCTTTTTTCCGAGGTGCGAGCCCGCTATGAAATTCATTGACCCAACGTTGACCAAGCACCTCCCCGCCCACCGCCTGCCGGTCTGGTTGTGCGTAGCGCTCGCCTGTCTGGCATTGGCGCTGACCAGTGGTCTGGCACTGGCACGCAAATCCGATCGTGATCTGCCACTGGACATCGAGGCCGATGCACTGGACGGCACGCTGGATGAAGACGGCACCGCCAACCTCAAGGGCAATGTCCACATCACCCAGGGCACGATGGACGTATACGCGGATCTCGCCACCATCACCCGCGTCGCCGGCGACTTCAATCGCGTGGTGTTTCAGGGCAAACCGGCAAAGCTCAATCAGATCAACGATGACGGCACCGAAATGCGAGCGCAGGCGCAGCGCATCGATTACAACGTGAACTCCGACATCGTGGTACTGACCGGCGCCGTGGTGGTGGAGCAGGAGCGCGGCACCCTGCGCGGTGAGCGCGTAACCTACAATCTCACCAGCGGCGAACTCGACAGCGGTGGCAACGGTGGCCGCATCCAGATGAAAATTCTCCCGAAAGACAAGACCGCAAGCAAGGAAGGTGGCTGATGCTGGTCGCGCAAGGACTGCGCAAGCGCTACCGCTCGCGCGAGGTGGTACACGACTTCGGCCTCAGCCTGGATGCTGGGGAAATCGTCGGCTTGCTTGGCCCCAACGGCGCTGGCAAAACCACTTGTTTCTACATGATTGTCGGGCTGGTGCGCGCCGATGGCGGCGAGATCATACTGGATGGCCGCGACATCACAGCGCTGCCAATGCATTTACGGGCGCGCCTCGGCCTGGGCTATCTGCCGCAGGAACCTTCAGTGTTCCGCAAGCTCAGCGTCGCCGACAACGTACGTGCGGTGCTGGAGTTGCGCAAAGACCTCGATACCGCCGGCCGCGAACGTGAACTGGCCGACCTGCTCGATGAATTGCAGGTATCGCATGTCGCCGACCAGATGGGTGCCAGCCTGTCGGGTGGTGAGCGCCGTCGGGTGGAAATCGCGCGGGCGCTGGCGGCAAAGCCACGGCTGATCCTGCTCGACGAGCCATTCGCCGGTGTCGATCCGATTTCGGTCGGCGAAATCCAGCGCATCATCCGTCACCTGAAAGCACGCGGGGTCGGCGTGCTGATTACCGACCACAATGTGCGCGAAACCCTCGGCATTTGCGATCGCGCCTACATTCTCAATGCCGGTGGCGTACTGACCCAAGGGACCCCGGAAGCAGTGTTGGCCAATGCCGACGTGCGCCGCGTTTATCTGGGCGACAGCTTCCGCTTGTAGGCAGCACCGGAAATGGGACTCCTCCGCAGTAGTGTGGGTGCCGCGAAGACAGCTGCTCTCGCCAAGAACGCCAAGAACGCCAAGAACGCCAAGCAAGCCATCAGCCCATCGGTGGACGCGATTGACGGTTCGGGTAATCCTGATCTTGTTGAAGGCGTTTTTCGTGGGCGTTTCGCCAAAAATCATCGAATATCACTACCAAGCCTGCCGCCGCGGTCTACGCGCACTTTTTTACTCTCCTTGGCGCTCTTGGCGTCTTGGCGAGAGCATCTTCGTGTGTTCCAGGAAATGAAAAGGGGCCTTCACCGTCATCGGTGGTCCATTGACCTCATGAGATTGGTGATCACGGTGAGCAAAAATCAACGCATACTGCTGCGGGGGCACCGAAATGGTGATGCGGACGCAACCCGGCAAGTGGCTCTGACCTGTACCATCACCGCATGAAACCGAGCTTGCGCACCAGCATGAGTCAACAGTTGACCCTGACGCCGCAATTGCGTCAGGCGATTCGCCTACTGCAATTATCGGCGATCGAGCTGGAAGCGGAAATCACCACGGCCGTTGAAGAAAACCCTCTGCTTGAACTCGCCGACGACGTCGAGCCGAATGACGAACCAACTACCGACGCCAACGGTACCGAGCGTGACGGCATCGAGATTGAAGTGCTTGAGGCGCAGGAGTCGCCCCTCGACTACGAACCCGAATGGGACGAAGCTCGCCCGATGCACGAAGGCGAGGGCGACAACGACGCCGCCGCGCGCATGGTCGAAAGTGACGATTTGCACGACCACCTGCTATGGCAACTCAACCTCAGCCCGATGTCCGAGCGGGATCGCCGCATCGGCATTGCCCTGATCGATGTGATCGATGACGACGGCTATATCGCCGAATCGCTTGACGGCCTGTGCGCCAGCTTGCGCCCGGAGGTTGAAGCGAGCCCGGAAGAGGTATTGACGGTGTTGCACCGGATCCAACGCTTCGACCCGGTCGGTGTGGGCGCACGCGACCTTGCCGAATGCCTGTGCGTTCAGCTTTCCGTGCTCTCGGACGACACCCCTGGTCTGGAACTGGCGCGCCGGATTGTCTGCCACAACCTGAATGAGCTGGCCAAACTGGGCCCAGAGCGTCTCGCCAAACATCTGAGTGAAGATTCACAAACCGTGCAGGAGGCTGTGAACCTGATCCGCAGCCTGGACCCCAAGCCGGGTGCACAAATTGCGCCGCCACCGACGCAATACGTGAGCCCGGACTGCGTGGCCTGGCTTGAAGCGGGGATCTGGCGGGTGTCGCTCACCCGAAGCCGGCCGGCGCTGGCGATCAACCGTCATTACGAAGGACTGATCGCGCAGGCGACGCGCGAAGACGCCAGCTACATGCGCGGCCACCTGCAAGAAGCGCGCTGGCTGATAAAAAGCCTGGAAACGCGCTCCGACACTGTTTTGCGGGTCGCGCGCAGTATCGTGCGCCAGCAATCGGGCTTTCTCGACCACGGCCCGGAGGCGATGCGGCCACTGACCTTGCGCGAGGTCGCTGAAGAACTGGGCCTGCATGAGTCCACGATTTCACGCGCCACTTCCCGCAAATACCTGCGCACGCCGCGTGGAACCTTTGAGTTCAGGCACTTTTTCGCATCGGGTGTCGATAACGGCAGCGGCGGCGCAACTTCCAGCACCGCCATTCAGGCCATGATCCGCAAGTTGATTGAAGCCGAAGACCCCGGAAAACCGTTATCCGACGCGCGGCTGGCCAACGACCTGAAGGCCATGAACGTGCCTGTGGCCCGCCGAACCGTGGCAAAATACCGGGAAGCGATGAATATCCCCGCATCCAGTGAACGGCAACGCCTGAACTAGACCCGAGACGCACTTGAAGCAAGCCTGCCCACCCCCATCCAATACAACAAGCCTGTCGGCTTTGCCAGCCTCAGGCGACTGTGGCGTGAACGGGCTCTGACACGCCCGAGCATTCCGGAACTTGCAACCTCATATCGCGAAAGGAGTCTTCCATGCGGATCGAAATCACCGGCCATCAAGTCGATGTCACCCCGGCACTGAATGACTATGTCAACAACAAGCTCGAGCGTATCGCCCGGCACTTCGATCATCACCTCGACCTGCGCGTCATTCTCACGGTAGACAAGCTTGAACAACGTGCCGAAGCTACCGTCGGCGTTCCCGGAAAGTCGTTGTTCGCGGATGCCAGCTCGCCGGACATGTACGCAGCCATCGATCTACTCGCCGACAAACTCGACCGGATCGTCATCAAGCACAAAGAAAAGCTTACCGATCACCGCCGTGGCACCAGCGCCGCCAATCTTGGCAGTATCGACTGACTGACTGGCAGCAGCCCGGGGCTGCCCCGGCTGCTGCCAGCAGCGTATGATGCTTCGCCACAATGCAGTTATCGCGTAATTTGCTTCACCCTCGTCATTCCAATGGCACCGCACTGCTCATGCACCTGATTGACCTGCTCAGCCCATCCCGCGTTCGCATCGAACGCGCGGTTACCAGCAAAAAGCGCCTGCTCGAACATCTGGCTGCGCTGCTCTCCGATAGCCTTGGCACTGAGCTGGAACGCGCGATTTTCGACAACCTGTGCTCCCGCGAGCGGATGGGTTCTACCGCACTGGGCCACGGTGTTGCGATTCCACACGGCCGCTGTGCGCAATTGAACACAGCCATCGGCGCCTTCGTGCGGTTGTCCGAACCCGTCGATTTCGGTGCCGCCGACGGCCAGCCGGTGGACCTGATCTTCGCGTTGGCGGTACCGCAGCATTTCACCCACCAGCATCTGGTGTTGCTGGCAGAATTGGCCGACATGTTCGCCAACGTGGAAATCCGTACCAAGCTGCGCGCCGCCCCCGACAGCGCAGTGCTTTATCGCCTGCTTTCCGACTGGCAACCGGCCTCCGACGCCGCCGCATGAGCGCCAAAATCACCGCGCGCGATTTGTTCGACGCGCTCGGTGAGCGGCTGCAATTACGCTGGTTGGCCAGCACCGCTGCGGGCGGGCGGGCCATCGATAGTGATGAGCACACCGCCCGGCGGCCCTCGTTGGCCGGCTACCTCAACATCATCTATCCCAACAAAGTGCAGATTCTGGGCAGCGAAGAGCTGACCTGGCTTGATGCGCTGGACGCCGCACAGCGTTGGGTGACACTGCAAAAAATCGTCAACTTCGGTCCACTGGCGCTGGTGATCACCAAGGATCAGTCCTGCCCCTCCGATTTACTTGCCGTTGCCGAAGAAGCACAGATCCCGCTATGGGTTTCACCGCGACGCGGCCATGAACTGCTGACCTTGTTCCAGTATCATCTGGCCGGCGCGTTGGCATCACGGGTTACGCTGCATGGCGTGTTCATGGAGGTCTATTCGATCGGGGTGCTGATCACCGGCGAAAGCGGTGCCGGCAAAAGCGAATTGGCGCTGGAACTGATTACCCGCGGCCATCGCCTGGTGGCCGACGATGCCCCCGAGTTCACCCAGATCACCCCCGATGTGCTCGACGGTACCTGCCCGGAAATCCTGCGTGATCTGATCGAAGTGCGCGGCCTCGGCATACTCAACATCCGCGAGATGTTTGGCCACACCGCAGTCAAACGCAACAAATACCTGCGCCTGATCGTCCACCTGAGCCGCTACACCGGCGATGTACCTGCGGATGCCGGCATGTCACGCCTGCTCGGCGATACCAGCAGCCGCCGCGTGCTGGACATGGACGTACCCATCATCACCCTGCCGGTTGCACCTGGCCGCAACCTGGCGGTATTGCTCGAAGCCGCCGCGCGCCTGCACATTTTGCGCGCCAAGGGCATCGACCCGGCGCACGCGTTCATCGCCCGCCATACCCAACACCTCAAGTCAGGCGAATAGCCATGTCCGAAACCCGCCCGCGTTTGATCGTGGTCAGTGGGCTGTCAGGCTCTGGTAAAAGTGTCGCACTGCGCACGCTGGAAGACCTCGGCCATTACTGCGTCGACAACCTGCCAGTGCAGTTGCTGCCGGCGCTGATAAAAGGCAAGGCGCGGCCCGAGCTCTGGCTGGGTGACCTCGCGGTAAGTATTGATATCCGCAATGCCGACGATCTGGCGCAGGTGCCGCACTGGCTGGCGCAAGTCGCCGAACTGGGTTTCGAATATCGACTGGTGTTCTTCGAAGCCGAGAGCGACATCTTGGTGCGCCGCTACGCCGAAACCCGGCGGCGTCATCCACTCAGTGCCGATGGCAGCCCACTGAGCGAAGCCATTGAACGTGAGCGCGTACAACTCGCCCCGCTGCGCGCCATCGCCAATCTTGTGATTGATACCTCACAACTCAACGTACACCAGTTGCGACGGCAAGTGATTGCCGAACTTGGCCTGACCGCCCGTGAGGGCCTGAACCTGATGTTCGAATCGTTCGCCTATCGCCATGGCATCCCCAATGATGCCGATTTCGTGTTTGATACTCGCTGCCTGCCCAACCCGCACTGGGATGTCCGCCTGCGGCCATTGTCCGGGCGCGACAGCGAAGTCCGCGCCCATCTGGCGGCACAGCCTGAAGTCATGGCCTATCGCAGCCAGGTAATCAGCTTCATCGACAACTGGCTACCCGCGTTCAGCCGCGGCAGCACCCGCAGCTACCTCACCATCGCCATGGGCTGCACCGGCGGCCGGCACCGTTCGGTGTATCTGGCCGAAACCCTCGCCGAACACTACCGCCAGCATGGTTATCCCGGCGCAGCCAGTCATCACCGCGAGCTCGGCTGAACGAGCGTCAGGCTCAGTAGCGATACTCCAGGCTCAACCACAGCTTGGTCTCATCGCTGGAAAACCCGTCGCTGCGATAGTCAGCGAGTTTGACCAGCGCGTTGATCGCCGGGGTGAAGGCATATCCCACTTGCGCGTCAAGCTCGGTGCCGTAATCGGCGCCGCCGCGCTCCGCCGAAAAATCGTGCCATAGCGCCTGCCAGCTCCATTGGCCATGCTTGCCGCCGACACCGACATATACATCTTCCAGACCATTGCCCGGCGTGCTCAGAAAGCGATCAGCCCAGCCATTGAACGCATGCAGGGTGGCCAGCGGTGTCTGAAACGCGACCACGCCGTTGCCTTGCAGCCGCTCATAGCCGGCTTTCGCGGTGAACTCGCCATAGCCAAGGGTCGGCTCGATGAACAGGTAGTCGGCACTCACCTGCTGCGGGTTGTCGGCATGATCCTTCTGCTTTGCAGCCTCCAGCGTCCAGCCCAGCTTCAGCGCCGATGACAGTGCCTGGTTGCCGGTCCAGCGCAGACCGTAGGTGGCCAGCGAGCCGGTGGCAACGTCTTGATTGTCGATCAGATAGGCATAGCCGGTGATGCTGCCGACCGGCAACACCTGGTTGACATTGATCGCGTGTACATCGAGGTTCCACTCGCCCTGCGGGCTGTCGTCGCCAAAAATCCGCTGCGCGCGATCAAGATAGGCATAACGAAGGCTCGGCCCACCGCTACCTGCCTTGTAGGTCAGGTCCAGCGCATCGAAAGTCTGCTCGTTCTGGCGCCAGCCGACGTTACCGATAAAGCGGTGATTATCGAAGATCAACCGCTGCCGGCCCAGAGTCGCCTTCAACCCGGCATCGGCATAACTCACATACGCCTGATTGAGCTCGGTGGCATCGGGGTCGGCAACCACCGGGAATGCGGTATTGCCATTGGTGGTGCTGTTGTAATTGGCGTTGAACAACCCTTCTACGTACTCGCCCTCAGCGAACAACGTCCAGCGCGGCGAAGCCACCCAGCGGTAACCGAACCGGGCACGCAGGGTATGCGCGTTGGCGTTGCGCGCAAAGGCATCGTCATTCACGTTTTCATAGCGATAGCGCAAGTCCAGGGTCGGGCCGGACGCCGGGCTTTGCGCCAGCACGGGCTGCACCAGCAGCACACTGGCGATGGCAATCGGCAGCACGCACCGCATCGGGTTGAGGCTCATGACACACTCCAAAATAGGCCGTTGTCGGCCGGATGGCGCCATTGTCTTGCGCGCGATCACGCATGGCACTGAGCCAGATCAAGCCCGCTTCAGATCACGGTGATCAATGCGGAATCGGGTCGGCCACAGGTTTTACGTTGCTGCTCAAGGCCTCACTGCCAGCGTGTCATGGTGACTTTGCAGCAATTCACGCAGGTAGGTGCCAATGAATGCCCTGCCCTTGAAACCGCTGGCCTTGGCCGCTGCTTCGGCCTGCTCGTCGGTCACCGGCGCCGGCGCGGCGAACGCGACGATGGATGGGTAAAACCCGATCGTGAAGACATCGACATCCGAGCCCTGATCACCAACCCAGATCAGATTGGGCCGGCTTTTGATCGCCAAGAGGTAGCTGTTCTCCATTTGCCGCTGCTGCAATAGCGCATCGTGCCGGCCAGCCAACGCGGCAAACATCTCGATATGGAAAAAACCGTTTTCAGCATATGCCGCCTGTACCTGCGCACGCGGCGGACCATAGGCAAACAGGTCTTCGCGGAAAACCACCAGTTTGTTCAACGCCAGGCGAAAGGCAGCTTCGCCCGCGGCTTCACGCTGGGCAATCCGCTTGCGCGCATAGTAATCGGCATAACTGCCGATCGGCTGCAGCACCAGCAAATCCCATTGATCGCCCTGCGAGTGGCGCATCAGCATCGGTTCGGGCTCGCCCAATGCCTGCCAGTGCCCAGCCGCCGCAGCGTCGGCATACAGCGCCAGCACATCAAGCAGCGCGCCGGGCGCGGCGCGCACGGTGCTCACCCGATACAGTTCCGGTGATTCATTCACTGCACTCTGGGCGCTCACCGGGGCAACTGCGCAAAGGCCAAGCACCGCAATCAACAACACCCGCAGCAAAGCAGCGATCACCATGATCCTTCTCCAGCTGAAATACCGGTTTGCAGGATACGACGATGACTGGACCTGTGGAATCACCTTGGCATCAGTATTTCTTCCAGGCATGCCATAATCGGGCATCCTGTCGGGGGCGACAATCGAATTGGATGTCGTAATGCAAGGGCCGAGCGATATCGAAATCGCCCAAAACGTAACTGTCCTACCATTTGCCGACAGCGCTGCAGAAGCGGGTTACCGAGCCTATTTCCTGCATGACGATCGCCGCGATGCGATCATCGCCATCGCCGTATTCGTGTTTTTCAAGGCTGCATTCAGCGTCTTCGATCTGATGTTCCAGACGCCTGAGCAGGTGGATCTGCTGCTGGAAGCACGATTTGCCTTTGCCGGCATATCGGTGATCGTCATGATGCTTTTCGCCCGCGTGCGCAGCGCCCGCCAGTACGACGCACTGATGCTGGCCTGGGTGCTGCTGGCAGTGATCAGCAATTTCTTCACCATCACGCATCGCCCGAGCGGGCATTTTGGCTTCCTCGGCACCTCGCCGATGCTGATCCTGTTGTTGTTCGTATTTTTCCGCAATCGCTTCAACTTGCAGTTGTTGTCCGCTGCCGCGCTTACCGCCAGCGACTTCTTCACCGTGCTCGCCTTGCGCATCCCGCTGCCGACCCAGACCATGATCCAGACGTTTGCCACCTATGCGCTGGCGATCATCATCGGCGCCATCGTCTCCTGGCAATTGCACGGCGCTCGGCGACGCTACTTTGCCACCCACAACAACGAGATGAAGTTGCGCGCCCGCCTGCAGGAACTGGCCTACCGCGATGAACTGACCGGTGTGCTCAACCGACGCAGCTTTTTGTTGGAAGCCGATGCATTGTGGCGCAAGTCCGCGCATACCAAACTGCCGGCCTGCCTGCTCATGCTGGATCTGGATCATTTCAAGCAGATCAACGACACCTTCGGCCACGAAGCGGGCGACCGCGCGTTGGTCGCGTTCGCCCATCTGGTGCAATCGAGCAAACGTCCTGGCGACATCTTCGGCCGCGTCGGCGGCGAGGAGTTTGCGCTGTTTCTGCCCGATGCCAGCGCCAGCGTCGCGCGTGACGTGGCGGCCCGTATCATCCGCGAATGCCAGACATTGGTCCCAGACGGACAGCCGCAACAGCATCTCTCGGTGTCGATCGGACTGGCTACCGTCAACAGCTCCGACAACGATCTGCGGGCCACCATGGCGCGTGCCGACAAGGCGCTGTACCAAGCGAAAGCCGACGGGCGTGGACGCACTGCGCTGGCCGTCGATGCGATTGCCAGCACGAACTGACCCAACTGGCAAAAAACGGTGCAGCTTGCCGTGATCGGGCGGCAGCGGTAAACTGCGCGGCTGGTTTTGCTGCTTGGCTACCGGCTAGTGAGCCTTGGCTCGCGCCGCCTCATCGGCTGAGTTTGCAAAGCAGTGCTGGTTTCCTGCGGAGAGGTGTCCGAGTGGTTTAAGGAGCACGCCTGGAAAGTGTGTATACGGCTTAACCCCGTATCGAGGGTTCGAATCCCTCCCTCTCCGCCACGCACGACTCCATGGATGGAGGAGGTAGAGCTGCGTCTGGAACAGCAGCCGAGCAATTGTTTCACCGTTTATGGTGGCCCCGTTGGCGCCTCCGCGACGATAGGTCGAAAACTCCGCCAGGTCCGGAAGGAAGCAACGGTATCGACTGATTCGGGCGCCGGAGTCACGCTGGCGGGGCCGCCGCCATTTTCAGCACCCTGTCCGGCCCTGTCCCAGCCGTAAGCTTCGGCATCCTTGCCTCAGGTGCTCTCGCCAAGGCGCCAAGTACGCCAAGGGAAGCAAGCGGATGCTGGCAGATGCCATCAGCAGAACCGTCATTCCAGCGAAAGCTGGAATCCAGTGAGGCTCTTGCAAAATCCCCGTAAAGATCATGCGGACGGGGCTCCATCCGCCGCGCGCTGGTCAATGCGTGTCCATCACAGCGGTTGCGGGCGTGTTT
>PGZE01000050.1 GCA_002840015.1 Gammaproteobacteria bacterium HGW-Gammaproteobacteria-2 | reverse complement strand
TCGTTGCTGTAACCGAGGCGTGCGTTGACCAGATTGCGGCTACCGATACGTTCGTACAGCGGGTCGTTGGTGGCACCGCTGAAGTAATTGCTGCGGTAACTGTACTCACCGAAGAAGTCGATGCGGCCACCCAGCGCCGCCACCGGCACACCATAGTCGATGGTGAGTGCCGCCGTGGTATCCGGCGAAGGCAGCTCGTTGCCCGACAAATCCTGGCCAGACGGGCCGCCATTAGGGAACTTGTCGAACGTGGCATCGACGTAGCCGGCATTCGCACCAAGGCGCAGGTTTTCGTTGACCTGCAGGCTGATGCTGCCCTCGATGCCCTGCGACTCGACCTTGGCTGCGTTGCGCAGTTGCAGCACGGTGGTACCGCCGCCGAGTGAGACAAACTGGAATTGCTGGAAGTCGCTGAACTCGTTGTAGAACGCCGCCAGATCAAAACGCAGGCGACGATCCAGCACCAGCCCTTTCAGGCCGGCTTCATAGCTGTCCACCGTTTCGGTATCGAAATCGAAGCCGGTGGCGATCTGCCCGACATTGAGAAAATCGGTGTTCCAGCCACCACTCTTGAAGCCGCGCGCGTATTTGGCGTAGACGTTGACATCATCATTGATGGCGAAGGTGAAGCCGGCGGTCGGCGTGAACTTGTTGTCGGTGCGGTCGTCGCGGAAGTTGTCGAGCGAACCGATGCGAAACGCACCGCTGCGGCTGCCATCGAGGTTGAACACGATGTCCTTGGTCTCGTGGGTGTAGCGCGCACCGAGGTTCAAGGTCAAACGCGAGGTGATGTCAAAATCCAGCGAACCAAAACCCGCCACGTTCTCGGTTTCGATATTCGCGATGGCTGGCACCACGCTGCCGGCAGTCACGCCGAAGGCCAGGCCCACCGGCGCGAACGGAAATGGCGATCCAGCCGGCAATGCGACGATAGTGCTCATGTCCTGGCCAATCGTTACCCGGCGATCGGAGTCGGCCTGCTCGTTGAGATAAAACACGCCCAGCACGTAGCGCAGGCGGCCCTCATTGGACGAGGCGATGCGCAGCTCCTGCGAAAACTGCTCGAACTTGTCGTTGAAGTTGATGCGGATGATGTCGGCGGCGCTGTAGTCGGTGTCGTTCTGGCGCTGCTGCCTGGTGTTGCGGGATGGTGAGCTTGTCGCTGACCAGGAAGCTGAGCTCGCCGCGGGTACTGAAGCGATCCAGATTGTCCAGATCATCGCCATTGAACACATTGCGGGTGTAACCATCGCGCGTCTCGTAGGAAGCGGCAATTTTGCCGAGCACCGATTCGCTGATCGGGCCGGTAACGCTGCCGTAAGCTTCAAACGCATCGTTGTTACCATAAACCGCGCGCAGCTTGGAATCGAAGTACGGGCTGGGCGCGGCGGTGGTGACGTTGACCGCACCGGACACCGTGTTGCGGCCGAACAAATGCCCCTGCGGGCCACGCAATATCTCCACCTGCTCGATATCGAACAGCGGCATGTTCAGCGCTGGCGACTGGCCAAGATAGACGCCATCCAGGTACATGCCGGCGCGCGTATCAAAACCAATACTGCGTCCGCCACCACCGACACCGCGAATGGTGATGGAGTTGAAGCCGGCTTTGACCAACTGGAAGTTGGGCGCCAACTGCTGCAAGTCGAACAGGGTGCGTCCACGCTCCTTCTCCAGCGTTTCGCGATCAATCACGGTGATCGCAATCGGCACGTCTTCCAGCGCCTGGCTGCGCTTTTGCGCGGTCACCACCACATCATCGAGGCGTTTGGCGTTGTCGGCGCTCGCGGTTTCCGCCGATTGCGCCATCGCGGCCGGCGACAGCAATGCCGATATCAGCAAAGTCAGCAAACGCGGCTGCAGCTTCGTATGGTTTTTCGATTGCATGATTCCCTCCCCAGGGCGATAATTCAAAACTGCCGTTCATAAAAGTTGGATGCCCACCAAAGCCGCTGCCAAGACTGGCCTGCTATGCTCTTCGGGTTACGTGGCTGAGCGTTGTGCCATGCACCCGCCACGCCACGCTCCACCCCCAGTGTGCCAGCCCCTGTGCGAACCCTATTGACCCAAATCCGATGCCATTGACCCCAACCACTGCGCCAACCCGGGAAACCGCCATCGTGGCGGCGCATCTGGTGCGTCTGGTTACCGATTACGCGGTGCAGCTGGGCGTGGATGTAGCACCGCTGCTGGCCGAGGTCGGCTGGTCGAGCGCTACCCTGGCCGACAGCGAAGCGCGGCTGCGCTATACCGATTTCGCGGCGCTTTGCGAGCGGGTTGCGCAGGTGCTCGACGACCCGTTGCTGGGCTTGCACGCGGGAGCGCAGGTCAAAGCCGGGCACTTGGGTTCGCTCGGTTTCGTGTTGATCAGCTGCGCCACGGTCGGCGAGGCGCTGGATCGTTCACGGCGCTATTCGGGTATGGTGATGAATGCGTGCAGCAATGAGCTGGAGCAGCACGGCGATCTGTGCGTGCGTTATTGGCGCAGCCGTCTGCCCGGCCGTGAGCCATTGGGACGCCTGCAGGACGAGTTGAACATGGCGGTATGGGTCACGCTGGGCCGCTGGATGACCGGCCGCGAGGACTTCCAGGCCACCTGGGTGGCATTCCGCCACCCGCAGCCAGCACCGGAGCAACTCGCGGCTTACGAAGCCCTGTTTGGTTGCCCGGTGACGTTTGCGCAGCCCGAAACGGCGATTGCAATACCCGCATCGGTGCTCGACTGGCCGCTGCCACAGGGTAATCCGGCGGTACGACGTATGCTCGACGCGCTGTGCGAACGCACCTTGCACCAATACGCTGATCGCAACGATCCGGGCTGGCTGGGCAGCGTACACAAAGCCATCGTGCAGGCATTCGAGCACGGCGGCCCGGAACTGGACGCGGTTGCCGCAGCGGCCGGATTGCGCAGTGATGAACTGGGCGCACTGCTGGCCCGACGTGGCACCAGCTTTCGTACCTTGGTTGACACCCTGCGCCAGCAACTGGCGCTGAGCTACATCGCCGACCCCAGCCTGGGCTTGGCCGACATCGCCTATCTGCTTGGCTTTTCCGAACAAAGCGCCTTCCAGCGCGCGTTCAAGCGTTGGACTGGCAAGGCTCCCGGCGCCTATCGCAATAGCGCTGCGTGATCGCGAAGCTTACGGCTCCAGTTCGACCTGCATTTCGATTTCCACCGGGATGTTGAACGGCAATGACGCCATGCCGACGGCGGCCCGCGCATGGCGGCCACGCTCGCCGAATACCGCCACCAGCAAGTCCGAGGCGCCGTTGATAACCTGCGGATGCTGGGTGAAATCCGGTGTGGCATTGACCATTCCGAACACGCGCACTATGCGTCGCACTTTTTTCAGATCGCCCACTTCGGCCTTGAGCGCGGCGAGCAGGCACACCGCCGTACGTCGCGCTGCGCGGTAACCGTCCTCGACGCTACGCTCGGCACCCAACTTGCCGAGTTGGCCGGGGCCCATCTCGCCGCACGGCCCCATCCCGGATAAAAATACCCAATTGCCGCTGCGCACCGCCGGCACATAATTGGCCACCGGCGGGCTGCTTGCCGGCAGTTCGATGCCCAGCTCGGCCAGTCGCGCCTCGGGGTCGAATGCGAAAATATTGGCGCCCGGCCCTTGCGCAGCGCAAGCGAGCTGCGAGATCACCAACAAGGCCAAAAATACAATCAGATGCGGTTTCAATAATGTGCTCATGTTCTGCCCTGCCTGATCGTTTAGCGGATAATGAAAGTGTGTGCGCGGTGTACGATGAACGCAAATTATCGGAATGACACCCCATGAATCGACGCGAGATCCTGCGCGCCTCAGGCTTGGCTGCGGTTGCAGCCAGCCTGGCGGCGTGTTCGGCACCCGATGGCAATGGCCCGGCCAGCAGCGGGCCGCGACTGCAGTGGAAAATGATCACCTCTTGGCCCAGAGACTTCCCCGGCCTTGGCACCGGTGCCGCCGGCCTTGGCGCACTGATCACCGAGGCCTCGGCTGGCCGGCTGACGGTAAAGGTGTATGGCGCCGGCGAGCTGGTCCCGGCGTTCGAAGTGTTCGATGCGGTCAGCCGCGGCGTGGCTGAAATGGGCCATAGCGCGGCCTATTACTGGAAAGGCAAGGCGGCGGCAGCGCCGTTTTTCTGCGCGGTGCCGTTTGGCCTCAACGCCCAGGAAATGAATGCCTGGCTCTACGATGGCGGCGGTCTTGAGCTGTGGCGCGAACTCTACGCACCCTTCAATCTGGTGCCGTTCCCGGCCGGCAATACCGGGGTGCAGATGGCCGGCTGGTTCAACCGCGAAATCCGCTCGGTACGCGATCTGGCCGGCTTGAAAATACGCATTCCGGGGATCGGCGGTGAGGTGATGGCGCGCCTCGGAGCGACACCGGTCAACCTGCCGGGCGCAGAAATCTTCACTGCATTGCAATCGGGTGCAATCGACGCCACCGAGTGGGTGGGCCCATACAACGATCTGGCCTTTGGTCTGCACACGGCCGCCAAGCATTATTACTATCCGGGCTGGCAGGAGCCGGGGCCAACGCTGGAATGCATGATCAACAAGACTGCGTTCGAGGCCTTGCCGGCAGATCTGCAAACCCTGGTCAGTGCCTGCTGCCGCGCGGTCAACGAGGTGATGCTGGCGGAATACACAGCGCGCAATCAAGATGCGCTCGACACGCTGATCCGTGAGCACGGCGTGGATGTGCGGCCACTGCCGCCCGATGTGCTTGGCGCGTTGCGCCGCGCCAGCGAGCAAACACTGGAGGCGATTGCGGCATCCGACGCCATGGCCCGGCGCTGCTACGACTCGATGCGCGCGTTTCGCGCCAAGTCCGAGGCTTGGCACCGGATCTCCGAGCAAGCGTTTTATCAGGCGCGCGGCTGAGCACCCATGCCCGCTTTCCATTATCAGGCGCTGAGCGCAGGCAATCGCACCGAAAAAGGCGTGTTGCAGGCCGACACCCCGCGTGCGGCGCGTGCGGCACTGCGCGATCGCGGATTGACGCCACTGAAGGTTGCGCTGGTTGAAGCCGACAGCGGCCACGGCACGCGCCTGTCTGCCACCGCGCGGGTGCTGCTTACCCGGCAACTGGCCACCTTGTTCAGCGCTGGCCTGCCGCTGGACGAGGTGCTGGCCGCTACCGCTGAAGGTGCCGATGGTGCCATGCGAACCATCACCCTGGCCTTGCGCGCGCGGGTGATGGAAGGCAGCAGCCTGGCTTTGGCGCTGGCAGAGTTTCCCGCCACCTTCCCGCCGCTTTACCGCGCCAGCGTAGCCGCCGGTGAACAGGCGGGGCGGCTGGGCGTCGTCCTGTCGCAGCTCGCCGCGCACCTGGAATCGCGCGACGCGATGCGCCGGCGCGTGATTGCGGCGCTGGCATACCCGGTGTTGCTGTTGTTTTTCGCGTTGCTGGTGGTCTCCGGGCTGATGCTCTACGTGGTACCCGAGGTCACTGGCGTGTTCGTACGCAACGGCCAGAGCCTGCCGTGGGCAACGCGCACCTTGCTGGCGATCAGTGCCGGCTTGCAGAGCAGTGTGTGGTGGCTACTACCGGCGATACTGGCAGTATTCGCTGGCCTGGTTGCGAGTTGGCGACGCCCTGCATTCATCCGCTGGCGGCATCGCCGCTGGTTGCGGATACCGCTGCTGTCACGGCTGCTGATTGCGCTGGACAGTGCGCGTTACGCGCGCACCCTGGCCATGCTCGGGGCTTCGGCAGTGCCCTTGCTCGACGCCATGAGCCTGGCCAATGCCACCGTCGCCAACCTTGAGTTGCGCGATGCGCTGGCGCAGGTGGCAGCGCGGGTGCGCGAGGGCGTGCCGTTGGCGCAGGCACTTACCGGCACCGGCTGGTTTCCACCACTGGCGGTGCGCCTGATTGCCAGTGGCGAACGCGCCGGCCGCCTGGACGCGATGCTCGATGAAGCCGCAACCCAGCTCGAACGCGAGCTGGACATGGTGCTGTCGGTGCTGATGGCCGCGCTGGGGCCGGTGGTGATCGTGCTGGTCGGCGGCCTCGTGCTGTTCATCGTATTGGCGATACTCTTGCCCATCTTCCAGCTCAATCAATTGGTGCGCTGAATGGCCGATGCCCTCTTGCAACCTGTGCTGCGCTTTGATGGCGTCAGCAAGCGCTATCCGGGTGGCCAGGAGGCCCTGCTCGACATCAGCTTTTCGGTGGCACGCGGCGAGATGGTGTTCGTGACCGGCCATTCCGGTGCCGGCAAAAGCACCTTGCTGCGCCTGATTCATCTCGCCGAGCGGCCGTCACAGGGCGCAGTGCTGTTTGATGAAAAACACCTCGCCAGCGTGCGCGGCCGGCGGGTTGCCCTGCATCGACGGCAGATCGGCGTGGTGTTTCAGGACCATCGGCTGCTGACCGATCGCAGCGTGTTCGACAACGTCGCCCTGCCACTGCTGATCAATGGCAGCGTACACGCCGATGTCGGCAAGCGAGTGCGGGTAGTGCTCGACAAGGTCGGGCTGGGAGGCCGCGAACGTTCGCTGCCGGTCACGCTATCGAGTGGCGAGCAGCAGCGCGTCGGCATCGCGCGAGCGTTGGTCGCACAACCCACGCTATTGATTGCTGACGAACCCACTGGCAACCTCGACCCACAGTTGTCGGCGGAAATCATGCAGCTGTTTGCGTCGCTGCCGGCACAAGGCACGGCCGTACTGGTTGCCAGCCACGATCTGCACTTGCTACGACGGATGCGCAAACGGGTACTAGTGCTTGACCATGGCCGCCTGGCCGACGACATTTCAGCCGAGGATCTGGCGTGAGTGCCATCAGCAATCGCAAACGCAAACCCGCTACCACCCAGCGCAGCAACGCGCTGACCCTGCGTCAGCGCCTGCGCGCCTGGCGCGACCTGCATCTTTATGGGCTGATCAGCAGCATCGGCCGCATGGGCCAACGGCCGTGGGCAACCCTGCTGACGGTATCGGTGATGGCATTGGCAGTGGCGCTGCCGATGGGGTTGTGGCTGGTGCTGCACAATGTCGAACAATTTTCGGGCAGTGTCACCCAATCACGCGATATCAGCGTGTTTTTGCGGCCACAGGTGGATGCCGAACGCGCACAGCAACTGGCACAGGAAATTGGCCAGCGCGCGCAGGTGGCCTCGGTTACCCTGCGCAGCCCCGAGCAGGGCCTTGCCGAGTTGCGGGCGATGAGCGAATTGGCTGGCGCGCTCGATGTTCTGGAACAAAATCCGCTGCCCTACGTGTTACACGTCAGCCCACGCGAGGATGGTGATGCACTGGCGATCATGCTGCGAGCGCTGCCTGAAGCGGAAATCGTGCAGCATGATGCGCAGTGGCGGCGGCGCCTGGACGTCTGGCTGGGCTTTGGTGACCGGGCAGTGCTGGTGGTAGCGCTGCTGCTGGGTGCCGGCGCGCTGCTGGTGGTGGGCAATACGGTACGGCTGGATATCCAGTCGCGTGCCGATGAAGTTTCGGTTTTGCGCCTGCTCGGCGCCACCGATGGCTTCGTGCGCCGGCCTTTCCTGTATCTTGGTGCCTGTTACGGGCTCGGTGCCGGCCTGCTGGCGCTGCTGGTGTTGGTGTTGGTAGCCAAGGCATTGGCACCACCGCTGGCCGGGCTGGTGGCAAGCTACGGCAGTGAATTCGTGCTGGTCGGGCCGGGCGCGCTTGGTCTGCTCCGGTTTATGTTCGGCGTGGTACTTCTAGGTTGGATCGGTGCCTGGCTGGCAACGGGGCATCATCTTCATCGTACGCAGGTGTGATACATCCATGAATGCATCCTCTATTCGTCATATCGGCCCACACTCGGCGCGGGTGATGGTGGTCGATGGTTCCAAAATGGTGCGCATGATGATTGCGCAGGTACTGCGCGAAGAGTTGCCTGATGTCGAGGTGGTTGGTTGCGGCACCGGCGAGGAAGCGCGAACCGCGCTGCAACAGGGCACCGTCGATCTGGTTACCACCGCGTTGCGCCTGCCCGACATGGACGGCCTGGAGCTGGCGCACTACATCCGCGAGCACGCGCCGCAAGCCTATATCCCGATCATCGTGGTCTCCGGTGATGTGCAAGAACGACTGGAAAATCGCAGCTTCACCGACGAGGTTACCGACTATTTCGACAAGGAGCTGGGCTTCCAGGCGCTGGCCACGTTCATCCGCGGTTATATCCGCCCGGAAACCGAAGTCGGCGGCGAAGTGCTGTATGTCGAGGATAGCCGCGTAGTGGCAATGGCGACCCGGCGCATGCTGGAAAAACACGGCCTGCTGGTCACCCATGCGCCGAGCGTCGAAGACGCGCTGGCCCTGCTCGATCAGGCCGTACACGAAGGCCGGGCACCGGGTTGGGATGTGGTATTGACCGATGTCTATCTGAAAGGCGAACTGAGCGGCAAGGACCTGCTGCTCAAGCTACGCCGCGACTATCACTACGCCAAAGGCCAGTTGCCGGTACTGGTGATGACCGGTGATGCCAATCCGGCCAATCAGTCCGATCTGCTGCGTGCCGGCGCCAACGATCTGGTGCAAAAGCCGATCGAAGAACGCCTGCTGGTAACCAAACTGCTGTTCCAGTTGCGGGTAGGGCGCATGCTGCGCGAGCGGGTGCAGGCGGCGAGCAGCTGAGGCCGTCGCCAAGCTCCGCTCTCACCCCAACTGAAACACCTTCACCGATGCACCCAGGCTGGCGGCGCGATCTTTCAACATCCGTGATGCCGCGCTCAGCTCCTCGGCCAGTGCCGCGTTGTGCTGGGTGGTCTGATCCAGACTCGCCACTGCATCATTGATCTGGCCGACACCACTGGCCTGCTCACTTGCGGCGTGGCTGATCTCGCCGATATGGGCGCGCACCTTGCCGGCCATGGCGACAATGCCGTCCACTGCGGCGCCGGCCTTGCCCACCAACTCGGTGCCGCTTTGCACCTGCGCGGCCGAGCGCGAGATCAATTGCTTGATCTGCCCTGCCGCCTGCGCGCTGCGCTGCGCCAGATCGCGCACCTCGCTCGCCACCACGGCAAAGCCACGGCCCTGTTCGCCTGCGCGCGCCGCTTCCACTGCGGCGTTGAGCGCGAGGATATTGGTCTGGAACGCGATCGAATCGATCAAACCGATGATTTCCGAGATCTGTTTGGAGGCATCGCGGATTTCATTCATGGTGGTCACCACCTCGGCCATCAGCCGGCTGCCGTCATCCGCTGCCTCACGGTTCTTGTCGGCCAGCTCATTGGCGCTGCGTGCAATCTCGGTGGTTTGCTGCACGGTGGCGTTGAGCTCGTGCATCGAGGCGGCGGTCTCCTCCAGACTTGCCGCCTGCGATTCGGCGCGACCGGACAGGTCATCGCTGCCATCAGTGATCTCGCTGGCTGTGCCATCCAGTCCCTCGATTTCGCGGCGCACATCGCCCACCACCGCTTGCAGATTCACGCCCAGTTGATGCACCGCACGCAGCAATTGCCCCAACTCATCCGTAGCCAACGCCGCTTCATCGTGCGCGCGCAGGTCGCCGGCCGCCAATGCGCGGGCACGCAGCGTCGCGGCATTGATCGGAGCGATTACACTGCGCCGCAGCCACAGCAAAACGACCATGAAAGCCAAGGCAAACGCCCCAAGCTGAGCGGCAATCTGCCACACGCCACGCAACGGCAAAAACAACGCCGCTTCATTGGCAAGGCTGGTCACAAGCAATGCCGCCGCCAGTTTGCCCAACATGGGGAGATGGCTGAGCCGATGCCAGAGCGCCGCCAACCCGCGTTGCTGCAATTGCCCGCGATGCAGGCGCAGCTTTGCCGGGCCCTCCTGATTGGCTTCGCGCATTTTCGCGTACAGCGCATCGGCGGCTTCGATCTGCTCGCGACTGGGCTTGGTGCGCACCGACATGTAGCCCACCGGCTGGCCGTGCTGCAACACCGGCGTGACATTGGCGCTGACCCAGTAATGGTCGCCGTTCTTGCAACGATTCTTGACCATCGCCGACCACGGCTCGCCGGCCTTGATGGTGTCCCACAGATCACGAAATGCCTCGGCCGGCATGTCGGGGTGGCGGATAATGTTCTGCGGCTGACCGAGCAACTCCTCGACCTGAAAGCCGCTGATCTTCACGAAGGCGGCATTACAGTGACTGATCTTGCCTTTCAGATCGGTGACCGAGACGATGGTATCGCCATCGGGAAAGGTGGTTTCATGCTGGGTGACCGGCAGGTTCTGGCGCATTTCTGTTCCCTCGTTTCAACCAGGTTGGCATGGGGGATTGATGGCCCATGATTCGACGCGAAACAAGGATCGGTATTCGCTAAGCTTGATAGGTGATCCCCCTGTTCCGGTCATCGGCCGGTTTTGAGTGCACTTGAGGATCATGTGACGAATGTGTGAAGACGCAAGCAAATTGGCCTACCCGGGCAACGACACCAAGCCAGCGGTGCGTCTGGCCGCTTGCTGGCGCGAGCGCGCCCGGAGATGCAGGCACTGTCGGCATTCCTGCGCGCTGAACGCGCGCGCGGCGTGGTGATTTATCCGCCGGGATCGCAGATGTTCGCGGCGCTCGATGCCACGCCATTCGCGGCGGTGAAGGTGGTGATCCTCGGCCAGGACCCGTATCACGGCCCGGGTCAGGCACACGGACTCAGCTTCTCGGTGCCGCCGGGGGTGCCGGTGCCGCCCTCGCTGCGCAACATCTTCGCCGAGATCGAGCGCGACCTCGGTTTTGCCGCGCCCGACCATGGCTGCCTGCTGCCCTGGGCGAAACAGGGTGTATTGCTGCTCAATGCGGTGCTGTCGGTACAGGCCGGACAAGCCGGCTCGCATCAGGGCAAAGGCTGGGAAGGGTTCACCGACCATATCGTCGAGACCCTGAGTCGCGACCGTGAGGGGTTGGTGTTCATGCTCTGGGGCAGCTACGCCCAGGCCAAGGGCCGCATCATCGACACGCGCCGCCATTGCGTGCTGCGCGCACCGCACCCCTCGCCGCTGTCCGCGCATCGCGGTTTCAACGGCTGCGGCCACTTTGGCAAGGCCAATCGCTGGCTGGTTGGCGGCGGTCAGACCCCGATCGACTGGTGCCTGCCGGCGCGCGATCGGCTGCCACCTTCACCCCTTGCTCACGCGGATACGATATAGTCCGCCGTGCGGCGCAGAGATTGCGCCGCGTCCCTTCAAGGGGAGTAGCTCCCAATCCGACGGATCGTCAACACGAGCGTAAAGCTCCGGTCCGTCAGGCAGCCCGTTGCGGTATCCACCGCATCCCTGCGAGCGAGACCTTGTCGCCGAGATCCGCTGCGGATGCGTCCGCGCAGCGGTAGCGCGAGGTCGCGTGGCCAGGTTGAAGCAACCGTGTCCACCCGCAATCGCGCACCGGCGCCCGGCTTCGGACGCATCGGGGGCGTTGCATGGAATCGATCGGTACATGGTGGCTATGGCTGGGGTTTGCCGGCTTCGTGATCGCCGCGGTAAGCGTCGATCTGGTGGTGTTGCGCGCCCAGGGCGCGCATCGTGTATCGCAACGCGAAGCGCTGTCATGGACCGTGTTGTGGGTTGCCTTGGCGTTGGCATTCTGCGGTGGGTTGTGGCTGTGGCTCGATCACAGCAGCGGACGCGAACTGGCCAATCTCAAGGCGACCGAGTTCCTGACCGGCTATCTGATCGAAAAGTCGCTCTCGGTGGACAACCTCTTCGTGTTCCTGATGCTATTCACCTATTTCGCGGTGCCCAGCGAATACCAGAAGCGCATGATCGTGCTCGGCGTGATCGGCGCCATCGTGTTGCGCGCGCTGATGATCCTGCTCGGTGCGTTGCTGATCAGCCGCTTCCACTGGATTCTTTATGGCTTTGGCCTGTTCTTGCTGCTCACTGGCGCCAAGATGCTGTGGTTCGCCGATGCCAGCCCCGACCTGGAGAACAACCCGGCGCTGCGCTGGATGCGCGGTCATCTGAGAATCACCCCGCAGTTTCATGGCGAGCGCCTGAGCGTGATGCAGAACGGTCAACGCTGGGTCACGCCGCTGTTCGTGGTGCTGGTGCTGGTGGCGATTACCGACATGATTTTCGCGGTGGATTCGATCCCGGCGGTGTACGCGGTGACCACCGATCCGTTCATCGTCATGACCGCCAACATCTTCGCCATTCTCGGGCTGCGCGCGCTGTACTTCCTGTTGGCCGACATGAAGGAGCGCTTCCATCTGCTCACCTACGGCCTCGCGCTGGTTTTGATCTTCGTCGGTACCAAGATGCTGATTGCCGGGTGGATCAAGGTTCCTCCATTGTGGTCGTTGGGCGTTGTGGTGGGCTTGTTGACGGCCTCCATCGTGATCAGCGTGCTGGCGCCACCGGCACCGCCGCAGCCAGGGAAAGGCCTTGGCCTGGAGCCACGGAATGAAATCTAATGCCTTGTTATTCAAAGATAAAAAATCAGGAACTTCGCCACGCATTAGCACTCGAAGTCCCGGAGTGCTAAACTCACCCGTGCACAACAGGAGACTTGCGATGTCGGTCAACGCTTTGGTTGCCAACAATCTACCGATCCCCAGTGCGCTCGGCTCACTGGATGCCTACATCGGCGCAGTCAACCGCATTCCGGTGCTGACCGCCGAAGAAGAACAATCGCTGGCACGACGCTTCCGCGATGAGGAAGACCTCGACGCAGCCAAACAATTGGTGCTCTCGCACCTGCGCTTTGTCGTGCATGTCGCGCGCGGCTATCAGGGTTATGGCCTGGGCATGGGCGACCTGGTGCAGGAAGGCAATATCGGCCTGATGAAAGCGGTCAAACGCTTCGATCCCGATCAGGGCGTGCGTCTGGTCAGTTTTGCGGTGCACTGGGTACGCGCCGAGATGCACGAATTCATCCTGCGCAACTGGCGCATCGTCAAGGTCGCCACCACCAAGGCGCAGCGCAAGCTGTTCTTCAATCTGCGCCGCGCCAAGAAGCGCCTGGGCTGGCTCAACGCCGAGGAAGTGCGGGCAGTCGCCAAGGACCTGAACGTCTCCGAGCGCGAAGTGCGCGAAATGGAATCGCGTTTGTCGGGCCGCGACGTCGGCTTCGATCTGGGCAACGACGACAACGACGACGCACCGCCGGCACCATCCGCGTACCTGATCGATCAGGGCGCCGACCCCTCGCTGACCTACGCCCGCGAGGATCACGAGGACAACCAGCTCGAATTGTTGCGCGAAGGGCTGGCCGAGCTCGATCCGCGTTCGCGCGACATCGTGCGTCGGCGCTGGCTGGATGACGACAACAAGGTGACATTGCAAGAGCTGGCCGACGAATACGGCGTATCGGCCGAGCGCATCCGCCAGATCGAAGCCGCTGCAATGAAAAAGATGCGGGCGCTGTTTAGCGCCTGATCCGCGCGGTTTGAACCCCGGCGGTGGCGTGCCCGTGGCGGGCACCCAACACCGGTTCGGTGTGGTTGTTGGTCCGCCGTCGGCCGCGCACACACGGTGCCCAGCAAGGAACAACTGCGCTTCCGCTGGTGCCGATCCGTGCTGCCGTGTGAGCCGGCCCCGGATCAGATCCGGGGTAGGCTCTGTTGGCGAACAACCTTGCGAAAGCTTCGCGCGCAAGGCGCGCTCCCACGAACGCTTTGAAGCATCCCTGAAGGAGCACACCATGAACCGACTCGCATGGGTATTTTCCGGGGGTGGCGCCAAGGGTGCATTTGGTGCCGGAGTGTTTCAGCGCATCCTTGAAATCTATCCAACCCTGCGTTGGCAGATTGTTACCGGCACCAGCACCGGCAGCCTGATTGCACCGTTTGCGGCGCTGGCAGACGCTGATCGCGCTCGAACAGCTCAACTCGTCGATCTGTATGGCGGCATTCGCAAGAAAGACGTATTCCAGTCGAATTTTCTGTTCAACCCATTCAACCTGCCCGAAGGCCTGGTCAACCTCAAGCCCTTGCGTGAAGTGGTGAACGCGGCACTGCCGCTCGACGCGCAGGCCACACTCGCCACCGGCAGGGTTGATCTGGTGGTACCAACGGTCAACTTGCAGACCGCAGCGCTGACACTGTGTACCCAGGAGCGCAATCAACAACGCATCCGCGACTGGTATGCGCAGCAGCAAATCCCGGTGCCATTGGAGTTCTGGCCATTTGCGGATTTGAACGAAGCGTTGTTGGCTTCGTCAGCAGTACCGCTGGGCACCACGCCGATCCAGAACGACAACCGCCGCTACGATTACAAAAACAAATCGAAGCGTCATCAGTATGTCGATGGCGGCGTGTTCGACAAAGCACCGCTGCGCGAAGCGCTGGCGCTGGGCGCCAGCGAGGCGATTGTGGTGATGATGTCGCCGACGCAAGCACAGCCAAGACTCAAGCCATTCGACAATCTGATCGAAGTGGGTCTGCGTGCCGTGGACCTGCTGCAGGATGAGTTGCTGCGCGGCGATATCGACAATTTGGGGCTGGCGCAGGTGCTGTATGCCCACGGCGTCAGTGCCGACGCACTGGCCACGCAACAAGTCGCACCGGAAGTGTGCGGCTATTTGCACGCGATGGAGTCGGCACGCGACACGCCAGCGGGCACAGCCATGACAAACCCGGCCATGCGGCCGATCATCATCGAGCCGCAAACCGGCATCGGCAGCGGCGAAGATTTTGACAGTCTGGTTGCTCCGGGTTGGCCGGAATCGCCAGAAGCCGATGGCGGCAAGCCGACGAACATCCCGATCATGCAGGCGCGCATTGCTTATGGCCGTCGTGTGGTCGATGCCTTGCTGGCTGAACCGGGTAGTCGCTTGCGCAACGTACTGGACGCGATCACGACGGGCCAGTGACAATTCGTCCCTCGCCGCTCGACCCCATGCTCCGATTCGTGGCATGGTGTAAGGCTAAATACGCACGAGGGAATGGCAATGAGTTCGGGTCAAAACATCCTCAACGGAATATTCGGGGCGAAGGCCAAACGCGGCAGTTGGCAACCCAGCCCCGCGGGCGGGCGCCTGCCGGGCGTTCTGCTGGTTGTGGGCCTGCTGGTGCTGTGGGGCGCGTTCAGTGCGTTCTACACCGTGCAGCCCGAGCAGCGCGCTGTGGTCAAGCGTTTCGGCGCGGTCGTCGCCATCACCGACCCCGGTCTGCACTTCAAGTTGCCGTTCGGAATCGACAAGATGCAGCTGGTTGCCACCGAGCGGGTGCTCAAGGAGGAGTTTGGCTTCCGTACGGTGGGTGAATCGCAGCCCACGCGCTATGCCGACACCGAACTGCCCGACGAATCGCTGATGCTGTCGGGCGATCTGAACATGGTCGATGCCGAATGGGTGGTGCAATACCGCATCGCCGATCCAGTGAAGTTTTTGTACGCCATGCGCGAGCCAGTGCGTACCCTGCGCGATATTTCCGAATCGGTGATGCGCCGCGCCGTCGGCAATCGCCTGGGCAGTGATGTGCTGACCACCGCGCGCACCGAGATCGCCGAGCTGGTGGAGCTTGAAATTCAGCAGGCCATGGAGCGCTACGACAACGGCATCCGCGTCGTCACCGTGCAGTTGCAGGCGAGCGCATGATCAACGAGGCGACCAAGCAGGCCAACCAGCGCGTGCCGCTGGCGCGCGGCCAGGCCAACCGGGTGATCGCCGAGGCCGAGGGTTACGCAACCGAGCGCGTCAACAATGCGTTGGGTGAAACCGCGCGTTTCCGCTCGATCCTTGCCGAGTACCGCAGCGCACCGCAGGTCACCCGCACCCGCATGTACCTCGAAACGCTCAATCAGGTATTGCCTGATGTCGGTCAGGTGCTGGTGGTGCAAAAAGGCCAGGTGTCGCCACTGCCACTGCTGAACTTGCGCGACGCCAAATCCACCACCGCGGAGGCCAAATAATGAACCGGATCAGTGCTTTTTTCGTGTTGGCGCTGGTTGCCGTGCTGCTACTGAGCAGCAGCGTCTATGTCATCGATCAGGCCGAGCAGGGCATCGTGGTGCAGTTCGGTGAACCCGTTGGCGAGCCGGTGACCGAGCCGGGCCTGCACTGGAAACTGCCGTTCGTGCAGGATGTCCGCCGCTTCGACAAGCGCCTGCTGGTGTGGGACGGCGACGTCAACCAGATACCGACACTCGGCCGCGAGTTCGTCATCGTCGACACCACCGCGCGCTGGCGGATCGTCGATCCGCTGATGTTCCTGCGCTCGGTGCGCGACGAACGCGGTGCGCGCACCCGCATCGACGACATCATCGACTCGGTGGTGCGCGACATCATTTCCGGCACCAATCTGGAAGAAATCGTGCGCTCGCACGACTGGAAGGTGGCCGCGGACGATATCGAGGAAGGCGACATGGTGCGCAGCGACGTCAACCTGGGCAAGCCCAAGAAAGGCCGCGCACAACTGGAAAAGGACATGCTCGCGGAAGCGTCGCGGCTGATGCCGTCGCTGGGGATCGAGCTGGTCGATGTGCGCATCAAGCGCATCAACTATATCGACAGCGTGCGCCGCCAGGTCGAAAACCGGATGGTCGCCGAACGCCAGAGCATCGCCGAGCGCTTCCGCTCGGAAGGCCAGGGCCGCAGCCAGGAAATCCTCGGCCAGATGGAGCGCGAGCTGCGCACCATCAGCTCGGAAGCCGAACGCAAGGCGGCTGAAGTGCGCGGCAAGGCCGACGGCGAAGCCACCCGCATCTATGGCGTGGCCTATGGTGCCGATCCCGAGTTTTACGCATTCTTCCGCACCCTGGAGAGCTACAAGGCGATGGGCGCGAACACCACCCTGATGCTCGATGCCGATTCGGAGTATTTCCGCTATCTGGAATCCACGCGCAAGCGCTGAGCGCAAGCACCGCCCACAGAGCCTGCCCCGGACGTGATCCGGGGGTGAGCTCCTGCAAAAAGCGCGGCTGTACGCCTGTAGGAGTCCAGGTCGCCCCGGGTCGGTGCGCTTATTCGCGCATCAAACATGGGACGAGCAGATGCGCTGTGGCGGAAATGGGGGTATGAAGGCAACGAGCGCTGGGCACAAGGCTGTGTTTGCATTGGTGCGTGATGCCCGCGAAGGGGTGCCGAAAGCAGCATGAAACGCAAAAGCAAAATCAAAGACTTGGCGGATGTTTGGTGAGAGCAACTGTGTTATTCGCTGGTGCCAATCCGAATCTGTGCTGTTGTGGGAGCGGGCCTTGCCCGCGAACGATCTGGCGAGGAGCTTCGCGCGCAGAGCCTGCCCCGGACTTGATCTGGGGCGCGCTCCCACAAACGCCTTGAAGCACTCCTGTAGGCGCACCCTGTGCGCGAACTGAGCCCGCAGCCTTCCAACCTATCGCCCTCAGGGTGGGCTTCTACAGGTTCGCGCTACCGCTTCTTTGTGAGAACCCACCCTGTGGCGACTCCAGCGTATTGCGCCCCGGCTCGGTTACACTGGCGCTCGCCCGAACTTGTGCCAAAAACTCTCGATGAGCGAAGCGACTGTTACCGCACCCGACCATTTCCCGAGCGAAGCCGGCGGCCTGCTGCTGCCCGGCCCGGCCGGCACTCTGGACGTGCTGGTTGATCTGCCGCAGGCCAAAGATGCGCGCAATGCAGTGGCCATCATTTGCCACCCGCACCCGCTGCACGGCGGCAGCATGCACAACAAGGTGGTCACCATCATCGAGCGTTCGCTGCGCGAGTTGGGTGTCGCAACGGTGCGTTTCAACTTCCGCGGCATCGGCGCGTCCACCGGCACCTTCGACGAAGGTCGCGGCGAAACCCTGGATTTGCTGGCGGTTGCTGAATGGGTACAAAAAGTACGCCCCGAAGCCGAGCTGTGGCTGGCCGGTTTCAGCTTTGGCGCCTATGTCGCGCTGCTTGGCGCCCGCCATCTGCCGGTGCGGCAGATGGTATCGATCGCGCCACCGGCCGGGCGCTGGGATTTCGCTGCCGTGTTGCCACCGACCTGCCCGTGGCTGGTGGTGCAGGGTGAAGAAGACGATGTGGTTGATCCGGCGGCGGTGCGCGAGTGGATCGACGGCCTGCCGGAAAAGCCGACGCTGGTGATGATGCCCGAGACCGGGCATTTCTTTCATCGCCGCCTGATGGATCTGCGCGGCGCAATCAAGAACGGGGTACGCCGAAACCTGCCACCAGTCACATGAGCGCAACCCCCTCGCAGCACTATGCGGCCGGCGTCGCGGCCAATCGGTGGCAGGCCGATCCGTTGCAGCAGGCGGTATTGCCGGTGCTCGATCACATTGCTTGCAAACTGCGCAAGCAACACGCCGCCAAGGGCTGGCTTGCGCGGCTGTTCGCGAAGGCCGCGCCGACACCGGTACAAGGCCTGTATTTGTGGGGTGGGGTCGGTCGCGGCAAGACCTTTCTGGTGGATCTGCTGTTCGAGTCTGCGCATGGCCTGCGCAAGCGCCGTCAGCACTTTCATCGTTTCATGGCCGATGTGCATGCGCGTTTGAACGCCCTGCCCGAGCAGCCCGATCCGCTGGCGGTCGTGGCGGTCGATCTCGCGATGATCCTGGCGCGCCTGCTCGAACACCTGTTCGCGGCCGGCGTGACCCTGGTCACCACCTCGAACACCGCGCCGAAAAACCTGTACCGCGATGGGCTGCAACGTGCTCGCTTCCTTCCGGCCATCGCCCTGATCGAGAGCCACTGCCAGGTGCATGAACTGGTCAGCGGCACCGACTACCGCCTGCGTCAGCTGACCCAGGCGCCGGTCTATCTCAGCCCGCTGGGCGCCGACGCCGAGCACACACTGGAAGCCTGCTTTGCCATGCTCAGTGCCAACATCCAAAGCGAGCCAGGGCCGCTCACCCTGCTCGGGCGCACGCTGCCGGTGAAGGCGATGGCCGAAGGTGCGGTCTGGTTTGATTTTGCAACGTTATGTGAAGGCCCGCGCGCGGTCGCCGACTATATTGAAATTGCACGCAGCTTCCATACCGTGCTGATATCCGGGGTACCGCAGTTCGACGGCAATCACGATGACGCGGCGCGGCGTTTCGTACATCTGATTGACGAGCCTGATCCTGAGCGCAGCGGTCGGGCCGCTGGATCTGTATCGCGGCGAGCGGCTGGCGCACGCATTCGAGCGCACCAGCAGCCGCCTGATCGAGATGCAAAGCGCCGACTACCTCGCCCGCGAGCACCGCGCATGATGACGCTGCTGAATGCGTATTCGTGGGAGCCGGCCTGCCGGCGAACAAGCTTGCGAAAGCTTCGCGCGCAAGGCGCGCTCCCACAGTCAACCCAACCGCTTGGTACGAGCCCCGCCGGATCAAGTCTGGGGACAGCTCCACGAGCGTCCGATTTTCGGGTTGCTGCGGAGATGACCCGATGAAGTCGGAAACTGGGATACGCATTCTGATCCTGGCCTTGATCGTGCTCGCCTACGCGCTCGCCTTTCAGGGGTCGCGCGGGCTGTTCACTACCGATGAGGGGCGCTACAGCGCGGTTGCGTTGAACATGCTTGAACGCAGCGATTTCATCACCCCGCAACTGAGCCACGATGTGGCGCATTACACCAAACCGCCGCTCACCTACTGGGCGATTGCCGCCAGTGTTGCACTGTTTGGTGCCAATGAATGGGCGGTCCGCCTGCCCAATGCGCTGGCTTTTGCGCTCACCGTTTGGCTGTGTTTCGCCATCGGCAAGCGGCTTGATCGCGAACCCTCGGCGCGCATTGGCTCAACACCGATACTTTGCTGACCTTGTTCGAAACCCTGGCTGCGCTGGGTTTTATCGCTGCGCTACTGGATGCTGGCCGACCTCTGCGCCAGGCATTGCTGCTGTGGGCCGCGCTGGCTCTGGCGTTTCTGACCAAGGGGCCGCCAGGCCTGCTCGGTATCGCGGCATTGGCGATTGCGGCATTCACCTGCCCACCACTGCGACCACACCTGGGCCGCCTTGGCGCGCGCTGGGGCTGGCTGCTGTGGCTCGCCATCGCCGCACCGTGGTTTGTGGTGTTGATCGTGCAGCATCCGGGTTTGCTGGATTATTTTTTGTACGATGAAGTCGCCGCTCGGGTGCTCAGCGACAAGCACGGCCGCAGCCCCGGCTTTTATGGGCTGATCAGCGTTTATCTGCCCACCCTGCTGCTCGGCTCGCTGCCGTGGGGCGTGCGTCTGCTCGGCGCGCTGCGCAGGCCCTGGCCCGGCCTTGCGCACCTGCGCAGCGACCCCGGCCTGTGGCTGCCACTGCTGTGGTTCGCCGTGCCGCTGCTGGTGTTTTTTCTGGCGCAGTCGCGCATGCCGCTGTACCTGCTGCCGCTGTGGGTGCCACTGGCATTGTTGATTGCACGCACTCTGCCGCCCGGTACACCACGCTTGCCACGCACTAGCTGGCTGCTGCTGGGCCTGTGGCTGGGCGCGCTGATTGCGTTGCGCGGGTTTGCGCGCCGATGCATACCGACGACCGGCAACTGGCACAGGTGATGCGTGAGCAAGGCGCTGATGCACCAGAACTGGTATTCGTGGAAGATTCGCCACGTTTCGGGTTGCGCCTGTATCTCGGTGCCAATATCGAACGCGCCCGCATCAATCAGGCCACCACACGCTACGAACAAAGCCTTGCCGATCTGTTGGCCGAGCCGCCGCAGTGCCGCACGTTTGTTGTCAAACGCAGCAGCGAGCACAACCTGCAAGCGGCTGCCACCCACCTCGGCCGTCCCATGCAATCCCTTGGGGCTGGCACCGGCCGGTTTCATTGGTATCGTGCGACAGGCGACACTTGTCCGTAACCTCTTTCATTATTGATTGGAGCCATGCCATGCGTCTTACCCTGCTTGCAGCCGCCTTGTTGGTAGCAACCGGTTCACTCGCTGCGCAAACCACACCCGATGCCCAAGCTGCCGCCGAAGCCGTTGCCAACGATGTACTGGCTTGGCGCCGCGATATCCACGCGCACCCGGAACTGGGCAATCGCGAAACCCGCACCAGCAAACTGGTTGCCGATCACTTGCGCAAGCTCGGGATGCAGGTGCGCACCGGCATTGGCGGCACCGGGGTGGTGGGCATTCTGCATGGTGGCAAGCCCGGCCCACGCATTGGCTTGCGTGCCGACATGGATGCACTGCCGGTAACCGAGCGCGGCGATCTGCCATTCGCTTCGAAAGTCACTACCCAATATCGCGGCCAGACTACCGGGGTGATGCATGCCTGCGGCCACGACACCCACACCGCCGTGCTGATGGGGGTGGCGAAGGCGCTGGCCGGGATGCGCAAGGACTTGCCGGGCGAGGTGATGTTCGTGTTCCAGCCGGCCGAGGAGGGCGCACCCGAGGGCGAAGAAGGTGGCGCCGCGCGGATGCTGGCCGAGGGCCTGTTCGCCGACTTCAAACCCGAAGCAATGTTCGGCCTGCATGTGATCGCCGGCATTCCCTCGGATGTGATTGCGGTGCGCCCCGGCCCGTTCATGGCCGCCTCGGATCGCTTCACGATCAAGGTGATCGGCCGCCAGACCCACGGCGCCAAACCGTGGGGCGGCATCGATCCGATCGTCACCGCCGCGCAGATCGTCAGCGGTGCGCAAACCCTGGTCAGCCGCCGCGCCGAACTCACCCGCGCGCCGTTGGTGTTGAGCTTCGGCGCGATCAACGGTGGCATCCGCTACAACATCATTCCCGATAGCGTCGAACTGGAAGGCACCATCCGCACCTTCAAGCCGGACATGCGCGACGAGGTGTTTGCCGGCCTTGGCAACATGGCCGAACACATCGCTGCCGCCAACGGTGCGCGGGTGGAAATGCAGGTGCCGGCTGGCGACGGCACCCCGGTGCTGGTCAACGACCCGGCGCTGACCGCGCGTGCGCATGACAGCCTGGTCCGCGCCGCCGGCGCAGGCAAGGTGATCGAGATCGACCCGATCACCGGTGCCGAGGATTTTGCTGACTACGCCAATGAAGTGCCGTCGGTGTTCTTTTTCGTTGGCGCCACCCCGTCGGAGCGCGACATGAAGACGGTGGCGAGCAACCACTCGCCGGATTTCTACGTCGATGAGGCCGCCACCCTGCCACTGGCCACCCGTGCAATGTTGCAGGTGAGCATGGATTATCTGTACGGCGTCAAGTGAAGGCATCGCCAGCACGCTGGGCACCCTGGCTGGCAGCCACTGCCGGCCTGGCGCTCACCGTGCTGGTGTTTTATCCGGGCTATCTGAGTTTCGATTCGGCCGATCAGTGGCAGCAGGCGCGGCACGCCAGCTACAACAGCCTGCACCCGCCACTACAGGCAATGCTCTGGCATTACCTTGATCGGTTCTGGCCGGGGCCGGGTGGCATGTTCAGCCTTCAGGTGATGCTGTATTGGGCAGGTCTGGCATTGCTGGTTGCACAGCTCAAGGCATCGGCCGCGCTGCGCGTGGGGTTGGTGTTGATGCTTGGGCTGTGGCCACCGCTGTTCGGGCTGTTGCCGCATCTGTGGAAAGACGTGCCGATGGTGGCGTTGCTGGTGTTGGCCAGCGCATTATTGCTGCATGATCTGCGCCGGCCAGGTCTGGTTACACGCGTTTCCGTATTGGGCTGCCTCGTCCTGATCTGCGCGCTGCGCCACAACGCGCTGCTGGCGGTGGTGCCGCTGGCCGGCTGGCTGGTCTGGCGCGAAGTGGCGTCGCGCCAATGGCGGCTTTCTACACCACTTAAACTGCTTGCCACCGTGCTGCTCAGCGCCGCATTGCAATGGCTCGCCAGCCTGCCCGCGCGTGCGCCCTCGGTGACGCCTGCCGACAGCCCGTGGTCGGTAGTGGCGCTGTGGGATATTGCAGCGGTGTCGCTGGCCGAAAACCAGTTGCTGTTTCCGCCCGGATTTGCCCGTGCCGATGTCGATCTCGCCCTGCTGCGCGAACGTTTTTTGCCGTACAGCAATACCAGCCTGTATATCGACGATGCGTTCCGCCACAGCCTGTTTGTGCCTTACAACGATGCCGAGCGTGCGCGATTGCGCCGCGCGTGGCTGCGATTGCCGGTCGAGCATCCCGCTGCCTATTTCACCCACCGAGCCCGCTTGAGCGCACTGCTGTTTGGATTGCATCCGGGCGTATTGCCTGATCGCATGGTGCTGATGCCGGGGATCGAACCGTTTGCCGACAACCCACCCATCAGCGCCAATCAGAGCAAACTGAATCGCGTCGTACAAAACGGGCTGAACGCGCTGATCGATACCCCGCTGTTTGCTGGCTGGCTGTACCTGTTGCTGAGCGTGGCGCTGGCCGTCGCCGCCTGGCGCCGCCGCACCCAGCCGCAGGCGCGGCTGGTGCTGGTGCTGCTGGCTTCCACGCTGCTGTACAGCCTGCCGTTGACACTGATCGCCGGCAGCGCCGAGTTGCGCTACCTGATCTGGCTGTTGCAAGGCGGCATGATGGCCGCGGTGATGCTGTACTGGCCTCCGGCGCCGGTACAATCAGCGCCATGAACACGCCCGAAAACTCGCTGCTCGGCAAACCCGTCAATTACGCCACCAGCCACGATCCAGCGCTGCTGTTTGCGATCGCCCGTGCCGGCAATCGCGCTGCACTTCAGCTTGGCGAAACGCTGCCGTTCCATGGCGTGGATATCTGGAATGCCTACGAACTGGGCTGGCTCGATGCGCGCGGCAAGCCGCGGGTGGCGATGGCCGAGTTCCGGGTTCCAGCCGACTCGCCGAACCTGATCGAGTCCAAAAGCTTCAAGCTCTATCTTGGCAGCCTCGCCCAGCACCGCGTTGCCAGCAGCGATGCGCTGCGTGCCCTGCTCAGCGACGATTTGTCGCAGGCGGCCGGCGCGCCGGTCAGCGTGGTGCTGACCCCAGTCACCACGCCCAGCCTGCCATTTGAAGCGCTGCCCGGCGAGCTGATCGATGACCTGCCGATCAGCATCGAACACTACGGCCCGCCGCACCCCGGGTTTTTGCAGCACGATGCGCAAGTCGTGGTCGAGGAATCGCTGGTCTCGCACCTGCTGCGTTCCAACTGCCCGGTCACCGGCCAACCCGATTGGGGCAGCGTGCAGATCGCCTATCGCGGCCCGCGCATCGACCGCGCCGGCCTGCTGCGCTATCTGGTCAGCTTTCGCCAGCACAGCGAGTTTCACGAGCACTGCGTCGAGCGTATTTTTGTCGATGTGCTGGCGCGCTGCGTGCCAACCCAATTGAGCGTGTACGCGCGCTACACCCGTCGTGGCGGTCTCGACATCAACCCCTGGCGCAGCAACCGTCGCGGTGTTGATCCCGGCAACCCGCGGCTGCTACGGCAGTAAGCAGCACCGAACCCAGCGGAACCCGTAACGGCAGTTGACATGCGTGTCACCTGTGGTTTACATTTTCACTGTGTTCACCATCTTCACCACCGCTACGTTCGACCGTTGGCGTACGACGTTGCGGGACCGACAGGCACGCATGCGCATCACGGCTCGTTTGAAGCGGGTTGAGTATGGCAACGTGGGTGACGCCAAGAGTGTTGGTGGCGGTGTGTCTGAGTTGCGCATCGACTACGGCCCGGGCTACCGACTGTATTTCACGCGGCGCGGCTTTGAAGTCATCGTCTTGCTGTGCGGTGGCAACAAGTCCACCCAGGCACAGGACATCAAAGCAGCGCAGGCCATTGCTGCACAACTGGAGTAAGCCATGGGCACCATCACACTCAAGCGTTGGGATGCAGCCAATGACCTGCGCGACGAAGACGACATCGTTGCTTACCTTGCCGCCATCGGCGAGGAAAATGACCCGGCATTGATGCTGGCCGCGTTGAACGATGTGGCCCGCGCGCGCAACATGAGCAAGCTGGCCGAAGCAGCGGGGCTTACCCGCCAAGGCCTCTACAAGGCGTTGGCCGATGGTGGCAACCCGAGTTTTGCCACCGTGGCGAAAGTGGCCGCCGCGCTCGGATTTCGCCTCGCCTTGGTACCGGGCCGAAGCGGTTGATGCAGTGTCCGACCACGACTTGCCACTGCGTGCTCAGTCGGCCGCAAACCGAACCAGTTCCACGCTGACCTGCACCCGCCGGTTGGGCGCCAGGCAATCGCGCAGGCGAACGGCCTCGCCGGGCGGGCAACTCAATGCCGGGCTGCTGTCACCGCGCGCATCGGTGTGTATCAGCGCGCCGTCGATACCGGCAGCAGACAACCATTCGCGCACACTGTCGGCACGGCGTTGCGAGAGTTGCAGATTGTAGGCACCACCGCGACCGCGCAACTGATCGGCGTGACCGGTGAGCGTGATGGCCTGCAACTGCCAGCCATCGGCCTGCGCGCGGCGAATCTCGGCCAGCACGTTGTCAAGCGCAGCACTGTCGGTGATATCGGCGATAGTGCTGCGGTCGAACGTGAAATGCACCGCAGCACTGATCTGCGGCGGTAGTGCCGTTGCTGATGCTACCGGCTGCGCAGCGGCCTTCGGCAAGCACTCTGTGCTGGCGGCATCGGCGCGGGCAATCAGCTCTTCGGCAATCTGCACATAAGGCTGCGCGTGGCGCCACTGCTGCTGATTGTATTCGTTGCCGGCATGCACCAATTCGACTTCCGCACAGGCAGCCAATGCAGCCGCACAGCTGAAACCGGGCGATTGGTGCAAGCTGCCAAGCCGTTGCCACAAATCCGGCCGCAGCCGCTTGGCATCGTTCACCAGCGGCGTGTCGGTGCCCGGATCGTTGCCGCTCTCAAGCGCTTCGGCAATTAACGCCGATTGCGCCAGCGCGGCCTGCGGAAAATCGCTGCGGTCGTTGCGCGAATACTCGTGAAACGATACATCAAGCCAGCACTGCGCCTTGGCCAGATGGTAATCGGCGAGCGGGCGGCCAGCCGCATTGATCGCCTCAAGGCGATCTTGTTGCGCCTGGTATTGCGCGTGATCGGCATAAATCGCCTCATCACTGATGCGCTGTGAGGGCGGGGTGAGTTGCGGCTCGGCAGCCATCACGGATGCCGCGAACAGGGCCAGCAATAACGAACCGGCAAGAGTATTGCGAAGTGGTGTCGGCATGGTGGTTCCCATTACTTGGCGTTTGCGTACGGGTTGGACTTGAACAGGTTTTCATCGAACTTGAAGCGGATGCGCAAGAACGCGCCGCGCTGCGTGTACTCGTAACCGCTGAGGTCGGCATCGCCATCAAAGCCGCTCCAGTTGTAGCCCACGCTCAGCCACAGATTCTGGCGCAACAGGCGGCCCACTTCGGCGCCGTAGGCATACTGCCGTGCGCCTTCATCGCCGGTGAAAATGCTGCCCAGTGCGCCAATGTCCCAGTTTTCGGTGATGTCGTAGACCGCACGCCCGGACAGCAGTACGCCACGGAAATTGCTGTCAACGGTGTTCAGGCCCGGGGTGGCGAAGCGATCATGCTGCCACTTGCCGGCGATGCGGCCAGTCAACCACCACGGCCGTGACGGATGCCAGTCCGAATGCGCGGATACGATGTGGGCGCGCACGCGCAGATCGCTACCCAACGCTGCATTGCCGGGTATCGGCGGGACGCCGCCGAGGCTGAGGCCGCTCTCGTCGGACTCCAGCTTGTACTCGTAGCGCAGCAACGCATTGACCCGGTTATGGTCGTTGTCGCGATAGGCCAGACCAACCTGGAAGCGGTTCTGCAACACGTCGCCGCGTGCGGCATAGTCGGTGAGCAGCAGGTAGTTGCGGCCAAGCAAGGTCCAGTCGCGATCCAGCTTGCGTGCCACCGTCACCTGCCACAGCGCGGTGTCGAACTTCTCGTCCGATGGCGTGCCGGCGACATCGCCGCTCCGGCGCAATTCGATGCGTGTCGAGCCACGCCACAGCGGGTGCGCGGTGTAGTCGATGCCAAAAAATACCGCCGTGGCATCGCCCGTGTTGCCGGAGATCACGTTGACATGCTCGGCACCGGTGGTGATGCGCACGCCCTCGGCAATATCCCAGCCGGTGCGCACCCCGGATGCGGCCTGGATGTCACGGCCGCTGATGGCATCGCGCATCCGGTATTCACCGTAGACGTTGGTGTCGCGCAAATACGTCTGCTCGGTACCAAACACGAAGGTGTTGGCCTTGCGTCCGGTAGTGGTGATGCCGAGCGGGCTCGACAGGCCGGTTTCCTGTTCATAGCGCGCATACAGGCGCTGGCGCTCACGCAACTGGTAGTCGCTGCCAAGCGCGAAGCGGTCGCGGTCCACGCCGTTCACCGAGGTTTCCAGCTCACCGGTCAAACCCAGCTTGTCGGTCACCTTGTATCCGGCACCCAGATGCACGGTGTCGCTGCTGAGCCGGGTGCCGATTGGCAGATTGCTGGCGGTGTTGCCCTGCAGGCCATTGCTGATGATCGGCAAGCCGGTGAGCGGGTCGAGCGGCTGCTGGCCAAAACCAAGAGCACCACCGGCGGCGCCGGTGGCAACGCTGCCCAATCCGCCGTTGCGGTCGGAGAACGGCGAGGCACCGAGGAACGATGAGGTGGCGCCTACCGTTTCGTTGAGCGAGCGCAGACCCAGATCGAAGCTCAGGCGCTCGCTGGCTTGCAGCCGCGCACCGGCACCGGCGGCGGTGCGATGGCCGCCCTGCGGGTTGCGATCCTCCGAGCGCAGGCCTTCGGCGTACAGGCGCAGGCGTTCGCTGGCCTGCACGCCGAAATTGGCACTGTACTCGGCACGGCCGCCATAGAGCGGCGAGGACGGATTGTTGAACTCCGGGTCGGAGCGCCCGGCATACAAGCGCGCATCGAACACCTCACCGGCATGATCGAACTCCATGCGCCAGGCATCGCCAGTAACATTGCCACTGCGATTGGCGAGGTTGCCGAAAGTCTGATTGACCGGGTTGGTGTTGATTTCGGAACTGGCCCTGGCCCACTCGCCCACCAGATGGGTATTCTCGGCGAAGCGCACGCTGGCATTGACGCTGCCCATCTCGAACCCGGCAAACGGGTTTTCATCCTTGACCCAGGAGCCACCGACTTCCAGCCACGACAGCAGCTTCACCTGCGCATCGCCGCCATACACCCAGGCCTGCTCGCTGCCCTGATCGACCTCGTAGGTGATGCGTAATGAAACCGGATTGAGATCGGCGTCGAAGGCCGGCAGAAACTGAGTCAACAGCACGCGGCCGGAGAACGGCTCGAAGGTGTAGTCGGCGAAGCGCTGGAACGGGCGCACGCTGAGAATGCGCGAGGGCTGATTGCGGTCACGCACCACCACTTCCACCCGCTCGCTGCCTTCCAGCACCGCGTTGTTGCGCAGGCCATACGGGCCGCTGCCCTGGCTTGGCAACTCCTCGACGACCTGACGCAGCGAATCGCGGAAGGCGAACACATTGCCGCGCACCCGCTCGCTTTCCGGATGCCAGTTGAAGCCGGTGACGGTGCGGTTGTAGGTGCCGAGGCTACGCGCACGCGGTGCGCCTTCGCCCAGCGTGCCGGAACGTGCGCTTACCGCATCACCGGTCTGCAAGTCGCCATACAGCAGGTAACTGCGATCCTTGTCGATGCGCAGGTAAACCCGCTCGGCAGAGCGCGCATCGAAACCACGGATCGAGGAATCGCCATAGACCGGATAAAACTCCTCGGGGCGGATATCACGCAGCAGTCGGGCGCGGGTTTCCTTGTCCGAATCGTAGGCAGCGGTGAGCAGCGCATCGCCCTTGACCTTGCCTTTGAGGAAGAACGCGGCGCGACCGGCACCACTGGCCTTGCCGCCATTAAAGCTGCGCTCCCAGCGGCGAATCTCCTGTTCGAAGCCATCGCCGTTGCGGGTCGGCGAAATCAGGCCCGGCTTTTTATCGCGCAGGTTGATGATGCCTTCGAGCAGACCCACCGCCAGCATGTCGCGCACATCGGGCACGAAGCTGACCACGCCCTGTGCGCTGTTGCCGCCGGCGGTAACGCGCAGCAACACATCCTGCGCTTCGGCCGGGGCCAGTAGATCGAACTGCGCCACGCCATCGACCAGCACCACCTGGGTACCGGCAGTCGCGCGGTCGAGATCAAGCCGGCCTGGCCCCAGTTCATCGCTGCCGGCACCGTGCAGGCGGATACGGCCACCGCTGACTTCAACGGTAGCGAAACGCTTGCCCTTGACCGGGCTGCCATCGGCGGCAAACGCGGTGAGCGTTACCGGCGTTGGCGTCTGGCCATCGGCGGGGCGATTGTTGGCCGCCACTTCGACCACCAGCCGGTCGATGTCGGCGTTGCGCGCGTAATCGAGCGTCGTCGGTGACTGGCCGGCCAGCACCTGTGGTGCAGCAGCGGTGGCAGCATGCGCCGGCGAAGCGGGCAGCCGTGCGGCCGGGTCATCGAGCAGCGGCACGAAACGATCCTGCGCGTTGACCGCGCCGGCCAACAACAGCAGCGCAGCGAAACCTGCGTGAGTGAACCCGGCGCGCATCATTGGCCACCTCCCTGGCCGTCGCCTTGCGCAGTGGGCGGCGCGGCCCTCGGCGCCACGATCGGTGCCTGTTTGGCGCTGTCGGTCGCCTGGCGCGGAGCACGCGCCGGTTTGCTCTCGAAGCGCAGCGGGCCTTGCCTGCTTTCGGTTTCCGGCACGCTCACCTCGCCCTGGGTGCGGCGCGCCTTGACCTGCTCGATCACCGAATTGGAACAACTGCCTTCGATGAAATCGGCACGATGCAGCTCGCCATTCTTCAGATCGAGGAACAGGCTGCCAGCGTCACCCAGATTGCGGTTTGAGCTGGTAACCAATCGCGAACCTTGCGGCAGCGTGCTGTTGTCGGCCTTCAGTACATGGCTTTGCGGGGTGAGCCCGCAATAGCTGTATTTGCCCTCGAAATCACTGATCAGCCAGGTGCCATCCTCGAAGTACAAGCGCACGCCGGGGATGCCCATCTCCTCGCCATCCTGCATTTGATTGGTGTTGCAATCGACGTAAATCTTGCCGAGCACACAGGCTTCGTTGGTGAACACGCCGCCGCTGACGCGCAGGCGGAAGCGCGCTTCATTCGAACTCAAGGTGCCGGCGAATGGCGTCAGCGTGATCGGGTCGATACAACCCGCCGGCAAACCGCAACCAAACGCCTGGGCGCGGTTGACGCCATCGCCCTGCTGGCTGCCGACGCCAACACGCAGACGATAGTTCAACGTGAGCTGCCCACCGCTGCCAATCGGGCCCAGATCAAAAGCCAAGGCCGGGCCGGGGGCACCAGCGGGATCGGCGATGTTGTGGCCATTCACCACCGCGCTGTTGGCGAGGTAGGTGAAACCGGCCGGCAGACGATCCAGCACGCTGACTTGCGGCAATGCCGAGCCGCCGGTGTGACGTACCAGCACGGTGTAAAGCACGGTGTCGCCAACCTCGGCGATCTGCCGGTCGGCAACCTTGCTGATCGCAAGGCCGGTCGGCAACGAAGGATCCAGCGGGATGTGGTTGTTGACGATGGCCGCCTTGCCGCCACCGACAACAATCTGCAAGGCATAGGCGGTGCCTGGCCCAACCGGCGCCAGCGGCGGGGTGGCCTGTGGCTGCTGGTCGAATCGCCCGCCGGCACTGCCACCCGGGTCGAGGGCACCAGGCTGCGGCGCGATCAACTGCGAGACAAAGCTGAAGCCCGATGGCGGCGTCACGTCGAGCCGGAACTCGCAGTTCGGCGCATGTATCGCAAACAAGAAGCGGTACAGGCCGAGATTGCCAACGGTCATCGAAATGGCATCACCTTCGATGCGATAACCACCGGATTGCGCGTTGAGAATATCCGTTGCCGGATCGAAGCCGGCGCAGATTCCGAGCGGACGCAAGGTAACGACTGCACCCGCCACCGGCGTGCGCGCAATGGCGTCGTACACCACGCCACCAGGAATGATCGGCAGGCTCTGCTCAATCAGCTCATCACCGGGTGCCAGCACCACTTGGCGCGAGGTGCCGGTATCGAACACCGTGCTCGGCTCCATGCACGAGCTCTCAATGCCATTGGCGATGGCGCCTTGCGGATCGCATACCGCCGGTGCGTCGGGCACGGTTTCGCCATTCACCGGCACGCCCCAGACCACTGACGAATCCGGATCGCGGAAGCGTACTTGCAACACCTGGCCAGACGGCAGATCAACAATGCGGTAGCGGCCATCCGGGCCAGTGAGCGTGCTGGCGATGACCTGGCCAGTGGCCAGGTCGAACACCTCGACGATCCAGCCCTGCAAGCGCTGATCGCCGCCATCGAGCAACAGCGGATTGCTGCCGAGGTCGTACCAGACGCTGCCAGACAGCGCCGCCGATTGCTGCACGATCACCGGATCGCGACAGGCCTCGTGGATGATCGCCGGATCGCACACCGGCAACTGCGAGGGATTACCATTGAATGCATCGCGCTCGTTCGGCGTCGGTCGCCGCGCATCGATTTCACCGCCACCTTCAACCAATACCGCATTGTTGGCCGGCGAAGCCGCCAGCGCCGCAGCGCCGACACTGACGCTCGCCTCGCTGTCGCCGATCGCGCCATCGCACAGCCAACCGGTTCCGGCTGGCGTTGCCGCCAACACGATGCCGGCCGGCAGACGATCACTGACCTGATATTCGCCGGCACTGGCACGGTTGCCGGCATTGCGTACTGAAATCACGTAGCGGCCGGGGTTGTTGACGCTGAAGCGCGCTGGCTCATGGCGCTTGCTGACCTTGAGGTCGGGTGACTCGGGGATTTCGCCGAAATTGTTGTCGAGCGAGGCATCGCCCGGCGCAATCACGATCGACGACACCGCCGAGGGCAATACGTCAACCGGCGTCGCTGCGCCGATCACCGTACCGGCGATCTGCCCGGCAACGGTAATGCCGTTGAGGGTGCCGGCGGGTTGCTGCGGTTCGCTCACGCTGTAAGAGCCAGGGCGCAGGCCGTCGAACACATAGCGGCCATCGCCATCGCTGGTCAACGACACACTTACGGTGGCGCCGAGATCATCAACACCACTGAGCACCACCGTTACCCCGGAAATGCCCGATTCATCGGCATCGATAACGCCATCGTTGTTGTTGTCTGCCCATACCCGGCCGGCAATCGAGGCCGGCGGTATTTCGCCAAAGTGGTTGTCCACCGCCTCGCCATTGGCGAGCAGTTCAATGGCCGTAATGACACTGGGCACCACGTCCGGAGCGCTGGCATTGCCACCGCCCGTGCCTGGCACGGTGATGCCGTTGAAGGTATCAGCCGGCTGGTTCGGTTCGCGCAGGGTGTATTGCCCCGGCGGCAAATCGGCGAAGCGGAATCGACCCTCGCTATCGGTTGGCTGATCGTTGTTGCGATCCAGCCACACCCGGCCGGCAATCACGCCGCTGGCCGGCACTTCGGCAAAACGGTTGTCGTCGCTGCGGGTTCCGGGCAGGCTCAGGTCGATTGCGGCGATTACGCTGGGCAGCACAGCAACCGCGCTGGCATTGCCGCCAGCACTGCCGGCCGTGGTGATGCCATTGAGGGTGTTGAGCGGCTGAGTCGGCTCGGTGATGGTGTAGTTGCCTGGCCGCAGGCCCTCAAACGCGAACCGACCATCAGTATCGGTATCGACACTGAGCGTGACCGTTTGCCCCATATCGTCAATGCCACTCAATTCGATACGTACCGCCGCAATGCCGCTATCGGCGGGTGCGTTGCGCACGCCATTGTTGTCGAGATCGAGGAATACGCTGCCGGTGATGCCCACCGGCAACACTTCGGCAAACAGGTTTTGCAGCGAATCTGCGCCGCCAGGCAGAACAATGGCCTGCACCGCGCTCGGCACCTGCGTCACCGCCGTGGCATTGCCCAGGCTGCTGCCGCCAACCTGACCAGCGCGGGTTATGCCATTGGCGGTAGTAACCGACACGCCACCGATATCCACTACCGGCTGTGCCAATTGTTCGGTCAGTGCGTAACCTGCGCCATTGGCTTGCAGCAGGCTGTCAAAGCGGAAATCGCCGTTGCCATCAGTGCTTCGATTCGCCGCAACGGCAAGGCCATTGACATCCGCGCCGCTCAACGCCACTTGCACCCCGGCAATACCCGGCTCACCCGCATCCTGATTGCCGTTGTTGTTGCTGTCGAGGAACACGCGACCACTGATCGAGCCAACCAGTTCGCCAAAATTGTTGTCTGCCGAACCCGCCAACGGCAGGTTGCTGATGGTGATCTGATCGACACCCGGCGTACCGTTGGCATTGCCGTTGCCATAGCCCGTGGGCTGGGTCTGGCAGATCAGATAATCGCGCAGCGCGGTCACACTGGTGAACACATACGCACCGGCAGCATCCGTGCTGGTGCTGGCCACTTGCGTGCCGGTGGCACACGTTGCCCCCTGCACCAGACGCACGATGACATTGGCGATGCGCACGCTGTCGCTGGCATCGAGCGCGTTGTTGCGATCGGCATCGACGTAAACCACGCCACTGATCGTGCTCGATTGCAATTCGCCAAACAGATAACCGCTGGCATCTTGTGCCGGCGCCAGACCAATGCCGCTGAGCACATCATTGCCCAGCGTGCCGGGTGTTGCGGCATTGCCCAGCGTGTCGCGGCCGTCGTTGAAACTGCCGGCAGCAGGCGGAATGGCGCCCTCGGTCAGGGTGTAACCGGCCGCGTTCGGCGCCAGCAGGTTGGCAAAGACATAGTTGCCGCTGGCATCGCTGGACACGCTCAGGTTGACCGCGTTGCCACGCGCATCGGTGCCACTCAGGACGACTGGCACGTTGGCAATGCCAGCTTCAGTGGCATCGCGCACGCCGTTGTCGTTGGCATCGACATATACCGAACCGGCAATCGATCCAACCAGCTCGCCAAAATTGTTGCCGGCTACGCCGGCCAGCGGCAGGCTGGCAATCAGGATTTCGTCGCTGCCCGGCACACCCAGCGCATTGCCGTTGCCATAACCGGCCGGTTGCGTCTGGCAGATCGCATAACTACGGCCAACGGTGATACTGAAGAATTGATACGCGCCCGCCGCATTGGTGGTGGCGCTGTCGATCTGCACGCCGGTTGCGCAACTGTTGCCTTCCAGCAGCCGCACGTTGACACCGGCAATGCGCAACGGGTCGCTGGTGTCGAGCGCGTTGTTGCGATCCGCATCGACGTAAACCACGCCGCTGATGGCGGTGGCCTGCAATTCGCCAAACAGATAACCGCTGGCTTGCTGGCCGGCGCCCAGCCCGATGCCACTGAGCACATCGTTGCCGAGCGTGCCCGGCACGATGGCATTACCCAGGGCATCCTGGCCATCATTGAACACGCCGGCTGCCGGCGGGATGCTGCCTTCGCTGAGGCGATAACCTGAAGCGTTCGGGGTGAACAGATCGATAAAACGGTAGTCGCCATTCAGGTCGGTGTTGACCACCTGATTGAGCACATTGCCCAGCACATCGGTGCCGGTGAGTGTTACCGGCACATTGTCGATACCCAGCTCGCCAGCATCGCGCACGCCGTTATCGTTCTGATCGATATACACCGAACCGGCCAGCGAGCCGATCAATTCGCCAAAGCCATTGTTCAGCGAGCCGGCGGCCGGCAGGTTGCTGATCGCGATCTGATCGACAGCCGGCGTGCCATTTGCGTTGCCGTTGCCGTAGCCCAGCGGCTGGGTCTGGCACAGCAGATAATCGCGGAAGGCCAACTGATCGGCAAAGGCGAATGCGCCGAGCGCGTCGGTGAAGGTGTTCGCCAACTCGGTACCGGTGGCGCAGTCGGCACCCTGCACCAGGCGCACCAAGACATTGGCGATGCGCGCGGTATCGGCAGCGTCAAGGGCATTGTTGCGATCGCCATCGACATAGACGAGGCCGGCAATATCGGCGAGCTGGATTTCGCCGAAATTGAACACTGTGCCGTCAGTGCCGGCACTCAGATCAATGTCGGCGATGCGATCACTGTCGGCGACCGGCGTATCGGCCTGCGCAGTGCAGCCGCTGACGCAGGCCAGCGCGTTGATCAGGCCGGGATTGATCGGGCCGTTGATGATGCCGGCCGGGCTCGCCGGCAACGGTTGCTCCAGGGTGTAGGCGATCAGCGGGTCCAGACCGGTGAAGCTGTAGGCGCCATTGGCATCGGTACTGGCGGTGTTGATCAGATTGCCATTGCTGGCGTCGATCAGGCGAACGATGGCGCCGGCAATCGCCAGGTCGGTACCGGCTTCACGCACGCCGCTGCCGTTGACATCGATGTAGACGAAGCCGGACACGCTGGGTCGGCGCAATTCCGGGAAGTTGTAGTTGGCGCCGGCAACGTTGCCGCCAACCGAGATAGCGCTGTACTGCGAATCGCCGCCGGCATTGATGCTGGCACTGTAGCTGCCGCCCAGGGTCGGCGCGCTGGCGCCGGCAATGGGTGGATCGATCGGGCCATTGGCGAAACCGGCTGGCTGTGTTTGCGTCAGGGTGTAACCGCTGGCATCGGAGGGTGCCAGGTCGCTGATCGCGTACACGCCCGAGGCATTGCTGGTGGTGGTGCGATTGACGGCATTGCCGTACAGATCGGTGCCGGTGATGCGCACCGTCACCGCATTGATGCGCGGCTCGCTGGCGGCGGCCTGCGCAATACCACCGTTACCGGCGCTGCGGTCGCGATCCTGGAAGACGATACCAGTAAGCGAGGAACGGGTGACTGCGAGCACCGCCGTGGCGTTGTTGTTGCCCGGAATCGGATCGACCTGCTCGGTGGATACCACTGCGTTGTTGGTAACGCTGCCGCCGGCCGGGAACGTGGTCCAGCGCACCGGCACGATGATCCGCACCTTGCCACCAGGCGATACGTCACCGACGTTGCAGCTCAGGGTGACGCCGGCCAGCGCGCAGTTGCCGCTGCCGTCGGGCGTGCTGCCGGCAAGGGCCGGGCCCGACTTCTGCCAGGTGGCGCTGCCGCTGAGCACGGTGCCGGCCGGCAAGGTATCGACAATAACGGTGCCGGTGCCATTGAGCTGCGAAGCGGCGGCACGGTCGATCGACAGACTGGCGCCGGGGCCGTTGTTGACCGCATCGAGCACCCACCAATGCGGCTCAAACAGGGTGACGCTGGCAACCGGCGCCGGTGCGGCAACGTTCGGATCAGCATCGGGCAGCACATTGGTTGCGATTTTTTTCAACTCCAAGTCGGCGCGCGCGCGGATCGAGGTGTTCTCGCCATCGCTGTCGTTGGCCGGGTTGGTGTCGGCCTCGTTCGCGATGGCTGTCGCGGTATCGACCAGAGTGTCGCCACCGGCTGCCGGCTGCGACTCGTACTGCACGCGCAAAAACAATTCGGTGGTTGATCCGGCTGCCACGCTGCCAGCGATGTTCGGGCTGAAGCCAACGCCAGGCATCATGCAGTCGAGGCTGAGGGTGGCAGGCCCGATCACCGGATTGCTGCCAGCACTGATGCTGCACGCCGAAGGCGCGAATGGCCCGGTGCTGCTGGTGCTGTCGCCGATGAAGCGAACGGTGCGGCCGGCTGGTGGCGCGATCACATCGGTCACGTGCAAGGCGGTTGCCAGCGACGGCCCATTGTTGGTCACTCGCACGCGATAGGTGATTGCGTTCTGGGTGAAATCGAACGGATCAAAACCGATCGGATCGACCAGATCGGTCTTGTTGGTGATCAAGTCAACCTGACCTGCCTCGAACGGCAGGATCGCTGCCTTCTCGTCGTCTGCGGTCGTGGCAATGGCGTTGAACTCGAAGCTGCCCAATGCATCGCTACCGCTGGCGCCACCAATAATGCTGAAGCTGCCGATATTGTCGAACTGGCGAGTGGCACCACCGCTGGCAAAGTTCGGCCGGATCGTCAGCAGCATCGCTTCGACCTGGTTGTTGGCCAGATTCAGCGCCGGGCAACTGATGCCGATCGTCCCTGCCACACCATTGCCGGCATTGCTGTACGAGGTGCCGCCCGCAGTGACGGTGGTGGTAATGCCGACGCCCGGGGTCACCGTGCAGGCGACCGTGCCGGGTGTGCGGGTTGCCGATCTCACTACAAAGCCGGGGTCGTTGGCTGGGATGGTGAAGGTGTCATCGAATACCACGCCGGGCACCGCCGACGGACCCTGATTGCGGTATTCAATGCGGTACTGGGTATCGACGCCGGCGCGGCCCGGCGTACCCGATAGAATCGTCTTCGATGTGGTCTGCACGTTGGCGACGCGATCAATCTGGACGTAATCCTGCGCGATGTTGTTGCTGGTATCGGACTCACCCACCGCGTCCGGCGAGGCGCCATCAACGTGTACATCCGCACTGTTGCACCACGCGTTGTTGACCGAAACGCCATCGCAGACGACGTTGCTGGTGCTTGAGTCGTTGAGCGGGCGGGCAACGGTGATGGTGATGGTGCGAGTGTCGCCCGGCGCGAGCTGGAAGCCGGCATTCGAGGTGCAGCGCACCGTCGCCGCCGGAGTACAGGTGAACTCGGCTGGCGCAACCACTGTTGGTGCCGGTGTGCGGCCGTTGATGAAGCCCGGGATCGCATCATCGACAACAATGCCGCCCATCGCGTTGCTACCGGCATTGCCGACGATGAGGGTATAGCTGACGCTGTTCTCGGCAGTGCTAACCACCTTGTCGCCACCGAGCGGCGTGCTGGTGGTTTTGCTGATGGTCAAATCGCCGCTTTCATTGGTCGCGCGCGACGTGGCGCCGGTACAGTCGTTGCCGGCGGTTGGATCGACATTGGTGCCGTCGCTGGTATCGGGTTCGCTGCTGCCACCACTACCACCGGTACAGGCGGTGTTGGTGAGGGTGCCGGCTGTTATGGCAAGGGTGGTGATGAACAGGCGATTGCCGCCATTCAAGGTTTGCCCGACGTTGACCGGATACGGGCCATTGAAGGTACAGGTGACGCTTTGCGTTGGCGGCGCACCGTTGGCCACGCAGGTCCACGGCCCGGACGCGGAGACAAACTGCTCGCCCGCAGCGAGCGTGTCGGTGACTTGCAGGTTGGCGCTGACCGCCAGCGGGCCGTTGTTGCGCACCACGATCTCCGACACCATCTGGCTCGCAACGCCCGCGCCGACCGGCACGATTGCCGGGCTTTTGCCCTTGCTTTGCAGTACCAGATCGGCGCCGCGTGGCAGTACGGTGAGGTTGACCGAACCGCTGTTGTTGCCGGGCACCGGTTCAGCGGTATCGGCGCTGATGGTGGCGGTATTGGTTACGCTGCCACTGGCAGCCGCTGGAATCTGAGCGACAAACTGGATGTTGTCGCTGGCACCGACCGGGAAGCTGGCGCGGGTACAGGTCAGGCTGGTATCGCCCGGATTGCCGGGACACAGCCAGTTGGGGCTCGATAGCACCGACACCAGGGTGAAGCCGGCGGGCAAGGTGTCGAGCAGCACCGCGTTGATTGCTGTGCTCGGGCCAAGATTGCGCGGCAACAAGGTAAAGGTGACGGTATCACCCGCTACTGCGGGTGACGGTGTTGCGGTCTTGGTCACCGCCAGATCGGCACCCGGGTTAACCGCCGTGTCAACGCTGGCGGTGTTGTTGCCCGGCAGCGGGTCGGGGGTTGCACCAGCGCCATTGGTGTCCACGGTGGCGGCGTTGGTGATAGTGCCAGAACCGGCATTGACTTTGGCACGGAAGCTGAACTGCGCACTGCCACCATTGCTCAGCGCCGCAGCCCGCGTTGCGGTCAGGGTTTGGCCGCTGACCGAAAAACTCCAGCCTGCGCCGCTGGCACTGCCAGCGACAAAGCTGGTGGCGGCGGGCAGGTTATCGACCACGCGCACGCCGGTTGAATCGCTGGGACCCAGATTATCGACGCTGATGGTGTAGGTGACTTCGGCACCACCCACCACCGGATCGGGCGAATCGGTTTTGCTGATCGCCAGATTGGCGCCATTGGTGACGGTGGTAATCTGCTCGGCGGCATTGTTGGCCGGGTCGGTATCGCCGGCAAAAAACGCGTCGCCTACAGCCAACGGCAGCGCAGTAATCGGCGGAACTCCGGTGCCGATCGCCCCGCGCAACGTGACAACGCCAGGCACCGTGCTGACGAACTGCAACTGGAATGCCACCGCCGCACCATTCGCGGGCGGCTGGGTGCCGAGCAGGTTGCCGTGTACGCATTCGATTCGGCTGCCGGCAACACTGCAGAAGGCCGGCAGGTTGGTCGGGGTGGTGCCTGCTGGCACGTCGTAGATGCTGCGCACATCGTTCGCGGTATCGGAGTCACCGTTGAGCAGCTCGACTTCATAGATGATCGTGCCGCCGGCCGGCAGCGGGTCGGTGAGATCATCACGCAAAAAGCTGTACTGCAGATCGAAAGCCTGGGCCGGCAAAGCCAGCACAACGCCGCATACCATTGCAGCCACGGCAACGCCGCAGCGCCGCCTGATCGAAGTCAACATGTTGTCCCCTGTTCCCGGCATCGCAGCAAACGCGATGAGCGTTTGCCGCAGTCGATTCGCCGCCCCGGCAAAACCCGCAGTGCCGCAGTGCTCGCAGCAGCCTCAGGCTTTCTGGCGCATTTCGGCGCGCATTATTGCACATCC